>SVCF01000001.1:6035-218688 GCA_015058475.1 Clostridium butyricum | reverse complement strand
GAACAGGAAAGTTAAGGTCTATAGCGCCGATGGTACTGCATGGGAGACTGTGTGGGAGAGTAGGACGTCGCTAGGTATGTATAAGGATCTTTAGCTCAGTTGGTTAGAGCAACCGGCTCATAACCGGTAGGTCCGGGGTTCGAGTCCCTGAAGGTCCACCATTTACGGGGGTATAGCTCAGTTGGGAGAGCACCTGCCTTGCACGCAGGGGGTCAAGAGTTCGAATCTCTTTATCTCCACCATTAAGTACAGACTATAGTTAAATATAGTCTGTATTTTTTTGCGTAGATTAAAGATAATAGACATAATAAAATAAAATTTAATTATATATATTTAATAAGAATATAAAATTCATAACTTTCAAAAAATAAGGCTATAATTTTATATTAGTTTTTATATTAATTATAGTAAAAAGTAGAACTTTATTTCTATATTAATAGAATGAAATTAAAAGAAATATATACAGTAAAGGATTTATGTTATATAATTATATTGTAAAAAATTTACAATATAATTATATGAGATATAAATTAGATAATTTAGAATGGAGAGATATTGAAATGAATGATATATCTTATTTAGAGTCTGAAATAAAAGAATTAAAATTAACAAAAAGAAACTTATTATTGGCAGGAAAGGATACTAAAGATATTGATAAAAAGATAGAGTTGCTAGAAAAAGAAGCAAGAGAGAATTAAGATACTTAATTAATAATAGGGGATGATTTGAGATGATGAGAACTGTTGTATGTAAACAAGATGGGTGTAGTGGAAATGAATTTTATATATCAATGGAAGATGGAAAAGTGAAAGCTAAATGTAAGGTTTGCGGAAGTATATATTTTTATAATTCTGGTTCATATGATTTTAATATGTTATCTAATTGTAGTAATTGTAATAATAATGTATTTAAGATTTTTAGTGATCTACAAAAAGAAAAATTATATATTAAATGTATGGAATGTGGAGCACCTCCAGAAAGGGTATTTATAGATGATGAAGGTATTCAGGTAACATATGAAGAAAAGCTACTGCACGATATAAAGCGTATTATGCAGCAAGTTGATCAAAGAATATGTAATTTAGAACTTAAGGTAGAAGGACTAGAGAAGGGGCAAGAATTATTAGAAGAATCGCTAGCCTATATAAATAAATATATGACTAACTAAAAAAAGGAATGAAACTATGGGGAACAAAAGAAAATTTATTTATTGGATACTATTGATTGGCTGGATGAGCTTTATAGCTATAATGTCTCATCAACCAGCTGATATATCAGATTCACAAAGTATGGGTATTATAGCTAGAATTGAAGAAATTGGATTAGATTTGAATATGATATTTGGAGATCGCACAAATTTTATGCTAAGGAAGTTCGCACATTTTTTAGAATATATGATTTTGGCAATATTTATGAGTAATGTGATGAATATATATTTCGATAGAAAGAAATCTATCATAGTGACAATGAGCTTAGTATTCTTATACGCTTGTTCAGATGAAATTCATCAATTATTTGTAGAAGGTAGAGAAGGCGCTGTTCGAGATGTACTAATTGATACAGCTGGAGGAATCACAACAATAATTATTAAACTAGTATATGAAATGGGTTCAAATAAGAGATAATTATATTTTTTATAATTATCTCTTATTTATTATATCATTATGATAATATTTAAAGAGAATATTGAAAAAAATTTAATTTAATTATATAATTTTGATAGTTTAATATAAAATGGATTTATACTTTAACAAAATACGACTTTATATCACTAAGGAGGAAAAAATGAAAAACAATAAGAAAAAGTTGGGGGTTCTTGGAGTAATTGAAAGGGTAGGTAATATATTGCCGCATCCTACCACTCTATTTGTTATTTTATGTGCAGTAATAGCTATTATATCTCATATTGCATATAAATTAGGTGTTGAAGTTAATTATCAAGGAATTGATATAACATCAGGCGAGCTCAAGGATTTAACAGTTAATGTTGTTAGTTTGCTAACACCAGAAGGTATTAGATATATGTTTACAACGGCAATAAGTAATTTTACTGGCTTTGCGCCACTAGGTACAGTTTTAGTTGCACTATTAGGTGTTGGTGTTGCTGAAGGTAGTGGATTAATATCTGCTATGTTAAAAAAATTAGTTACAAGTACACCAAAAAGATTTATAACAGTTGTAGTTGTATTTGCTGGAGTTATGTCTAGCATAGCTTCAGATGCTGGATATGTAGTTTTAATTCCTTTAGGAGCAGTTATTTTTAAAAGTTTTGGAAGGCATCCATTAGCAGGGATAGCAGCAACATTTGCAGGAGTATCAGGTGGATTTAGTGCAAATTTAATTCCTGGACCAACAGATGCACTTTTAGGTGGAATTACAACAGAAGCAGCAGCATTAGCCACTCCAGGTTATGAAGTTGCTATAACAGGAAATTGGTATTTTATAATGGCATCGACATTACTTATAACTATTTTAGGAACAATAGTTACTGAAAAAATTGTTGAACCTAGATTAGGAATTTATAAATCAAATGATGAAGATGAAAAGATGGAAGTCAGCAAAGAAGAGAAAAGAGGATTAAAGTTTGCAGGAATATCTTTCTTAGTAACTTTAATAGGATTTTTTTGTTTAGTTGTTCCTTATAACGGAATATTAAGAAATCCAGAAACTCATGAAATCTTAAAGTCTCCATTTATGGATTCTATAGTTGTTATAATAGCTATTATGTTTTTAATACCTGGAATAGCATATGGTATTGGGCATAGAACTATTAAGAATGATAAAGAAGTTATTGAATTAATGGGTAAGAGTATGTCTGCAATGGGATCATATATAGTTTTAGTATTTTTTGCAGCACAATTTGTTGCATACTTTGGATACACTAAATTAGGAACTGTAATTGCTGTTAAGGGGGCAAACTTCTTAGAAGCAACAGGAATAAAAGGAGTTCCATTATTATTAGGATTTATAGTATTAACGGCATTTATAAATTTATTTATGGGATCAGCTTCTGCAAAATGGGCTATAATAGCACCTATATTTGTTCCAATGTTAATGGGAATAGGATATTCTCCTGAATTAACTCAAATGGCTTATAGAATAGGAGATTCGACTACAAACATAATCTCACCACTTATGAGTTATTTTGCTTTAATAGTAGCATTTGCAGAAAAATACGATGAAGATACAGGTATAGGAACATTAATATCAACAATGGTTCCATATTCAATAGTATTTTTAATTGGATGGAGTTTATTATTAATAGTTTGGTTTGTGTTAAAACTTCCACTTGGAGTTGGGGCTGGAATCTTCATGTAAGAATTCAAGAATAATATTTATTAATAATTAATATAATGCACAAAAAGCGACTAAGATTTTTTATAAATCTTAGTCGCTTTTTAAAATATATTAGAAAATACAATTTATTGTTTAATGTATTTATTTTTAATATAATCAATTAATTTATAGATAATATACATTAAGATTAATATGAAAAATATATCAAAAATAAAATTAAATAGATATAGTTGTTTAGCTGTATCAGCATGACCATTGCCCACGAATGGCATTGGAAATTGCAATCCACTAATAAATATTAAGGTTAGAATTAAAAGTGATTTTATTCTCATTTCTGGATTAGATTTATTTCTCTTATACGTTATAATTGAATATATAAACATAATTAAATAAATTGCAATAATGAACCATAATTGCTTTGGTAAGAAGTTTTCTCTAATATATGACCAGGTAGTAAATCTGCTAAATTCGGTTATTGGCTCTTCACTATATCCTTGATAAGTTTTACCTAAATCAGTACTTGTATAAAAGGCGTTATTAGCTGTATATTGCATTCCATCTAACAATCTTTTGGGATGTGTTAAATAAAACTTGGCTAATTTACCATTACTCATTTTGCTATAAAACTCTTCTTCAGTAATTTCTGTTCTAGGAATATATTTAACATATTCATCTGTAGGTAAATAAGAATGTTTTCCTGCTTCAACAGCCATATCAGGATTAAGTCCCATATCTATTAAGTCTTGTTCAGGAGTCTCTGAACCATTTAGAACACCATAGAATACAGAATTATATTGAGTATCTTTGCTAAGACTTCCGCTGTTAATATTAATTGCAATAGGGTAGGCTACAAGTGATATAAAAAGAATTCCTATTACAACTAAATTTGCTTTAGAAAAGCTTTTTTTATTATCCCAAACTATTTTAGCAATTAATAAAATTATAAATGGTAAGCACATTGTTACTTGGAGCTTAGATCCAATAAATAATAATGCAGATATAAATATGAAGACAAGTTTAGAGAATAATTTATCTTCTCTTTTTAATGAGTATTTATAGTATGTGTAGTATAATACTGAGCCTATAAATAATAGCAAAGTACTTATCATCATTGGTTCGCCATATAGACTATTAAACCAAATTAAATAATTTCCATCAAAGAAAATGAATAAAGTTAATAATATAAGTATTGCATATTTAATTGGATTTTTTAAGTTTATTGATTTAAGTATTATTAAAAATGCAGATAAATAAATTAAAAAATAAGCAATTGCTAAATATTGAGTTTTAAAAACACTTTTACCTAATAATGTACACATATAACAAATTAAAGTTATTAGTGCACCCATACTTGTGCCTCCTATAGTAGTAAAAATATTATTTATTGAGTTAATCTTATAATCTGTCACAATATATTCATAAAATCGAATAAAATTCGGATTATTAACATCTGAATCTAATAAAGAAAGACCAGCGGCATTCATAACTCTATCGAAATCACCTTGATCAGCAACACCAAGCTTTGGGTTTACAAACAATACCCATGCAAAAATTAGTGCAGCTAATAAAATAAAGAATAAAGTAATCCACTTAATACAATTTTTTGATATTTTCATCTTATATCCTCCATTATATATAAAGAAATTCACAACTATGATCTTAACTAACAGATAAAATTATAATGTTTTTTTAACTATACCACAATAAAAGATGATGTATAAAGTTAAAGTATTTTTAATAAAAGGCTTATAAAAATTTATATTATATGCAGAAGAGGTACAATATATGCTAATGAGATGGAAATTTTCAGAAAATTAAGAATCATGTAAAGGAATTCAGAAAGAAAAGTAGAATTATATAATTATCAGATTTAATTTTTCATATAATATATAAAATATGAATTTAATGAGAAAAAGTATATTAGGGGAAGGCAGGTGGAAGCCAGCTTATAAGGAATTATTTTGCTTAAGGGTTTGGCGCAATTTATGAAAGATTATTGTATTAAGAATTTAAGAAATATTGGGCTTATGGGTCACAATGGAACAGGAAAAACATCTCTAGCAGAAAGTATTTTGTACTATGCAAAAGTGACAGATAGAATTGGTAAAATTGAAGAAGGAAATACTGTTTTAGATTATGATTCAGAAGAAAAGAAAAGGAAATTTTCAATATCTCTTTCAATGGCACCAGTTGAATTAGATAATGTTAAAATAAATATTATTGATATCCCAGGATATGCTGATTTCCATGGAGAATGTATTCAAGGCATGAGAGCAGTAGATGTAGGTATGATAGTAATTAGTGGTGTATCAGGAATAAAAGCAGGAACTGAAAGGGCTTGGGAATATTGTAACAAGATTAAGTTGCCTAGAACTATTTTTATAAATAAATTAGATAGAGAAAATGCAAGTTTTGATAATGTATTAGATTCTTTAAATCAGAAATTTGGTATAAGTGTTGTTCCAATTCAATATCCAATTGGAACAGAGGAAAATTTTAAGGGAGTAATAAATATAATTTCTAATGAAGCTAAGGTGTATGATACAAAAACTAGAAAGGTAGAAGTAATAGATATACCGGAAGAATTAAAGGAAAAAGTTGAACATTGCAAAATTATGATTATGGAAGCAGTAGCAGAAACTGATGAAGCATTACTTGAAAAGTATTTTGCAGAAGGAACTTTAAGTGATGATGAAATTTATAAAGGGTTAATAAAAGGGTGTGCAAGCGGAGATATTGCGCCTGTTATGTGTGGTAGTGCACTTAAAGTAATAGGAATAGATTCTTTAATTGAAGATATTATAGAATGTTTCCCATCACCAGAATATGCTATACCTCAAAAAGCATTAGATTTAAATACTAACAAAGAAGTATTTATTAACCTTACTGAAGATAAGCCATTTTCTGCATTAGTATTTAAAACAATAGCAGATCCATTTGTGGGTAAGATATCATTTTTCAGAGTAATTACTGGACAAGCAAATGATGATATGGTAGTTTTAAATGCTAATAAGGAAAAGAACGAAAAATTATCACATATTTGTTTTATGACAGGAAAGTCTCAAATACCAACTAAGACCATAATAGCTGGTGATATTGGAGCAATATCTAAATTGCAGTATACAAGTACAGGTGATACTTTGTGTAGTCCTGAATTTAAAGTTATATATGATAAAATGAATTTTCCAAGTACTGTTTATTCTATGGCAGCTATACCTAAAGCAAAAGGTGATGAGGAAAAGATATCACAAGCTTTAAGTAAATTAAGAGAAGAGGATCCGGTATTTGAGGTATCTAGAGATGTTGATAATGCAGAAATAATTATTTCTGGACTAGGAGAAACTCATATTAATATAATAGCAAGTAAAATTAAGAGTAAATTTGGAACAGATATTACATTAAGCTTACCTAAAATTCCGTATAAAGAAACGATTAAAGGATTTGCTGATGTTCAAGGAAAGCATAAAAAACAATCTGGTGGACATGGTCAATATGGTGATGTTGTAATTAAATTTGAGCCAAGAAGTGACAGAAAAGAAGAATTAGAATTTGTTGATAATGTTGTTGGTGGAGCTGTCCCTAGAAATTTTATACCAGCAGTGGAAAAGGGGTTAAGAGAATGTATGAAGCATGGAGTACTAGCTGGGTGTCCTGTTATTGGATTAAGAGCAATACTGCATGATGGTTCATATCATTCAGTTGATTCATCTGAAATGGCATTTAAAATGGCAGCATCAATTGCATATAAGAAAGGATTAGAACAAGCTAAACCAATTTTATTAGAACCTATAATGAAATTAGAAGTAATTATTCCTAATGAATATATGGGAGATGTAATAGCTGATATAAATAAAAAGAGGGGAAGAGTAATTGGTATGGAGCCAGAAGGAGAAAAACAAAAGGTTACAGCTGAAATTCCTCTTGCAGAAATAAGAAAATATGCAACTGAATTACGTTCTATAACTCAAGGTAGAGGTGCTTTTTTAAAAGAATTTGTAAGATATGAAGAAGTGCCAGAGATAGAAGTTAACAAAATTATAGATGAAATTAAGGCAAGTAAAGCTAAATAGATTGAATACGGTAATGGATATGTTATCATAGCCATTACCGTATTTATTTGTGATTTTTTAGGTAAAAATTTCATATACTAAAGAAAGGATAAAAACAATCATAAAAAGGAATACTATTCTATTATAGAGATATACCACTACATTTATTAATAAGGAGGAAAATTATATGTCAGATTATACTATGGATATTGGCGGGAAAATTGAATTAAGTGATTATAGTAATATATTTGATTATTTAAATATAATAGACAAAAATGATAATTTTATAATAAGAATAGATAAGAATAATAAAAAAGATATTGATGTGATTAATTCCATGCTTAATGATAGCAAATTCATAATTAACCATGCAGAGTATGACGAAAAAGGAAATTATTACATTAAGGCTAATAAAAACAGATAAAAATTATTAATTATTACGGTTTTCTTATCGCAACATAATATAGTATAATACTTATATGGTAAAGGTTTTAATAATAAATTGATGTAAATAAAGGAGAGAAAATCATGAAAAATTATGTTGTGGGAGTAGACTTAGGAGGAACAAAGATAAGTACAGCTTTATCTGATCTTGAAGGAAAAGTAATTAGCCAAACAACTATAGCAACAGATGCTCAAGAAGGTGAAATGCCAGTATTAAATAGAATAATTAATTCTATAGAGAAGGTTATTAAGGAAGGTGCTGTCTCTTGTGATGAAATAAAAGGAATCGGAATTGGTTCACCAGGGCCTTTAGATGCAAAGAAAGGTATAATAATTACTACACCTAATCTTCCATTCAAAAACTTTAATTTAGTTAAGCCTATAAGTGAAAAGTTTGGAGTACCTGTATTCTTAGATAATGATGCTAATGTAGCAGCTATTGGAGAATTCATGTTTGGAGCAGGAAAAGGTGCTGAGAATGTAGTGTTCTTCACAGTGAGCACTGGAGTAGGTGGAGGAGCTATATTAAATGGAAAAGTATATAGAGGACATACTTCTAATGCTTTAGAAATTGGACATATGACAGTTGCTCCAAATGGCCCAAGATGTAATTGTGGTAATATTGGATGTGTAGAAGCAACTTCATCAGGAACTGCTATTGCAAGAACTGCACATGAAGCATTAGCTACTAAAGTAGAAACATCATTAAGAAAGTATGACAATGTTACTTCTTATGAAGTATTTGTTGAAGCTAAAGCAGGAGATCCAGTAGCTAAAGAAATAATAGATAATGCAATGAATTACTTAGGAATAGCTGTTGCAAATTCAGTAGCCATATTTGATCCAGAATATGTGATTATAGGTGGTGGAGTATCAAAAGCAGGAGATGTTGTTTTTGACACAGTAAGAAAAGTTGTTGATAAGAGATGTTTTAAATCAATGGCTGAATCAGTTAAAATAGTTCCAGCTGGACTTGGAACAGATGCAGGATTAATAGGTGCTGTTGCATTAGCATTACTTGAAACTGAAGGAAAATAATTAAAAAATAAAATACTTTATGAATAAGTAAGAGAACTAATACATAGAATAAGAGTATAAAGTTCTCTTGCACTAAATTTTTTCTTCTCATACATATTATTACTTGTTTTTTATAATCACATTATTGCATAATTTGGTATTGTGATTATTTAAAGCTTTGAGATGAAGAAATTTTTCATATAACTCATCCCTACTTTATTGTAGGGATGGACTATAAGAAGAAATTAATATTTAATGTATTCAACCTATTCAATTATATATTGAGTAGGTTGTGCATATTTATACGAAAATAATGATGTGAGTATATTTCATTTAAAGATAATTTTCTGAATATTAGATTACATCAACTTATAACAGAGTAGAGATTTTTATATTGAAAGGAGAAGTACTCTATGAGAGCAGAGATAATAGCCATAGGTACTGAATTGCTATTAGGAGACATAGTTAATTCAAATGCACAATTTTTAGGACAAGAATTAGCATTACTAGGTGTTGAAATGTATTATCAGCAAGTAGTAGGAGATAATGAAGAACGAATAATACATGCATTTGAAGAAGCATATAGCAGAAGTGATATCATTATAACTACTGGAGGTCTTGGGCCTACAGATGACGATTTAACAAAAGAAATGGCGGCAAAATATTTTAATAAAAGATTAATAGAAGATAAAGAATCACTAGAAGACTTAGAAGAATATTTTAGATTTAGACAAACAAAAATGACACCTAATAATTTAAAACAGGCATTAATTCCAGAAGGGGCAATTGCAATTAAAAATAATAATGGAACTGCCCCTGGAGTTATTATAGAAGAAAATGATAAAATAATGATTATATTGCCTGGACCACCAAAAGAAATGAAACCTATGTTTGAAGAAACTGTTAAACCATATCTTCAATCAAAATCAGATTCTGTTATAGTATCAAAAATGATTAAAATTCTAGGCATTGGAGAAAGTGCAGTTGCAGAAAGCATTAAAGATTTAATGGATGCTCAAAGTAATCCTACCATTGCACCTTATGCAAAAGAAATTGGGGTTATACTTAGGGTTACAGCAAAGGCTGAGAATGAAGAAGAAGCATTAAAATTAATAAGACCAGTAGAAAAAGAAATTGTGGATAGATTTGGAGATAATGTATATGCTACTGAGGATATTTCTATAGAAGATGTGGTAGCAAAATTATTAATAGAAAAAAAATACACTATATCAACAGCGGAATCTTGCACAGGAGGAATGGTGGCTAGTACACTTATTAATTATCCTGGAATATCTGAAGTATTCTTAGAAGGTGCTGTTACATATTCTAATGAAGCTAAACATAAGAGGCTTGGTGTAAAGAATGAAACATTAGATAAATATGGTGCAGTAAGTGAAGAGACTGCAAGAGAAATGGCAATTGGTATTGCAAGAGAAGCAAATACAGATGTAAGCATTGTTACTACTGGAATAGCTGGACCAGATGGAGGAACAGAAGAAAAGCCTGTAGGTCTAGTTTACATAGGGGTATATGTAAAAGGTGAAGTAAAGATTGAAAAACACATTTTTAAGGGTAATAGATCAAAAGTAAGAAATCAAGCTACTATTACTGCTTTAGATATTTTAAGAAAGTGTTTAATTAATAAGTAAATAGAATATACACCAATAAAAGGAAATAAATATAAGAAAAAACTGCCATATCCTTATTTAGATATGGCAGTTTGTCAATTGTATATAAATAAAAATGGGGGAGAGGCGATTAAATATTGAAGCTAAACACTTCAATATAAATTCTTTCCATATTGGATTTATTTATACATATAATTAGGATTTATTATAAAAAATTAACTTTCCTCAGTAGGCAGTATGTTCTCTGAATTATTTTCTACAGTAGGCAAACTTTCATTATATACACTAGAAAATGATGAGTTTATAGCCCAGCCTTTAGAATTTATATTGCTGTTAATAGGTAAATTAACATAATACCAGATAGCATTATCTATTAATGCTTTTTCAATTATGTTAACTGTTATTGATTCAGAGTTTACGTATAGGCAAGGGGAATTAGAGTTAGGTGATAAATATATACGTGAAGATTCTGTTAATATTCCATAATTAGTATCAATATCTAAGAATTCTATTAGAAAGTTCTTATCACTAGACTTTTGTTGCTTAATTAAAACATCTAGTTGTTTTTGTGTCATCATTAGATTTAATCTTAGAGAAGAAATTGTTTTTTCATATTTATTAATAAAAAAGAAACCAGTTCCTAATCCTAATAAAATAAGTATCAGTAAAATAATAACCACATGTTAACTCCTATAATTTAAAGTATCATACTAATAAATATATTATAGAGTTAAGAAAAAATGTATAAAAATAGATAACAACTAAAAAAGTTGTTATCTATAAATATTAGATTATTACATTTTATAATTTACAGAAGATTAACAGATTGACTTAATATTTTACCAATTGAATCATGAATTACTAAATTAGCTTTAGAGTCAGCAGAAGTTGTGCTTTTATTAATTAGTATGAGATTTTTACCTTTAAAATAGTTAATAAGTCCAGCAGCAGGGTAAACGACTAATGAAGTTCCACCGATGATTAAAGTATCAGCTTTAGAGATAGCTTTTATTGCTCCTTGAATAGTATTTTCATCTAAACCTTCTTCATAAAGTACCACATCAGGCTTAACTTTCCCCTCACATTTAGGACATGTTGGTATTCCATTAGATTCTAATATAAATTTTTCATCATAAAAGGCATGACATTTCATACAATAATTTCTTAGAACAGATCCATGAAGCTCAAAAACATTTTTAGAGCCAGCAGCTTGATGAAGTCCATCGATGTTTTGAGTGACTATTGCTTTGAGCTTACCCATTTCTTCTAATTTGGCAAGTGCTAAGTGACCAGAATTAGGCTTAGCGTTAGGATAGATAAGTTTATCTTTATAGAAATTAAAAAATTCTTCTGGATATCTCATGAAAAATGTATGAGATACTAGTTGTTCTGGAGTAAAAGTTATGTTTAATTTTTCATTAAATAATCCAGTAGAACTTCTAAAATCAGGTATTCCAGATTCTGTTGACATACCAGCACCGCCAAAGAAGACTATGCTAGTACTTTCTTTTAAAATTTGAGTTAATTTTTCTATAGAATTGTTCATAAAACCATCTCCATAATATATTTGATATTTTTATTATTACACAAAAAAATGGAAAAATAAAAGAAATTTATATTGTAGCCACTAAGAAATAAATTTAATGAATAATTATATTATAATAATCAAAGAAATACATTTTTCAGATGGAATTCTTAGATATTATAAGAAAATAGAAGTTATTTCTATCAGAAATAATAAAAATTTTTACTTACATTAAAGTTTTTTAATATGTTAAAATAAGTATACAACGAGTAGTTTCTAACAACGTAAGTCCAGTTGTTGAAACTACTTTTTTATTTTTTTAAAACTTAATTTCAATTACCTAAACTAGTATTCTATAAATATTTACAAACCTAGGGGATAAGTTTTAATTAGAGAAAGGAGAAATTTTTATGTTTAAAATTAATGATTACATAATGTATGGAATGACAGGTGTTTGCAAAGTCACAGATATAAAGGAAGAAAAGTTTATAGGTGATACAAAAAAAGAGTGTTATGTATTAAGGCCTATTTATTCTAAGAATACAATAATAAAAACTCCTGTAGATAATAAAAGGGTTGTTATGAGAAAATTACATTCTAAAGAAGAGGCAATTTCATTAATAAATGGTATGCCTGAGAAGGAAACTTTATGGATAGATGATGAGAGAGAAAGAACTGATAAATTTAAAGTTATGCTTAAAACTGGAGAGTGTGAGGAATTAATCACATTAATAAAAAGTATATATTGTAATAAAAAAAATAAAAAATTATTAGGTAAAAAGATAAGTAAATCTGATGATGAAATTATGAAAGCAGCAGAAAATTTATTAAATGAAGAATTTGCAACTATTTTAGGAATTAGTCCAGATGAAGTTACTTCATACATATTAAATCATATATCACAATAAATTAAAAAATCACATAATATAAATCAAAGATAGGAAAAAGAGATTTGTAGAAAACTTATTATATATCTTTATTTTTTAATATAAATATTTATCCAATTAATAGTAGTTAATGTTATAAGTCGAATGTAGTTAATTGTGGAGATAAAGGCAGAATATTTTATAAATGTAGGGGGATTATTGCTTTCTATTCGTAGAAATTATATGATATATAAATAAATTTTAAATTATTTTAAAAAATATGTTGACATAAGGTCTTTATCTAGATATAATAAGTTTTGTGATCTGGTGATGACGGCATAGAGGTAACACTCCTACCCATTCCGAACAGGAAAGTTAAGGTCTATAGCGCCGATGGTACTGCATGGGAGACTGTGTGGGAGAGTAGGACGTCGCCAGGTAATATGGCTCGATAGCTCAGTCGGTAGAGCAGAGGACTGAAAATCCTCGTGTCACTGGTTCGATTCCAGTTCGAGCCACCAAAAGCACTAACTTATGTTAGTGCTTTTTATTGTTCAAATGATTAAAAACTTTTTATATAAATATTGAAATGGCTATATTAGATTTAGTTCAAAAAACTATAATCTGATATAGCCACTTTTTTATTAGACTTCACATTGAGTAACTTCAATAGAATAATTTCCGCATTCAGGACATAAAGTAATACTAACAATATAGCTATTATCAATTTTACCGGTACTGAATAATTTATTAAATGATGTGCTTTCATATTCATCACAAATAGTATTTATAACATATTCGTTATCTTTTGTATAAATATAGAAATGATACTCTAGATAGCAATAAGATTTATTTAGCTGTTCTTGTAATTCACAGTCACATCTACCTATATAATATTCTTTTGAAAAATCAACTTGATTAGAATTGTTTAGTGAACTTAATACTAATTCTAAATTGAAATTTTTGATTTCTTCATCATTAAAAAATATACCCTCACAATTTTCTTCTGATAATATATATTCTTTATTTTCAAATCTAAATTTATAATTCATATAATTACCTCCAGTATGATTATAAGTTTAATATTACATATTTTCTATTTGCCAATCAATAGGTTTTTGATTTGTTGATATCAAAAAGTCATTTGTTTGAGAAAATGGTTTACTACCAAAGAATCCTCTTGAAGCAGACAAAGGACTAGGATGAACTGATTTAATTATAAAATGTTTG
Source organism: Clostridium butyricum (assembly GCA_015058475.1). Lineage (GTDB taxonomy): Bacteria > Bacillota > Clostridia > Clostridiales > Clostridiaceae > Clostridium > Clostridium butyricum_B. The sequence goes on along the minus strand of SVCF01000001.1, from coordinate 204,632 downwards.
GGATTTGTGATTAAGCTAGTCTTTGAAATAGCGTTATTTCCCCATAATATAAAGACTATAGGTGTTTCTTTTTCATTTAAAACCTCTATAATTTTATTAGTAAACTGCTCCCATCCTTTATTTCTATGAGAATTAGCTTCACCTGCTCGAACGCTTAATACTGTATTTAGTAGTAAGACTCCTTGATCAGCCCATTTTTTTAAATAACCGTTATTAGGAATATAACAGCCTAGATCATCGCGGAGTTCTTTGTATATGTTAACTAAAGATGGAGGTGTTTTAACTCCAGGATTAACTGAAAAACTTAAACCATGAGCTTGTTTTGGTCCATGATAAGGATCTTGGCCTAGTATAACCACTTTTGTATTTTCATAACTTGTAAAATGTAGAGCATTAAATAAATCATACATATTGGGATAAATTATTTTAGAATTATATTCATTTTTTAAAAATTCTCTTAATTTTAGATAGTAATCTTTTTCAAATTCAGTACTTAAATATTTTTTCCAATCATTTGTTAGTATTTCAGACATAAATATCACCCTAAATTATTATAACACTTTAGAGAATAGATATACAAAAACATATTTTAAAATCAAAAGTGGTAATAAATTTATAATATTCTTGTTACTGTATGTATATACTGTTACAATAAAAAGGTATACAAAATTTTATTTTAAAGGAGAATTTACATGGAAAATAAAGTATTAGCAGTTGCTGCTGGTTATGAAATAACAGAAAGGGATTTAAATGCTGTAATAAACAGATATCCTGAAGATAGAAGGGCAATGTTTCAAAGTGAAGGTGGAAAGAAACAATTATTAGAACAATTAATATCATTTGAATTAATGAATAAATTTGGAAAAGAAATTGCATTAGATCAAACAGAAGAATATAAAATGCAAATGGAAGCTATAGCAAAAGAGGTACTAACATCTATGGCTATAAATAAGGTATTAGCAGATATAACTATAACAGATGAAGAAGCTAAAAAATATTACGATGAAAATAAAGAGGCATTTTCTGAACCTGCAACTGTATCAGCTAAACATATATTAGTTGCTACAGAAGAAGAAGCAGCAAAAATTAAAGCAGAAATTGCAGATGGAACAATAATATTTGAAGAAGCTGCTAAAAAATATTCAACATGTCCATCAAAAGAACAAGGTGGAAGTTTAGGCGCATTCTCAAAAGGAATGATGGTTCCAGAATTTGAAAAGGCTGCATTTGAATCAGAAATAGGAGTGGTAACTGAACCAGTTAAGACTCAATTTGGATATCACTTAGTATTAGTTGAAGGAAAGAATGAAGCTTCTACAAAGAGTTTTGATGAAGTTAAAGATTCAGTCATAAATCAATTATTACAAGAAAGACAACATAAAAAATACGGTGAAATGTTATCAGAATTAGAAAATAAATATGGTGTAGAAAGAAAATAAATATTTAATAAATAAAAAAAGAACTGAGAGTTTAGATATAGCAATAATATTAAAACTCATCAGTCTTTTTTTTATTTGTATTTAAAATAAATCTAATATTTCAGTAAATGAATCGATATACATATCAGCATATTCAATTAATTGTGCTTTAGTATTGACACAAGCATCATCTTTTACAGCAAAAACCTTCATATTAGCTGCTTTTGCACCTTTTATTGCAGGAAGTATATCTTCAAATACTGCACAGTTATCAGGAGAAATGCCCATTTTACTAGCTGATAGTAGATAAACATCAGGGAAATTTTTTCCACGACTAACTTCATCAGTAGTAGTTATAGTGTCAAAATATTCATAGATGCCGTTACTTTTTAAGCATGCGTGTAATAATTCTTGTGAATTACTAGTAGCTAATGAAATTGAGATATTATGTGACTTTAGTTTGTCCAAAAATTCTTTTACGCCACATTTCAATTTGACATCATTTTTATAGTGATTTAAAGCCATGGTATTCCAAGTATAGAGAATTTCTTCTATAGAATCACTAATGTTGAATCTATCTTTAAAATATTGTGCAGTTTGAGTAAAACTTAAATGATTTATTTCTGCATTTAGGTCTTTAGGAGTTGAATGGCCTTTCATGTTTAGATATTCATCATCTATGCGTGACCATATCCACATAGAGTTAACTAATGTGCCATCTAAATCAAAAATAACACCTTTAATATTTTTAAACATTATAATCCTCATTTCTATATATAAATAAAAGCTATAAAGGAATAAATAAAAAAACTTAAGGATAAATCCTTAAGTTAAGCAATTTTATGTGGTCGGGGTGACAGGGATCGAACCTGCGACCTCATGGTCCCAAACCACGCGCGCTCCCATCTGCGCCACACCCCGTAATTCTAAATTATTATACAATATTAATATTTTATATGTCAAGAGAAGTATAATTATTTTTGTTAAAATAATTATATTAGATAAAACAACTATCTTAGAGGAATATAAAGAAAAAACTAGAATTAAATATATATAATTATTGTGAAAATTTTTGTATTAGAGTAGTTATATGTATATTGTTATAAAATAATACGCGTATAACTATATACTACCATTGTTCATATTAAAATTAAGTGATATAATAAAATTAATAACGCATGAAAATAAAGGAGGGAAGGTTCAGGGGGAACCGATTATTCATGAAAAACAAAGTGATTGCTATTCTTTTAGCAACAGTAATCGTTGTGGGTGGATCAATACCAGCCATTGCAATACCTAGTAACCAAGAACTAAACGATACCAGACAAAAATATGCAGAAATTGAAAATAAGATTTCAGAAATAGAAGACAAGATCTATGACTTAGATGTTCAAATAGAGCCGTTACAATTAACAGTTGATAAAAATAATAAAGAAATAAAAAGTATTAACAATTCTATTGATAACACAACAAAAGATATTGAACAAACTGAAATAGAAATAGACACTTTGGATAAGGCATTAGGCCAAAGAGTTAAAGCTTTATATACATCAGGAAATTTAGAATTTAGTTACTTAAGCTTTATGTTTGAAGCTGAATCAACAAGTGATTTTTTCTCGAGAATTGGAAAAGTGGGAAAAATTATCGATAAAGATAAGGAATCCATAGAAGAAATAATTGATAAAAAAGAAGACTTGAGTGAAAAGGTAAAATCTTTGGAAACAAAGAAATCAGAAATTGATAAGCTTACCCAAGAAATTCAAATATCATTAGATGAATTGGATGGAAAGAAAAAGGAACAGGAATCATTAGTTTCAGCAGCTAAAGCAGAAAAAGAAAAATTTGATTCTGAATATTTATCAAAGATAGAAAGAGAAGTAGTTGAAGGACAATTTGCTACTATAAATGATTCTAGCAGTAGCGTTTCAACACTTGAAAGTGTAATATCTCAATTAAGAAATATTAGAGACAATCAAATTAAGAGTCCAACAGTTATTGCAGAAATAAATGAAAAAATAGAAAAAGCAAAAAAATTAGTTTCAGATAAGAAAGCAGCCGCTGCAGCAGCTGCTGCTGCAACTAAATCTCCAAGCAGAGGAAACACAACTTCAGTAAGAGTTCCTTCAGCAGGAAATGCTCAAGCTATTTTAAATGAAGCGTATAGCCATTTAGGAAAGCCTTATGTATATGGAGCTACTGGAGCAAACACGTTTGACTGCTCAGGATTCACTCAATATGTATATAAAAATGCAGCTGGAGTGGATATTAGTAGAACAACATATTCACAAATAAATGTTGGTACTCCAGTTGATCGAAGTCAGCTTCAACCAGGCGATTTAATATTTACACATGCTGGACATGTTGGAATATATGTTGGTAATGGAAATATGATACATGCTCCACAAACTGGGGATGTTGTAAAAGTTGCACCAGTATATAAATTCTATGCTGGAAGAAGAGTACTTTAATAAATATATTATATTAGAAAATAATTACAGTTTGAATTGAATGTCCCAAATAGTATATTTGGGACATTTTTATATTTTAATATACTATTATTATTGAAGCTAATATAGTAAGAAAATCATTTACTTTTGTATTTTTGAATGTAATGCTATAATGTGGTTGATAAATAAATATTTTAATTAATAAATTTATTAGAATGAGGAAGAAAAATATGGATTATAATAAATCTGCTTATATAAATGAAGATGAGGTTGTTGATGATTTACAATTAAATGGATTAAGATTAATTCAGAAAAAGGATGGATTTAAATTTGGAATAGATGCAGTATTGTTATCGGATTTTGCAAATGTGAGAAGAAATTTTAGAGTAATGGATTTATGCACAGGAACAGGAATAATCCCGTTCTTAATATATGGGAAATATTGTCCTAAAGAAGTGTATGGATTAGAAATTCAAGATGATATGGTTGAAATGGCACAAAGAAGTGTACATATAAATGAATTAAAGGAAAAAATATTTTTCTTAAATAGCGATCTAAAGGATATAAAATTTTTAAAAAGTATAGAAAGATTTGATGTTGTTACTGTTAATCCACCTTATAAGTTGAATAATTCTGGAATTTTGAATTCATCAGATAAACTTTCTATAGCAAGACATGAGATACTATGCAATTTAGAAGATGTCATAGTAGCAGCAAGAACTTTATTAAAGGATAATGGAAGACTTTTTATGGTTCATAGACCAGAACGACTAGCTGATATTTTTGAACTTATGAGAAAATATAGAATTGAGCCTAAAAGAGTTAAAATGGTTCACCCGAAAGTAGGAAAGGCACCTAATATAGTACTAGTAGAAGGCCAGCGAGATGGTGGTGCTTATTTAAAATGGGATGAACCATTGTATGTTTATGATGAAAATGGAAAATATACCAATGAAATAGATAAAATATATGGGAGGGGATAAAAATGGATAAAGGTATACTGTATATAGTACCAACTCCTATCGGCAATCTTAAAGATATTACTTTGAGAGCTTTAGAAGTATTGAAAGATGCTGATTTAGTTGCTGCTGAGGATACAAGACAGACTCTAAAATTATTAAATCATTTCGAAATAAAAAAGACATTAATTAGCTATCATAAATATAATGAACAAAATAAAAGTAATGATATAATAAGTTTAATTAATGATGGTAAAAAAATTGCATTAGTATCTGATGCAGGAATGCCAGGAATATCAGATCCGGGCAGTGTTATAGTTAAGCGCTGTATTGAGGAAGGAATTAAATTTGAAGTATTACCTGGCGCAACAGCATTTACTACAGCATTAGTATATTCAGGACTAGATACAACAAAATTTTTATTTAGAGGTTTTCTTCCGAGAGAAAACAAAGAACGAAAACCTGTAATTGAAGAACTTATGAATTATCAAGAAACGCTTATATTTTATGAAGCACCACATAGGTTATTAGATACGTTGAGTTTTTTATATGATAATTTAGGAGATAGAAAAATCGCAGTTTGTAGGGAGTTAACTAAATTATATGAAGAAATATACAGAGGGAATATTAGTGAGGCGATAAACTTTTTTCAAATTAATAAACCTCGGGGTGAATTTGTTCTTATAATAGAAGGTAAAAGGATTGAAGAAATAGAAGAAGAGAAGAAATCACAGTGGATTAACTTAACTGTAGAAGAACATATATTATCGTATATGAATAATGGAATGAATAAGAAAGATGCAATTAAGAAAGTTGCAAAAGATAGAAATTTACCTAAGAATGAAATATATAAATTCTCAACAAATTTATAAGATTTAAATTATGAAACAAAAAAAGCAGTAAATATTTACTGCTTTCAGCTTTTTTATAATATGTATTATCTACCTTGTTTCATTTCATCTAAGCACTTAACACAAATATTTTTACCTTTGTAGTTGATAACATCTCTTGCATCTCCACAGAAGATACAAGCTGGTTCATATTTCTTTAATATGATTTGTTCTCCGTCTACATAGATTTCTAATGCATCTTTTTCAGCAATATCTAAAGTTCTTCTTAATTCTATAGGAATAACTATTCTTCCTAATTCGTCTACTCTTCTAACTACACCTGTTGATTTCATAAAAAATTCCTCCTAATTACACAATTCGACATTCTACTCTGTTATATTACCAAGTATGTAATATAAAGTCAATAAATATTTCATTTTCTTTATAAAAAATTACAAATTTCAACTTTAATAAACACTATATTAAAAATATACTACCATATTTTAGAAAAGTCAAGAGAATCTATCGATTTATTGTTAGGAAATTATTCGAAATTTAAAAATTTTTATTAAAAAATACCTTTTATATTAAATATATATACTTAATATAGGAGATTATATTATATATGTTAATATAAAAATTACAAATAAAAGAATTAAAGTTATTTATATGATATATAGTAAAAGAAGTGATAAAGATAGTTACAAATGTTTTATGTTTATATATTTTTAAATAATAATTAATGGAGTATAATGTTAATAGTATATTTTTAATAAATTAGACATAATAATGTAAATGTATCTTGATTAGATGTTAGAGTATAATTAAGATAAGAATCGAATTAATAATTAAAATAAATGTTAACATAAGATGTTAAAACAAACTTGTAATAAGTTGATAGTTACTATATAATATAGATAAAACAGTGAGAAAGGTGTAGGTATATATGGATAAAAAGTTTGATTCAGACTATATAAAAGAGTTAACTGAAGAAATGTCTAAAAATAATTCAATTTCATATGATGATCTACCGAAATATGATTTATTTCTATCTCAAGTTATAGATTATTTAAATGATAAATTTGTTGATGAGAAATTTACGAATAATATTGTCCAAAACTATACAAAAAGTGAAGTAATAACTAAACCGGAAGATGGTAAAAAAAGAGGATATACCAGGATGCATTTAGTGCAATTAGTATTACTTAGTTACATGAGACCTATATTAACAACAGAAGAAATAAAGAAAGTTTTTAGATTAGCATTTAATGAAATAAATGATAGAAGTGACGATATACTATCTTGGGAAGAAGCGTATAAAGTATTTGTTTCTATTCAGAAAGATAGTTTAAATGATTATTTAATTTCTTCATTAACTAATGAAGAAAAGCTTGAAAGTATGGTAAAAGAATTTAATTTAAAAGATAAGGATGAAGAGAGAATAAAAATATTCTTGTTGGTTTTGACTTTAGTAGCAGAGGCCAGTGCTATAAAAAAATTAGTTCAGAAGATAGTCAATGAATATAATACAGATTAAGAAGAAATTAAAATTGACACTTGTTTGATTAGTATAAGTTTTACTACTGATTAAGCAAGTGTTTTTTACTAATTATATTAGTAAGTATAGTTTATAAGAAAAATTTCTATATAATATTAATATAAAGATAGAAGAATTAACTTCTAACTGATTTTAAGTGAGGTAAGTATATGGAGAAGGTTATCATAAAAGAATCAGTAAGAAATCTGGTGGAATTTTGCTTAAAAGATGGGGATATAGATAATAGATTTTCAGGAAGTGCAAGAGCTGTAGAGGGAATAAAGGCACATCAAAAATTGCAAAGTGATAATGAAAAGGTTTATGAGAAGTTTCAAAAAGAAGTATATTTATCTCATGATTTTCAATTACAAAATGCTTATGTGACGATAGAAGGTAGAGCAGATGGAATTATTGAAGAAGATAATAAAATAATAATAGAAGAAATTAAATCTACATATAAAAAATATTCCTATATTGATGATCTAAATGAACTGCATTGGGCACAAGCTAAAGTATATGCTTTTATTTATGGGCAGAAAAATAATATTAGTGATATATATATTAGACTATCATATTTTCAACTAGATACTAATGAAGTAAAAAGTTTTGAAAGAAAGTTCAATATTAGTGAATTGGAAATATTTACATTTGATTTAGTTAAAGAATATGAGAAATTTATAAGTTTCATATATATGGAAAGATTAGAACGGAATTTATCAGCGAAACAAATTAACTTTCCTTTTGAAAAATATAGGGAGGGTCAGAGGCGACTTATTAATATCGCATATAATACTATAAAAGAAAGTGAGATAGTATTTGCACAAGCGCCTACAGGTATAGGAAAGACTATATCAACTATTTTTTCAGCAATTAAAGCTTTAGGAGAAGGCATTGGAGAAAGAATTGTATATTTAACCTCGAGAACGATAAATAAAGAAGTAGCAAACGAAGCTATTGAAAGATTAAGACAAAAAGGATTATATTTTAAAAGCATTACAATTACTGCAAAAGAAAAGTCCTGCTGTAATAAAAAGTTTGATTGTAACCCAGAAGTATGTAAATATGCAAGAGGATATTATGGAAAGGTCAAGAAGCCTATATATGAAATTCTTAATAGAGAAGTTAATATATCTCTTACAACAGTGCAGGAATATGCAGAAAAATATGAAGTATGTCCTTTTGAGTTGTCATTAGATCTTAGTATGTATTGTGATGGCATTATATGTGATTATAATTATATATTTGATCCTCGAGTATCGTTAGGAAGATTAATAGAAAGCGATGGAAATATAGTTTTAATAGATGAAGCGCATAATTTAATTGATAGAGCTAGAAATATGTATTCTGCAATTATTGAAAAACAGATGATAATGGATTGTAAAAAGATTACTAAGGGCAGGTTAAATAAATTAAATTCAATATTAGGAAAAATAAATAGTCATTTTATAGAACTAAGAAATGAATGTGAACATAGAAATGTGGAATGGTTTTATGAAAAGGAAGAACCTAAAGCATTGAATAAGCTATTGAAATTATACTTAAAAGAAAGTGAAGAAATATTAGCAAAAGGCAATAAATTTGAAGGTTATGAGGAAATATTAAAATTATATTTTGAAATATATTCATTTACTAACATTATACAACTATATGATGAAAATTACGTTACATTAATAAAAAAAGAAGGTAAGGATGTTAGTATAGGTTTATTTTGTGTTAATCCAGCTAAAAATATAAAAACATATTTAAATAAATGTTATTCAGTCATATTTTTTTCAGCAACATTGTCGCCAATTAATTATTATGTCAGCATGCTAGGTGGAAATAGTGATAGCTATAGAGTAAAACTTCCTTCTCCATTTAAAAAAGAGAATTTAAAAATGTATCTTACACCAATAAATCTTAGGTATAGATATAGAAAGCAGACATTGCCAAGGGTTTCTGAGAAAATATATAATTTTATAAATGAAAAGATTGGGAATTATATAATATTTTGTCCATCATATGCGTATATGAATCAACTTGTGGAGGAAATAACTAAATATAATGTTGATAAGTTTAAGTTAGAAATGCAAAATCCAAATATGACAGAAGAGGAAAAAGTTGCGTTTTTAGATAAGTTTAAGTTGAATAGAAATCTCATTGTATTTTGTGTGATGGGTGGTATGTTTTCAGAAGGAATAGATTTACCTGGAGAGCAGCTTATAGGTGCTGTAATAATTGGTGTTGGTTACCCTAAAGTTGATATTGAAAATGAAATAGTTAAAGAGTTTTTTGGAGAAGATGGATATGATTATGCTTATATATATCCAGGAATAAATAAAATACAACAAGGTGTTGGAAGAGTTATAAGAACAGAAAATGATAAAGGTAGAGTATTATTAATTGATGATAGATATTCAACAGATAAATACAGTAAATTAATACCTAGAGAATGGTATCCAATAAACAAATATTAAGGGTTGACTTTGTTAAACAAAAAGTTTATTTATCTAATTAAGTATGTTAAAATATTCATGTTAGATTTGATTTTTGATATTTATTTAAATGTATTAAGCTATTATTTTAGCATAGGTTTTAAAAATATGTAATGTCTATAATTTATTATTTTTTATAGACTAAGAAAGATAACCGAAGGAGCGATAAAAATGAATATTCCATTAATTGACTTAAAAGCTCAATATAAATCTATTTCAGCAGAGTTAGATAGAGTTACTATAGATGTGTTGTCGTCAGCAGCATATATAATGGGAAAAAACGTTACGGAATTTGAAAAGGAATTTGCAGAATACATAGGGACTAAGCATGCAATATCAGTAGGAAATGGTACAGATGCATTAGTTATCGCATTAAAAGCACTAGGAGTAGGAGAAGGAGATGAAGTAATTACTTCAACATTCACTTATTTTGCTTCAGCAGAGTGTATTTCAGCAGTGGGGGCAACTCCTGTTTTTGTTGATGTAGAAAAAGATACATTTAATATAGATCCAGAAAAAATAGAAGAAAAAATTACAAGTAAGACAAAAGCTATTATACCAGTACATATCTTTGGTCAAAGTGCGGATATGGATAAGATTAATGCAATAGCTAAAAAATATAATTTAAAGGTTATAGAAGATGCATGCCAAGCGGTTGGTTCTAAGTATAAAGGAAAGATGATTGGTACATTAAGTGATGTGGCATGTTTTTCATTCTTCCCAACTAAAAATCTTTCATGCGCTGGAGATGGTGGTATGATAGTAACTTCAGATGATAATATTGCTACGATAGCAACAGCATTAAGAACTCATGGAAGTGGAGAGACAGGGCAAAAAGCATATAATTTATTGAATAATATTACTGAAGAAGTAGTTACATCTAAATCAGGTGATGACACTGTTTATAATCCATTAAAGTATTATAACTATTTAATAGGATATAATTCAAGATTAGATGCTATTCAAGCTGCAATATTAAGAGTTAAATTGCCTCAGTTAGATAAATGGAATTCAAGAAGAAGAGAAATTGCTAAAACATATGATGAGGAATTGAATGGTTCTAATGTTATTACGCCAATAGTTAGAGAAGAAAATGAAACTGTATATCATCAATATGTATTACAATGTGATAATAGAGAAGAAATGCTAAATAAATTAAAAGAAAAAGGTATTGCAACTGGCGTATATTATCCAGTACCATTGCATTTACAAAAAGTATATACGGACTTAGGATATAAAGAAGGTGACATGCCAGTAGCAGAATATCTTTCTCATAGAACATTCGCTATACCAGTTTATCCAGAATTAAATGAAGAACAAATACAGCATATTGTAGATAGTATTAAGAAGGCGTAGGTGATAATCTATGGAAAAAGAGTATTTTGTTCATGAATCTAGCTATGTAGATGATAATGTTAAGATAGGCAAAGACACTAAAATATGGCATTTTTCGCATGTGATGAGTAATTGTGAGATTGGTGAGAAATGCAATATTGGTCAAAATGTTGTTATATCACCTGGTGTTAAAATTGGTAAAGGTGTGAAGATACAAAATAATGTATCTGTTTATACTGGGGTCATTTGTGAAGATGATGTATTCTTAGGACCTTCATGTGTTTTTACCAATGTAGTTAATCCAAGAAGTTTTATAGAGAGGAAATCAGAATATAGAGAAACTATAATAGGAAAAGGTGCATCTATTGGAGCAAATGTAACAATAGTATGTGGGCATAATATTGGTAAATATGCATTAATAGGAGCTGGTGCCGTTGTTACTAAGAATGTTAAAGATTATGCTTTAGTTGTAGGAAATCCAGCAAGAGTATTAGGTTATGTATGTAAATGTGGAGAAAGATTAGCATTTAATAATGAAAAGGCAAACTGTAGTGTTTGTGGAGAAGAATATATAAAAAATAATGATGAAGTAAAATCAATTAATGATTAATAAAAATGTGGTAAAATATTTTGTTGTTGTTAATTAATTATAAAAGAAAAAGCCGTTGTTAACTGTGCATTGTGCATTGTTAAAGCATTAATAGCAGGAGGTTTAAAATGTCAATTTTAAAAGAACAATTATTAGAAAAAATAAATAAAAGAACTGCTAAGGTTGGAGTTGTTGGTTTAGGATATGTTGGATTACCGTTAGCAGTAGAAAAAGCAAATGCAGGATATGAAACTATAGGCTTTGATGTTCAAGAACAAAAAGTTGAATCAGTAAATCAGGGGCAAAATTATATTGGAGATGTAGTTGATGAAACACTTAAAAAATTAGTTAATGATGGTACTTTAAGAGCAACTACTGATTTTAGCTTTGTAAAAGATGTGGATACAATTTGTATATGTGTGCCTACACCACTTGATTTATATAAGCAACCAGATTTGTCTTATGTTGTATCTTCAACAAAAAGTGTTGCGGAATATTTACATAAGGGAATGCTTGTTATTCTTGAGAGTACTACATATCCAGGAACAACTGAGGAAATTCTTAAACCTATATTAGAAGAAAGTGGATTAAAATGCGGTAAGGACTTTTTCTTAGCATTTTCACCTGAAAGAGTTGATCCAGGTAATAAAGAATTTAATACTAAAAACACACCAAAGGTTGTTGGAGGATGTACAGAAGAATGTACAGAAGTTGCAGCTGCATTATATAGAAATATATTAGAAGGAGATATACATACAGTATCATCACCAGCAGTTGCAGAGATGGAAAAAATATTAGAAAATACATTTAGAAATATAAACATTGGATTAGCTAATGAAATGGCTATTTTATGTAATAGAATGGGAATAGATGTATGGGAAGTTATAGATGCAGCTAAAACAAAACCATATGGATTTATGCCTTTCTATCCAGGTCCAGGACTTGGTGGTCATTGTATTCCATTAGATCCTTTCTACTTAGAATGGAAAGCAAAAGAATATGATTATCATACAAGATTAATAGAAACATCAGGAGAAATAAATGATTCTATGCCTGAATTTGTTCTTGATAATGTAATGAAGATATTAAATAAACATAAAAAAGCATTAAATGGGGCAAAAGTATTATTATTAGGTGTTGCATATAAAAATGATATAGATGATTATAGAGAATCACCAGCATTTAAAGTGATTGAGTTACTTGAAAAAAATGGAGCTGATCTTATGGTAAATGATCCATATTGTCCAGTATCTAAATATAAGGATAAAACTTATCATTCGGTTCTTTGGGAAGAAGTTATTGATGATTCAGATATAGTTATAATAACTACTAACCACAGCTGTTATGATTATGAAAAAATAGTTGCTAGAGCAAAAGCTGTATATGATACAAGAAATGCAACAAAAAATGTTGTGAATAATAGAGATAAAATTTATAAACTATAAAATTCAATTGAGTTTCATTAAAAGAATTATGTAGATTAAGCTATGCTATTTTAATAGCATAGCTTAATTTTTTCTGAATAGATTATTTATTAACTTGAATGTCTATCGTAAAATTATAATACATAAATTTAGAATTATTTAAATATATAAATAATATATGGATATGATAAATATTAGGAAAATTATTATTAAGGAAATGGTGATTAAATGAGAACTGTAAAATCAACTATAAGAAATCAAATAAATTTTTTAATACATCTTATAGTTAAAGTTAAGAATGATGATATATTTGCATTAGCATCTCAACTAGCATATTATTTAGTATTGTCATTTTTTCCGTTTATGATATTTTTGATAACTTTGGTTGGATTTAGCAATTTAGAGTCTGAACAAGTTTTAAATGCCTTACATGGAATTTTTCCAGATAGTATAGTTGATTTAACTAAATCAACTATATATGAAGTATTTAATACACAATATACTGGATTATTAGGAGCTTCTATTTTATTAGCTTTATGGACAGCTTCGTCAGGATTTAGAGCTGTAATAAAAGGGGTAAATAAAGCTTATAAATTTAAAGAAACACGATCATTTATAAAAAGATCTATTATATCAATGTTAGGGATATTAGCTCTAGCTATAATAATATTATTAGCATTAGCGATATTAGTCTTTGGAGGTGTTATAGGAAGATACTTAGAGACTATCTTTCCTTTTTACGATATTATAGTATTTATATGGATGGCATTTAGATATGCACTTATGTTTTTATTAATGATATTTATTTTTGCAGCTATATATAGATTAGCACCAGCGAAAAGATTAACATGGGGCGAAGTTATACCAGGTGCAGTTTTTAGTACTATAGGATGGGGAATATCTTCGTTAGGATTTTCGTATTATATTAACAATTTTAGGAATTTTTCTAGGTTTTATGGAAGTTTAGGGGCAGTCTTTATACTTATGACATGGCTATTTTTAGTTTCATTAATCTTTATATTTGGAGTAGAAATCAACTGTGTTATAGCTCAAGTGAAAAATAATAATGAAATAATAAAGTAACTTATCTGAATATTTATTTTGAATATTATATAAAATTTTGGATATAACTTTAGAAAAATAAATATTCAGGAGGGTTAATATGAATAAAATAATACTTATGGGAAGACTTGTTAGAGACCCTGAACTAAAGTATACAGAAAATGGAGAAAAAATGTATACTAAATTTACTATTGCAGTTCAAAGGAATTTTAAGTTAGCAGATGGATCTAGAGAGGCAGATTTCATACCAATTAGAATATGGGGAAGAAAAGCAGAAGTAGTATGTAAATATGTAAAGAAAGGAAACTACATAACTGTGAGTGGACGATTAAAAATAGGTAGTTATGAAGACAAGGAAGGGAATAAGAAATATATTACAGAAGTAATAGCAGAAGATTTTAAATTTATTAGTGATAAGAAAGAACAAACAGGAACAGAAAATAAGTAATTTTAATTATAAAATGTATATGATGACTTATATATTAAGTTGTCATATTATTTTTGTTTAAAAATAATATGTAGCACGATCAAAAAACAATTTGATATATTTATGTCACAAATGAAAATATTATGGGTTTAATTCTAGTAAGAATAGAATATAAATAATTTTTTAAAATAATATTGAAATTTGGGAAAAGTATGGTATAATATACATGTAAACGATATCTGAGTAATTGTTTTTCAATTATGGTAGAATAATATTATGGGATTATGAGATAAAAAAAGAGCAATATAATATGCTCTTTTTTTATTTGAAAAAATTTATAAAAAGTTTTAATATACAAATAAATAGAATTTCGACAAAAATATATGGTTATAGAATTAATATTAGGCAAGAGAAGTGTAAAAAAGTAAAGTTTAAAGAGTTTATTGTCAATAAAAAGAAATCGATTTCCTTTTAATAGATACATACTTTGACAACATATTGTTTTTTATTATGTTAAGATTTAGATAATAAAAAATTAAGGGGTTGTATTATTATGAAAATTCTAGAAGAATATAGTACTGTAAAAGAAAATGAGGGGGTTGAGATGAGATATTTCTATAGGCTTACTCAAAGTCAATATCAAAACTTTCATGCATATGGAGTTGAAATAACGAGAGAAGATTATAAAGGTATAATTAAAGTAGGAGAAGATAAAGATTGCATAGAACTTATTTCTACTCAAAAGCATAGAGTAAAACAAATGGTTATGAATTTATACCAAAATGAGGTATCGCCTATTCATTTAGTAGATATTTTAGGGGAGTTCGTTGATGGACAAGTACATGAATTTGATATAGGATTGATAAAAGAAGCATAATTCATATAATAATATTTATTCTCTATGGTAATATATTACTAGAGAGGAGTGTGTTATCAATGATAATAGGAATAGGAACAGATATTATAGAAGTATATAGAATTGAAAAAGCTATAAATAGAACTAATAATTTTTTAGAAAAAGTATTTACAGAAAAAGAAATAGACTATTTTAAAATAAAAAATTTAAATGCAAATACCATAGCAGGAAATTTTGCAGCTAAAGAAGCTATAAGTAAAGCGCTCGGAAGTGGATTTAGAAACTTTGGGTTAAGGGATATTGAGGTTTTGAGGGATGATTTTGGGAAGCCAGTCGTTAATTTAACTAAAAAAATTTATGATATTGTTGGGAGAAAAGACTTTAAGATTCATGTTAGTATATCACATAGTAGAGATAATGCTATAGCATATGCAGTTATGGAGGAAAAATAGATGATTGAAGTTTTATCTGTTAATAAGTGCAAGGAATTAGATAGAGAAACTATAGAAGAGATTAAAATTCCTAGTATTATACTTATGGAAAATGCAGCAATTTCAATTTTTAATGAAATAAAGGAGTTAGGAAAAACTTTCTTTATAGTATGTGGAAAGGGAAACAATGGAGGAGATGCATTAGCACTAGCAAGACAATTAATACTAGCAAGAAAAGAAGTAAAGGTTTTAATAGTTTCTAAAAAAGATAATTATAGTAATGACTTTATGATAAATTATAATATATTAAGTAAAATGTTAGATAGAAAAAAAATAATATTTATATCTAATGAAGCAGATTTAGATAAAGAAATTAATAGTGATATCAAGGAATATGACATTGTCATTGATGGTTTATTAGGGGTTGGGTTAAATAGGGACGTTGATGAACTATTAAAAAGTACAATTTTTAGCATTAATAAATATGCAAAAAAAGTAATTTCGATAGATGTGCCATCAGGGTTAGATTGCGATACTGGTTTAACAAAAGGAGCTGTTGTAATGGCAGACTGTACATATACATTTGAGGTGATAAAAAAGGGATTTTTAAATTATAATGCTTTAAAGTTTATTGGTAAATTGAAAGTTTTAAATATAGGTATACCAGATAGTGTAAGAAAAGAAAAAACAGAATCTATATATTTTTTAGAAGAGAACGAAATCATTGATTTGATTCCAAAAAGAAGAATATATGGACATAAAGGCAATTATGGAAGAGCACTTATATTTGCAGGAAGTAAAGGATTTACTGGTGCAGCCTATATAACGACAGAATGTACAGTTAGGGCAGGTGCTGGGTTAACAACATTAATATGCGAAAAAGATATACAAGAACAATTATCTAACAAATTAATAGAAGCTATGACAATCGATTATGATGATGAAAGGGCAGAGGCAATAATAAATCAAGCTAACTCAATAGCTATGGGACCTGGAATAGGGCGAGGTACAAAGCCAAAAGAGGTAATGGAATACATAATAAGAAATAGTAAATGCCCAATTGTAATTGATGCAGATGGAATAGAAATACTTGCAAAAAATAATACACTTTTTAAATTTTTAAAGGGACGTGCTGTAATAACTCCACATCCTGGGGAAATGGCTAATTTTTTGGGTATAACGATCAATGAAGTGGAGAGTAATAGAGTTAATATAGCTAAAGAAGTAGCAAAAAAATATGAAATAATTGTTCTGTTAAAAGGATATAACACAGTAATTTCTGATGGAACAAATACTTTTATAAATAATACAGGCAATAGTAAGATGGCTTCAGGTGGAATGGGGGATGCATTAACAGGAATAATAAATGCTTTTTTAGCACAAGGAGTCAAAATAATGGATGCTACTTTGATAAGTGCTTATATACATGGATACATTGGAGATGAATTAAGTAAAGAGAGTTACATAGTTAATGCAAGAGATATTATAAATAATTTACCAAAATACATTAATAAACTTATAAAATAAGAAAATTAGAATAAAACTCCAGAGATTTTCATAATATTACTAAAGGTAATAATTAATCTTGGAGGAAATATGAAATTAAATAAAAAGATGGCTTTAAGTGTTATATTAGTAATGATACCTATCATTATAATTTGTGGGATAATAGTTGGTAGGAAAATTATTACTCCATCAAATGAGGATATATTAAACAAGCTTAAAAATGTTAAAGTGTATAGCTGTGAAGTGGAGTACACATTTAAGAATGCTAGAGAAGAATTTACAGAAGATACTAAACAATACTATAGATTTGACAAAGGATCAAGAATAGAATTTGAAGATTATTACAGGAGAATAAAAGTATATAATGGCAGTGAGATTAAAGTAGAAGAAGATAATGAGGATTATACATTAGATAAAAACATTGACATAATATATCCATTAGCTTTTATAGATAATATTATGTCAAATCAAGTGAGCAGCCCTATTTCAGAGATAAAAGAAGAATGGGGAGAGGGCGAATATTTAAAAGTCGATATAGAATATAATAGTAATAATAAGCATTTAAACAAAGGAGAATTTTATATCGATAAAAAGCAGAGGATTCCTGTTTTGTTAAAGATATTAGATGAGAACAATCAAGAGAGAGTTATAATAAAATACAAAAACTTTGAATATGAGAAAACATTAGATGAAAATTTATTTTAGAACAAGTATTGATACTTTGTTATATAGTAAATTAATAAATTTTATAATTAAGAACATAAGTGATATGTGCACTTATGTTCTAAAGACAAAATAGCCTTCATCAATATTTATATAGCCAAAAATACATAAAATTAAGACAACAAAAGATAAATATTTTGACAAATTGACATAATTTGCAATATAATCATAGTAAGTACATTTTTACTACTATGGAGGCGAAGCTATGTCAGTTAATTATTCTAATAAAATGAAAAAAAATAGTAGAGTTATAGGTAGCACTTTAATATTATATAATGATGAAATTGCATTAAGCGATTTTGAAAAGAAAATGAAAAAGGGTTATGAATATATGGCTAAATTAAACGTAGAGTATTCAGAATTAGGATCTGAATATATGTTAGATGATGTTGATGAGTATGAGGCTTGGATTTGCGGAGTGTGATTATTGTATGGCCAATATTGTAGTAAAAAGAGGAGAAATTTTTTATGCAGATTTAAGTCCTGTGATAGGATCAGAGCAGGGAGGAATACGTCCTGTTATTATAATACAGAATGATATTGGGAATAGATATAGCCCTACCGTTGTTGTAGCGGCAATAACATCTCAAATTAATAAAGCGAAGTTACCTACTCATGTGGAGATTTCATCAGAGGAATATGGACTAAATAGAGATTCGGTTGTACTTTTGGAACAAATAAGAACATTGGACAAGCGAAGATTGAAAGAAAAGATTGGACATATGACAGATGAGGATATGAGGAAGGTTAATAAGGCACTTATAATTAGTTTAGGTCTTGATGACATTAGGAAAAATGATAAAACTAATTAAGCACAATATAAAGGCTGATATATTTAATTGATTTTAAGAAGTGATACTTTAAATCAATTGTGTATCAGTCTTTTATTGTAAATAAATATAATATTTAATAAATTAGTATACAATTTATCAATCATTATGAGATATTTATTCATTAAAATAACTAAATAGTATATCACATAAACTAATAGTGTATACAAAAATGACTTTATGTGATAGAATAAAAAATATTGAAAAGTAGCATAATAATAATAATAAAAATATTACTAGGGGGTAGTACAATGAATAACAAAATTGAGCTTGAAGAAATTTCAAAGCTAATTAGAAAAGATATCGTATCAATGCTTACAGAATCAGCATCAGGACATCCAGGTGGATCATTATCTATAGCAGATATAATATCAGTATTATTTTTTGAGAAAATGAATATAAGTACAGAAAATCCTAATAATCCAGATAGAGATAGATTTGTTTTATCAAAAGGTCATGCAGCGCCAGCCTTATATAGTGCATTAGCTAGAAAAGGATATTTCCCAGTTGAAGAATTAAAAACTTTAAGAAAAACAGGAACAAGATTACAAGGACATCCTAATATGAATGATTTACCAGGAATCGATATGTCAACAGGATCATTAGGCCAAGGAATCTCAGCAGCAGTAGGAATGGCATTAGCAGGAAAGTTAGATAATAAAGATTATAGAGTGTATACAATTTTAGGTGATGGAGAACTTGAAGAAGGCCAAGTATGGGAAGCTTCAATGTCAGCAGCACATTATAAATTAGATAATCTAACTGCATTTATTGATTTTAATGGTCTTCAAATAGATGGGAACACAGAAGATGTAATGAATCCATGCCCAATAGATAAAAAATTTGAAGCATTTGGTTGGAGTGTAATTATGATTGATGGTCATAATTATGATGAAATAATAGAAGCTATTGATAAAGCTAAGAATACAAAAAATAAACCAACAGCTATTATATGCAAAACAATTAAGGGAAAAGGTGTATCATTCATGGAAAATGAAGCATCATGGCATGGAGCAGCGCCTAGTAAGGAACAATGTGAAAAGGCATTAAAAGAAATTGGAGGGGAAAACTAATGGGAAATAAAATAGCAACTAGAGAAGCTTATGGAAAGGCATTAGTAAAACTTTCGAATATAAATAATAATGTTGTTGTACTAGATGCTGATTTATCAAAATCAACTAAAACAGCAGATTTTAAAGCTGTTGCACCAGAAAGATTTATTAATATGGGAATAGCTGAAGCGAATATGATGGGAGTTGCGGCTGGACTTTCAACATGTGGTAAAGTACCATACGTTAGTACTTTTGCAATGTTTGCAGCTGGAAGAGCATTTGAACAAATAAGAAATTCAATATGTTACCCCAATTTAAATGTTAAAGTTTGTGCTACTCATGCAGGATTAACTGTTGGAGAAGATGGAGCTACACATCAATCAGTTGAAGATATTTCACTAATGAGAAGTATACCTAATATGACAGTAATAAATCCAGCAGATGCAGTTGAAACAGAAGCTGCAATATTAGCAATAGCTGATTATGAAGGACCGTGCTATGTAAGACTAGGAAGGTTAGCGGTTGATACAATAAATGATGAAAAGTCTTATAAATTTGAAATTGGTAAGGGTGTAACATTAGAAGACGGTAATGATGTTACAATAATAGCTACTGGTATGATGGTTGACTTAGCATTGCAAGCTAAAAAAGACTTGTCTAAAGAAGGAATAAATGCTAGAGTAATAAATATACATACAATAAAACCAATAGATAGAGATTTATTAGTTAAAGCTGCTAAAGAAACAGGAGCAATAGTGACAGCAGAAGAGCATAGTGTAGTTGGTGGATTAGGTTCTGCAGTTTCAGAAATTGTTACTGAAGAATATCCAGTACCTGTTTTAAAAGTAGGTATAAAAGATACTTTTGGAGAAAGTGGAAAACCTGGTGAATTGTTAGAAAAATACGGGTTGACAACACAAGCAATAGTTGAGCATAGTAAAAAGGCTATTTCTTTAAAAAAATAGATTAGGCTTAAAATTAAATAATTAATATAAAGGTACAAAATGTATGAGAGAAATAGCTTATATGTTTTGTACTTTTTATTTTGATCATAATAAATTTTAATAACTATGAATGAAAGAACAGTAATTTATTATAGTTGGATATATTTAGTATAATATTAAACCGTTTGTGAAAAAATAGAAATAACATATTATTAATTAGGGGGTTGAAAAATGAAAAATACAGTACTAAAAGAATATACTTTAATAACACTAGGAATAATATTGGTTGCTATTGGAGTAGAGTATTTCTATTCTCCAAATAATTTGGCGGCTGGAGGTGTTACAGGTGCAGCTATTGTTTTAAATGCAATTTTTCCTAGGTTATCTGTAGGATTTATTACATTGGCAGTAAATTCTATATTATTTTTAGTCGCATTTTCATTTATTGGAGGTAACTTTGGAGGAAAGACTATATATGCCAGCTTAGGCTTATCGGTTATAATATGGATTATAGAAAGGTTTTTAAATCCTGTAGCTATAACTAATGACCTATTGATGGCAACTGTATTTGGTACAATTATTTCTGCAATTGGTATGGCTATTGTATTCAATGAAAATGCATCAACTGGTGGAACAGATATTTTGGCTAAAATTTTAAATAAATTTTTTAATTTGGATATCGGTAAAGCTTTATTGGTTGTTGATTTTGTAATCACGTTGGCTAGTGCTATAGTTTTTGGTATAGACACAGGATTATATGCAATGCTAAGTGTAATATTATTAGGTATTCTAATTGATAGATTTATTGAAGGATTTAATGCCTGTAAAAGCATATTCATAATGAGTAATCAAAATACGGAAATTAGTGAGTATATAATCAATGAATTAGATAGAGGATGTACGTTATTAAAAAGTATAGGTGCGTATACAAAAAAAGAAACAAGCGTTATTTATGCAGTGTTAAATAGAAATGAATTTATAAGATTAAAAAAATATATAAAGGATATTGATCCCAATGCTTTTATCACAGTGGGAGAAGTTCATGAAGTGCTTGGAGAAGGTTTTGGAGATATAAAGAAGGAATAAAAAATAAGATGTATAATATAGAAATGAATGTTATAATACTCACAGGATATGTTAAATTTGGTGAGTATTATTTTTTGTATATAAGAGGTATTTAATTAAAGTTAATAGAATATTTAATAAATTTGTATAACATTAAAAATACTTATTATGATATAATGTTTTCTGTAGATTTACATTTTAAATGTGATATATGTATGAAATGTGTGAATTGTGTAGAAAAAATAGAGTATCTTATTTTAAAAATTATAAAATATTTACACAATAAAGGAGTGTCTAAGGATGATTGAATTTAGAGGAATATCTAAAATTTATGATAATAATGTAAAAGCTTTATCTGATATTAATGTTGAAATAGAAGCAGGAGAATTTGTATTTTTAGTAGGTCCAAGTGGTTCAGGGAAATCTACTTTTATAAAAATGTTATTAAAAGAAGTTGAACCTACAAATGGTAAGGTTATCGTTGGTGATAAGGATTTAACTAAAATAACAAGAAAACAAGTACCTTTTTATAGAAGAAAAATTGGTATGGTATTTCAAGATTTTAGATTAATACCAACACTTAATGTATATGAAAATGTAGCATTTGCAATGAGAGTTGTAGAAGCTTCACCAAAAGAAATAAGAAGAAGAGTTCCAATGGTATTATCACTAGTTGGATTGTCACATAAATACAAAATGTTCCCTAATGAGTTATCAGGTGGAGAGCAACAAAGAGTTTCATTAGCCAGAGCGTTAGTTAATAATCCATCGGTGCTAATTGCTGATGAACCTACTGGTAATTTAGACCCAGATACAGCAATGGAAATAATGGAACTTCTTGATGATATAAATAAATCAGGAACTACTATTTTAATGGCTACTCACGCTAAAGAAATTGTTGATTATATGAAGAAGAGAGTTATAGCTATTGAAAAAGGAGAAGTAGTTAGAGACGAAAAGAGAGGTAAGTACGAAGATGAAAATTAATACTATTACATATTATATAAAAGATGCTTTTAAAAGTTTGAAGAGAAACAAAACTATTAGTATTGCGTCAATAATTACTGTACTTATAACATTTTTCATTTTAGGGATATTTCTATTGGTTGCTAATAATATAAGTAGAGGAATAGAGGATGTTCAGAATAAGATTGACCTTAATGTTGTTCTTAAGGAAGACATTAAGCTTATCGACCAAAGAGAAATTGAAATAAGATTAAAAGAAATTGAAGGTGTAGATGAAATAGTCTATATGTCAAAAGAAGATGAATTTAAGGAAATGAATGAAAGTATGGGAGAAAATGATGGGTTAATGCAAGGATATTCATTACAGCATAATCCTTTTACAGGTTCGTTTAGAGTTAAACTTAAAGGTCCAGAATATGCTGGAAACATTACTAATGCAATAAAAGATATGGAAGGTGTAGAGAAAATTAGTGGAAATCAACAGGAAGTTGTTGATAAGATTGTTAAAGCTGTTAAAGGAATAAAAACAGCAGGATTAGGTTTATTTGTTGTATTAATTGGAGTTTCAATATTTTTGATTATGAATACTACTAAATTAACAGTTTATTCAAGAAGAAGAGAAGTTGGAATAATGAAATTTGTAGGGGCTACTGATTGGTTTATTAGATGGCCGTTTATAATTGAAGGTATGGTAATAGGGCTTTCAGGAGCACTTTTAGCAGGTATATTATTATTCTTTGCATATAATGGAGTATTTTCATTAATGGCAAGAGAATTAGCATTTGTAAGTTTAGTTCCGGCTACATATGTACTTACAACAATATTATGGCAATTTGTAATTGGTGGATTAGTAGTAGGTGGAGTGGCTAGTGGAATTGCATTAAGAAAATTCTTAGTGGTATAATATATCGCAAGTTTGAGAATATTAATATTTAGATGTTTAAATTTAATTATAATTCATATAATAAGTATCAGCATAGGTTATTGAAGAAAGGAAGTCTTTAAGTGTGAGCGAAGGCAATAAAGATAAAATTCCAGAGAATAAGAAATCAAAAAACAAATTAGTCATAATAGGTTTAATTATTTTGATCATTGTTACTAATTGTTCATCACTCTTATTAGGGAATTATGTAGCTAGTAGAGGAATATATTTTAGTAAAGTTTCTAATAAAGTTGAGAATTCCTCAGAGCTGATGAGTGATACTGAAAAATATGAATCATTATTTATGGTTAGAGATACATTACTAAAAAAATATGATGGGGAAATAGATGATAATGCATTATTAGAAGGTGCTATAAAAGGGATGACAAGTGCACTAGGAGATCCATATACTGTATTTTTAAATACAGAGGAATTTGATAAGTTAATGAAAGAAAGTCAGGGATCTCTTGATGGAATAGGAGTTCAAGTCGGAGCTATTGGAAATAAGATAGTTATTATATCACCAATTGAAGGATCGCCATCAGATAAAGCAGGATTGCTATCAGGTGATATTATTGAGAAGATAGATGATATTTCATATTCTGGAGATAAACTTAATGAAGCTATATCATATATTACTTCACCAGAAAGAAAGCAGGTAAAGTTAACAATACAAAGAAAAAATGAAAATCTTTTTGATGTTACTGTTGACAAGGAACAAATAAAGATTAAATCTTTAGAAGGTGAAATGATTAATTCAGATATTGGATATATAAAAATTGAAACTTTTATGAACGAAAATACAGCTAATGATTTTCAAATAAAAATTAAGGAATTAGAAAACCAAGGAATGAAGGGCTTGATACTTGACTTAAGAAATAATCCTGGAGGATTACTTTCAGAAGCAGTTGGAGTAGCATCTCAATTTATACCTCAGGATAAGGTTATAACTTATACTATCGATAAGTATGAAAACAAGTATGAATCATTATCCGTTGGTGGAATTGCTGAAGGAATGCCATTGGTTTTGTTAGTTAATAATGGGAGTGCCAGTGCATCGGAAGTAGTTACTGGTGCATTAAGAGATTATGATGCAGCTATAATAGTTGGTAAAACTACATTTGGAAAAGGAATAGTCCAACAACCATTTAAGTTTAAAAATGGTATTGGAGGCTTAAAAATTACTGTTTCTAAATACTATACTCCGAACGGAGAAAATATCCATAAGAAAGGTATTTCACCAGATTTTGAAGTGGAAATCACTAAAGATATAAATCAAGTAGACTATGTTAAGAGTGAAGATGAACAATTAAATTTTGCAATAGAAAAGATTAAAGAAAACATATAATTGGGGGATAAATTAATGAATTTAATAATGCATATATTATGGAGCATATCAGAAACATTAGTTACTCCTTCAACTATGATTATACTGTTAGTTATATTTTTTTATTTGTATTCTAAAAATAAAAAAACAGTAGCTATGCAAAGAATGATTTCAGGAGGTAGTGTAAATTCATCAATTGAACTTACACTATCTCAAATTGTATTAGGGAGTATAGGTGGAGCTATAGCTAGTATTTTACTTGGTGCAATTGGAGTTGTGTTTGATGAAAATTCAGGAATAATATTTTTATTTTATATTTCTCTTGTACTAATGATGATAAATCCGAGATATATATGCTTTTCTTATTCAGGAGCAGTTTTAGGGGTTATATCAATAATTATTAGAATATTAAATAGTTTTGGAATACACTTCGACGGACAATCATTCTTGACAGTAGATGTAATGTACATAATGATGTTTGTTGGTATTTTACATATAGTTGAAGGAATATTGGTTATGATTGATGGGCATAGAGGTGCTGTTCCAGTCTTTACAGAGAAAAATGGTAAAATATTAGGGGGATATTCTTTTAAAAGATATTGGGTATTGCCAATATCAATAATTACTATTGTAGGAATGAATGAAGTGAAATTTTTAAGTTCTGATATACTAACAGAAATACCGAAATGGTGGCCGATTATTGAATTTTCTTCAAGTATGATTTTGCCAGCAGTATTTGGATTGCTCTTACTAAATTTATTTGGAGTAATAGGATATTCTTCTCTTACATTTACAAGAAGCAAAAGAGAGAAAGCAATTGTATCGGGAGTACATATATTAGTTTTTGGAGTAATACTAGCAGTGGTATCACAAATATCAAGGTTTGGAATTGTAGGAGAAGCCATTGTAATTATATTTGCTCCTGTGGCCCATGAATTTATGCTAAAAATGCAAGTGAAAGAAGAAGAAAAAAGAAAAGCTAAATATGTTAGTGATGAAAATGGTTTAGTTATATTAGAGGTAGCTGAGGATTCTAAATTTAATGAATTTGGAATTGATATAGGAAGTAAAATTCTAACTGTAAATAATCAAGTTGTTGATTCTGAACTAGAGATTTATTCTATAATAAAAGAGAACTTGTATAATGCTATTTTTAATATAATAGATTCAGAGGGGGATCTAAAGGAGATTAAATTTAGGCATAAAAAAAATAGTAGACTCGGAATAGTAGTTGTTCCTAAACATGTGGAGAAGAAAGATGTAATTAAAATTGATGATGCTAGCTTCAAGGAAGTATTAGACAAAATAAAAGAAAAACACAAGAATATTTAATAGTATCTATATTTTATATAGATACTATTTTTATTTATTTAAGAAATATAAAATTAAAATCTACTCATAATTTGCAAATAAATATTTATAATATAAAAATATCTGATTTTAAAATATATATTATAAAATTTATGACAATAATAAGAATATAATTTATTGACTTAGTTGATTAGGAAAAGTAAAATATATTTATAACATGCGAATATTTGTTCGAATGGAGGAACAGAGATGGGCGGATTTAAAATACACTCAAAATTTAAACCAACTGGAGATCAGCCACAAGCTATTGATAAGCTGGTTAATTCAATAAATAGTAACCACAGAGGTCAAACTTTGCTTGGTGTAACTGGTTCTGGAAAAACATTTACTATGGCAAATATAATAGAGAAACTTCAAAGACCAACAATTATTTTGGCTCATAATAAAACTTTAGCAGCACAATTATGTTCAGAGTTTAAAGAATTCTTTCCAGATAATATAGTTGAATACTTTGTATCATATTATGATTATTATCAACCAGAAGCATATGTACCTCAAACGGATACATTTATAGAAAAAGATGCATCTATAAATGATGAGATTGATAAACTTAGGCATTCAGCTACATCAGCTTTATTTGAGAGAAGAGACGTAATAATTGTAGCATCAGTTTCATGCATTTATGGACTTGGTAATCCAGATGAGTATAAGAAATTAACTATAAGTTTGAGAACAGGTATGGAAAAAGAGAGAGATGAAATAATAAAAAAACTTATAGAAATACAATATGAACGAAATGATATAGATTTTTCTAGAGGAACTTTTAGAGTAAGAGGAGATTCATTAGATATAATTCCAGCATCATATTCTAATAAGGGCATTAGAGTAGAGTTCTTTGGAGATGAAATTGATCGAATAAGAGAATTTGATGTATTAACAGGAACTATACTTGGAGAAAGAAATCATGTAGCAATAACTCCAGCATCGCATTTTGCTACATCTAAAGAGACCTTAGATAGATCAATTGGACTGATTGAAGGTGAGCTTGAAGATAGATTAAGGGAGCTTAATTCACAAGATAAACTATTAGAAGCACAAAGATTAAGGCAGAGAACTAATTTTGATATTGAAATGATTAGAGAAATGGGATATTGCAGTGGAATAGAAAATTATTCAAGAATATTAGATGGTAGAGCATCTGGAACACCTCCAAAAACACTGTTAGACTATTTCCCAGAGGATTTCTTAATGTTTATAGATGAAAGTCATGTTACATTACCACAAGTTAGAGCAATGTATGCAGGTGATAGATCAAGAAAGAATACTTTAGTTGAATATGGATTTAGGCTTCCTTGCGCTTATGACAATAGACCATTGAAGTTTCAAGAATTTGAAAAGAAGATTAATCAAGTTGTATTTGTAAGTGCTACGCCATCACAATATGAAATAGATAACTCAGAAGAGATTGCAGAACAAATAATACGTCCAACAGGGCTATTGGACCCACAAATTGTTATTAAGCCAATAAAAGGACAAATTGATGATTTATATGGAGAAATAAAGAAGACTGCTGAAAAAGGATTTAGAATCCTAATTACTACTTTAACAAAGCGTATGGCAGAAGACTTAACTAAATATTTAATTGAACTCGGTGTTAAAACAACTTATATGCATTCAGATATTGATACAATAGAAAGAATGAAAATAATAAGAGATTTAAGATTAGGCGAATATGATGTTCTTGTGGGGATAAATCTTTTAAGAGAAGGATTAGATATACCTGAAGTAGCTTTAGTTGCTATACTAGATGCAGATAAAGAGGGATTCTTAAGATCAGAAACCTCTTTAATACAGACAATAGGAAGAGCAGCAAGAAATTCAGAAAGTAAAGTAATAATGTATGCAGATACAATAACTAAATCTATGGATAAAGCTATTAAAGAGACTGAAAGAAGAAGAAAGATTCAACAGGAATACAATGAAAAGAATGGAATTATTCCAACAACAATAATTAAAGATATAAGAGAAGTTATTGAAGCGACTAAGATTGCAGAAGAAGCTGAGGAATATAATACAAAAGAATCAACTAAAAATCTTACCAAGAAAGAAAAAGATAAGTTGATTAAAGAATATACAGATGAAATGATGACGGCTGCTAAAAACTTACAATTTGAAAGAGCTGCTGAATTAAGGGATATAATAAATTCATTAAAAGAGAATAATTAATACTAAAAAATATTATTAGTTATGCATGGAAATAACAATTGATAATAGTTATATTGAACAAAATAATTATTATATAATTAATTGTTTAAACTCGAATGGAGGTTTTTATGAACGATAAAATAATAATTAAAGGTGCAAAAGTTAATAATCTAAAAAATATTAATTTAGAAATTCCGAGAGATAAGCTGGTTGTGTTTACTGGACTTTCAGGTTCAGGAAAATCATCATTAGCTTTTGATACTTTATATGCAGAGGGGCAAAGAAGATATGTTGAATCATTATCCTCATATGCAAGGCAATTTCTTGGGCAAATGGATAAACCAGATGTTGAATATATAGAAGGCTTATCTCCAGCTATATCAATTGATCAGAAAACAACAAGCAAAAATCCTAGGTCAACAGTAGGTACTATTACTGAGATATATGATTATTTAAGATTATTATATGCAAGAGTTGGTATTCCACATTGTCCTAAATGTGGAAAAGAAATAACTCAACAAACTCTGGATCAGATTGTTGATAAGATTTTAGCTTATGGAGAAAAAACAAAGCTTCAAATATTAGCGCCTATGATTAGAGGAAGAAAAGGAACTCATGAAAAATTATTAGAGAACATAAAGAAGAACGGATATATAAGAGCTAGAATTGATGGAGAAATTTATGATCTAACTGAGGAAGAAATTAAGTTAGATAAAAATAAGAAACATAATATTGAGGCTGTAATAGATAGGATAGTCATTAAAGAAGGAATTGAAGGTAGATTAGCTGAATCTATAGAGGCTTCATTTAAGATTGCAGAAGGGCTTGTAATAATTAATATTGTGGGGAAAGAAGATCATTTATTTAGTGAGAAATTTTCATGTCCAGATTGTGATGTAAGCATAGGAGAAGTAGAGCCTAGAATGTTCTCTTTTAATGCTCCATTTGGGAAGTGTGATCATTGTGATGGATTAGGAACATTAATGGAAATAGATGAAAATCTAGTAATTCCTAATAAAAATTTAAGTATAATGGAAGGTGCAGTTGCAAGCTGGGGATCAGGAAGACTTAAAGAAGATTCATGGACATTTGCAATTCTTCAAGCATTAAACAGAGAGTATGGATTAGATTTAAATGCTCCAATAAAAGATTTAAGCAAGGACCAGAAAAACTTGCTTTTGTACGGAACAGATGGAAAACGAATAAAAGTTGACTATGTAAAAGACGGAGTTAAGTCAACTTATAATTATGCATATGAAGGTGAAGTAAATGGTCTGCAACGCAGATATAGGGAAACAAATTCAGATGTTATAAAAGGTGAAATAGAACAATATATGAGTGATAGTTTTTGTCCAAAGTGTAAAGGGGCAAGGCTAAAGAATGAAGTATTAGCAGTTACTATTGGAGATAAAAATATCTATGAATTCACTACAATGTCTATAAAAGATGAGCTAGAGTTTATAGAAGGAATAGAATTCTCTGAAAAGAATAAAATTATAAGTGAGCAAATAATAAGAGAAATTAAAAGTAGATTAAAGTTTCTAATAGATGTTGGACTAGATTATTTAAGTTTGGCAAGAAGTTCGGGAACATTATCAGGCGGGGAATCACAAAGAATAAGGCTCGCAACTCAAATTGGATCATCACTTATGGGAGTATTATACATATTGGATGAACCTAGTATAGGACTTCATCAAAGAGATAATGATAAGCTGATTAAAACCTTAGAAAATTTGAGGGATGTTGGTAATACTGTAATAGTTGTAGAGCATGATGAAGACACTATGAAAGCAGCTGACTATATAGTTGATATAGGCCCAGGAGCAGGAGAACATGGTGGTGAGGTTGTTGCAGTAGGTACTCTTGATGAAATCAAAGCATGTGATAAATCAATAACTGGTCAGTACTTAACAGGTAAAAAGTTTATAGATATTCCGAATGAGAGAAGAACTGGTAATGGAAAAGCAATTAAGGTGGTTGGAGCAAAAGAAAATAATCTTAAAAATGTTAACATATCAATTCCACTTGGAACATTAACGATGGTTACTGGAGTTTCTGGTTCAGGAAAAAGTACTCTTATAAATGAAATTCTTTATAAAGGATTAAATAAATTAGTAAATAAAAGCAAGAATCCAGTAGGGAATCATAAAGAGATAAAAGGATATGAAAATATAGATAAGATAATTGATATTAATCAAAGCCCAATAGGAAGAACACCACGTTCAAATCCAGCTACATATACAGGTACTTTTGATATTATTAGAGAATTATTTTCTCAGACTCAAGAATCTAAAATGAGGGCATATAAGCCTGGCAGATTTAGTTTCAATGTAAAGGGTGGACGATGTGAGGCGTGTTCTGGCGATGGTATTATAAGAATAGAAATGCAATTTTTATCTGATGTTTATGTACCTTGTGAAGTATGTAAGGGCAAAAGATATAATCGTGAAACTCTAGAAGTAAAGTATAAAGGTAAAAATATAGATGATGTTTTAAATATGACAGTTGAAGAAGCTCTAAAATTCTTTGAAAATATTCCAAGAATAGAAAATAAATTAAAAACACTATATGATGTAGGTCTAGGATATATCAAATTAGGTCAGCCATCAACTCAATTATCTGGTGGAGAAGCTCAAAGGATAAAGTTAGCATATGAACTTTCAAAGAGAAGTACAGGAAAAACATTATATATTTTAGATGAACCAACAACAGGATTACATATTGATGATGTAAGTAGATTGATAGATATATTACAAAGATTGGTTGAAGCGGGGAATACTGTTGTTGTAATAGAGCATAATCTAGATATGATAAAGTGTGCTGATTACATAATTGATTTAGGCCCAGAAGGTGGAGATAAAGGTGGTACAATAATAAAGTGTGGTACACCAGAAGAAATTTGTAAAGAAAAAAAATCATATACAGGAAAATATTTATCAATGCATATGAAATAAATATATTTACTTATACAAGGAAATTTAGTAAACTCTAATATACTTGTATAAGTAGATTTTTGGTTTATAATTATATATAATTTCTTAAAGAGTTATAGTTAATTTAATTATGTGTTTATAATGATAATTTATGATGTATAGAAAATAAGATATAAATGAGAGTTATTGTAATTAAAAAGTAATATTTCAGTATGTCATATTTTAAAATTTATTGTATAATCATTATTATATATACGAAAAATATATAGAGGTGAAAAATATGGATTTTACAAAAGCAATGGCTGGAATATTTGGCTTGTTTTTTATAGTAATATTATATGTAATAATCTATTATGCATTAAAAATAATGTATAAAGATGTTAAGAACGGTGGTAAAAGAAAAAGACCATCAAATTTAAATAAAAACTATGGATTAGAAATAATTAATGCTGGAGATAATTCAGATTTAAAAGAAGGTTCAATTATTCCGATTAGATCAGATCTAACAATAGGAAGAAAAGATGGGAATTCTATAGTACTTTTAGATCAACATGTTTCAGGTAATCATGCAGAAATTATAATAAGAAATAATAAATTGCTTTTAGAAGATTTACATAGTACAAATGGAACATTTTTAAATGGAAATAAAATAGCTGGAAAAGTACAATTATCTAATAAAGATGAAATAAGAATTGGAAAAGTAATATTTAAGATAGTACTGTAAGTTTAATAATGCACAATGCACAATATAAATGATTAATTAAGGGGAATTTTCTTTATGAATTGAAAGATATTATTTTTTATTTTTTATTTCTCTATTAATTATAATTGTGCATTGTGCATTGTAAGTTTGAAAGCAGAGAGGTGAGAATTTTTGAAATTGAAGATAAAAAAGGATGAAGTAATTTTGTTACTTCTGACTTATATTCTATGCTTAGCACTATTTACTAATTTGGCAATCTTAAAAGATCCAATTGATAAGAGTGCGATACAAATGGGATTTATAGTATGTGGATTAATAACAATTAGTCAAATATTAGTCAGAAGGTTTTATCCTGAAGGAGATAAATTTTTAATAACATTTGCAGGAATATTATCTGTAATTGGAATCGCAATATTATATAGATTAGATACTAATGTTGCTATTAAGCAGTTAATATGGTATGGCCTAGGA
Organism: Clostridium butyricum; assembly: GCA_015058475.1. GTDB lineage: Bacteria > Bacillota > Clostridia > Clostridiales > Clostridiaceae > Clostridium > Clostridium butyricum_B. The sequence continues at coordinate 171,885 of SVCF01000001.1, read as the reverse complement.
AGTATTATTTTTATTGTTTCAATTGTTGCTATACCTGATTTTAGGGACTTTCAGAAATATAAGAAGATATTTCTTGTGGCTACAATAGTATTTATGCCTATGGCTTTAATATTTGGTAAAGAACTTAATGGAGCAACTAACTGGGTTATGATTGGTGGGATAGGATTTCAGCCATCAGAATTTGGAAAGATAACTTTTGTATTGTATTTGGCAGCTGCATTAAAAGAATATGAAGATAAGAATAATATAAGAGAAGATTTTAACCAGTTATGGAGGCCAGCATTAGTTGTTATGTTTTCGCTAGGATGTCTGGTTATGCAAAAAGATTTAGGCTCAGCTTTAATATTTTTTGGAATTGCTATTACAATGTTATATGTAGCTACTGGTAAGAAAAAATACGTTGTCATATGTTTTGTATTGTTCATAATAGGATCATTTTTGGCATATAAACTATTTCCACATATAAGAAAAAGAATATTGATTTGGAGGCATCCATGGGATTATACCCAAAATGAAAGCTATCAATTAGTACAGGGATTATATGCAATTGCTTCAGGTGGAATGTTTGGTTCAGGATTGGGGCAAGGATATCCTGGATTTGTTCCAATTAATACAACAGACTTTATTTTTGCAGCTATATGCGAAGAGTTAGGCATGGTCTTTGGACTCGGAATAATGATAATATATTTCTTATTTTTCTATAGGGGAATGAGAGCTGCTTTTAGAGTACAAAATAGGTTCTCACAATTGAGTACAATTGGATTAAGTGCAATGATAGCATGTCAGGTTCTAGTTATTATAGGTGGAGTGTTTGCAGTAATACCACTTACAGGAATTACATTACCTCTTATAAGTTATGGTGGTTCATCAATGATAACAATGTTTTTGGCATTAGCTATACTTCAAAAAATATCAGAGGAGGGCTAATAAATGAAAGATAGTTCAAATAGCATAAAACAAGTAATGGTAGTCTTTCTATTTTGCTTTGTAGCTCTTATCTCTTATATAGCATATTTTCAATTTTTTTCTGCACCGGAAATCGCAGAAAATCAAGAAAATAAACGTATTTGGGCTCAAAGAAATGAAGTATTAAGAGGTACAATATATGATAGAAATGGTAATGCACTAACTACTAGTGAAAGAGTCGATGCATTAACTCAAAAGAGAACATATGTAAATGGAGATTTATATGTTCATGCATTAGGATATGTTAGTCCAGTATATGGATTAACTGGTTTAGAATCAGCTTATGATAGTGAGCTTACATCATATAGTGCACTTAAAACTAATATAAGTAATTTGTTAAAAGATTTTAATATGGAAAACTTTAAAAATATGTTTCGAAATAGGTCAGAGTCTGAAAATAAGATTGGTAATAGTGTTGTTACAACTTTAGATCCAACACTACAAAAGGTAGCATATGATGCATTAGGAAATAATAAAGGTGCTGTTGTAGCACTTAATCCTAAAACAGGAGAAGTTCTCGCAATGGTTTCAAAACCAACATATAACCCTAATGATTTGGAAACAGCAATAACAGCAGCTAATGCTGGTAGTGGAGAAAATAGTCCTTTAATTAATAGAGCGACATATGGATTATATCCACCAGGATCAACATTTAAGACTATTACGTTAGCAAGTGCATTAGAAAATATATCTGGAGTAACCACTAGAACCTTTGAGGATAATGGAAAGTTAGTATTTAATGAACAATATTCTTTAAGCAATGCTAACAATGCATCATATGGAAACATTAATTTAAAAGAAGGATTTAAAGTTTCTAGTAATGTAGTTTTTGGTACATTAGCTATAGAGCTTGGAAATGATAAATTAAAATCTACAGCAGAGAATTTTGGGTTTAATAATGCAATTAAGTCTAATGGATTTAGTATTGCGAAAAGTCAATTTCCTACATTAGAATCATATGAAGTTGGTAATATAGCTCAAACAGGTATTGGTCAAAGTAGTATATTAGCAACACCTATGCAGATGGCTCTAGTATCAAGTACTATAGCTAATGGTGGAGATATGGTTGAGCCAACTCTTGTTAATAAAGTTATAGATAAAGATGGAAATGTAGTTAAAGTTGTCAATTCTAAAGTAAATAGGGATATTATAAGTTCACAAAATGCTGCTATTATCAAGGATTATATGAAGAATTTGGTAGATTCAAAGATAGATGGTAGCTGGAGTTATTTTCAAGGTACAAATGCAGCTGGAAAGACAGGAACAGCAGATTATGTTCTTTCAAATGGACAAAATGCAGTACCACATTCATGGTTTATTGGATTTGCACCATATGATAATCCACAAGTTGCAGTTGCTGTAATTGTAGAAAATGGTGGTTATGGTTCTGTTGCAGCAGCAAGAGTTGCAGGAGAAGTAATTAGAACTGAAGTATTTAAATAAATAGTAAGTTAAGAGGTCCCCATTAAGGGGATTTCTTAGAATACAGAATTAAATAAGTAATTCATAGAAGGTGAGGTGTACTATGTTTGATTTTAAAGAACAATTAAAAATTCTTCCAGATAAACCTGGTGTTTATTTGATGAAAAATTCACTTGGAGAGATTATTTATGTAGGAAAAGCAAAAGTATTAAAAAATAGAGTAAGACAGTATTTTCAAAACTCTAAAAATCATTCTGAAAAAGTCATAGCTATGGTTAAAAATATAGCTGAGTTTGAATATATTGTCACAGACTCTGAAATGGAAGCATTAATATTAGAATGTAATCTAATAAAAAAATATAGTCCTAGATACAATATTCTTTTGAAAGATGATAAGTTTTATCCATTTATTAAAATAACTACTAATGAGGATTTTCCAAGAGTATTTATTACAAGAAACTATTCTAAAGATGGAAATAAATATTTTGGACCATACCCTAATGCAGGAGCAGTTCATGAAACAATAAACTTAATAAGAAAAATTTTTCCCTTAAGAACTTGTAAAAGATTAATTGAAGAAGGTGGTAAGCATACACGCCCTTGTTTGAATTATCACATCAAAAAATGTATGGCTCCTTGTGAAGGGCATATTTCTAAAGCTGAATATGGAGTAATGATAAATGAAATTATGGATGTATTAAGTGGAAAAGATAAGAGCCTTACTAATAAGCTTAAAGTACAGATGCAGGAAGCATCATCTAATTTAGAATTTGAAAAAGCAGCTTCTTTTAGAGATAAAATATTAGCTATTGAAGTTATTGTAGAAAAGCAAAAGGCCTTTAAATCACAAGAAGGTGATGAAGACTTTATAAATTTATATAAGGATGAAGTTGATTGCTGTATTCAGGTGTTTTTCCTGAGAGATGGGAAAATTATGGGAAGGGAACATTTTATGATAAAAAACAGTGCATTCGAAGAAGATGAAACAATAATATCCCAATTTATAACTTCGTTTTATGGTGGCACACCAAAGGTCCCTAAGACTATTTATATTCCAGTAGGTGAGGAAAATGAGGCTTTAGAAGAATTTTTAACAGTTAAAAGAGGTTCCAAAGTATATATTAAGGTACCTGTAAAAGGTGAAAAGAAAAATATGATGAAACTTGTTAAAAATAATGCGCAGGCAACTTTAGAACAATTTAAAGATAAAATATTAAGAGAAACAGAAATAAATAGATTATGCTTACATGAAATACAAGAACTACTTGAGATTGATGATTTTCCAAAGAGAATAGAAGCATATGATATTTCTAACATACAAGGTGTTGATTCGGTTGGATCAATGATTGTATTTGAGGATGGGAAGGCTAAAAATAGTGATTATAGAAGGTTTCGTATAAAAAGTGTTAAAAATGCCAATGATTATGATAGTATGAGAGAAATATTAGAACGTAGATTCAAACATGGATTAAATGAAATTAAGGAAATTCAAGAAAAGAAACTTAATTTTTCAGGAGGAAGATTTTCTAATTTCCCAGATTTAATTATGATGGATGGTGGAAAAGGTCAGGTAAATATAGCATTAGAGGTATTGAAGAAACTAGACATAAATATTCCAGTTTGTGGCTTGGTTAAAGATGACAATCATGCAACTAGAGGAATTATATATAATAATAGAGAACTTATAATAAATAGAAGCTCTAATTTGATGCAATTAATAAGAAGGATACAAGATGAAGTACATAGATTTGCAATAACATATCATAGAAATCTGAGAGATAAACGAACATTACATTCAGTACTGGAGGATATTCCTAACATTGGTCAGAAAAGAAGAATGGAACTTTTAATGAAATTTGGAAGTATTGAAAATATTAAAAAGGCCACCATAGAAGAATTGATGGAAACAAATTCTATAGATAGGAAAGCGGCTAATAGTATATGTTCATATTTTAAAAAAAATGAACAAAATACATAAATTATGCTATAATAATACGGATAAAGAATTTACTTGCAATTATAGGGATAATAAATTATTCTATATGTTGTAAATAAATGTGATTAAATCATTATTTTGAGGAGTTTTTAGCATGAATCAATATGGAAAATATAAGGATTTATTTTACGGAATATATAAAGATGAAGAAATACAACTAGATGCAAAGATGAGTGAACATATATATTTTAAAGTTGGGGGAACTGTAGATATACTATTGACTCCTAGTAATACTGAACAAATAAGAAAATCAATTTCAATATGCAAAGAAAATGAAATCCCTTTTTATATTTTAGGAAATGGCTCTAATATTTTAGTCAAAGATGGAGGTATTAGAGGAGTTGTAATAAAATTAAGTAATATTGATAATATTACTGTTGATGGAAATAAGATAACAGCTGAATGTGGTGCTTTGCTTAAAGATGTTTCAATTGCAGCTGCTAAAGAATCATTAACAGGATTTGAATTTGCATGTGGAATTCCAGGTAGTGTAGGTGGAGCAGTATTTATGAATGCTGGAGCTTATGATGGAGAAATTTCATTTGTAATTGAAAAAGCAGAAGTTTTAAATGATCAACAAGAGCTAATAACTTTAACTAAGGATGAGTTAGATTTAGGATATAGACAATCAGTTGTAATGAAAAAGGGATATGTAGTAATTAGTGCTACGTTTAATTTAGAAAAAGGTAATAAAGAAAAGATTGATAATAGAGTTAACGAATTGACAGTTAGAAGAGAAGAAAGACAGCCACTTGAGTACCCTTCTGCAGGAAGTACATTTAAAAGGCCGGAAGGGTATTTTGCAGGTAAGTTGATACAAGATGCTGGATTAAAGGGTTTTTCGATAGGTGGTGCATGTGTTTCAGAAAAACATGCAGGTTTTGTTATAAATAAAAATCATGGAACAGCAAAGGATGTATTAGATGTCATACATCATGTTCAAGAAGAGGTTAAAAAACAATTTGGTGTTGAATTACATCCAGAAGTAAGAATTTTAGGCGAGGATTAGTTAAATGAAAAAATAAAACTCAAGAGGAAAAACTTTTGGGTTTTATTTTATTGTATAAGCAATTATATAAATATAAATTTTAAGCAATAAATATGATATAATTATTAAACAATAGAAGTATCTTTGCAAAGGGAGTGTGCAGTATGAGATTTGTTATAGTTACAGGATTATCAGGAGCAGGAAAGACACAAGCAACAAGAAGTTTAGAAGATTTAGGTTATTTTTGTGTAGACAATCTTCCACCAACTTTAATATCTAAATTTGCAGAGGCATGTATGCAAAGTGGAGGTAATATTGAAAAAGTAGCTTTAGTTATAGATATCAGAGGAGGAGTATTTTTTGATGATTTCTTTGATACATTAAATTATTTGAAGCGTAATGAATTTAAGTATGAGATATTATTTTTAGAGGCTAGTGATGAAGTTTTAATAAAGAGATTTAAAGAAACAAGAAGAAGCCATCCACTATCTCCAGATGGAAGAGTTTTAACTGGTATTACTAAAGAAAGAGAAAAACTAAGAGAAATAAAAAATATAGCAGATATCATTATAGATACATCTAAATATGAAATAAGACATTTGAGAGAAAAGATTAATGAAACATATGGAGATAATAAAGTTCCAGAAAGACAATTATCTGTTACAGTGCTAAGCTTTGGATTTAAGTATGGTATCCCAGTGGATTCGGATTTAGTATTTGATGTAAGATTTATTCCAAATCCATTTTATATACCAGAGTTAAAGCAATATTCAGGAAATGACGCATCGGTTAGAGATTATGTACTAAAGCAAAGTGAAACAATAACCTTTGTAGATAAGCTAATAGATATGTTAAAATATTTGATTCCTAATTACAGAAAAGAAGGAAAGAGACAGTTAATTATATCAATAGGATGCACTGGAGGAAGACATCGTTCAGTGGCTATAGCTAATGAGATACACAAGAGATTAAACGAAGAAAATTATAATGCTAAAATAGAGCACAGAGATGTATCTGAAGATCTTCATAAAGGAGAAAAGAAGCTATGAGGATACGAGATTGGCTCAAATTTGGTATTAAAGTAAAAAGATGGCTTGCTTTTGGCGTATTTGGAATACTGCTAATTGCTTTTGGCTTTACAGAGCTAGTTACTCATAGAGTATATGATATATATTATAAGATCTTTTATATATTTTTAAATGTAACAGGTGTATTTGTACTATATATAGCAGTTACAGAAGTAATGAAATCCATAATAGCTCTAGTTAATAAGGGATATATAAAAGTATCATTGGATAGTAAGAAAATAGAGAGTTTAATTTATGAAAAAAGATTATTGGTAAAAGGACCTAAGATTGTTGTTATTGGTGGTGGTACTGGATTATCTACAATGCTTAGAGGACTTAAATACTATACATCTAACATCACTGCAATTGTGACAGTAGGAGATGATGGTGGCGGTTCAGGTGTGCTAAGGGAAGATTTGGGAATGTTACCTCCTGGAGATATAAGAAACTGTATATTAGCTTTAGCAGATACAGAACCTATAATGGAAGATTTGCTTCAATATAGATTTAAAGATGGAAGATTAAAAGACCAAAGTTTTGGTAACTTATTCTTGGCAGCTATGGCTGGAATTTCTGATAATTTTGAAGAAGCTGTTCAAAAAATGAGTTCAGTACTAGCCGTTACAGGAAAAGTTATACCTGTAACATTAGATAATATGCAGTTAATTGCTAAACTTCAGAACGGAAACATTATAGAAGGTGAATCACAAATTCCAGAAGAGGCAATTAAACAAAACTCCAGAATTGAGGAACTGGAAATAAATCCGGAAGATGCCAAGCCGCTTAAAGAAGCATTAGAAGCAATAAAAGAAGCAGATGCTATAGTTATGGGCCCAGGTAGTTTATATACAAGTATAACGCCTAATTTATTGGTTAAAGATATATGTAAAGAAGTTAAAAAAAGTGATGCTATAAAAATATATATATCTAATATAATGACTCAGCCAGGAGAGACTACTGGATTTAAGGTATCAGATCATTTAAAAGTACTTATTAAATATGGTGGTAAAAATATAGTTGATTATGCTATTGTTAATACTGGAGAAATAACAGAAGAATTAAAAGCTAAATATAAACAGGAAAATTCAGAAATAGTAAAAGTTGATGAAGAAGAAATAAATAGTTTAGGTATAAAAATAGTAGGTGAAGATTTGGTAAAAGTTCAAAAGGGATATATAAAACATGATCCCGATAAACTTGCTGAGATTTTGGTTGATACAATTATGGAAAAGAAACTTTTATTTGATAAGAAGAAGATAATTGAGTATATGTATTTATCTCAACGTATTAAAGAAAGAGTTAGAGAAGAAAAAGGTGGCTCTAATTTATAAATAAATTTATATGTAAGGAATGAAGGCGATGTCATTTTCAGCTAAAGTAAAAAGAGAAGTATGTAGATACGTTGAAATGTCTAAGGAAGAAGCGTTAGCAGAATTATCTGCTATAATGAAAGTAAGTGGAACATTAGCTTTTAGTGGAAGTGGTTTGAGTTTTAAAATGACTACAGAAAATCCAGCTAGTGCAAGGTTGATCTTTACACTTTTAAAAGAACACTTTGATATTCACTCTAAGTTAATGGTTAAAAAAAGTAACTCATTAAAAAAGAATAATATTTATATGGTTGTAATTACAGAAGAAATGGGTGTAAGAGATTTATTAGATCAAACTGGAATACTTAAAGATATTGATGGAATAATGAGCTTGAACTATAGGATAGAAAGAGAAATATTTGGAAATGATGAAGAGAAGAAAGCATATATTAGAGGTGCTTTCATTGGCGGTGGAAGTATAAGTAATCCAGAAAAAACATATCATCTAGAATTTGTTACTCATAGTGAAGAATATGCTAATGATTTACGCGATCTTGTTAATACATTTTCATTAAAGTCTAAAGTTATTCAAAGAAAAAATAGCTTTATTGTTTATATAAAAGAAGGAGAACAGATAGTTGATTTGTTAAATATAATAGGTGCTCACACATCATTACTAGAAGTAGAAAATATAAGAATAATGAAGGAAATGAGAAATAACGTTAATAGATTAGTTAACTGTGAGACTGCGAATCTTTCAAAGACTGTTAATGCAGCAGTAAGGCAAGTTGAAAGTATAAAGTTAATTCAAGAAAAAATAGGATTAAAAAGACTTCCTCAAAACCTTAGAGAAGTTGCAGAACTTAGACTTAACTATCCAGATGAATCCTTAAAAGAACTTGGAGAAATGTTAGATCCTCCAGTTGGTAAATCAGGAATAAATCATAGACTTAGAAAAATTGAAAAGATAGCAGAAGAACTTAGAACGGGAAATTAATCCTAAAATAGACATTATGATTATAAAAATATAATATAGGAGAGAAGTTATGTTTACACACATTGTATTATTTAAAGCAAAAGAACCAACAAAAGAAAATTTAGAATTTTTAAAGAAGACATTTTTATCTATGGAAGGCAACATAGAAGAATTAAAAGAACTTGAAGTTGGAGTAGATGTTGTAAGAAGTGATAGAAGTTTTGATATTGGAATAATAACAAGATTTGATTCTAAAGAAGATTACTTAGCTTATGATGTGGATGAATTCCACGTAGAAAAAGTTAAAAAAGTTATTGGACCTTATATTGAATGTAGTAAAACATTGGATTTCTAATATAATTTTATATGTAGTAGCAGTATATGATAAGATATTTTAATATCATATGCTGCTTTTTTCATTCTTTAAAAATTATATTCAATCATCATGGTAACTTTTTAAAAGTTCTGTTTTATGTAAGAAAATTTAATTTTAAGTTAACTTTAATATTCTACTAATAAATCATTAAAAATATTAAAAAAGTAATAAGAAAATGTTTACAAAACAGTGATTTGGTGATATAATAAATACATAAGATGATTGATATATGGTAGTCAATCAAAACATGTACAGGGCAAGAGAATTATGAGAAAAAAACTTGGAGATGGGTACTCCAAGTTTTTTTGTTGTATATATAAAATTGTGATTAAATAATGAATTAGTTTAAGAAATTTGTGAATTAGGCTATAATACAAATAAGATGTAGTAAGTACAGATTAGTATTTTTTACTATAGTTTTTACTTTTCAAAGCCAGTTATTAGTAAATGAAAAATTGTAGATACATGTTATAATAAATAAGTAAATAAGCTGATAAGTAGTATACGAAAAAATTATATATTTATCTATGAAGAAAGGAGGAGTTATATGGATAAAGAAAAAGATTTTGTACATCTTCATCTTCACAGTGAGTATAGTTTGTTAGACGGTTCGGGAAAAATAAAAAAACTGATGAAACAAGCTAAAGAATTAGGAATGAAAAGCATAGCTATAACTGACCATGGTGTTATGTATGGTCTTGTGGATTTTTTTAAGACAGCACAAGAAAATGGTCTTAAAGCTATTTTAGGATGTGAAGTATATGTTGTAGCAAAATCTAGGCATATAAAACAGCCAGACAAAGAAAATGCTACACATCATTTAGTTTTACTAGTTAAGAATGAAACTGGATATGAAAACTTGATGAAGATAGTGTCAACTGCATCTATAGAAGGTTTTTATTATAAACCTAGAATAGACCATGATTATTTAAAAGAGCATAGTGAGGGATTAATTGCATTAAGTGCTTGTCTAGGTGGAGAAATTCAATCTCATTTACTTAAAGAAAATTATGAAAAAGCAAAAGAAACTGCATTACTGTACAAAGAAATATTTAAAGATGGTTTTTATATAGAACTGCAGAATCACGGTATGGAAGAACAACGGAAAGTAAATGAATTAAACATAAAACTTTCAAAAGAAACAGGTATACCACTTGTTGCTACCAATGATGTTCATTACATAAAGAGAGAAGATTCAAAGTCACATGATGTTTTGATGTGTATTCAAACAGCTAAAACTATAGACGACCCACATAGAAGAAGGTATCCATCGGATCAATTCTATTTAAAATCAGCAGAAGAAATGTGGGATATGTTTGAATATATACCAGAAGCATTGGAAAACACCGTTAAAATTGCTGAAGAGTGTGACTTTCAATATAAGTTCCACGAATCAAAACTTCCAAAGTTTCCTTTAGAAGAAGGTCAGGACCCGTATGAATATCTTAAAGATACTTGCTATAAAGGTCTTATTGATAGATATGATGTATTTGAAATCCTTAGAGAAAAGGAATTAAACTATGAAGAAGTTAATAGAATTGTGGATAATTCAAAAGAAGCAAAAGAATATGTGGATAGATTGGAATATGAACTTGGAGTAATTAATCAAATGGGATATGTTGATTATTTCCTAATTGTATGGGATTTTATCAAATTCTCTTATGATAATGGAATACCAACAGGCCCAGGAAGAGGATCAGCAGCTGGTTCTATTGTTGCATATACCTTAGGAATAACTAAGATCGATCCTATTAAGTACAGCTTGATATTTGAACGTTTCTTAAATCCAGAAAGAGTTAGTATGCCAGATATCGACTCGGATTTTTGTTATGAAAGAAGACAAGAAGTAATAGATTACGTTGTTGATAAGTATGGAAAAGAGTGTGTATCGCAAATAATAACATTTGGTACAATGGCCGCCAGGTTATGTATAAGGGATGTAGGAAGGGCTATGAATTACAGCTATACTGAAGTAGATAAAATAGCCAAGATGATTCCTACAATGCTTGGAATCACTATAGAAAAGGCTCTAGACATTAATCCAGAGTTAAAGGCTGCTTATGATGGTGATGAAAGAGTTAAAAATCTAATAGATGTATCTATGGATTTAGAAGGATTACCAAGACATTCATCTACGCATGCAGCTGGTGTAGTAATAGCATCAAAACCTTTAGTTGAATATGTACCACTTCAAAAAAATGATGAAATGATAGTAACACAGTTTGGAATGACAACCTTAGAAGAACTTGGACTTTTAAAAATGGACTTTTTAGGTTTAAGAACTCTTACTGTTATGAATGATGCTATTAATATGGTAAAAGAAAATAGAGGGATTGATATTGATCTAGATAAGATTGATATGGATGATAAAGAAGTTTATAAAATGATAGGTGAAGGAAATACAGCTGGCGTATTCCAATTAGAATCAGCAGGAATGACATCGTTTATGAAAGAGTTGAAGCCTGACTCTCTTGAAGATATCATTGCAGGTATATCGCTTTATAGACCAGGACCTATGGCTGAAATACCAAGATACATAGAATGTAAAAGAAATCCAGATAAAGTTCAGTATGAGACTCCGGAATTAGAAGACATACTTAACGTTACATATGGAGTTATGGTATATCAAGAACAAGTAATGGAGATTGTTAGAAAACTTGCAGGATATTCCATGGGACGAAGTGATATGGTAAGAAGAGCCATGTCAAAGAAGAAACATAAGGTAATGGAAGAGGAACGTAAGAATTTTATTCATGGAATTATTGAAGATGGAGAAGTTGTAGTACCTGGATGTATAAGAAATGGAATTTCAGAAGAAATTGCAAATAGGATATTTGATAATATGATGGACTTTGCAAGTTATGCATTTAATAAGTCTCATGCGGCTGCATATGCAGTTGTAGGTTATCAAACAGCGTATTTAATGAAGTATTATCCAGTAGAAATGCTTGCAGCAATGATGAATTCTATAATGGGAATTAGTGAGAAGATTGCACATTATATTGCGATAGCAGAAAGTTTAGGTATCCAAGTATTACCACCAGATATAAATGAGAGTTATTCAAAGTTTACTGTAAAAGGTGATAAGATTAGATTTGGATTATCAGCAGTAAAAAATGTTGGTTCGAATATTGTTGAAGGTATAGTTAAAGCTAGAGAGAATAAAGGAAAATTTGAATCACTAGTTGATTTTATAAATAAAATGGACCCATCATCACTTAATAAGAGAGCAGTTGAATGTTTAATAAAAGCTGGTGCTATGGATGGATTTAAAGTTTTCAGATCAAAAATGTTAGCAGTACATGAAAAATTAATAGAAAATATTTCAAGTGATAAAAGAAGAAATATTGATGGACAGATTAGTCTATTTGGTGCAACAGAAGAATTGAAAAATCCGGAAGTAAGGTATCCAGAAATAAAAGAATTCGATAAAAGAAATCTTTTAGCAATGGAAAAAGAAATGACAGGGCTTTATATTACTGGGCATCCATTAGATGATTATGCAAAGAGCTTAAAGATACAAACAACTAATGAAATAGCTGAAGTATATTCTGTGCAAGAGACATTAGATACTAATGAAACAGATGAAATAATACCAGGAATTGAAATCTTTAATAAGAATGAAGGTCTTCAAGATAATGATAGAGTAGTGTTTGGAGGTATTCTTGCAAGTGTTAATCAAAAAATTACAAGAAATAATGCTATAATGGCATTCTTGACATTGGAAGATTTAAGTGGAAGTATTGAAGTGATAGTCTTTCCAAGAACTTTAGAACAGGTAAAAAGTTTATGTGTAACTGATAGCCTTGTAATAATAAAAGGAAGGCTAAGTATAAAGGAAGATGAAGCACCTAAATTGATTTGTGAAAGTATAGAACCATTAGAGAAAATAAATAGTTCAAAATTATATTTAAGATTGGATGATTCTGAGAAAGCAAAAGAATTTAGTAAATATCTTAAAGATATTCTTACAGAAGAACAAAAGGGAGATACACCAATATACTTTTATGCAAGTAAGGAAAATAAAAAATTTAGAGCACCAAGAGATCGCTGGGTTACGCTTGAAAGCGATATAAAAGAGGTCTTAGAAAAAGAGCTTGGTGAAGATAATGTAAAAATAATTGATAACTAAAAATATGTGTATAAAAAGTAATAGCTAATAAATCTTAGCTATTATTTTTTATATAGATTAAAAAATAGATTTTACGATAATAGATATTTGTTATTAGTGTAAAATGCCTATAATAAAACCTTAATATTATAAGGTGTATTATGCTGATTTTTAATAAAAAATATATAATTTTATTTTAGATTATTATTTTTTGTTATTAAATGTGGTTATTTGTGAATATAAATTTGTGAATTGAATAAATGAAATATATTACAAAAATTAAAGTTATAAAATTTATCACAAATCATATTATTTTTCTTGTGTTTGGTTATAATAGAATGGAATAAGTATTTACATATCATATAATACTTATGAATATGGGTTAATATGTAGATTATAGGTAAATTTAACTGTTAATAAATAAGTTTTTAGTGTGTAATATCTATCTTAAAATTGTTAAAAAGTATACCATATTATATTTAGTTGAGTACTCTAATCAATTATATTTTGCAATAAAAAAATCATTATTGTAGAAATAGATGATTTCTTTTGGAATAATAACAAAAGTTGTTGAAATATCATTGATAATTAACAGAATTTTATGTACAATAATTGTTGATTGATAAATTATGGTTATAGTATGTACATAAGGGACTGTATTAGCCCCACGTATTTAAGGAGGAAATATATATTATGAAAAAGATAGCTATATTAACAAGTGGTGGAGATGCACCAGGAATGAATGCTGCAATTAGAGCTGTAGTAAGAACTGCTATTCATAATGGAATAGAGGTTATGGGTGTACAAAGAGGATATAGTGGATTAATTAATGGTGAATTATTCGCTATGGATAAAACTTCTGTTTCTGATATAATTCAAAGAGGTGGAACTATACTAAGAACAGCTAGATGTCCTGAATTTAAAAACGAAGAAGTAAGAAAAAAAGCTGCTAAAATTCTACAAGCATATGGTGTAGAAGCTTTAGTAGTTATTGGTGGGGATGGATCATTTACAGGAGCAAAATTATTGTCGAAACTTGGAATCAAGACAATTGGTATTCCAGGAACTATAGATAATGATTTAGCATATACTGATTTTACATTAGGCTTTGATACAGCGTTAAATACTGTTGTAGAAGCAATAAATAAAATAAGAGATACTTCAACTTCTCATGAAAGAGTTTCAATAGTAGAGGTTATGGGAAGAAATTGTGGAGATTTATCTCTATATGCTGGTATTTGTGGTGGAGCAGAAGCAATAATAGTTCCAGAAATAGAAAGTTTTGACAGAGATTCACTTTGCAGAACTATTTTAGAGGGTAAAAACAATGGTAAGATGCATAATCTAGTAATCCTTGCAGAAGGTATTGGAGGAGCATTTGAACTTGCAGAATATGTTGAAGGTATAACTGGAATTGAAACGAGAGCGACTGTTTTAGGTCATATTCAAAGAGGAGGAAGTCCATCTGCTTCAGATAGAGTTTTAGCATCTAGAATGGGTGCAAAAGCAGTTGAAGTGTTACAAGAAGGAAAGACTTCAAGAGTTATAGGAATAAGAAATAATAAGATAATAGATCAAGATATCGATGAAGCTTTAGAAGTGGAAAGTAAATTTGATACTGAATTATATGAAATTGCACAAATATTATCATAATTAATTAGCTTATAGTTTATTTATATAAATTTTATAAATTTAATCCAAAAAAGAGGAGTGTTAGTTTAATGAGAAAAACTAAAATGATTTGTACTATTGGACCAGCTAGTGAAGATATGGAAACATTAGAAAAGGTAATGCTTGCAGGCATGAATGCTTCAAGACATAACTTTTCACATGGTGACCATGAAGAACACAAAGGTAGAATTTTAAAGGTTAGAGAAATAGCTAAGAAACTTGGAAGAGAAGTAGCAGTTATTCTTGATACTAAAGGACCTGAAATAAGAACTGGTAAATTTGAACCAAACAAAGTTCAATTAGAAAAAGGTAGTGAATTTACAGTATATGCTGGAGATATGTCAATAGTTGGTGATACAACTAAATGTGCTGTTACATATGAAGGATTAGCAAATGATGTTGTACCAGGAAATACAATTTTAATAGATGACGGTTTAGTAGGATTAACTGTTAAATCTGTTGAAGGAAATGCTATTAAATGTGAAGTTCAAAATACTGGATTAGTTGGAACTCATAAAGGAGTTAACGTTCCTGGAGTATCAATTAAATTACCAGCATTAACTGAAAAAGATAAAGGAGACTTAATCTTTGGATGCGAAATGGGCGTTAATATGATCGCTGCTTCATTCATCAGAAAAGCAGAAGACGTTAAAGCTATAAGAGAAGTATTAAATGCACATGGTGGAGAAAGAATATTAATATGTTCTAAGATAGAAAACCAAGAAGGTGTTGATAACATAGATTCAATTTTAGCAGAATCAGATTTAATCATGGTTGCTAGAGGAGATTTAGGTGTTGAAATTCCAATAGAAAATGTACCTGCAGTACAAAAGATGATCATCAAGAAGTGTAATGCAGCTGGAAAACCAGTTGTAACTGCAACTCAAATGTTAGATTCTATGATTAGAAACCCAAGACCAACAAGAGCTGAAGTTTCAGACGTAGCTAACGCTATTTTAGATGGTACTGATTGTATCATGTTATCAGGTGAAAGTGCAAATGGAGATTATCCAGTAGAAGCTGTTTCTACAATGGCTAAGATTGCTGAAGAAACTGAAAAGACTTTAGAATACAGAGTTGCTGTTTCTCAAGCTAAATCTCATATACCAGCTGTAGCAGGAGTTATTTCAAGAGCAGCAGCTAATGCAGCTAATGAATTAGAAGCAACTGCTATAATTTCTTCAACTCAAACTGGTGCTACTGCTAAGAGAATTTCTCAATGCAGACCAGAATGTCCAATTATAGCTGTAACTCCAGATGTAATAGTTGCAAGACAATTAGCATTCTCATGGGGTGTATATCCAATAGTTGCTGATAAGATGACTTCTACAGATGAAATGTTAGAAAAATCAGTAGAAATTGCTAAGAACAACGAATTCGTTAAAGAAGGAGATACAGTTGTATTAGCAGCTGGAGTTCCTGTAAATGAAGTTGGTGCTACTAACTTATTAAAAGTTAGCGTTGTTAAATAATTTTTAACGATATACATAATAAAGACCTTTGTTTTAACAGAGGTCTTTATTTTTGTCTAATTATAAAAAAATTTAATATATAAATATGTACTTTTGTTTTAATTTCAAATAACTTATCATAAAAAAATGAATAAAATATATGAAAAAATAAAAAAATTAACAAAAAGTTTACAATTACTTGTGGTATACTTAATATATAATGTATATTATCGCATTAAGTGAGGTATACTTATAAACATATGGAATTAAATGGCAACTGATTCTGTATTAGCACCGAAAGGTGCTTTTTTATTTTTATGAAATAATTAATTAAAGTAGTTCTAATAATACTATTATTAGTTTAATGTATTTTAATACTGTATGAATTAATAACAGTAAGGTATAATAAAATTATTATTTAATATAGATGGGACGTGTAAAATTGCTAGAGATAAATAAGGAATATGTAGTTGATATTGAATCTTTAGGTTATGAAGGTGAAGGTGTAGCTAGAATAGATGGATATCCAGTTTTTGTATTGGGAGCATTACCACAGGAAAAAGTAAAAATTAAAATAATTAAAGCTAAAAAAAAATATGCATTTGGAGAGCTATTAGAGATAATATATAGTTCAGATGTGAGAAAAGTTCCTAAATGCATAAAGTTTGAAGAATGTGGAGGATGTTCACTAAAACATCTTAAATATGAAGGACAGTTAGACTTTAAATTTAATAGAGTGAAAGACTGTATAAAAAAAATAGCAGGATTAGATGAAAATATAGTTCAATATACTCTTGGAATGAATAATGAGTATAGATATAGAAATAAAGTGCAATTTCAAGTAGATTTAATTAACAATGATATATTAATTGGATTTTATAGTGAGAAAAGCCATAAAATAATTAATATAGATAATTGCTTAATACAAGATGAAATATCAGAAAAGATAATTAGAATAATAAAAAATTGGATGGTTGATAATTCTATTATGCCAGCTAAAAAAGAAGGCATATTATTTAATGAAGGAATTATTAGGAATATAGTAATTAGAAAGTCATTTAAGACAAATGAAATAATGATTATTTTAGTAACGTTACATAAAAAAATACCATACATAAATGAGCTTATAGAAGAATTAAGTAATAACGTTACAGGTTTTAAAAGTTTAATTCAAAACATAAATACTAAAAATACAAATTGGGTTATGGGAGAAGAATGTGTTACTTTATATGGTGAAAATCATATAACAGATTATATTGGAAACTTTAAGTTTAATATATCTCCATTATCATTTTTTCAAGTTAATCCATATCAAACAGAAGTACTTTATAATAAAGCGTTGGAATATGCAAATCTAAATGGGGATGAAGTTGTGTTTGATGCTTATTGTGGAACAGGTACTATAACATTGTTTTTATCACAAAAGGCGAAGAAAGTATATGGTGTAGAGGTTATAGATCAAGCAATAGAAAATGCTAAGATTAATGCAAGCATTAATAATATTTCTAATGCCGAATTTTTTGTTGGTAAATCAGAAGAAATAATACCTCAATTAATAAAGGATGGAATAGAGCCTAATGTTATAGTAGTTGATCCACCAAGAAAGGGTTGTGATACCAAATTGCTAGAGGCTATAGGAAGAGCTAGACCTAATAAGGTAGTATATGTTTCATGTGATCCAAGCACATTAGCAAGGGACTTGAAATACTTAGAGGAAAATGGATATAAGACTATAGAAGTGCAGCCGGTAGATATGTTTCCTATGACAAAGCATATTGAAAGTGTAGCACTATTAATCAAGAAATAGAGCCATTTATAAGCTTTTTATAAGGTGGCGAGTTGCCGACGAAAATTTTACTTTGTCGACAAGTCGTCATTTCATTTTTAATAAGATGTTATAATCTTTTTAGTTATCTTTTCAAAATACTTAGAGTACTATTTTTCATATTATCAGTGACATGAGAATATGGTGTTAGTATAAAGTAGTGGACACATTAAGTCAAACTAAGTAGAATAATATTTAGTAAAAGAATATATAAGGAAAATAAAGGTATATATGGTGCACCTAAAATCCATCATATATTTTGTATAGAAGGATTCAAAGTATCCTTAAAGAGAGTTCAAAAAAGAATGACTGAACTTGGACTTTGTGCAATAACTGTAAAAATAATTGACTACTATTTTCTATTAATTACATGACACTAGATCAATATGAATTATTAGGTAGAAGTGCAGCATAATAAAAGTTTGACTTTTTATGTCCAATATATTGATATAAGATCAGCCCCACAGAAATCTAAGTTTAGATTTTTGTGGGGTATAGTTATTTTATGATATTTGATTGGTGATAATATACACTGTAAATATTAATCGATTTTTTGAAGTTTTATATTTCCAGTAGACTCACGAAACTTAACTGATGTTTGTACGTGCATTGTTCTAAAAGGAATAGACGGATTTTCTATTCTGGAAAGCAACAAGCTTGCAGCAATATCACCCATTTCGTAACTTGGAATGTTTACAGTAGTGAGGTGAGGCTCAATTATTTTTGATTCTTTAGAATCATCAAAGCCACACACTAAAATATCGTTAGGTATAGAAATATTATTATGTTTTAAGGCTTTTATAACATTTAGTGCAATAAAATCATTTGCGCATATTAAAGCTTGCGGCAAAACTGGAAGCTGCATTATTTTATTACTAAGCCATTCAGGATTATTATATGGTTCCGCATCATTCTCAAGAATAGAATTTTTGAGATTAATTGTGATTGCTGAATCAAGTAAAGCGGAGCAATACCCCTGCCAACGTTCATAGAAACTTTGACAATGATGAATGTCTCCCACAAATCCAATGTTTGTATTATTGTTCTTTATTAAAGTTTTAGTAACGTTATAGATAGTATTGTAATTTTCCATTAATAAAAGATCAGCATTTAGCTGAGTTTCTCCGTGATTAGCAAAAGAATCAATAAAGAGAGATGGAATATTTAATTCACATATGGCCTTACTATAATTTTTATCAAACATTTCTATACATATTATACCGTCAATAGATTCGGGGGTGAAATTAGATGGTAAGCTTGAAGAAAGCAATTCATTATCTCGAATTAGATATATAGATAGTTTATAACCCAAATTACTGATTTTTTCTTCAAAACCAGATAAAAGATCGGATCCAAAATGGGAACCAGTTGGCATACTGCGTGTGAATAACGCTATTTCTTTATTTTTAGATATATCAGTGGGAACATATGGTGTATTTATATAAGCAAATTGTTTATATCCCATGTCTATTGCTTTTTGAATAATTTTAGATTTTGTAGCTTCTGCAAGAACTCCAGTATTGTTTAAGGCTTTGGAAACAGTATTTCTTGAAATGCCTAATTCATTAGCAATATCTTGAATTGTTATTTTCTTATTTGGCATTATTAAGTGCTCCTTTCTTTATGACTTGAAAATCTGTATTAATATTTATGTAATATATTGATATTAGTATAACAAATAAAGTGTAAAATACAAAATGGAATTGTTACATATTTATAATTGTTAAAAAATAAAAAAGAAAAAGTAGATATATATATTGTGCAAATGTAAAAATGATAAAAAGATTTTTGACAATATTTATATTGACAAATGTAATAGTGATTGGTATTATTTATATATAAACATAAGATAAGGTTTACATAAGCGGAGTTAATAGGAAATTCAGTTTGCAAAAGTAAATAAAAAATGTTTTAAATGTAAACAAGCTGTGATTTTATAATTTAATGAAAGGAGAATGAAAACTTGAATGAAGTAAAAAGTGTATTACCTAATAGTAATAAGGTAGATACTGAAGTAGTTAACATTAAGAAAAAACATTCTAAATTATATAGTAACTTGAGGTATATCAGAAAAAATTATCAATTATATCTTTTTTTTACTTTACCACCTCTAATACTATTGATTATTTTTAAGTATATTCCAATGGGAGGAGTATTAATTGCATTTAAAGACTATAGTCCTATTTTAGGAGTTTTTAATAGTCAATGGGTAGGGTTGAAACATTTTGAAAGATTTTTAGCTTCACCAGACTTTATGAACTATCTTATGAATACTTTAAAAATAAGTTTGTATGGACTATTATGGGGATTTCCAATACCAATTATCCTTGCTTTATTATTAGCAAGAATAAAGAGTGAAAGGCTAAGAAAAAAAATTCAATTGATTGTTTATGCTCCGAACTTTATATCTGTAATTGTACTTGCAGGTATGATAATTATCTTCTTGTCACCAGTTGGGCCATTTAATAAAATGCTTGGAACAGCAACTAATTTTATGACAATGCCCAGTGCATATCGAACTATATACATAGCTAGTGGAATTTGGCAGGGAGCAGGATGGGCATCGATTATTTATACAGCAGCTCTATCAAATGCAAGTAAGGAATTGACTGAAGCAGCCGTTATAGATGGAGCAAATATTTTTCAGCAGATCCTAAATGTTGATTTACCAGCTATCAAACCAATTATGGTTATTCAATTTATTTTATCAGCAGGAAATCTTATGAGTATAGGTTTTGAAAAAGCTTATGCATTGCAAACAGATTTAAATTTACCTGCATCAGAAATTTTGCCAACATATGTTTATAAAATGGGGTTATTAATGGGGGATTATAGTTTTTCTACTGCTGTAGGATTATTTAATTCTATCATCAATATAATTTTACTATTAGTTGTAAATTCAATTGTTAAAAAATTAAATGAGGGAGAAGGGATATAGAAAATGAGTAATGTGAAAATGAATAAATTCCAAAAATTATCTTTTTCTGATAAGTTAATTACAATAGGTGGCTATTTAGGAGTGTCACTTTTTGTACTAGCTATCATTATCCCACTTATGTATATAGTCGTTGCATCTTTTATGGATCCAACTGAATTAAACAATAATGGTATAACATTTAATTTTAGCAAATGGTCATTAGATGGATATAAAAGAATATTTAAGGATGACATGATCTTAAGAGGGTTTATAAATTCAGTATTTTACTCTACTACATTTGCTTTTATTTCAGTTGCTGCTACTATTTTAGCTGCATATCCACTATCTAGACCAGATTTTGTCGGGAAAAAATTTGTTACTACATTATATGTTATTACTATGTTTTTTGGAGGCGGATTGATGCCTACATACCTTTTAATAGATAACTTGAAGATGCTTAATACGGTATGGGCAATTCTACTTCCAGGTGCAATTAATGTATGGAATATTATACTGGCAAGAACTTATTTTCAAAGTCTTCCTAAGGAATTAAGAGAGGCATCAGCCATAGATGGTGCAAGTGATATTACACATTTTTTTAAGATTATGTTGCCAGTATGTAAACCAATTATTGCAGTATTACTTTTATATCAATTTGTGGCTCAATGGAATAGTTACTTCGATGCAATGATTTATTTAGATGATTCTAATTTGCAGCCGTTACAATTAGTAATTCGATCAATACTAATTCAAAACACACCAAGACCTGGTATGATAACTGATATTCAAAGTACAGCAGCAATGGCTAAAATTGCAGAATTATTAAAATATTCTACTATTGTTGTTTCAAGTTTACCTTTACTAGTCATGTATCCATTCTTCCAAAAATATTTTGACAAGGGAATAATGGCAGGATCAGTAAAAGGTTAATTAATATATATTAAGGAAGGGGAAAAAAATATGAGAAAAAGTAAAATAAAAAAGTTAATTAGCATTTCATTAGCTTTGCTAACAGTATTATCATTCACAGCATGTGGTAGTAGTACTGCAAGTAAGAATGAGGAACAAAGTGCGCTGAAGGATGTTTCGTTTCCGTTAAAAGAAGCTGCATCTTTAAAAGCTCTAACAAATGCACCCTCAATTTCTACTCAAGATCCAAATGAAAGAGTTATTTTTCAAAGATTAGAGGAAGAAACTAATGTTCATATTGATTGGACATGTTATACAGAAGATCAGTATCCTGATAAGAAAAATTTAGCTTTAGCAAAGAAGGATTCACTTCCAGACTTATTATTTAATGCTGGTATGAGTAACTATGACTTAGTTCGCTATGCTAAACAAGGAGTTATAATTCCAGTTGAAGATTTAATAGATAATTATATGCCGAATTTATCTAAAGTTTTAGAGGATAAGCCAGAATATAGAAAAATGATTACGTCTCCAGATGGTCATATTTATTCGTTTCCATGGATAGAGGAATTAGGAAGTGGAAAAGAGGCAATACAAGCTGTTGGAGATATTCCTTGGATAAATAAAAAGTGGTTAGATGAATTAGGACTTCAAGTACCTAAAACAACTGATGAATTGATGACAGTTTTAAAAGCTTTTAGAGATAAAAATCCAGAAGGTAAAAATGATGTGATTCCTATGTCATTTATCATAAACAATGGAGATCAAGATCCTGGGATGTTACTTGGAGCTTTTGGATTAGGAGATAATGCAGATCACTATTTAGTGACTAATGATAAAAAAGTTGTATATTCAACTACTCAAGATGGATATAAAGAAGGTATCAAATGGCTTCACGAGCTCCAAAAAGAAGGACTTATAGATAAAGAAGCCTTTACACAAAAATGGGATACATTTGTTTCAAAAGGAAAAAATAACCGTTATGGTATGTTCTTTACATGGGATAGAGCTAATGTAGTTACAAACAAAGAAGATTATATACCTCTTCCAGCTCTTGCAGGACCTGATGGAATAGTTAATGTTCCAAGATCAAATGGATATGGTTTTGATTTAGGTAGATGTGTTATAACATCAGCAAATAAAAATTTAGAATTAACAGCAAAATGGATAGATAAGTTATATGAACCACTTCAATCTGTACAAGATAACTGGGGAACATATGGAGATGAAAAACATCAAAATGTATTTGAGTTAACAGAAAACAAAACTTTGAAACATTTACCTTTAGGTACAGCATCACCTTGGGAAGTACGTGCAAATCAATTTGTAGGTGGACCAGCTATAATTCTTAACGAATATTATGGAAAATATACAACATGTCCGGATGACGCGCAAGAAAGATTAGATATACTTCATAATACTTATGTTAAGGATATGAAAGCAGAATACAATTATCCTCCTGTATTTATGTCTCAAGAAGATATAGAAGCAGTTACTCAATATGAAACAGCAGTAAAAGCATATACAGAACGTAAAAAGGCTGAATGGATTTTAAATGGCGGTATTGATGAAGAATGGGATTCTTATTTAAAGGAAATGGATAACCAAGGTTTATCAAAAATATTAGAAATTAAGCAAAAATATTTAGATGCATATTTTGCAAAATAAATAACCTACATAAGCGACTTTAAGGTCGCTTATGTAATATCTATGCTAATTGAAAGGAAATAATTATGAACAATATAGTTAAAAATAATAATGAAGTTTTAGACAAAGCAAGAGTTTTTGAAGAAGAAGGTATAAAGAATATTAATGAAGAACAGAGGCCATCATTTCATTTATCTTCACCAATAGGCTGGATTAATGATCCAAATGGATTTTCTGAGTTTGCAGGTGAATATCATCTTTTTTATCAATATTATCCATATGATACTAAATGGGGACCAATGCATTGGGGACATAGTAAAACAAAAGATTTTATAAAGTGGGAACAACTGCCAGTAGCTCTTGCTCCAGATCAAGAATATGATACTGGAGGGTGTTTTTCTGGAAGTGCTGTAGAGTCAGATGGACAACATATACTTATGTATACTGGAGTATTAGATAAAGTTAACGAAGATGGCTCTCATGTAATTAGACAAACTCAATGTATTGCTATTGGAGATGGGATAAATTATGAAAAATTAGATTGTAATCCTGTAATTACAAGTTATTCATTGCCAGAAGGGAGTAACTTAGAAGATTTTAGAGATCCTAAGATATGGAAGGATGGAGATAGCTTCTATGTTGTAGTTGCCAGCAGGCATGCGGATGGAAGTGGACAAATTCTTTTGTATAAATCAAAAGATTTAAAAGAATGGACTTTTGTTACTATTCTAGATAGAAGTGAGAATAAAATAGGGCGTATGTGGGAATGTCCAGATTTTTTTAATGTGGATGGAAATGATATTATGATAATTTCACCTATGGAAGTAAAGGCGCAAGACCTAAAATTTCATAATGGACACAATACAGTGTATTTAATCGGTAAATATGATAAGGAAAATCATAAATTCAATAGAGAAGATTATGGAACTATAGATTTTGGCTTAGATTTTTATGCTCCTCAAACCCTTGAAGCAGAAGATGGAAGAAGAATTATGATAGGATGGATGCAATCATGGGAAAATAATATTGTTCCAAGTGACTTTAAATGGTGTGGAATGATGAGCATTCCTAGAGAACTGACAATAAAAGATGGAAAATTAATTCAAAATCCAATTAGAGAAATTAAGAATTATTACAAAAATACTATCAAATATGAGAATGTATTAATTAAAGACGAAGTGGAATTAGAAGGAATATCGGGAAGAGAATTGGATATGACCATTGAAATTAATGGTGCAGATTGTAAAGAATTTGTAATTAAAATAGCTAAAAATGAAGAATATGAAACATTAATAGCGTTTGATCCAATAAAAAACATTGTTTCATTTGATAGAAGTTATTCAGCAAGACTTAAAGACACTTTACATAAGAGAGAAATGAATGTAAGAAATCAAAATGGGAATATTAAATTAAGATTAATAATTGATAAATATTCAGCAGAGATTTTTGTGAATGATGGTGAACAAGTAATGACATCAACTTTTTACACTGATTTAGATGCAACTAACATTTCATTTTATGCAAAAGGTGATGCTGTAATCAATATTGAAAAACACGACATTATTATAAAATAAAAATAATACATTGTATATATTAGAACTTGAGTGAAGGAATAAAAATGATATTGAAATTTAATTAAGTGAAAAATTTTAAAATTCATGCTCATAATTAACAATTTATATATATGTGTTTCTAATCATCTTTTGTTATTCGTAATGAGAGGTGATTAGTATCATTTAAGTTTATTTTATTTATTTAAGAATCAATACTTAAAATTAAAATAACTTTTAAATATTTTAATTATAGAATTGAAATTTAAGGAGGATATGATATTGAATAAAAATATTTTTTGTATTGGTGAACTTTTAATTGATATGGTTTGTGTTGATAATAAAGGGTTAATAAATGGAGAAAAGTTTGAAAAAAAAGCAGGTGGAGCACCTGCTAATGTAGCAGCTAGTATTTCTAAATTAGAAGGTAATGCTTATTTCTTAGGTCAAGTAGGTGATGACTTTTTTGGAAAATATCTAATTCAATTATTAAAGGATTTAAAGATAAATACTGGAATGGCTGTGGAAAAAGGTAGCACAACAATAGCTTTAGTAGGAATCGATGAAAATGGAGAACGTAACTTTGATTTCTTAAGAGGAAGTGATGGAGACTATTTATTTAATAACATTGATTTATCGAAGATAACAAGCTCTGATATAATTCATTTTGGCTCAGCCACAGGATTTTTAGATGGTGAATTAAAGAAAACATATTTTAAATTATTAGAATATGCAAAAAACAATAATATATATGTATCATTTGATCCAAATTATAGAGATGCATTGATCACAAAAGATAAGTTATCGCAATTTATAGAAGACAGTATTTTTTTCATAAAACAAAGTGATTTTACTAAGTTAAGTGATGAAGAATTATTTCTATTAACTGGAGAAAAAGAAATTACGACTGGAGTTAATAAGTTACATGATTTAGGCGTAAAAGTTGTAACTATAACTTTAGGGTCTAAGGGAACTTATTTAAGTGTTAATAAGGAAAATATCATAATTCCATCCATTAAAATTAAACAAGTGGATTCAACAGGAGCTGGAGATGCATTTGTTGGAGCTGTATTAAAACAAGTATCTGATATTGAAGATAAACAAAATATCAGATTTGAAGAATGGAAAAATATAATTGAATTTGCTAACAAGGTAGGAGCAATAACATGTACAAACTATGGAGCAATAGCTTCTATGCCTAAATTAAGTGATATAAAGTAAAGATATTAATGTTGAAATTTTTGATTATTCGCTTATAGATGCTATTTATAAGAGAAAACCAAGAGCACCATATTATGAAGTTGAATTTAAAGATGGAAGTAAAGAAAAAAGTATGGAAAATACATTACTGAAGTTAATGGTAATAAACTTATAATAACTAGAACATGTGGTGAGTATAAGGCTATATTAAGGGCTGATTTAAAAACTCACGATTTTAATATTTAAGTATAATTTTCACTATAAATTTTAGGACATTTTTATTTTATTCATAGGTTCTAAAAAAATTAATTTTTGAATTTGCCTAATACTGAATTATTCATAAAATTATATTCATTTATAAATATAACTACTCAATGAAAATTTAGAAATATTACTTTGGAGGTTATGATAGAATGGATAAAAAATTAAAAAAAATTAATATAAAGACCAAAGATTTAAAAAATGAACATTTAAAGAATAGGCTTTTCAAAAGTATTTTTACAAAACTATCATTAAATAATATAACTATAATTAGAAGCTTTAAAGTTATATGCTTTATTTCGATTTTAACTACTTTCATTATTGGAATATCATCATTTTCTACCGTTAATGCGACTCATAATAATCTTAAGTTAATGTATACAAGCTCTCTTCAACGCGATATACTATTAAGTTCTATTAATATGCGATTAAATGATTTGAGGAATAATATTCAAAGCCAAATGGAGAATCCCAAAGATTCATATAAAGATAATATTAATACAACTCTTGATGGTATTTCCGCAGATTTGACTCAATATAAGTCATTGGAATTTACATCCGATAACGATGAAATAAATGAGCTTATAGATAATATATTTACTGCTTTGAAAAATAACTGTAATGATATAACTAAAATTGAAGATAATAATTCTGTTAGCGATTATACAAAAACTGTTAATATAGCCAGTTTTGAAAAAAATCATTATAATTTTTCAGATGCAATTTCATCAGCAGTAATTAAGAATAAAGCCGATGCAGAGCAATTATTCAATAAAACAGATAAAGATTATGTAAATGGAATTATTACGTTGATAGTGCTTTTTGTTATTTCAATTATATTAATATCATCGATTGCAACTATGGTAATAAAATCACTAAAGAAATCTATCAGTTCATTTAGCAGTATTTTAGATACTTTAGCCGGTGGAGATTTTACAGTTAAAATTGAAACTGATGAAAAGTCTGAAATAGGACTAATGAAAAAGGAATTAGCCGTTACTATAAATTCAATTTCTTATATATTAAAGTTAATTAAGGATGGCAGCTTATTAACTTTAGAAAAGTCTAAATCATTGGCATCTGTATCAAAAGAAACGGAATCTACAATGCAGGAAGTTGATGCTGCCATACATAGTATAGCTGAGGGTGCTTTAGTTCAATCAAATGAATTAATGGTAATAAATCAATCATTTTCTAAGTTGGGTGATGAAATCGCAAATATTGCTGCATCAATTAGAGATGTTGATGGAAATACTAAATCAGTTAATAATATGGCACAAAGTAGTAATGCTCAACTATCGGTTCTTATCGAAGCAATAGATACTATCAGCAACTCATTTTGTAATGTTAGTGAGAAAATTCAAGGGTTAGGTATAAAAATTTCAGAAATTAATAATATAACGGAAGTTATAAACAGCATTGCCGAGCAAACTAATTTATTGTCATTAAATGCTTCAATAGAAGCAGCAAGAGCAGGGGAAGCAGGTAGAGGTTTTGCAGTTGTTGCTGAGGAAATTAGAAAATTATCAGAACAATCAAAGAGATCATCTAATGATATTAATAGGTTGATTCAAGATATTTCTAAGGAAACAACTAGCGTAGTAAGCACTACAGATGGAGTAAATAATGATTTAAAACATCAAACAAATGTTATAGAAATCTCAGTTGATAATTTCAAGAAAATAATTGAAGCTATTAATACAATTCTTCCACAAATAGAAGCAATTAATTCTACAGTTGAAGAGATTAATAATGAAAAAGATAAAATAATTGAAACAATACATTCTACAGCTAGCATATCTGAAGAAAATTCAGCTTCTTCAGAAGAAATAGCTGCTTCAACTCAAGAGGTTACTATATCAGCTGAAAATTTAGCAAATACTGCACAATTACTTACACAGACTTCTAATAATCTTATTGAACAAGTTAATAGTTTTAAATTGAAGGAAGATATTAGATAATGTAATATTTTTAGATCTAATAATGGAGATTAAGTGTTATTATAAATAAAAAATTATTTAATATTATTTATGTCAGCAATAATGAAAGACGTAGCAAAAGAAGCAGAAGTTGTACTGGGATCTATATCAAAAGTCATAAATAATATTCCTGTAGATGAATAATATAAAACATAACTTTAAACTATTATTATGTAATTCAGATGAAAATGCTGAAAAAGAAATGAGATATATTAATCAAACACCCTATTTTTAAGTCTTAAGATGATATATAATGATTCAAAGTAATATATTTAGAGAGTATACTGTACGAACAAAAAGCATGTGGAATGTATAACATGTTAATTAAGAAATAGAGCCATTTATAAGGATTTTTTAAGGCGGCAAGTTGTCGCCTTAAATTAATTTGCTCCCCTGTTTTTACATAAGGTGAAATTCTAAAAAATATTAAAATAACGCGTTGTGCTAGTTAAAAAACTCTAACAATATTTAATCATCTCAATTAAAATATAATTAATCACAATAATATAATAAGGAGATTATTAAAATGTTAGAGTTCACTTATTATAATACTGAAAAAATTGATGATTTAAAAGACTTTTTCACAGTTATTTTTGTTCTAATTGATGATGCCTATAAAGAAATCATTCCGTCTAAAATAAGAAATAGACGAAATGTTTCTTTTAACAGAACTAAACGAAATTTGTATTTAGTAATTAAGGAAATACAAAGATATTTTTCTGGATTACCTACATTTGTAAATGATTATATTAGGATTATTGATAGCATGCCAGTACCTGTTTGCAAATTTGCAAGAGCTTATTTTAGTAAATGATATTTTAGGAAATAGAAAAATGGCTCAGATAAAACAACTTGTATTTGGTTAAAAAATTATGAAATTTAGTTCAGGGATATTTTGCGCATTTATTAAATTACAATTTTTGTAACTTAATAAATAGCACGACGCGTTAATTTATTGTAAAGATAGCAATAGAATAGAAGATTATGAAAATATAGAATTTACTTTTTTAAGTTACATTTTTAAACCAGGGAAAGCGAAAGGAAAAAATAATAAATAATTCACAAGCTTTTTACCTGCTATTAATAACAAAGCAAAGAGTCACATCAAACAGACCATTAAAGAATGGAGATTATTATGGATGACCAATAGAGAAATAACAGAAATAGCTGAAAAATATAATCCCATAATAAGAGGGCGGCTTAACTACTATGGTAGATATGGTAGAAAAGAATTAGCAAGAGTATTGGAACATATGAATTATCATTTATACTTTTGGATAAAAAGAAAATATAAGAAGTATAAATTCAAACCACACAAAGCGATGAAATGCCTTAGAAAAATTGCTGATAGAAATCCAACATTATTTCGACATTGGAAAGTTGGAATATTACCAATGACTAGATAATAGGAGCCGTATGACATGAGAGTATCACGTACGGTTCTGTGAGAGGCTATGGGTGAAACACCCTTGCCTACTGGACTTTGCAACAAGAAATTAGATGAGGTAATAGAACTTATAGATAGTAATAAAAGCAACCATAATATTAAGACTATGTGTATCGTTCTAGGCGTAGCCAGAAGGTTTGGAAAACGCTTTAAGAACAGATTTTACTACTAATTCTATTAATGAAAAATAGGTAGGAGATATTACATATATTTATACTATCAAATATGGTTGGTGCTATTTAGCTTCAGTTCTTGACTTACATTCTAAAAAAATAATTGGCTATGCTTCCGGTAAAAGAATCACTAATGATTTATCTATTAAAGCCCTGAAAAATGCTTATTGCAACCAATATCCTGATAAAGATAAGGAACTAATATTTTATAGTGATTTAGGATTTTAATACACTAACAACGATTTAAAGAAACTATGTAAAGAATTTAATATTACACAATCATTTAGTAAAGAAGATTGCCCTTATGATAATGCTTTTATAGAATCTTTCCATTCATCTATAAAAAAAGAAGAAATATATAGAAATACATACCGTACTTTCGAAGAAGCTAATAGAGCTATTTTTAAATATATTGAAGGATGGTATAAGAGAAAAAGATTACACTCTTCAATTAATTATATGACACCAAACCAATGTGAATTATTAGCTAGAAGTGCAGCATAAAAAAGTTTGACTTTTTATGTCCAATATATTGACATAGACCATTATTGCAATAGTCCATTTTATAGGCTATGTTGTCGCTGCTAATACATTAAAGAAAAATCTGTTTTTGTTGAAGTAAGAAAATTTATGTGATATAATAATTAGAACTAAATATGTAACAATTAGGTGTCGGAACAATTATTTGAATGATTTGTTCCGATGAAAAGGGAAACAGGTGCAAATCCTGTACGAACTCGTCACCGTAATTAGGGAGCTGAGGCCGATATATCACTGGGAAACTGGGAAGATGGCGGATGCAATGATCTTTAAGTCGGGAGACCTGCCTAAATGTTGTGCAGAAACGATTGTTTCAAACCACGAGTAACTGGTTGCATGTGTAAAGTCTGGGATAAAAGTAAACCTTTATCTCCGTTCTTTTTGTATGCAAACCCTTTACCTATTTCGTAGGAAAAGGGTTTTTATTTTTGGTACCGTTATGGGGTAAAAACAAATCATTTCTGTAGTGAGTACATATTTAGCAAATATATAGCAGTAAAACTGCAGAAATGAGGAAAGTATGAAAAAAGCATTAGTAACAGTATTAGCAATCGCTATGACCCTTTGTTGTCTGAGTGGTTGTGGTGCAAAAAATGTACAACAGGAAACGGCAAGCACAGCGAGTAAAGAGGTACAAAAAGATAGTGATACGGCTATTTTAGTTGTAAGTTTTGGTACAAGTTATAATGATAGCCGTGATATTACTATTGGCGCTGTTGAAACTGCGATTGCAGAAGCATTTCCGAAGTATGAAGTTCGTAGAGCATTTACCAGTCAGATTATTATCGATGTATTAAAAGAACGTGATGGACTGGAGATTGACAATGTAGAAGAGGCACTTGACAGAGCAGTAGAGGATGGTATTAAGGAATTAATAGTACAGCCTACCCATTTGATGAATGGTTTTGAATACAATGACCTTGCAAAGTCTTTAACAAACTACTTGGATAAGTTTGATAAGATTACTTTAGCAGATCCTTTGTTAATGAGTGATGCAGATTTTGATTCAGTTATTAAGGCAATTACAGCAGAAACAGCATCTTATGAAGATGGTGAAACAGCAATCTGCTTTATGGGACATGGTACAGAGGCAGAATCCAATGCAGTGTATGGAAAGCTTCAGGAGAAGCTGACACAGACTGGATATGAAAATTATTATATCGGAACGGTAGAGGCAGAACCTACTTTGGATGATTTAATTGCAGCATTGAAGGCAAAGGGTACCTACAAAAAGGTGGTATTACAGCCTTTGATGGTAGTGGCAGGAGACCATGCTAATAATGATATGGCAGGTGCAGAAGAGGATTCTTGGAAGTCAGCTTTGGAGAAGGAAGGATATGAGGTTATTTGTGTAATCAAAGGTCTTGGACAATTTGAAGCAATTCAGAATCTTTATGTGGAACATATTAAGGATGCAATTGCTTCTGGAGAAACTTTGAAGGAATAGACGAAAAAGAATCAGCAGTAAAACTGCAGAAATGAGGAAAGTATGAAAAAAGCATTAGTAACAGTATTAGCAATCGCTATGACCCTTTGTTGTCTGAGTGGTTGTGGTGCAAAAAATGTACAACAGGAAACAGGAAGCACAGCGAGTACAGAGGTACAAAAAGATAGTGATACTGCTATTTTAAAAGAAGCAACGGAAGTAGTTGGTGAGGTAGGACCCGGAACATATTTTGTAGAAGTTGAGTCAAGCTCTTCTATGTTCAAAATCAAACAGGCAGAATTAACTATAGCAGAAGATGGTAGCATGACAGCAGTTTTGACTATGAATAGTAAAGCATATACCAAGCTTTATATGGGAACTGGCGAGCAGGCTTCGGTTGCAGAAGAAACAGATTGTATCGCTTTTGCAGAGGATAAAAATGGTACGTATAAATTTACGATTCCTGTACAAGCACTAGATAAGCCTTTAGATTGTGCGGCATTTAGTAAGAGGAAAGAAAAGTGGTATGACCGTCAGCTTACCTTCCTTGCGGCTACTCTTTCTACAGAATCAGACAGAGGCAGTACTGAAGTATCGGGTGAAGTGGCTGTAGTAGAAAACGGTACTTATACCATTGATCTTACCTGTGAAGGAGGAAGTGGTAAAGCATCTATTATATCTCCTGCGACAATTACTATCACAGATGATGCTAAGATTGCAACTGTAAAATGGAATAGCGAAAATTATGATTACATGATGGTAGGCGGAGAAAAGTACCTTCCCATTAGTGTCAAAGGTGGTTCGGTATTTGAAATTCCTATAAGTTCATTGGATGAGAAGCTTCTTGTGATTGGAGATACTGTTGCTATGAGTAAGGCTCGCGAAATTGAATACAACATTACTTTCCATTCAGGGACCATGAAGCCGGTAGAATAAGAGGAATTAAAAATGATAGGAAGAAAAAAGATAACAATCTTAGGTTGTTGCTTGATTATGGGATTGATTGGACTGTGTAGCTGTGGCAGTCCTTCTTCCAATTCTGAAACTGATATAAGTAAAGGATTGGATAGCACGGCTATGATAGATAGAGAACAAACAACAGATGTTGAACAAGTAGATGATACAGAGCTTGTTTATGAAAGAAGTATGGAACTGGAATATGCAGAAAACTTTTCTGTGGATTATTATCAGGGAGGTTATAAGCTACTGACTCTTATGGATGATACCAAGTATCTGTTGATTCCGGAGGGAAAGGCAATTCCGGAAGAATTAGAAGAGGATGTGGTGGTATTACAGCAGCCATTAGAAAATATTTATCTGGTGGCTTCATCAGCAATGAATATGTTTACGGAATTGGATGCTATGGATACCATTACGCTTTCAGGTCAAAAGGAAGATGGATGGTATATTGAAGATGCAAAAGAAAAAATGCAGAATGGTGACATGGTTTATGCAGGTAAATATAATAAACCGGATTATGAATTGATTCTGTCCTATAATTGTTCTTTGGCTATAGAGAATATGATGATATCACACTCTCCGGAAGTAATTGAAAAATTACAGGATTTCGGTATTCCTGTCATGATTGAATACTCCAGTTACGAATCTCATCCTATGGCAAGAGTGGAGTGGATTAAGTTTTTTGGTGCATTAACGGATAAGGAAGAAGTAGCTGAAGAGATTTTTGAAGAGCAGATAGAGGTTTTAGAGCAAGTAACTTCGGATAAGAAGACAGATAAAACAGTTGCTTTCTTTTTTGTTACTTCCAATGGTCTGGTACAGGTAAGATGTTCTACAGATTATGTAGCGAAAATGATTGAATTGGCAGGAGGTAAATATATATTTGAGGATTTAGGAGACCCTGAATCCAGCCGTTTTACAATGAATATGCAGATTGAAGAATTCTACAATGGTGCAAAGGATGCAGATTATCTTATTTATAACAGCTCTATTGATGGAGGTGTGGCGTCCGTAGAGGAATTATTGGAAAAATGTGCTGTTTTAGAAGATTTTAAAGCTGTACAGGAAGGAAATGTCTGGTGTACAACTAATGATATGTATCAGCAGTCTATGTCTATCGGTTACTTGATAGAAGACATTCACAAAATGATTTCTGGGGAAACCACAGAAATGGAATATTTGTTCCGTTTAGAGTAGGAGGTAGGGATGCATAAGGAAAGGACTATCAAATACATACTGTCATTTCTGTTGCTTGCTGTAGGAGTGTTGGTATTTTTAGTATGTAATATCTGCATCGGAAGTGTAGAAGTTTCTCTTTCTGATATTATTAGAAGCATTACAGGAGAAGAAATCAGTCAGACTACGAGCAGAATTCTTTGGGATATAAGGTTCCCTAGAGCAGTGGCTGCCATGATACTCGGTGGTGCACTGGCACTTGCAGGGTACCTTTTGCAGACCTTTTTTCATAATCCGATTGCGGGACCTTTCATTTTGGGTATTTCTTCGGGTGCTAAAATGATTGTTGCATTAGTAATGGTTTTCTTAATGGGACAGGCAATTCGAATCAGTTCCGGAACCTTGATTATAGCAGCTTTTTTAGGTGCAATGATTTCCCTGGGCTTTGTCCTTGTCATGTCACGCAGGGTAAATAATATGTCTATGTTGATTGTCAGTGGTGTAATGATTGGATATATTTGCTCTGCGATTACAGAGTTTGTTGTTACCTTTGCTAATGATGCAGAGATAGTTAATCTTCATAATTGGTCAAGAGGAAGTTTTTCGGGTACTACATGGGAAAATGTAGTGGTGATGGCATGGATAGTTTTTATTGCTTTTGGTGTAATTTTCTTAATGTCTAAGCCACTTAGTGCTTATCAGCTTGGGGAAGCCTACGCTCAAAATATGGGTGTAAATATTCGGTTTTTACGTGTATTTATGGTTGTATTGTCCAGTATTTTATCTGCATGTATCGTGGCTTTTGCAGGGCCAATATCCTTTGTTGGCGTTGCGGTACCTCATTTGGTAAAGAGTCTGTTAGGGACTACAAAGCCGATTTTAATGATACCAGCTTGTTTCTTGGGCGGAAGTGTATTTTGTTTGTTTTGCGATTTGCTAGCAAGAACCATGTTTGCTCCCACAGAGTTAAGCATTAGCACTGTGACAGCAGTTTTTGGAGCACCGGTAGTATTGTGGATTATGGCAAGACGTAAGAAGGAGAGAGCAATATAATGGAATACTATTTTGAGGCTAAACAATTATGTGTAGGTTATCACAAAAAAACTGTTGTGAAAAATCTAGAAGTTAAGATAAAAAAGGGCGAAATTCTTACTTTAATTGGACCAAATGGTGCTGGTAAATCTACAGTACTAAAAAGCATTGCCAGACAATTAAGTTTGATTGGTGGAGTGGTATACATTGATAAGCAAAATCTGGCAGAAATGCCTGGTACATTACTTTCTCAAAAAATGGCAGTGGTTTTGACGGATAAGATGAAAACAGAAATGATGACATGTGAAGATGTGGTTGCTACAGGTAGATATCCATATACAAGTCATTTTGGTATTTTATCGCAGTCGGATTACAAAATTGTGCATGAAGCGATGGAGTTAGTGCATGTAACAGCTATTAAGGAGAAGGATTTTACACAAATTAGTGATGGTCAGAGACAGCGTGTAATGCTGGCTCGTGCAATATGTCAAGAGCCAGAGATCATTATATTGGATGAACCTACCTCTTATTTGGATGTTAAATACAAACTTGAATTTTTATCAGTGTTACAGGAGATGTGTCGAAAAAAAGGTTTGACTGTTATTATGTCATTGCATGAACTAGAACTTGCTGACAGAGTTTCTGACAGGATTCTTTGTATTAATGGTGAGTATGTAGGGAGATTTGGAAAACCCGAGGAAATTTTTACGCCAGGATATATTGCTTTATTATTTGGAATATCTACAGGAAGCTTTGATGAAGAGAATGGAAATATGGAATTGGAAGCGGCAACTGGACGAGCGGAGACTTTTGTCATAGCTGGAGGTGGCTGTGGAAGAAGTGTATACCGTAGATTACAAAGAGAGGGTATCCCCTTTATTGTAGGAATTCTCTATCAAAATGATTTGGACTATCCGTCTGCAAAAGCTTTAGCATCTGAAGTGTTGGAGGCAGAAGCTTTTGAACCGGTAGAGAAAGCTTTGGTAGAAAATGCAAAGAAAAAAATAGATGCTTGTCAACGTGTGATTTGTTGTAAAATGCATTTTGGCAGTTTGGAAATAGCCAATGAAGAACTGCTTTATTATGCAAAGCAGCAGGGAAAAGTAATTGAAATGACAGAAGTCTAACAGCATTTACGAATATGTGAAAAGGTAGTAGTTAACTTATAGTAAATACAAAAACAATTTCCTGAATGGAATGTTTCTAGTTTTACACAGACAAAGGATGTGCATACACGAAACAATTGTCATACATAGAGGAAACAATAGATTATATAAACAAAGAGAAAGCTTTTTTGAGAAAAACTAAGAAAAATGGGTTTGAAGGTATTTTTCGAGAAGGCTAACTTTATTCTTATTTATGAGAGAAACCTTTATGCGAAGCATTACAGGAAAAAGAGATACTGATTCGTGATTGTGAAAACTTTAAAGGATTAAAAAGAGGATTTTATAGAATTGCAGTTAAGAGCAGGCAGAAAAATGAAAGGCTCTTACAAGAGATAGGAGAATTGAAGTGGACAGATTACATGGAATAGAGCATTTGCTCCCGGAGGAAATAGAGAAGAGAAGTTTTGAGATAATCACGGCAGAACTTGCAGAAAAGGGAGTTTGCCTACCTTCAGATGAAGTGATGGTAACGAAGCGCGTTATACACACTAGTGCGGATTTTGAATATGCAAAGACGCTTCACTTTTCACAGGATGCGGTAGCAATTGCAAAGAAGTTACTTGCAAATGGTGCGGATATTGTGACAGATACCAATATGA
This sequence comes from Clostridium butyricum, assembly GCA_015058475.1. GTDB lineage: Bacteria > Bacillota > Clostridia > Clostridiales > Clostridiaceae > Clostridium > Clostridium butyricum_B. The sequence continues at coordinate 134,744 of SVCF01000001.1, read as the reverse complement.
CGCTAGCAGGTATTAATAAAAAGGTACTGGCAAGCTTTGGCGGAGAGGCTCATTGCTTTATGGCTGATGAAGAAGTGGCAGCCTTGGCAAAGCAGCGCCAAACAACGAGAGCAGCAATCAGCATGGAAAAGGCAGCAGAAATCAAAAAGCCAGTCATATTTGCTATAGGAAATGCTCCTACTGCATTGATTCAATTGTATGAAATGATGCAACAAGGTGATTGGAGACCAGCATTTGTGATTGGTGTTCCAGTAGGCTTTGTGAACGTGGAAGCAGCCAAGGAGTTAATATTGGAAACGAATATACCATGCATTGTAAATGTTGGAAGAAAAGGTGGAAGTAATGTTTCTGCAGCTATTTGCAATGCATTGTTGTATGAGCTGAGAAAGGAACAGTAAGATGCGATTCGGTTTTACCACAGGAAGTTGTGCGGCAGCGGCAGCGAAAGCTGCTGCATATATGTTGTTAACAGGGCAAATAAAAACAGAAATAACAATAGAAACACCCAAGGGAATCCCTTATACAGCACAGATTTTAGATATTATTCGCAAAGAAAATGAGGTTAGCTGTGCTGTGGAAAAGGATGGAGGAGATGATCCTGATATTACTATAGGGACACTTATTTATGCAAAAGTGACTTATTCCAAGGATATGCCAGAGAGTGTAGAGTCACAGGTTCGAATTGATGGAGGTCTTGGTGTTGGGAGGGTAACAAAACCCGGGCTGGATCAGCATGTTGGTAACGCTGCAATCAATCATGTTCCACGAGAGATGATTACCAAAGAAGTTTGGGAGATTTGTAAAATTGTTGATTATAAAGGTAGATTAGAGGTCAAGATTTCTGTGCCGGGAGGAGAAAAAATAGCAGAGCAGACTTTTAATCCCAGATTGGGAATCGTAGGTGGTATTTCTATTTTGGGTACAAGTGGTATTGTAGAGCCTATGAGTAATCAGGCAATTTTAGATACTATCAAGGTGGAACTTAATCAAAGAAAATCCTTGGGGTATGATATAGTAGCAATTACTCCTGGTAACTATGGCTTAGATTTTATGAAAAGAGAGTATGGCTACGATTTGGATAAAAGTGTAAAGTGCAGCAACTTTATCGGAGATACCATTGATATGGCTGTAAGTCTTGGATTTCAAAATATGTTGCTGACCGGTCATATTGGCAAATTAATTAAGGTGGCGGGTGGTATTATGAATACCCATTCTAAAGAAGGAGATTGCAGAATGGAGCTTTTATCTGCATTTGCTATCAGAGAGCATATAGAGTCAGAAATCTTGTGTAGAGTCTTAGATTGTGTAACAACAGAGGAAGCAGTGCGTATTTTACAAGAAACAGGGAAAGCAAAACATATATTAGATGCAGCCATGGAAAAAATCTGCTTCTATCTGAACAAAAGAGGCAAAGGGAAAATACACATAGAATGCGTTATGTATTCTAATGAATTTGGAGAATTGGCCAAAAGCAGCGGTGCAAAGGAAATGCTACAAGGCTTACTTTCTATATGATAACTAAAGAAAATAGAGATAGAAAAATTGGAGGTTATACATGGTATTTTTTGTAGGTGCAGGAACAGGTGCAGTAGATTTGATAACAGTGAGAGGGATGCGTTTGCTGGAACGAGCAGATGTGGTTATTTATGCAGGTTCATTAGTAAATCCAGAGCTATTAAACTATACAAGGAAGGACTGTGAAATACACAATAGTGCTAAAATGACTTTGGAGGAAGTTCTTGAGGTCATGCAAAAGGCGGAGGAAGGAAACAAAATAACAGTCCGCCTTCATACGGGAGAACCAAGTATTTATGGAGCTGTTAGAGAGCAGATGGATGAGTTGGACAAACTGGGTATCTCTTATGAAAGTTGTCCGGGCGTCAGTGCGTGTTTTGGTGCAGCAGCATCTCTAAATTTAGAATATACATTGCCTAGCATATCTCAATCATTGATTATTACCAGAATGGAAGGTAAAACAAAGGTGCCTGAAAAAGAAACCATAGAGAGCTTTGCGGCACATCAGACATCCATGGTGATTTATTTAAGTACAGGTATGTTAGAGGAACTTAAGGATAGGTTGATCGCAGGTGGATATCAGAAAACTACACCGGCTGCATTGGTGTATAAAGCAACCTGGCCAGAAGAAGAGGCATATTTGTGTACAGTGGAAACCTTACATGCCACTGCTTTGGAGCATGGTATCACAAAAACAGCCATTGTATTGGTGGGTGATGTGATTACCCATCAAAACTATAAGAAATCCAGATTATATGCAGAAGATTTTTCTACAGAGTTTCGAAAAGCAAAAGAATAGACTGAGCAGTGACAGGGCTATGTTTTTTTGTGAACAGGAGATAGACAATGAATATAAGTGTAATTAGTTTTACAGAAAACGGAATAGAATTATCCCAAAAAGTAGAGGAAGTATGGAAGGACGAGAGGGTTTTCTTATATACCAAATGTTCGAGCTATAAGGGAAAAGAGAACATGGTCAGTGTTTCATATGTAGATTGCAGTATCAGTGATTGGGCCAAAAAACAGATGGAAGAAAAAAATAGTTTACTTTTTATCGGTGCCTGTGGGATTGCAGTCAGAGCAATTGCACCATATGTTGTGAACAAGCTGTATGATAGTCCGGTGATGGTAATGGATGAGAAGGGAACCTATGTGATACCGATTTTGTCTGGACACATGGGAGGCGCCAATGAAATGGCAAGGATTCTTGCCGAAAAAATCGTAGCTATACCGGTGATTACTACGGCAACGGATATTCAGAATAAATTTGCTGTGGATATTTTTGCTAAAAAGAATGCATTGCTGGTTTTAAACAAAGAAGGTATTGCTAAGGTTTCATCTAAGGTATTGGCTGGAAAGAAAATTACCATATCAATAGAGCCGGAATATTGGGAGGAAAAGTCTTGTTTGCCTGAAGAGATGCAAAGGGTTCCTTATCCGCCCAAGTCTCCAGTAGATATTGTGGTAACAACTGAAAAATTAGAATTTCAGTCTGCGATTGTATTACAACCAAGAGAGTATGTGATTGGAATGGGCTGTAAGAGAGGGAAGGAAACAGGAAAAATAGAGACATTGATTTGTAGCACTTTAGAGAAACTGGAAATTTTACCCACACAGGTCAGGGCACTCGCATCTGTAGATATCAAGAAGGAAGAACAAGGTTTCATTTTATGGAGTAGGAAATACGGTATTCCCTTTGTTACCTATTCAGCAGATGAATTACAGAAAGTGGAGGGTTGTTTTCACGAATCGTCTTTTGTCAAAGAAAAGATAGGTGTTGATAATGTATGTGAAAGATCTGCCTTAAGATATTGCGAAGGAAAAGGCGAATTAATCTATGAGAAGCATGCAGAGGATGGTATGACCATTGCAATTGCAAAAGGGAAATGGAGTGTGGTATTTGATGAAAAATAGGATATATATTGTAGGAATGGGACCGGGTAAAGAGGAAATGATGACAGGGGAAGCATTATACGCGCTGGATCAGGCGGATATTATTGTAGGATATACTTTGTATTTGAAACTTCTGAGTGAGAGATTTCAAGAAAAAGAGTTATTATCCACTCCTATGCAACAGGAAAAAGATCGTTGTGTACTTTGCTTTGAAGAAGCAGAGAAAGGGAAAAAGGTTGCTCTTATATGTAGTGGTGATGCGGGTATTTATGGTATGGCTTCATTGATGTACGAATTAGGTAAATCATATCCTGAAACAGAGCTTGTGGTTATTCCCGGAATCACAGCAGCAAGCAGTGGTGCAGCAGTACTTGGAGCCCCTCTGAATCATGATTTTTCTGTCATTAGTTTAAGTGATTTGTTAACCCCTTGGGAGAAGATTGAAAAAAGACTGATTGCAGCAGCAGAAGGTGATTTTGCAATGGCTATTTATAATCCTTCCAGCCACAAAAGAAAGGACTATTTGCAGAGAGCCTGTGATATTTTGCTACAGAAGCTGGAAGAAAATCGTGCTTGTGGTTATGTGGAGAATATTGGACGGAGAGGTACCAAAGCAGTTACCTGTACTCTCAGAGAATTAAGAGATACACAGGTAAATATGTTTACTACGGTATTTATTGGGAATTCTGCTTCAGAAATTGTGGAAGGAAAGCTGATAACGAAACGGGGGTATAAAATTGAAAGAGATACTGATATTTGCAGGGACAACTGAAGGGAGAAAACTGTCTGAGATTTTAGCAGAAGCGGGTATCCTACATACCATTTGTGTAGCTACAGAGTATGGTGAAATTGTGTTAAAGGATCATCCTATGGTGAAGGTGCATCAGGGTAGAATGAACAGAGAAGAAATCAGAGAATTTATTCAAAAAGGAAAATTCTTGGCGGTGGTGGATACCACACATCCCTATGCGGATATTGTTACTAACAACATCAAGGAAGTCATGCAGGGAATGGATATTCCTTATTTTCGATTAAATAGAGAGGATATTATTACCATAGATAGAACGGATGTATTCTATTTTGATTCCAATGAAGCATGTGCGGAAGCGTTGAAAAAAACTGAGGGCAATATACTCCTAACTACCGGAAGCAAGGAGTTGGCAAAGTATTGTGTTTCCGAAGAGGTCAAAGGCAGGCTGTATGTAAGAGTTTTACCTAGTGTAGAGAGCATACAGTTGTGTATGAAGCAGGGGATTTGTGGAAAGCAGATTTTAGCCATGCAAGGTCCCTTTTCTGCGGAAATGAATGAAGTGATTATTCGCCAGTACCATATTTCATGCCTTGTTACAAAGGAAAGTGGTACATCTGGTGGATACCAAGAGAAGTTGGAATCGGCAAGAAAAGTAGGCTGCCAGGTGTTTGTAGTAGGGCGTCCAAAGGAAGAAGAGGGATTTTCATTTCAAGAGCTTTGCAAAGAATTGGGAAAAATATGTGGACTTACATTAAAAACAGATTGTCAGATGGAAGTAGTTTTAGCCGGTATTGGCATGGGGAGCCACAAAGGTATGACTAAGGAGGTGCTGGATGCTATAGAACATGCAGATATTCTATTAGGTGCGAAACGCATGTTGGAAGGATTTGAAGGAAAAAAGGAGCAATATCCTTATTATTTGTCCAGTCAGATTATTCCTTATTTGAAGGAGCTACAGGAAAAAAATACTTTTCTGGATAAAAAAAGGGTAGTTGTTTTATTTTCAGGTGATACCGGATTTAATAGCGGGTGTAAAGCATTGCATCATGCACTTATGGAAGAGAGAAAAAAAGGGATACTTAATATTTCTGTGAGAATTTTGCCTGGTATCTCTTCAGTGGCTTATTTGGCATCCTGTTTGGGTGAAAGTTATGAGGATGCGGATATTTGCAGTATACACGGTAAAGAGTTTTGTAATCTTGCACACAGAATCGCAGAAAATTCTAAAACATTTTTATTAATGTCCGGTGTGAAGGATGTTAATAGGCTGGGAGAATTGTTGCTTGAAGCAGGTTTAGATGCGTGTGAGGTCGTAGTAGGGTATCAATTATCTTATCCGAAGGAGCAGATTTTCAAAGTGACACCTAAGGAGTGCTGCACACTTGAAAAAGAAGGTCTATACATCTGCCTGATACGCAATGACCGGCCGTTAGGTGGAAGAATTACACATGGTATGGCAGATGGAGATTTCATAAGAGAGAAGGTTCCCATGACCAAAGAAGAGGTTCGGGAAGTCAGTATTTGTAAGTTGAAGTTACATAAAAAATCAATTGTGTATGATATTGGAAGTGGTACGGGCTCTATCGCAGTGGAAATAGCTAATCTCTCAGATGATATACAAGTATATGCCATTGAACAGAAGCAAGAAGCCGTTTTTTTGATTGAGCAAAATAGAAAGAAGTATATGCTTGAGAATATTCATGTGATTAGAACAAAGGCTCCTAAGGGATTGGATGAATTACCCAAACCTACCCATGCCTTTATAGGCGGCAGCGGTGGAGAACTGAAGGAGATACTATCTGTTTTATATCAGAAAAATCCAAGAATGCGTATAGTAATCAATGCCATAAGTATGGAAACCATTTGTGAAATCAAAGAGGTATTGGTGCAATTTACTATTGAAGATGTGGATGTGGTGCAGCTACAGGTCAGCAGGGCAAAACGAGTAGGAAATTATCACTTAATGCAGGGTGAAAATCCGGTATGGATATGTTCCTTTCAGTTTTGTGATTGATAGATGGCAGAGTTTTGGAAGAACAGAAAGGTTGTGTTTGTCATTATGAAAGTAAATAGAATAATGTTGGCAGCTCCCAGAAGCGGAAGTGGCAAGACAATGATTACCTGTGCTTTATTGCAGGCCTTAAAAAATAGAGGGCAACAGGTAGTATCCTATAAATGTGGACCAGATTATATTGATCCCATGTTTCATGAGCATGTTATAGATATTCCTTCAAAAAATCTGGATACTTTTTTTACAGGTTCAGAGGATACAAAAGCACTTTTTTTGAAAGAGAGAAAAGAAGAGGAGTTTGTGATTTTAGAAGGAGTTATGGGGCTTTTCGATGGACTGGGTGGTATTCGGGAGGAAGGTTCGTCCTATCATTTGGCAGAAGTAACAAAGACGCCTATTGTACTGGTAGTAGATGCAAAGGGTATGGGACGTTCAGTGGTGGCTTTCATAGCAGGATTTCTTAGTTTTGATAAGGCGAAATTGATAAAGGGAGTTATATTAAATAAGATGTCGAAGTCCTATTATGATATCATCAGACCAATCATAGAGGAAGAGTTAAAAATATTAGTGTTTGGTTATTTCCCAGAGCAAAAGGAGCTACATTTGGAAAGCAGACACTTAGGATTGGTAATGCCTGGAGAAATAAGGAAAATAAAAGATCAGTTGCAGAAAGCAGCGGAGGTACTTGAAAAAACGGTTAATCTAGAGAAATTGATGGAGACTTCTAAGGAAGCAGAGGAACTGGAAAGACACGATCAAAAGCAGGAGAGTGTGGTAGAACACAAAGGGAAGGAAGCAAGTGAAAAAACCGTAATTGCGGTAGCAAAAGATGAGGCGTTTTGCTTTTATTATGCAGAAAATCTTTCCTTGCTTCAAGAATATGGTGCGGAAATCAAATATTTCTCACCCCTATATGATAAGGAGCTGCCGGATAACTGTCATGGTCTTTTGATTGGTGGTGGATATCCGGAATTGTACGCAAAGGAACTTTCTTTGAATGAAAGTATGCATAGAGCAATTCGACAAGCAGCAGAAAATCATATGCCCATTGTTGCGGAATGTGGAGGATTTATGTATTTACATTCTTCCATTACTGATGAGGAAGGAAATAGCTATCATATGGTGGGAGTACTTTCTGCATCTTGTCATTATACAGGTAAACTGGTGCGTTTTGGATATATAGAGTTGCAGGAGAAGCAGAGTAGCTTTTTACCCGAAGGTGAAAAAATAAGAGGGCATGAGTTTCACTACTATGATAGTTCAGATAATGGAGCAGATTGTCTTGCAAGAAAGCCGTTCACAAGTAGGGAATATGACTGTGTAATAGAAAGGGATAATTGTTGGCTGGGATTTCCACATTTATATTATCCTGCAAATATAGAGTTTGCCAGAAGTTTTGTTCAAAAGGCAGAGCAGTATAGAAAGATGAAAAAGGAGAATTAAGGTGGAAAATTTACATCGCTTTTTTGAAAATAGAGAATTTTAATCCTGTCGGATATATAAGTATAACTTTAAATTATTAACTAGTTTTTTTAAAATATCTACACATTAATTTTTATCCATTTTAGTTTTTATATCAGCATTAATAAATATGCTTTTGCAAATATGCTTTTCTATAGTCTAATGGAGTACATCCCACCTGCTTACGAAATTTTTCGATGAAGTAACTTATACTACCAAAACCAACTTTTTCAGAAATATCTGATATAGAGAAAGTGGTTGATTCCAATAACTCAATACTTTTATTTAATCTGAAATATATTAAATATTCAATTGGAGATTGTAACTTATTATTTCTAAATAAACGGCAACATTCTCCAGTGCTGATGTTTGCAGAATTAGAAATTTCAGATAGAGTTATTTTTCTATGATAATTCTCATGCATATATGAAAGAATGATTTTTAAACGTTCTTGTGTTACAGATTTTGTTTTAGTAGTATTTTGTAATGTTACATAAGTTTTAGAATATAAAATATTAAAAATCTGTAACGTTACAATAAGAATTTCTAATTCATAGTTTTCTTCTTTTTTATTAAATGTGTTTATTAAAGATACTATTTTTGTTAAGATCTCTTTTTCATATTCAGTGTTACCTAAAAGCAAAATAATAGAAAGTGAGTTTTCAGAAATAAATGGTTTTATATACTTATTTTCGATTATGCTTCCAATATGAGAAGATAGAAATCTTGGGTGAATATTAATACAAATAAATGTACTATCTGGGCGGTCTACTGGTTTTGCCATATGTAGGCATTCTGAATTAATAAAAATTCCTTGTCCTTCATTCAAACAATAACTTTTTTGATTTACGATAAATTCTACTGTTCCTTTAGTGACATAAGAAAATTGAAGTTCTTCATGCCAATGTAAGTTGACAAATCCTATTGAATTTTTGTCAAGTTGATCATTGTAAATTGCTACTGGAAAATCATATGTTCCATGAGTACTAAGCTCTCGATTATCAGAATCAATTGGGATAACTGGTATTTGCATAAAATTCTCCTTTGTTAATATTACGATATAACTTGTTCATATATTTATAGATGATTAATAAAAATGTTAGTAAAATTATATATCATAAATAAATTAAATACAAAATTTTGGGGGAAATATGAAAATAAATGATTTTACTAAAAGTATTAAATTTGGAATTATTATTACGATTATAGGAGCTTCATGTTGGGGAATATCAGGATGTTTTGGACAATTCTTGTTTGAAGAAAAAGGTATAAAAACTGAGTGGCTTGTAGCATTAAGATTAGTTTTCGCAGGAATATTGTTAATTTTAATTGGTTTTATAAAAGACAAAAAAAATAATTTGAGTATATTTAAAGATAAAAAGGATTTATTTCAATTAATTATATTTTCATTTTTGGGAATGTTAGTATGTCAATATACATATTTTGCTGCAATTCAATATTCTAACGCTGGGACAGCAACAGTTTTACAATCTACATCTCAAGTTATTATTTTAATAGTATTATGTATAAAAGAAAAAAGATTACCTAATAAAGTAGAAGGAATAGCTATAATTGGTGTTTCAATAGGTGTTTTTTTACTAGCGACACATGGAAATATTAACAATTTAATTATAACTAAATATGCATTTCTATATGGAATTGGAGCGGCTATTGGCGCTGTACTTTATAATATGCTTGCTACTGAAATATTAAATAGACATGGTGTATACCAAGTTGTTGGATATGGAATGTTTATTAGTGGAATAGCATTAAATATAATTGTAAAGCCATGGAATTATGATGTTGTGTATGATTTTGAAATGATTAGCGCTTTTATAGGGGTAATTATTATTGGAACTGCAATAGCTTTTTCTTGTTATCTAAAAGGCGTAAGTATAATTGGACCATTAAAGGGTTCTTTGATTGGGAGTATGGAACCAGTTGTTGCAATTTTTGTTGCTATAGTATTTTTAAAATCATCATTTGAGTTTATAGACTTCGTTGGATTTGTATCCATATTAGGAACTGTTGCATTTTTATCATTAAAACAAGAGAAATAAAAGTAATGTTAGTGTAGTTAAGCTATCTTATATTGAAGATCAAGTAATTAAATATAAAAAAGAGATAAATACATATTTTACTGATTTTTTTTTGTTGCCATGATAATATAAATATATAAATGAATATTTTTTCAATAATTAATAATATAGGACAATATGTTATTTGAAGGAAATATGGAGAAAGAAAATGTATAGTATTTTAATTGTAGATGATGAGAAAATTGAAAGAAGAGGAATAAAGTCTTTACTAAAAAAGCTTGATTTGGAATTAGATATTCAAGAAGTATCTAATGGAAAAGAGGCATTAGAGTATTTATTAGAAAATAAAATGGATATTTTGTTTACTGATATTAAAATGCCATTTATGGATGGAATTCAGCTTATAGAAAATGTTAAGAAGAATAATATAAATATAAAGACCGTTATATTTAGTGGATATGAAGAGTTTGAATATGCTAAGTTTGCAACAAAAATGGGGGTTCGGGATTATATATTAAAGCCTGTTGACCCAAGGGAATTCGAATCAACAATGATTAATGTTATAAATGAACTTAGCAAAGAATTTGATGACAAAGAAAAAAAAAATAAGAACCTAAGATTCATGAAGGAAAAATTAATACAGTCATTAATAAATGGATCATCAATTGAAACTATTGAAAATAAAGCAGCAGGACTTATAGATTTAACATTAGTAAAACAAAGTAATCGATTGATGTTAATTCATTTCAATCAATATTCTATAGAGAATGAGGAAATGGAAATCAAAGAAATAGCAGAAAAGAATTTAAATACTCCTTTTGAATATTTAATTTTAAACTCAGAACAAATATTATTGATATTTAGGCAAGAGGATGGAGAAGATGAAAAAATTTATAGTATAGCAATGAGTATTTATAATTATATTTTAAATAAGTTGAATATTAGTTGCTATATATCTATAAGTGATCAATTCAAAGATGTTAGAAAAATTTCGGAATATTATAAAAAAATTCAATTATTGATGGAAAAGAAATTCTATAAAACAGATGATTGTATTTTTATGGAAAGTAGTAATATAGATAGTAGTGATATTGTAATAAAAATAGATGATGACATTATTTTAAAACAAATTAGAGAAGATATTAAGATGAAGAATATTGATTCAATAAAAAAGCGATTTAATTATTTATGTGAGAAGTATAGTAAGGATGAAAAATTTTCACCTGTATATGTAAAATTTATATTTTCTAATTTAATTAGAGAATTCTTTAAGGCTCTTCAGAAAAATAATGAAAATGAATTAAAAAATGATATAAATAGAATTTATAATTCTCCTGACTTTTCAAGTGTAATGAAAATAATGAATGTTTATATTGAAAGGATAGAAAAATTATTTTTAGATAATCCAGTAATGATGCATAGAGAAATAGAAGTTATTAAGCAATACATTTATGAAAATTATAATAAAGATGTAAGTGTAGAGCAACTAGCTGAAAAGGTATGCATGGCACCAAATTATTTAAGTTTTATTTTTAAGAAAGAGACAGGAGAAAATTTGAGTAAGTTTATTAAATCTTATAGAATGATTAAAGCAAAAGATATGTTAGATAATACATATGAAAAAATTGTTAATATAAGTAATGCTGTTGGATATCAAAATGTTTCTTATTTTTGTCAGAGTTTTAGAGAATACTTTGGAATAAGTCCACAAAAATATAGAGATAAAGGTGAATCGTATGAAGAAGATGATTAAATTCTTTCGAAATATGAAATTTAGATATAAACTAATGACAACATATATATTTCTAGGGGTTTTGCCAATTATCATCATGGGGATAATTTGGTATAGTCAAACAAGAAATTTACTAATGAATCAAGAGAAAAATAATATAGAGAACTATTTAACTCAGGCTGTTTCAAATATGGACAACCAGATTAGAATTTATGATAATCTTTCAGATTATATAGCATTTAATCAACAGATATCACATGTTGTTAACCATGAATACGATAGTTATTATGATATGTATGATCAATTCTCAAATGTACTTGATCCAATGCTTGCTTCATTAAAATACTTTCATAGTGATATAAGTCAAATTACAATTTATACACAAAATGATATTGTGAAGCACAATACGACTCTTGCACCAATTTCAGAGATAGAAAATGAAGATTGGTACAATAAGGTCCAAGGAAATAGTGACATTCATTGGTTTGTATCGCAAACTGAAAAAAAAGTATTTTGTGCTAGAACTATACCAACTCTAAAAAATGATTCAGAGGTAGGGGTACTATATGTAAAAGTAGATTATGATAAGCTATTTGAATCCTTTAAGCAAATGAATGATTCTAATTATGGGATATTTATAATAGATGAAGTTGGAAATAATATATTTAATTTTAATCAATTTGAAAAAGAAAATAAACTAATGGAAATGACGTTCGAAGAATTTAATAAAAACATTAAAAAGGAAAGAATATATGTAACTGTTACATCTCATTCTGCAAATGAAAATTGGACAATAAGTGTGTATAAACCTAAAAAGTTAATTTATGAATCTGTTAATCATATGATTACAAGTAATGTAGTAGCAATTGTGCTACTTATTGTATTTTCTTTAATAATAACATCAATTGTATCTAAAGTAATAGTAAGCGGACTTGAAAAACTTCTAGCCAACATGAAAGAAGTAGAAAATGGCAATATGGAGATAATGGTAGAAAGTAACAATGAAGATGAAGTAGGGGCTCTTATAAGAGGTTTTGGCAAAATGATAGTTCAGATAAAAACATTAATTAAAGATGTATATGAAAGCAGACTAATTCAAAAAGATTATGAAATGAAAGCACTACAAGCACAAATTAATCCTCATTTTTTATATAATACACTATCTCTTATAAATTGGATGGCATTAGAGGTTAATCAAGAAGAAATAAGTAAGATTACTTTGAGCTTATCAACTTTTTATCGTACTGCCTTGAATAAAGGAAAAAATATATTATTAGTTAGAGATGAAATAAAAAATATGAAGTCATATTTGGATATTCAACTAATGATGCATGATTATGAGTTTGATGTTGATATACAAATCAATGATGAAATCTTAGATTATAAAATTCTAAATTTACTACTACAACCTTTAATTGAAAATGCAATTGATCATGGTATAGATTTGAAAACAGATGGTCGTGGATGTATAAAAATACTAGGAAAGAAAGAAGACGATGAAATAGTATTAGTAGTTTCAGATAATGGAGTCGGTATGGATCAAGAAAAGACATATAGCATTTTAACTAATCAGTCTAAGGGATATGGGGTTCGAAATGTTAATGAAAGAATTAAATTATATTATGGGGAAAGGTATCACCTTAATATCGAAAGTAAGATAGATATAGGAACTACAATTACAGTGAGAATTCCAGCACAAGAATAATAATATAAGAATTTAATTTTATAGAGATAAATCTAAAATGATTTTTAGATTTATCTCTATTTTGTTTTTATAAGTTATTTTAATAAAAATATTCATATAAAAAACATAAATATTAGATTTTTTTTAAAACTAAGAAAAGTGATATGTTTCTTAAAATATTGATATTTACGATTTTTTAGTAAAAACTTAAAATGAAATAGTAAGGAGAATACGATTTCATAAATAAATAATTTACTATAAATGGAGGGAAAATTATGAAAATTAAAAAAATGTTATCACTTATTTTAACTGCATCTATGATAACAGCAAGTATGATAGGATGTGGTGGTTCAGATACTGCAAAAGATGGACAATCTTCAGGAAGTGCTGAAGCTAGTGGACCGATTACTTTAAAGGTATGGGCACCACAAGAAGACCAAAATGCATCAGAAGGTTATCCAAATGGGGTTGTTCCTTATTTATGCGAAAAGTTTAAGGAAGAACATCCAGAGTGGGATTTAAAGTTTGAATATGGAGTTTGCTCAGAAGGGGATGCTGCTACTACTCTAATGAAAGACTTAGATGCATCAGCAGACGTATTTATGTTTGCCAATGACCAAATTCCTAAAATGGTAGAAGCAGGAGCAATAGCTAAATTAGGAGGAACTACTGTTGATGATATAAAAGCTAATAACAGTGAATCAATGGTTGGGTCTGTTACTTATAATGATGGGGTTTATGGTGTGCCATATACATCAAATACTTATTTCATGTATTATGATAAGAGTAAATATACAGAAGATGAAGTTAAGAATTTAGACACTATGATGGCTAAAGATTTAGGTGCAGATAATTACAACTTCTCATATCAGATTGGTAACAGCTGGTATATATCAGCATTCTTCTATGCAGCTGGTGGAGAACTATTTGGACCAAATGGAGATAATGCAGAAGCAGGAACAACATTTGGAGATCATCCAGAAGTTACAGAATATGTAGTTAATCTAAAAAATAATGGTAAATTCTTCTCTGATCCAGATGGATCTGCATCACTTACTAAGATGAAAGAAGGTACTTTAGGTGCAATGGTATCTGGTTCATGGGATGCAGCAGCAGTTAAAGAAGCTTTAGGAGATAACTTTGGTGTTACAAAACTTCCTACTATAACTTTAAATGGAACAGAAGGTCAAATGTATTCTTTTGCAGGTAGTAAAGCAGTTGGTGTTAACCCAAAATGTAAGAATATGCAACAAGCAGTAGCCTTAGCAGCATACTTAGGTGGAGAAGAAGCTCAAAAAGTACGTTTTGAAGTTAGAGGATTTACTCCAACATATGAATCTGTTGCTAACCTTGAAAATGTAAAGGCAGATCCAGTAGTATCAGCTCAAATATTACAAATTAATGAAGCATCAAAAACTCAACCAATGGTTAAGAAGATGGATAATTATTGGTCACCAGCAGAAGCTTTGGGAAAATCAATACATCAAGGAGATGTTACAGCAGCTAATGCAGTAGAAGCTACAAAGCAAATGGCTGATGGAATTAATGGCTAATAAATTCAGTAATTAATAGAGCATATAATGGAGTCCTTTATAGGACTCCTTATGTTTAAATAAGGAGGAAGAATAGTGAAAGCAGAGAAAGTTAAGAAACCTAAAAATATGGATTTCCATACAGAATATACTGTTCATAATGCAGTAACAAAAGGTGATATTTTTACAAAACTTTCTATGGTTATTCTTGGTGCGGGCAATTTTGCAAGAGGTGAATTCGTAAAAGGAATCTTATTTTTGTTATATGAAATTGTATTTATAGGTATCATGATTGCAAAAGGATTTAATGCACTATACATGTTAACATCTCTAGGAACACAGGCAACTGGAGAAGTATTTAATGAAATAACTCAAGTATATGAATACTCTATGGGAGATAACTCTATGTTGATTTTGCTTTATGGAGTTATTACTCTTTTTGCTATTGCCGCATTTGTAGTTGTTTGGAGAGCAGCATTAAAATCGGCATATAAGGCTCAACTTAAAAAGGAAAGAAATCAGCATATACCTACATTTATTGAAGAAATGAAGACTTATGCGGATAGTTGTATACATAGAACATTATTATTCTTTCCTGTTATGAGTATATTGATATTCACAGTTATGCCATTAGTATTTATGATTAGTATGGCCTTTACTAATTATGATCGTGATCATCAACCACCAGGTAACTTATTTACATGGGTAGGACTAGAAAATTTCTGGAGAACTTTAAGCTTTTCGGGGGATTTAGGAAAAACATTCTGGCCAGTACTTGGATGGACAATAATTTGGGCTATTTTTGCAACAGGGCTTAACTATATTTTTGGTATGATTCTTGCAATTATAATTAACCGTAAAGACACTAAGATTAAATCTTTCTGGAGATTTGGATTTATACTTTCTATTGCAGTACCACAATTTGTAAGCTTGTTGGTGGTAAGAACAATGCTACAACCAGAAGGGGCTGTTAATGTACTACTTAGAAATTTAGGATTTTTAGCTACAGGGCAATCACTTCCATTCCTTACAGATGTAACATGGGCTCGTGTAACTGTTATTATTGTAAATCTATGGGTAGGTATACCATATACAATTTTAACTATGACAGGTATACTTCAAAACATTCCAACAGAATTATATGAAGCTGCTAAAATTGATGGAGCCAGTACAATAACTATATTCTTTAAAATTACACTTCCATATATGCTATTTATTACAGGACCATCACTAATAACTACATTTGTGGGTAATATTAATAATTTTAATGTTATATATCTGTTAACAGCAGGACTTCCAGCTACTATGGATTACTATAAGATGACTGCTGGTAAGACAGATCTCTTGGTTACATGGCTATATAAATTAACAATTGATAATAAAGATTACAATTTAGGTGCAGTTATTGGTATTCTAGTATTTATTATTACGGCAACAGCTTCACTTATAACATATAGAAGAACTAATGCTTATAAAAATGAGGAGGGATTCCAATAATGAAGAATAAGAAAAAAATTACTAATATACTTGTTCATTTATTTTTAGCTGTTTTGGTTATAATTTGGGTTCTACCTATTGCGTGGATTGTTTTAATTTCATTTAGAGAAGAACAAGGTGCATATACAAGCACAGTATTGCCACAAGCATATACTATTAATAATTATATTCGCTTGTTCAAAGAAACAGATATGTTTAATTTTCCTCTTTGGTTTAGAAATACGTTTATTGTAGCATGCTTTAGTTGTATAATATCGACATTTTATACATTGTCAGTATCATATGTTATGTCTAGAACTAGATTTAGAATGAGAAAGAAATTTATGAATATTGCTTTAATATTAGGTATGTTCCCAGGATTCATGTCAATGATAGCAGTGTATTATATATTGAAAGGTATTGGACTAACTACTGGTGCATTAAAGCTTGTATCTTTGGTACTAGTGTATTCAGGAGGAGCAGGGTTACTTTTTTATGTTGCTAAAGGATTCTTTGATACAATTTCAAAATCAATTGATGAAGCAGCATGTATTGATGGGTGTACTAAGTGGCAAATATTTACTAAGATTACTATTCCATTATCAAAGCCTATTATAGTTCAAACAATTTTATCTGCTTTCATAGCTCCTTGGATGGATTTTATTTTTGCAAAGGTAATTGCAGGATCTGAATCTCAATATTATACTGTTGCTATTGGACTTTGGAATATGCTTGAAAAAGAAAATATAACAAACTATTATACAAGATTTGCGGCAGGAGCTGTACTTGTATCAATTCCAATTGCAATTTTATTCTGTTCAATGCAAAAGTATTATATGGAAAGCAGTACAGGAGCAGTAAAGGGCTAGAGAATGTACTGCTTACAGTTGAAGAAAAGCCTTAGGCTTTTCTTCAACTGTATTTAAAGGAATAAAATTAACTAAAATATAAAGTGATTGAGTAATGATTGCCAGAAAACTTAGTTTAAGCTATTATAAAATTAGCGAAAATGACATATTCTGGAGGTATAAATATGAAAAGCAAATTGAGTTTAGTGCTAGCAATGTTCTGTATGATTTTTATTATTATCGGATGTGGTACAAGTAACGCGGAAAAACAGAGCTTGAATTTAACAGAGCAGTATGAAGAAGCATGTAATACTCCTTTTGGAAAATATCCAGAAACAATTAACTACACTTTAGGTAAGATGACTGGGATTAATAATTCAAATATGCCAGCTGGAGATACATATGAGAATAATGCATACACACGATATTTAAAGGAAAAACTAAATATTCAAAATATAGATGCATTTGAAGCAACTGATAGCGATTATAATAATATGGTGACAATGGCTATATCAGCAAATAATCTTCCTGATATTATGTTGATTGATGATTATCGATATTTAAAATTGTTAGTTGAAAATGATATGATAGAAGATTTGACAGAGGTATATGAAAAATGTGCTAGCGATAGAATGAAGGATATGTATTCTGGATATGGAAGAGGAATTTTTAATGATATAACTTTTAATGGCAAATTAATGGCGTTGCCAGATACAAACATAGAACATGGACCTAATTTACTTTGGCTTAGAAAAGATTGGTTAGATAAGCTTGGGCTCGAGGAACCAAAGACTTTAGAGGATGCTGAATATATAATTCAACAGTTTATAGAAAAAGATCCAGGTGAAAATGGAACTGGCAATACAGTAGGTCTTGTATGTTCACCTGAAATAACAAGTCAAAATGGATATAGTTATATGACTCAGTCAGATATTATATTTGCAAATTTTAATTCTTATCCTAAGCAATGGATTAAAAACAAAGATGGAGATATAGTATATGGATCAGTTTTACCAGAGGCTAAACAAGCATTAGAACATATGAATAAATTATATGATGAAGGAATATTAGATAAACAATTTTTACTTCGTGCACAAAATAACATTCAAGAATTGATTATAAATGGGCAATGTGGTTCTTTTTTTGGATTATGGTGGGCACCGAATAATCCATTAATTGACTCAAAAAAAGTAAATAAAGATGCAGATTGGCAGCCATATATGATTTCGACTAATGAAGATGGAAGTACAAGCTTTTGTACTCAGAATCCAGCTTATAAGTATGTAGTTGTAAGAAAAGGTTATGAACATCCAGAGATTGTAATGAAAATAAATAGTGTACTTTTTGATTATTTTAGATGTACAGATGAATCACTTAATGAGATTAGTGGCTACTATAAAGAAAATGTAGATCCGACAGCAAGACCTTTAGGCATAAATGTCGATTATCAAGATGCATTGACAAAATGTTATGAAAATATAACAAACGCTTTAAATAGAAAAATAGAGCCATATAGTTTACAAATGTTAGAATATTCATATTATGAACAATGCAAAAAATACTTAGAAAATCCACAAGATGCATCTGTAGAAGATTGGGCAGCTTATTCATCAAGGATAACAGCGAGTTCGTTACTAGCTCATGCAAATTTAAAAAGGATAAAAGGCGTATTTTATGGTGAGACAGAAACAATGACAAAGCTTTGGTGGAGATTAGAAGAATTAGAAACGCAAGCATATTTAAAGATAATAACAGGTGAAGAACCAATAGACTATTTTGATGAGTTTGTTGAAGAGTGGTATAAAGATGGCGGAAGTAAAGTGATTGAGGAAGTCAGAAAAGAAGTTAAATCTTACAATCAGCAAGAAAATATAAATGATTAAGACAGAAAGGAATAAATTATGAAATTCATTTATGGAAAAAACGATTGGAGTACTATAGAAAGAGGAGAAGAAAACTGCTACCTATTAACAAATGGGTTAGGCGGTTTTTCTTCATTAACAATGATAGGCTCGAATGCAAGAAATGATCATGCACTTTTAATGGCATGTTTAAAAGCTCCTAACAATAGATATAATATAATTTCTAATTTAGGTGAACGATTAAAGATAAAAGACAATTTTTTTGATTTTAGCAGTCAAAGATATTTAAATACTAATTTGGATAGAGTAGGGTTTAAATATCAGAGTAAGTTCATATTTGAAGATGTACCGGAGTGGACTTATCATATAGAAGGCGTTGAAATAACTAAAAAAATTGCTATGAAACAAAACGAAAACACTGTGGCTGTTACATACAAGGTTAATAATTATACAAAGTTTGAAAGTGAAATTGAAGTAATACCTTATATGGAATTTGTTAAAAAGGGAGAGAAACTTTCTTTAAATCAAAGATTTAAGAGTAGCGAAAAAGAAATCAAAAGTAATGGTATAGTTCTTAATTATGAAACTAATGGAATAGTTTCACTATATTCAACTAAGTATGAAGAAAACTTATTCTTTTCACATGATGAACGTGATGGAAGAGAAAAATTAGGAAATGTTGCACATAATCATAAGATATATTTTAAAACTAAAGCTAAAGAATCTAAAGAATTTTATATTATATATAGTACAGAAGAAATAAAAGATTCTGCTGAAGAAATTATAGCAGGTGCAATTGATTATAGAAAAGGATTAGTAGAAAAAGCAAACATAAAAGATGATATTGCAAATGTATTAGTTAAGAGTGCAAATCAATTTATTGTAAATAGAGAATCAACAAAAGGAAAATCTATTATAGCTGGATATCCTTTTTTTGAGGATTGGGGAAGAGATACTATGATTGCATTATCAGGATGTTGTATAGCAACAAAGCAATTTGAAGATGCTAAAAGTATTTTTAGAACTTTTATTCATTATTGCAAGAATGGAATAATGCCAAATATTTTTCCAGAAGGTGAAAATGAAGCAATGTATAATACTGTAGATGCATCACTTTTATTTATAAATACAGTATATGAGTATTACAAAAATTCTAATGATATAGAGTTTATAAAAGAAGCATATCCTGTAATGCAAGATATTATTAATTTTTATATGAATGGAACAGATTTTGATATTAATATGGATAAGGATGGATTGATAAAAGCTGGAAGTGGGTATGACCAAGTAACATGGATGGATGTAAGAATAGATAACATACTTCCAACTCCACGTCATGGCAAGCCAGTAGAAATTAATGCATATTGGTATAGTTCACTTATGATTATGAATGAACTATCAAAAATTATAGGTAAAGAAGTTGAGGAGTATAAAGGACTTGCCAAATTAGTTAAAGAGAGCTTTTTAAGAGAGTTCTGGAATGAAGAAAAGCATTGTTTAAAAGATGTTATTTCAGGATTACAATCAGATACACAAATTAGATGTAATCAAATATGGGCAGTATCAATGCCATTTACTATGCTAGATAAAGAAAAAGAAAAACAAATTGTGGAGACAGTATTTGAAAAATTATATACACCATATGGTCTTAGAACATTGTCTATGGATGATAAGGAGTTTAAAGGATTTTATGGCGGAGAGCAGCTTAATAGAGATTTAGCATATCATCAAGGAACTACATGGGTATTTCCACTTGGAGCATATTATATTGCATATTTGAAAGTAAATGATTATGCAAAGGAAGCAATAAATATAGTTAAAAGTCAGCTTGAAGTAATGGAATCATGTCTAAGAGAAGGATGCGTAGGTCAGCTTCCAGAAATTTATGATGGAGAAAATCCTACTATTTCAAAAGGCTGTTTTGCACAAGCATGGAGTGTTGCAGAAATATTAAGAGTATATGAAGTAATAGATGATAGGATGAGAATTAGATAATTTAAATGATGAAAAATTATGTTGTAGTGATAAAGTTGTTATAAATCCTAAATTAGTATTAATTTTAGAGGTACAATGGCAAAATATGTTGATGTAAAACACAAAAATTAAGTATATACTTGATTTTTGTGTTTTATATTGTATAATTTTTTATGAATGATTGTAGAATTATGGGTTAATTAGTAAAATTAATGTTTATAGAGTTCTGCAAGTAATGTGTAAAAAGTATTTTTGGGGAGAATACCATAAATTGTTATACATTTATTGAGTTTTTTATGAAAAAAATTTAATAAATTTAAGAAAAAATAAAATTAAAAATGTAATAACGGGAAGTATCAACTTTCTGTGAGTGCTCAATTTAAGAAGAAGGGATGAGTAGAATTAATGAGAGGAAATAAAATATCTAAAAAAGAAAAGGAAAAAAAAGGAAAAATTGTTTCTATAAAAACGAAGTTATTAGCAATTATACTGCCAATAGTAATTATAATGGTTATTTCTTTAGTTACAATTGCCTATATGATTTCTTCATCAAGCTTGACAATGGTATCAAATAAATTACTGAAATCATCTGTAAATAGTCAATATAATCAGATTCAAGCATGGCTTGATGAAAAACTTGAAGTTTTTAATATAGCAAAGAGAACTATAGAAGGAGTACAACCTAATGATGAAGAGTTACAAAGAATTTTAGATCAATATACAAACTATAATTCTGATTATGAAAATGGAATATATATTGGAGATTCTGATGGAAGATTAATAGTAGGAAATGGATCAAGCAAAACTGAAGCAGATGTTTTAAATTCACAATGGTATAAAGAAGGTATGACTAGAGTAGCGTTGAATTATGGACAATCATATATAAATTCCGATGGTCAAAACGTAATAACAGCATCTGGAATAATTAATGATAATTCAGGAAAAATCAAAGTTATGGCTGCAGATATTACATTAGACAGGATAAGTATAATTGTAAATTCGAAAGTTGAAATGGATGATGCACAATCTTTTTTAATTAATCTAAATGATGGAACTATTTTAGCACATAGGGATAGTTCTATGGTAACAACAAACATAAATTCTTATGAAGATGATGAGTTTTTAAATAATTTATCAAATAAAATTTCACAAAAGAATTATGATACTTGCACTATTGGAGATTATAATGTAGCATTTAAAAAATTTAATGATACAAATTGGTTGTTAATATCATACATACCAACTAAAACAATATTAAGCCAAATTGGGTTTATACGTAATATAATGAGTATTGTAAGTATAATATGTGTTATCTTTTTAGTTGTTTTAATTGAACGTACAGTGCATATAACAATAAATCCTGTAAAAAAACTCACTAATATTATAACTACCATGGCATCAGGAGATTTTACTGTTGAAGTTGAAGAAGAAGGAAATAATGAAATTACGTTAATGTCTAGAAGTGTAAATGAATTAATAAGTTCTATGAAAAATATGATAAATAAGATAAGCAATATTTCTGGACAATTAAAAGTACAAGCTGAGTCAAGTAATACTGTTTCTAAAGAAATGAATGATGCTTCTAAAACACAGGCTAGATCAATGAATGATTTAAATAATATAGTTGATGAACTTGTAAAATCAACTGAAGAAATAGCTAATAATGCAACAGATCTTGCGACTTTTGTTTCAAGTACACGTGAAGAAAGTGATAATGTAAAACAAAAGATGAATGAAACTGTAGACATTTCTGAAAGAGGAAAAAATGACATGAAAAAAGTTGGTGGAGAGATGAATACAATATCTCAATCAATTAGTGAACTTAATTCAGGCATAAATAAAGTTGGAAAAGCTTCAGAAGAAATAACAAATATAGTGAAGCTAATAGGAAATATTGCAGAAGAAACTAATCTTTTATCTTTGAATGCATCAATTGAAGCAGCAAGAGCAGGGGAAGCCGGAAAAGGTTTTGCGGTTGTAGCACAAGAAATAGGGAAATTAGCTCAAACAAGTAAAGAAGCTGTTAATGATATAGGAAATTTAATAAATAGTATAAATTTATTAGTGGGTGATGTTGTTAGTCAAGCAGGAAAAAGTATTGATATCATTAATGAAAGTAATGAAAGTATAGTGAATACATTAAATACATTTAATGTAATTTACGATAATGTAAAAGAAACAGATTCTTTAATTGTTGGAATGGTCTCAAAAGTTGCAAAAGTAGATGAGGTAGCATCAAATGTGGCATCAATATCAGAAGAACAAGCTGCTAGTGCAGAACTCATATTAAATACATCTGAAGTGATGGTAAATCAGGCTGATAGTATTACAAAAAATAGTGATGAAGTTGCAAAAGAATCTGAAGAATTAGCTTTAACATCTAATGAACTCGATATTCAAATACAGAAATTTAAAATAGATTAGTAAGGGTAAAGGGGATACAATATGAAGAAGGTAATAAGTTATTTAATTATAGTTATTATGACAACATTGTTTTTTACAGGATGTAAAAGTGAGGGATCTTCATCAAAGAAAAATGTAAAGATATTATTTTCATATACAAAAGAAGTGAACAATGAATTTAGAGATATACTTGCAGAAAATGCAATCAGTTATGCAAAAAGTGTTGGATCAGAGGTAGTGATAGAAGAAGCGGAAGGGTCAATAGAAAAACAAGTGGATCAATTTAAAAATGCAAAAAATAATGGATATAGTGCTATTATATGCATTCCTGAAGATGTAGATATAGCAAAACAACTAATGGCAGAAGCAGGTGATCTACCAATTATATTTGTAAATAAATCACCGGATGAAGATGTTCTTGTAGAAGATAAATACATATATGTAGGATCTAATGAAGAAATTGCAGGGCAATATCAAGCTGAATACATTTTAGAAAAATTATCATCACAAGATAGTATAAATATTGCTTTATTAAAAGGTGAGAAGGGACATTCTGCAACAATAGGAAGAACGAATAAATTTATTGAAACATTAAATAATTCTGGTAAAAATATAGATATAGTATTTAATGATTATGCAGATTTTTCACTAGATGTTGCGAAAACTAGTTTTAATGTATTACTATCTACAGGAAAAAAAGTAGATGCAGTAGCATGTAATAATGATTCAATGGCTATGGGAGTAATAGAAGCATGTAAAGATAATGATATAGATCCATCTTCAATTATGATTCTTGGGGTTGATGCTACAAATGATGGACGTAATGCAATTATAAATGGAGATATGGCTTTTACAGTATCTCAGCCAGGAGATGTTCAAGGGGAATATGCTGCAAGAGCTGCAATTGAACTTGCTACAAATGGTACAGTTAAAAATATTGATTATGCAGCTGAGGACTTAAAACATGTATGGGTACCATTTGAAAAAGTGGATAAAAGTAATGTGAAAAATTAATATTACACAAGTAAATGATATTTTATAGCTATAGATAATTACATACTTATGAGTGATCTTCATTGTTTCTTGAATTCTAGTGGAATATGGAAGGCTTTATCTGAGATGTAATTAAATCAAATAAGTAATTATTTTTATAAGACACAGAAGTTAGGTATAGACTTGATTTCTGTGTTTTATATTGTATAATTTTTAACAAAGGAGGAAGGTATGCTTATGAAAAACACTAAGCAGATGTCAGAAACATTTAGATTAGGAATATTATTAGCTATTGTTGGTGGGTTCTTAGATGTATATACTTATATATCAAGGGGACAGGTATTTGCAAATGCACAAACAGGTAATATGGTTCTTTTTGGATTGAATATTGCAAAAGGAAATTTAAAATATTCAATATATTATTTAATTCCAATATTGGCTTTTGTTATAGGCGTTGTAATATCAGAAGTTATAAAAAGTAAGTATAGGAACAATAATCATATTCATTGGAGACAAATAATAGTAGTGATTGAAATAATAATTTTATTTATTGTTGGATTTGTACCATCAGGTAATATGGATATAATAGTGAATGTTGCAATTTCATTTGTATGTGCAATGCAGGTAGAGAGCTTTCGTAAGATAAATGGAAATGCATTTGCAACTACAATGTGTACAGGGAATTTAAGAAGCGCAACAGAACAACTATATCATTATAATAAAACTAAAGAAAAAAAAATACTTCATAAAAGTATTCAATATTATGGAATTATATTATTTTTTATACTAGGGGCTATCATAGGAACTATAACTACAAATATGTTTAATGAAAAGGCAGTATTGTTTTGCTGCGTTATTCTATCAGTAGTATTTGGTATTATGTTTAAAGAAAAGTTATAACTTTTAGAATTAATAATTATTTATGATAAAATAAATAACTAATATTAAATATCTATTTATTTTATCATAAATAATATTATATAAAAATTTAGAATGTTAATATAATTTATTAATTTGGTAAATAAATTATAGTTATTCTTTATCAAAACCTAGATTTATAGTTAAACCAATTAAAATAGAGAAATTTGTTCAATTATATATTTAGATTTATAATCTGATATAATATCATTCATCTTATATAAAAGACCAAGTTTTTCACATTCATTTTTAAAAGAATGATAGAGCCTTTTAGCATTGGGAGAACCACAAGCATATGAGTTCTTATATTGACTTATATATTTAGATTTTATAGATGGAAAAGATTCATCTAACTTTTTAAAATAGTAATCACGTTGATTATTTCTAAGAGTAACTCCGAATGAGGGGAAAATAAATTTTGCTCCGCACTCATGAGCTTTACGTACAATATTTATTATATTTTCTTCGTTATCATTAATATAAGGGAGAATTGGCATTAAGAGAATACCTGAGTAAAGCCCAGCACTTGATAGTTTATCTATTGCTTCAAATCGCTTTGATGATGGATTCACATTTTGCTCAATTTTGCTGGATAAATTATCATCAAAAGTAGTGATGGTTATTTTACAGATAACAGGAGAATGTTTGCTTATTTTTTGTAAAATATCAATATCTCTGCAAATCAAGCTGCTTTTTGTTGCAATGGCGATTCCAAAACCATTATTGTCTATTATTTTAAGTGCATTGCGAGTAAGCTCGTATTTTTCTTCAAAAGGATTATATGGATCACTCATAGCACCAGTGCCAATAACCCCAGTTCTAATTTTACTTTTTAATTCTTTTTGAAGAAGGAGTGAAGAATTGTCTTTGGCACGAACAGTATCAAAATTATCTATGCCATAGCAATCACTACGACTGTCGCAATAAATACAACCATGACAGCATCCTTTATAAATATTCATATTATAATCAGTACCAAACCAATATGAATTTTTAGTTCGAGTTATTAATGTTTTTGCAGGAATATAATTCATAATTCACCTCATCTATGTTAACGTTATGTAGAAAAAGTGGCAATGCCACTTTTTCTTACTTATTCCAACGCTTTAATGTAGGAAAGAATTGTTTCATCATGTTTCTAGCTTTTTCTTCAGTCATACCTTTATTTCCATCTACCATATGAGGAATACAAAATTCAATCATATCATTCATTGAAATATCTGCTGTGAATTTTCCGTTTTTAAAACAATAGATGCAGTAATCCTCATTTTTACTGTTATCAATATTTGTTCCTAAAACTTCACTATTAAGTGGCATACCACAACTTTGACAATAAGATACATTTTTATTTTCCATAAATAATAACCTCCATAAATAATATTTTATTACTAAGATTATTATAATAGGTTTAATATGACAGCTATATGTCATATTAAAGGCCGGAATTTAATAATTATTAATCATTTTTTTTAATCTGTTTTTAATAATATCTTGAATATATTTAGGTTCTAAAACTCTGGCAGAAGGCCCAAAAGAAAGAATATAAGAATATACCCATTCACCATCAGGATAGGATGTAGTTATTGTAAATGTATTGTCATCATTTAAAACTATTTGATCATAATCAAATTCATCATATACACGATAAGATTGAGAATTGTCTATATTTAATTTTAAATTAATGATATTTCTGTTTTCATCTTTACTTTTAGTTTTAAATTTATCTTCAGGTAATTTTCTAATGAAGACTTCATCAGATACAGATAAATTTTTTATTCGACTTAACCTAAATATTCTGTATGATTGTTTTAATCTACAAAAGGCTTTTAAATACCAATTCTTATCCTTAAACCATAATTGAAGTGGTTCAACTGAACGTGTGGTTTTCTCACCATAGCTGCTATAATAATCGAATGAAGCTACCTTGGTATTTAAAATTGAATATTTCAAAGCAGAAAAATTTTCTTCTGAATTTGTACTCCATCCAGAAAAATCTATTTCAATCCAATTTGTATTGTTTGAACCAAATAAATTACTAAGCTTAGAAAGAACTGTGTTGTTATCTTTGTAATTTGTAGCTTGCAAACTTTGAAGTGCAGATATTATTTCATTTTGTTCATTTTCTGAAAGAATTGATTTATTTAATATGAAATTATCTAATAAACTTATTCCGCCACCTTTTCCTTTGATTGTATATATGGGAATACCACACTCACATAAAGTATCTATATCTCTATAGATAGTTCTTTGAGATACTTCAAAGTGCTCTGAAAGTTCTTTTGCAGTTATATTTTTTTTATTTAACAAAATATATATAATTTCAAATAATCTATTTATTTGCATATGCTTTACCTACTTTATAGAATGATTTTTTAGTGAAGTGGATTAATGAAGGAAAGCCACCCAATAATATCACTACTAATTAATTCTTTGCCATTTTTAAAATTACTTTATATTCTATAGTAGTTATATATTAGCATAATTAATATGATAGACAAAGTGAATTTGAGATATTTTAGCAATAATAATTTATAGTATTTAATCTTAGAAATAATTAAAACTAATTTAGCGAACTATACAAAAATTCATCCATTTACTTTTGGAGGAGAGGATAAAAAGTACTATAGGGGAATCACATAGATACTTGCATTATATGGAGCATCTATTTTTGTATCTCCTGATGGTAAAATATTAAATAAGATAACTTCAGAAGAAGGAATCATAATAAAAAATATAGAATTAAATAGAATTGATGAAGTTAAAAAGTAGTATGATATAAAAAAGATAGGTGAGAAAAACTTTATTATAAATTGAGGAGAGATTAAATAAGATGAGTAATAAGATTAGACTTGCAACTATAGAAGATAGTGAAAAAATATTAGATATTTATAAACCATTTATAAAAAATACAATTATAACTTTTGAATATGACGTTCCATCATTAGAAGAATTTGAAGATAGAATGGAAAGTGTACAAAGCAGGTATCCATGGTTTGTATGTGAGATAGATGGTAGAATAGTTGGATATGCATATGCTTCTAAATTCAATGAAAGAATGGCATATGACTGGTCTGTTGATTTTTCTATTTATATAAGTCAAGAATATCAAGGTAGAAAGATTGGAAAGGCGCTATATCATGCATTACTAGAAACTTTAAAATTACAAGGGTTCTGTAATGCATATGCATTAATTACATCACCAAATATTAAAAGCGAAAGCATACATAAATCTTTAGGCTTTAGGGAAATGGGAGTATGCAAAAATGTTGGATATAAAATGGGCGAGTGGCATGATGTAAAATGGTTTGAATTAGACTTCGCAAAGCATAAAGAGAAGCCATCTAAGCCTAAGAAAATTGATGAAGTTAAAGAAACAAAAGAATTTATGAAGATATTAGAAGAAGCTAAAGAGATAATAAAGTAGATTTAATGTTCATTTTCCTTACAAAAATGTTATTATTAATGTTAAAATATTATTCTTGAGATATGTTGTAATAATGTTTTAAATGAATATAATTTTACAATAGTAGATCTAATTCAGAATTATTGCAATACATATTATTTTATAGAATTTAGGAGGAATGGAATATGCCATTTATAGGGTCTAAAATCACAGTTAAGGTTTCTAGAGAAAAGAAGGAAGCGATAAAGAAAAAATTAGGTGAAGCAATAGAATTAATTCCAGGTAAAAGCGAAAGGTTTTTAATGGTTGGCTTTGAAGATGAATATTCACTATTCTTTTCAGGAGAAGAACTACAAAAAGGTGCTTTTATTGAAGTTAAGATCTTTGGAAAAGCAAGTAAAGAATCATATGATAAATTAACAGCAGCTATATGCTCTATATATGAAGAAGAGCTTGGAATTCCTCAAAATAGAATTTATGTTAAATATGAAGAAGTTGAAAACTGGGGATGGAACGGTAAGAATTTTTAAACTAACAGAAATATGATAAGAGAAAAAAATAAAATTATAATATAAGCCAATGATATAAATGGTATCATTGGCTTATGTTATAATTTTTATATAAATAAAGTAGTAATTAATTATATGACTTTTACGGAAAAGATAGGAGAAAAGGTATGAAATTATTTATAAAGCAAAGAGTTTTTAATTTTGCAGATACTTTTGTTGTAAAAGATGATTATGGTAATGATGTATATTTTGTTCAAGGAGAATTTTTTTCATGGGGACATAAACTTCATATTTATGATAAAAATAATAATGAAGTGGCTTTTATTAAGGAAAAAGTATTATCTTTGGTGCCTACATTTGAAATAAATATAAATGGAGAATTAATAGGCAAGTTAGTAAAAAGAGTTACTTTTTTCAAGCCTAAATACTATATAGAAGGAACTTCATTAGAGTTAGAAGGAAAAATAATGGAGCATGATTATGTACTAAAGAGTGGGGGAATGCCAATAATGACCATATATAAAGAATGGCTAACTTGGGGGGATAGTTATGTTTTAGACATAGAAAATGAAAAAGATGAATTATTATGCTTATCTGTAGTTTTAGCTATAGATTGTGAAATATGTTCAAGAAGTAATTAATATATCAGTAAGTATTTGAATTATTTTTTCATAGCAATAAAAGAGAATTATTATATGGTATTTATAACATTGAAATAGTACTTAGTAAGAAATATAATAAGTTAAAACAGTGAAAATATGGGAGGATAATAGTGAAGGTTGTAATAGCAATTGATTCTTTTAAAGGAAGTTTAAGCTCAATGGAAGCTGGAATAGCAGCAAGAGAGGGCATATTAAAAGCATGTAATGGAAGTCATGTGATTGTAAAGCCATTAGCTGATGGTGGCGAAGGAACAGTAGATTCTTTAGTTGAAGGTATGAATGGAAATAGAGAGAAAGCTTATGTTACTGGACCAGTAGGAAAGAAAGTAGAATGTATCTATGGAATATTGCCAGAGAGTAATACTGCTATTATAGAAATGGCAAGTGCAGCAGGCCTTACTTTGATAGCAGAGGAAGAAAGAAATCCTCTTAACACAACAACATTTGGAGTAGGAGAATTAATAAAGGAAGCAATAGAAAAAGGATGTAGAAACTTTATCATAGGATTAGGTGGAAGTGCAACAAATGATGCAGGAGTAGGAATGCTTCAAGCACTTGGATATGAATTTTTAGATAAAAATGGAGATAAAGTTGGATTTGGCGGAAAAGTATTAAAGGATATCTGTTTTATTGATGGAAAAAATAAAATCAAAGAATTGGAAGAATGTTCTTTTAAAATAGCTTGTGATGTGAATAATCCTTTATATGGCCTTCAAGGTGCAGCATATATATATGGTAAACAAAAAGGCGCATCAGATGAAGAAATCAAACTTCTAGATGAAGGATTAATAAAGTTTTCAGAAGTAGTTCAAAGAAATTTTGGCATAAGTAGATCAGATTATCCTGGTGCAGGAGCAGCAGGTGGTATGGGATTTGGATTTTTGAGTTTTTTAAATGCTAAACTTGAATCTGGTATAAAAATTGTTTTAGATGAGATAAATTTAGAAAAAGAGATATTAGATGCAGATTATGTAATTACAGGAGAAGGTAAATTAGATATTCAGACCTCAATGGGGAAAGCCCCTATAGGTGTTGCTAAACTTGCAAAGAAATATAATAAAAAGGTTATAGCTTTTGCAGGATGTACAACTGAAGATGCATTACACTGCAATGAAGAAGGGATAGATGCTTATTTTTCAATAGTTAATGGTGCAATGTCGCTTGAAGAGGCAATGAATAAGGAAAATGCAAAGAAAAATATGAAATTAACTGTTTATGAAGTATTTTGTTTAATTAGTAAAATAAAAAATTGAATCTTATGCTGAAATAATATTCACTCGTCAGTCAACCAAAGAGTTAATAAAGAACCAAACTTTAGTAATTTAGGAAAACTATCTTTATTAATGATATAATAATAGAAAATATAAAAATAATATTTATTAACAATGTATAGAACTACTTAAATAGTTATACTTTAGATTATTTAATTGTAAATTTGCTTATGAAAAAACAACTTGTAGTAAATGAAAAATACATTGTTATAAAAAAAGTGATGAAAGTAAAAGAGGTAAAAATGAATAAAGTAGTAAGAAACCTATATATAATGGGTGGGGTTATAGCATTAGGCTTGGGGATGATAGGAGTAATATTACCAGTGCTTCCAACAACGCCATTTCTACTTTTAACATCTTTTTGTTTTGCAAAAGGATCAAGAAGATTTGATGAGTGGTTTAAAAGAACAGAGCTCTATAAAAAATACTTAGAAAACTATGTTAATAACAGAGCTATGACTTTAAAACAAAAATGGACAATACTATTATTTGCAGATTTTATGATGATGTTTCCGTTAATAATAGTTGATAAATGGATAGTGAAAATACTAATACTTCTAGTTATATTTATGAAATTTTATTATTTTATATTTAAGATTGAAACAATTAAGAAGGAAAAATAAATTAAAGACTATTATATTTATTTGAAATATAATAAGTATTAAAAAGAAAGGAATGGAACTTATTTAATGATAAATGACTTTCAAGAAGAAGTTACAACTAGAAGAGAGATTCTAAAAAATCAGATAAAAGGTGCATCAGGAAAATGTAGCATGCTTATGCTTATATTAGGATTATTATCTCAGGGAATAGGTATTTTAGCAGGAGTGGGGTTAGCAGCTTATTCAATGATAAATGGAACTTTAAATATGAATGATGGAAACTATATGTACGGAGTAAATAAAGAGTTTATCAATATAGTTTTAGGAATAACTCCATGTATAGTGGTAGATATAATAATTATATTAATAGGGTTAAAAACTACTAAATTAAAATTAAAGAGAGATATATTCAATAAAAGTAATTATTCAAAAAAGATAATACCACTAGGGATGGCATCAGTTGGAGGAGTGCTATTAATTAGTACAACAATCTATTTGTTTTATTCAGCAGTCATAAAATTTATGGGATTAACAATACCAGCACCGGATTTTACATTTCCAAGTAGTACATTGATGAGAGTAATGTATATTTCATATATATGTATTTTAGGACCTATTTTGGAGGAAATAATTTTTAGAGGAATATTATTAAAATCAATGAAAAAATATGGGGCATTTACTGCTATTATTTTTACATCAATAGTATTTTCTATGTTCCATTTAAATTTAGTTCAATTCATGACTCCGTTGTTATTAGGGATTTTGTTAGCATTTGTTACTGTAAATGCTAATTCAATAATTCCAGCAATTATAATTCATATGTTTAATAACTCAATGGCTACAGTAATAACTTGTGTAGCAGGTGAAAGTGAATTAGTATCAACAATAATATCAACAGTATTTATTTTTGGTGGAGTTATAGGGTTAATATTTTTTATTAATCAATATAAAAATGATATTAAAAGAATAATAAAAGAAGATCATAAGCTGCTACCATTTAGAAAAAAATTAGGATATTGTTTTTCTAATGGATGGTCAGTAGGTTATATAATATTTTATGTAACATTTATATTAATAAATTTTGTATACATAAATGTATTATCCCAAATGTAAGTAATAATATAAATAAAATGCGAAGCATTTTATAATTGACAATGAACAATGGACAATTGACAATGAAGGAAAAAAGTCTTCGACTTTTAATTATATTATTGCATCGTTATTGCTTTAGCAATAACATTCGCCTAAGCGGATTATATTTGCCTTGGCAAATATAAATGCAATACTAAACTTTTAGAAAAACTGAAAGTTTTTCATCCTTCATTGTTAATTGTCCATTGTCAATTGTACATTATAAGTTAAAGTATAGCTTCTTTAAAAGACAATATTAAATCATCTATATCTTCAAGTCCAACAGAAACTCTGATTAAAGTATCTGTAATTCCTAAGGATTCTCTTTCTTCTTTAGGAATTGCAGCATGACTCATTTTTGCAGGATATGAAACAATAGTTTCTACACTACCTAAACTTACAGCAACAGCTACATTTTTTACATGGTTTAGAAAGTAATTAGTTGTTTCTAAGGATTTAAATTTAAATGATAAGACAGCTCCTGCACCTGATGCTTGAGAAAGGTGAAGGTCTTTTCCCTCAGTAGAATCTAAACCTAAATAATATACTTTTTCTACTTCAGGTTGCTTATTAAGCCAGTTAGCTAATTTATAAGCATTAGCTTGAAGTGCATCCATTCTAACCTTTAAAGTTTTTATTCCTCTTATTAAAAGGAAACAGTCTTGTGGACCAAGAATAGCACCAAATGTATTTTGAATCTGATATATTTTATCAGCAAGTTCAGCATTATTTGTTACAACTAATCCAGAAATGACATCACTATGGCCACCTAAAAATTTGGTAGCACTATGAATAACTATATCAGCTCCAATCTCCAAAGGTCTTTGTAGATAAGGAGACATAAACGTATTATCCACTATGGTAATAACATTATGATATTTAGCTAATTTAGAAGCACTCCTTAAATCTGTCACCTTTAATAAAGGATTAGAAGGAGTTTCTAAATACAATCCCTTTGTGTTTTCTTTAAAGGATTCTGCAATTTCATTTATATTTGACGCATCTACAAAAGTGAATTCAATATTAAATCTTGAAAATAATTTAGTAGCAGCTCTATAAGTACCACCATAAACATCTCCACAAATTATAATATGGTCTCCGGCAGAAAAAATTGAAAGGACTGAACAAATTGCAGCCATACCAGAGGCAAAAGCAAAGCCTTTTTTACCACCCTCTAGCTCTGCAATAAGATTTTCAAGTACATCTCGAGTAGGATTACCAGACCTGGAATAATCATATTTACCAAAATTATTTATATCGAATTGATGAAAAGTTGATGTTTGATATATTGGAGTACTTACAGATCCAGTAGCACTATCTATGTCTCCGCTTGCATGTATTAATTTTGTTCCAAAATTCATTTTTAGCACCTCACTTAATAATTGTTTATTTTAAACATAGTTTTAATTTCAAATTGTTAACTATAAAGTTCTACATAACTTTAACTATATCTAATGTTTTAAAGCCTAACTGTTAATTGCATTTTGTAAATCATTTATTAAATCGTCTATATTTTCAATACCAACTGACAATCGTAATAAATACTCATCTATGCCTAAACGTTGTCGGATATCTTCAGGAATATCAGCATGAGTTTGAGTAAATGGATATGTTATAAGAGTCTCTACACCGCCTAAACTTTCAGCAAATTTAATTATTTTCACATTTTCCAATATTTTTGGAATTAATGTTTTATCTTTAACTTTAAATGATAATGTAGAACCAAAACCTTTAGCTTGTTTTAGATTAGATTCATATCCTGAGAAATCTTTTAACCCAACATAAAATACATCTGAAACATGAACATTTGATTTCAAAAACTTTGCTAATCTAATAGCATTCTCTTGAGCCCTATCAAGTCTTATATGAAGAGTTTTAATACCTCTAAGAAGCAGCCATGAATCAAAAGGGGATAATGTTGAGCCGATTGACATATGAGTCCTTTTTAATTCGCTAAGTAGCTCTTCATCATTACTTATAATAAATCCAGCTAATAAATCATGGTGGCCACCTAAATACTTTGTTCCACTGTGTATTACTAAATCAGCTCCGAGTGTTAGTGGCTTTTGATAATATGGTGTTAAGAAGGTATTATCAACTATTAGTAATAGATTGTTATCTTTAGCAATTTTACTAACAGATTTTATATCTGTTACCCTCATAGTAGGATTTGATGGTGTTTCAATAAATATTGCTTTAGTATTTTTAGTTAAAGCATTTTTTATATTTAAAGGATTAGTAGTATCAACAAAAGAACTTGAGATTCCAAAGTTTTTAAAGGTCTCATTAAATAATCTAAAAGTTCCACCGTATAAGTCCTCAGAAAGTATTATATGATCACCACTCTTAAACAAATGAATACAACAGACAATAGCTGCAACACCAGAAGAAAATCCAAGTGCGCCTATTCCATTTTCTAATTGTGCTACTGTTTTTTCAACTTCCTCCCTAGTTGGATTTGTATCACGAGAATAATCATAGCCTGTACTTTTGTTTAATCCTAGATGTTTGAATGTAGCTGTTTGATAAATAGGAAAGCTTATTGCTCCTGTTCTTTCATCTCCACCAGATATACCTTGTACTGAAAGTGTTTCTATATTCATAAAATATCATCTCCCCAAATATTAAATTAGAATTTTATTACATTACGCACGTAAAAATATAATAAAAAAAGTCACTTCAAAGATAAGAAGTGACTTACTGTTACATAAACTGTATAAATCGTCTTATCTCTCAGAAAAATCTGCAGGATTTAGCACCACAAAAAACTAAATGACAGTTTATTAGGTTGCTGGGTTTCATAGGGCCAGTCCCTCCACCACTCATAATAAGAGTAATAAATATTTATTTGTTATTTTATATTATACATGGATTATTTTTACTGTCAATAAATAATACTAACTTTATAGGAATTCTATGAAAAAATTTTGTAACACTTCTAAGAGATTAATACTATTTATATCATTAAATAAGAATTTATACTTAAAAAAATACATATCCAAAAAATGAAAAAAAATCTTGACTCTGTTAAAAATGGTGATATAATTTAAAACATAAATTCATAGTAAATTGATGGGAATTTAGAAGTTTGAAGCAATTATATTTTAGAAAGGGGGATTTAACAATGATTGAATTGAATAACGTAAATAAAACATTTAATAGAGATAAGCTTCAGATAGAAGCATTGAAACATGTTAGTATTCGAGTAGAGCAGGGGGATATCTATGGAGTTATTGGATTTAGTGGTGCAGGAAAAAGTACATTAATAAGACTTGTTAATTATTTAGAAACTCCAACAGAAGGAGAGATAATAGTAAATAATAAAAATTTAAAAGATTTAAATATAAAACAGCTAAGAGAACTTAGAAAAAAGATAGGAATGATATTTCAACATTTTAATTTATTAGAATCTAAAACGATATTTGAAAATGTTGCAATTCCATTAATATTAAATAAGGTTTCAAAGGCAGAAATTAATGAAAGAGTAAGTGAGTTATTAAAATTTGTTGGGCTTGAAAATAGAGCAGATGCGTATCCAAGTGAATTATCAGGAGGACAAAAACAAAGAGTAGGAATAGCGAGGGCATTAGCAACAAATCCATTGATATTATTATGTGATGAAGCAACATCAGCCTTGGATCCTCAAACAACACAGTCAATATTAGAGCTCTTAAAAAGGGTTAATAAAGAATATAATATTACTATTTTAATGATAACTCATGAGATGAATGTTATTAGAGAAATATGTAATAAAGTGGCTGTAATGGAAAGAGGAGAAATAATAGAAAAAGGAAGTCTTATTGATATCTTTGGTAATCCTAAGCAGGAAACTACTAAAAACTTTGTTAGAACTGTTGTCCATGATAAAATACCACAATCTATATTAGAGCATTTTGAAAAAGATGATAGTAATAAACTTTTAGAGTTAAAGTTTATTGGAGGCAATGCTAAAGAAGCTGTTATGGCAGATGCATCTAGACAAGCTGATGTTGATATTAATGTGCTATATGCTAATTTTACAGAACTTCAAAGGGATATTCTTGGATATATTACGGTTGAAGCAAAAGGAAATAAAGAAGATATTGAATTTGCAATAAAATATATGGAAGATAGAGGAGTTGTAGTAAAGGAGGTAGTATTATGATGTCAGTAACTTGGCCACAAATAATAAAAGCAATTATAGAAACTTTGCAAATGGTAAGTATTTCTCTTTTAGTAGGTTCTTTAGCAGGAATACCTCTCGGAATCTTATTGGTTATAACTAATGGCACTGGAATTATTAAAAATAAATTCTTATGTGGATTAATAAATAATATTATAAATATTGTACGTTCATTACCATTTATTATTTTGCTTGTTGCAATAGTTCCACTAACACGATTAATTGTTGGAACTTCAATAGGAACTAAAGCAGCAATAGTGCCATTAATATTTTATATCATTCCTTATATCGCAAGGCTTGTAGAAAATTCATTACTTGAAGTAAATAAGGGAATAATTGAAGCAGCAGAAGCAATGGGAGCTACAACATTTCAGATAATATGGCACTTTTTATTACCAGAAGCTTTGGGATCTTTAATATTAAGCTTAACAACAGCAACAATTGGACTTATTGGTGCAACTGCTATGGCTGGTACTGTTGGGGGTGGTGGAATAGGCGATATTGCTATTTCATATGGATATCAAAGATTTGATACTAAAGTTACTGTTATAACAGTTATTATATTGATAGTTTTTGTACAAGTAATACAAGGTGTAGGTAATGCATTATCAAAAAAGATTAGAAAGCATTAATTTTTTTTGAATCTATATATGAGTAATGTGGTAAGAAATACTGTGATTAAATTTAAAATAATTTAAATAAAAAAGGAGTAGTAATTATGAAAAAGAATATTATCAGTAAGGTATTAATTGGATTAACAATAGGGGCGTTAAGCATAGGATTAAGTGGATGTGTAAATTCCTCAGAAAGTAGTGCAGAAGCAGAGGAAAAGAAAACAATAACTGTAGGAGTATCTCCAGGACCATATAATGAATTGTTCGATACAGCAGTAAAGCCAATATTAGAGGGACAAGGATATGAGATTAAATCAATAGATTTTTCAGATTTATTGCAATCAGAAGTTGCATTAACAGAAGGTAGTGTTGACTTTAATGTAGCGCAGCATACAGCATATGCAGAAAATTATAATAAAGAAAATAATGGAGATTTAGTTCCAATAGTGCATATTCCAACAGTACCAGCAGGAATATTTTCTGATTCTGACAAATCATTGGATGAAGCAAAAGAAGGGAGTAAAGTAGCTATTCCTAAAGATCCATCCAATGCTGCAAGAGCGTTTAGATTACTTGAAAAGGCAGGATGGATAAAGCTAAATGAATCTGCAAATCCTACTACATTGACTATAAATGATATAGCTGAAAATATATATGGAATAGAGATTATTGAAATGGAATCATCACAAATACCAAGGGCACTTGTAGATTTAGATTATGGAATAATCCCAGGTAGTGTTGTTTACTCATCAAAAATGGATGCTGAAAAATCTTTATTATCTGAAGATGTTAGTAAAGAACTTGAACTTGTTGTTGTAGTTAGTGAAAAGAATAAGGATTCAAAATGGGCTAAAGATATTGTATCAGCATATAAGTCAGATGAATTTAAAGCATATATGGAGGAAAACAATAAAAACAATTATTGGTTTATACCAGAAGAATTAAAATAAAATTAAGTTAGATTAGCTCAGTAAAGATACTGAGCTAAAAAATAATAATTGGGGGTAATAAAATGGATAAGATTGAAAAAAAGATTACTAAGTTAATTGATGATAATAGAGATAAAATTATTGAGTTTGCCAATGATATATATAAACATCCAGAGCTTGGGTATAAAGAAAAAAGAACTTCAGAAAAGGTCTATGAAATGTTAAAAGAAAAAAGTAAAGAAATTGAAACAGGCCTTGCAATTACAGGGGTCAAAGGATATTTGAAAGAAAAGCAGAATGGTGAATTGAATGTGGCTCTGATTGGTGAATTAGATGCAGTAGTATCTCCTAATAATAAATTTGCAGATAAAAAAACTGGGGCTTGCCATGCGTGTGGACATCACGCTCAACTAGCAGGAATAATTGGTGCAGCTATAGCATTATCAGATGAAGAAATAAAGAATTCGTTGGATGGAAATGTAACATTTTTTGCAGTACCATCTGAAGAATATGGAGAAGTAGAATTTAAACTTTCATTGAAAGAAAAGAATTTAATTAAATATGGTGGTGGGAAAAGTGAATTAATAAGAATTGGTGCCTTTGATGATGTTGATATTTCTGTAGTACACCATTCAGAATCAGATGGAGCCGATATTACAATAGGAGATCATACTAATAATGGATTTGTTTCTAAAGTTACTAGATATAAGGGAAAAGCTTCTCATGCTGCAGCCACTCCATATTTGGGAATAAATGCTGTTAATGCTAGTTCAATAGGATTAAATTCAATAGCATATCAAAGAGAAACTTTTAGGGATGAAGATTGTGTTAGAGTTCATTCTATAATAACTAAAGGTGGTGGACTTGTTAATGTTATACCAGATGAAGTTGTTATAGAAAGTTTAGTTAGAGCAAATAATGTAGAAGCCATTAAAGATGCAAGTAAAAAAGTAGATAGAGCATTTAAGTCAGGTGCCTTAGCAGTTGGAGGAGAAATTGAAATAATAACTGTACCAGGCTATTTACCTGTAATCCCCTTAAAACCTCTAAAAAGTATGTTTGATATAGCAAAAGAGATTTTACCTAATGGTAAAGTAGAAGAAATAGAAGAGGGAAAGCATACAGCAGGATCAAGTGATGTGGGGGATTTAACTCATATAATGCCTGTTCTAAAATTTTCTACTGGTGGTGTTAAAGGAGAACTCCACTCAGCCAATTTTGAAGTTATAGATGAAGAAATTGCATATATAGTTACAGCTAAAATTATGGCATTAACAGCATATAGATTATTAAAAGAAAAAGCAAAAGAAGCAAAACAAATTAAAGAGAATTTCACACCTAAATTCACTATTTATGAATATAAAGAATATATGGATAAGTTTGAGACTACATTTAGAAGAAATTATAAAGATGAATAGAGTTTATTAATATTAAACATACATAAAACAAAGGAAAATTATTAAAGCTTTGTTTTATGTATTTTATTATGTGCTTCATTGATTTAGGGCTATATATTTTACAATAGTTGGTGTTATTAATAACAATTAGTATAAAATATTGTGAATGTATATAATTAAATGTTATAATTAGATTTATAGTTAGGGACGATAACTTTAATTAATGTAGTTAAATAATTCAAGAATTACAATATATATGTTTAAATATAAAGTCATATAGTACTTGAGTATATGTACTTTATATTTAATATAGATTTCAGTTTTTAATATATATATGAAGATTGTTTTTACTGATTAGAGATGGGGGAATTATTTATGGATATAAATATTTTTAAGCTTTTGGTTGACACAGTCCCACAACCTATATGGATAAAAGATAAATGCTTAAATTTCATATATGTCAATAAAGAATATAAAACTAGAAATAAAATAGAAGAAGATAACATAGTAGGATTATGTGAAGAGCAATTATATAACAAGAAAATTGCAAATAAGTGTAATGAAATCTGTAATAAAGCAATAGAAAGCAGGTCTGTCATAAAAGAAAAAAGATATATAAATGATGAAATACAAGTTGAATCTACAGTTTTTCCATTGATTAATTCTAATGGAGATATAGAGGCTATTGCTGGAATAGATCAAGAAATAGTAAATGAAGAAAAAGATATATTAAAATTAGTAATGGATTCTCTTCCAGGAAGAGTTTTTTATAAAGATAGAAATTTAAAATATGTATATACTAATAAAAAATTTAATGATTTATTTAAAACATCCAGTAAAGAAATAGTAGGAAAAAGTAATGAGATTATAAATAAATTAAAAGATGAATTATTTGATAAGTTCACAGAAGACGATAAAGAAGTAATTAGAACTAAAAGAAATATAACAAGAGAAGAAAAGTTTGAATTAGAAAATGGAGAAAAAGTATATACTGAAATTATTAGAACACCAGTAATAGACTGTAATAATGAAGTTGCTGGAGTAGTAGGATTATCATTAGATATAACAAAAAGAAAACAAATAGAGAAAAGATTAAAATATTTAAGTTATACTGATATTTTAACTAAAGTTTATAATCGAACATATTTTGAAGAAAAAGCAAAGAAAATTTTTAAAGAACAAAATCTACCCATAGGAGTAATAATGGGAGATACTAATGGGTTAAAAATAGTTAATGATACACTAGGGCATGAAGAGGGAGATGAATTACTAAGATTAACAACTCAAGTTCTAAAAGATGTTTGTAACGATAAGGAATCAATCTTTAGAATTGGTGGAGATGAATTTGCGATTATCATCCCAAATACAACAGATTATGAATGTGAAGCTCTGATAAAAAAAATTTTTAATGCTTGCGAAAATTATAAACATGATTTAATGAAAATAAGTATATCACTTGGTTTTTCAATTACATACAGTTTGGATAAATCTATATATCAAACATTAAAAGAAGCTGAAGATATAGTATATAGAAAAAAACTGTTAGAGAAAAATAGTTTAAATAGTTCGGTGATTTCATCACTACAAGCAACATTACAAGAAAAGAGTTTAGAAACAGAAGAGCATACGGAAAGAGTAGTTGAAAATGCCATAAATATAGGAGAAAAGTTATCATTGCCACTTTCAGTTATGGATGAACTTGTTTTAGTAGCTAAATTGCATGATATAGGTAAAATAGGGATAAGTGAATCCATACTATTAAAGTCAAATGATTTGACTGAAGAAGAATTTGAGCTTATAAAAAGTCATACTGATAAAGGCTATAGAATTATAAAAGCTGCTAATCATTTAGAAAGTGTAGCTCAAGGAGTACTAACCCATCATGAAAGATGGGATGGAAATGGTTATCCACTTGGACTAAAAGGAGAAGCAATACCTTTACTTGCTAGAATAGTGAGTATTGCAGATGCTTATGATGTTATGACTAGTAATAAAAGTTATAAAAATGCATTAACAAAAGATCAAGCCATTGAAGAATTAATAAAGAATTCGGGAAGACAATTTGATCCTGATATAGTAGAAATATTTGTAAAGTCTTTAAAAGATGAATAGTGTATTTAGTAGAGTTGGTTATATATTGTTAGTATAAGTATATTGCCAATTCTATTTTTATCCCACAAAAACAGAATAATTACTAAATTTTATGATAAAACTAGTATTGACAAAAATGGAATATGCTATATAATAGTAACACACCCCCTTGGGGGGGAGGGAGGAAAATATGAGCGAAGAAAAAAAGAAAGCATTACAATCTTTAAAAACTGCAAGAGGACAAATTGATGGAATAATAAAAATGATAGAGGATGATAGGTATTGCATTGATATAGCTAATCAACTAATGGCAGTTCAATCTTTAATAAAAAAAGCAGATGTAACAATACTACAAGGACACTTGAGGCATTGTGTTAAAGATGCATGTATGTCAGAACATCCAGAAGAAAAAATTGAGGAATTTAATAAAATTTTAGAAAAAATATTATCAAAATAGAATGACTTTAAATTTAAATGAAAATGATAATATACACAGTATATAAGGATATATAAAAAATTACTTTCTTATACTAAAAACAGTATAAGTATTGTTTATTAAAATTTAATGAAAGGAGAGAGAAATGAATAAGAAAACATTAAAAATAGAAGGAATGACATGTTCTGCATGCGCAAATAGAATTGAACGGTTTATAAAGAAATTAGATGGTGTTGAAGAAGCAAATGTTAATTTTGCTACAGAAAATCTAAATATATCTTTTGATGAAGATATATTAAATATTACTGATATAGAAAATGTTATAGTCAAAGCAGGATATGGTGTAAAAAAAAGCTTAAAAACACATACATTTAAGGTAGAGGGAATGACATGCTCTGCATGTGCAAATAGAATTGAAAGAGTAACTAAAAAACTTGAAGGTATTAAAAATTCTACAGTTAATTTTGCAACTGAAAGCTTAACTGTAGAATTTGATGAGGATGAAGTTTCTTACAACCAAATAAAAATTGCTGTTGAAAAGTCAGGATATAAATTAATAAAAGAAAATGAGATAGAAGATAAACCTAAAAAATTAGAGGAAAGTAAAGTTCTGTTAATACGATTTATAGTTTCATTAATCTTTGCATTACCACTATTAATAATTACTATGGGACATATGGTTGGAATGCCTCTTCCAAGAATAATTGATCCAATGGAAAATCCATTAAATTTTGCACTAATACAAGTTATATTAACATTACCAGTAATGATAATGGGATATAAATTTTATACAATTGGAATTAGAAATCTATTTAAATTAAGTCCTAATATGGATTCATTAATTGCAATAAGTACTTTAGCAGCATTTGTATATGGTATGTTTGGAATTTATCAAATAGAAAATGGACAAAGTCATTATGCAATGCATTTATATTTTGAATCAGCAGCAGTAATACTAACACTTATAACTTTAGGAAAATATTTAGAGGCTGTATCAAAGGGAAAAACATCACAAGCAATAAAGACACTAATGGGATTAGCACCAAAGACAGCAACTGTTGAAAGAAATAATTTGGAGATGATTGTACCTATGGAAGAAGTTATTGTAGGTGATATAGTAATAGTAAAGCCAGGAGAAAAATTACCGGTAGATGGGGAGGTTGTTGAAGGAACAACATCTATAGATGAATCTATGCTGACAGGTGAAAGCATACCTGTTGAAAAAACAATAGGTAGCAAAGTTATTGGAGCTAGTATAAATAAAACGGGATTTATAAAATATAAAGCAACAAAAGTAGGTAAAGATACTGCGCTTGCTCAAATTGTAAAGTTGGTTGAAGATGCTCAAGGCTCAAAAGCACCAATAGCAAAACTTGCTGATGTTATTTCAGCATACTTTGTGCCTACAGTAATAGGATTATCTATTTTATCATCAATAGGATGGTTAATTGCAGGCGAGACTCCAATATTTGCTTTAACAATATTTATAGCAGTACTTGTTATAGCATGTCCGTGTGCCTTAGGTCTTGCGACACCAACAGCTATAATGGTAGGAACAGGTAAGGGTGCAGAAAATGGTGTACTTATAAAGGGCGGAGAAGCATTAGAAACTACTCATGAAATAAAAACAGTAGTATTTGATAAAACTGGTACTATAACAGAGGGCAAGCCAGTAGTTACAGATATATTAACTGATGGTATTTCAGAAGAAGAATTATTAATTTTAGCAGC
Source organism: Clostridium butyricum (assembly GCA_015058475.1). Classification (GTDB taxonomy): domain Bacteria; phylum Bacillota; class Clostridia; order Clostridiales; family Clostridiaceae; genus Clostridium; species Clostridium butyricum_B. The sequence continues at coordinate 90,714 of SVCF01000001.1, read as the reverse complement.
TAGTGGTGAGAAAGGTTCAGAACACCCACTTGGAGAAGCTATTGTTAAGGAAGCAGAATATAAAAACTTAGAGTTAAAAAGTATACAAGAGTTTGATGCTATACCTGGATATGGGATAGAAGTCAAAATTGACAACAATATTGTTTCAATAGGAAATAGAAAATTAATAGATGAGAAAAAAATTGAAGTTGGAATATTATCAAAAGAAGTAGATAGATTAGCAAATGAAGGTAAAACGCCTATGTATGTAGCTGTAGATAATGTTTTAAAAGGGGTAATAGCTGTTGCAGATACAGTAAAGCCTAATAGTAAAAAAGCAATAGATGAGCTTCATGATATGGGAATTAAGGTAGCTATGATAACTGGAGATAATAAAAAAACAGCAGATGCTATAGCAAAACAAGTTGGAATTGACATAGTTTTAGCTGAGGTATTACCAGAAGACAAAGCAAATCAGGTAAAGAAACTTCAAGAAGAAAGAAGTTCAGAAAGCAATAAGAATATAAAGGTTGCAATGGTTGGAGATGGTATAAATGATGCCCCTGCCCTTGCACAAGCTGATGTTGGAATAGCGATTGGATCTGGAACAGATGTTGCAATAGAAAGTGCAGATATAGTTCTAATGAGAAGCGATTTAATGGATGTTATCACTGCAATTAAATTAAGTAAGGCAACTATTAAAAATATAAAACAAAATTTATTTTGGGCATTTGGATATAATGTACTTGGTATACCAGTAGCTATGGGAGTTTTGCATATCTTTGGAGGTCCACTTTTAAATCCGATGATAGCAGCAGCAGCCATGAGTTTAAGTTCTGTTTCGGTATTAACTAATGCATTAAGACTTAGAAAATTTAGAGCATAAATTCAAATTTATAATAATTAAATGGAGGAATAAAAATGAGTTTATTTGGAGGAAAGAAAATTAAAAAAACAGTATCAATAGAGGGAATGAGCTGTAACCACTGTGTAGCCCATGTAAAAGAAGCATTAGAAGGATTAGATGGAGTAACTTCAGTAAAAGTTAATTTAGACAAGAAATGCGCATTAATTGAAAGTAAGTTAGAGATTAAAGATGAAGAAATTAAATGTGTAATTGAAGATGCAGGCTATGATGTCACTAAAATAGAATAATAATGCAGAAGAAATAAGCAAAATATCAGAATAGTATATTTTATTGAGATGCTAAAAGCATAGGGATAAAAGGTACTACATAAAAAATTTATGTAGTGCTTTTTAATTATTCTCACATTAATTGTATAAATAATATATAATTTAAAAACTTAACAAAAATAACATATTAATATATAATAAATAGGTAAAATGTGTAATAAGGGGGACGAAAATAAGTGGGGGATAGATATATTATAGGAACAGATAAAGAAAAGTGTACAGGTTGTAACCAATGTATTAGGTATTGTCCAGTTCAAGGTGCAAATAAAACTTTCATGGAAAATGGTCAAGCGAAAGTAGAAGTAAATCATGAAAGATGTATTAAATGTGGTAAATGTATTGAAGTGTGCACACATAATGCTAGATTTTTTAATGATGATACAGAAGAATTCTTTACACAAGCTAAGAATGGGAAAAAATTTACTGTAATAGTAGCACCAGCTATTAAGGTAAATATACCTAATTATAAAAAATTATTTGGATATTTAAAATCAATTGGAATTAATAAAATATGTGATGTTAGTTTTGGTGCAGATATAACTACATGGGCATATTTAAGGGTAATTAAAGAAAAGAAATTAAAAAGTGTAATATCTCAACCATGTCCAGTTGTGGTAAATTATATAGAGAAATATCAATATCCTCTTATAAAATATTTAGCACCAATACAAAGTCCAGCAGTTTGTGAAGCTATATATTTAAAAAAGTATAAGAATATTGATGATGATATAGTTATGTTATCACCATGTATTGCAAAGTCTGATGAAATAAATGATGTTAATACTGAACATTATATAAAATATAATGTTACTTTTAAAAATATCATAAAGTATTTAGAAGAAAATAATATTAATTTAAATCAATATACTCCAACAGAATTTGATAATGAAGATGCAGGACTTGGAAAAATATATAGTTTACCAGGAGGTTTAAAAGAAAATATACTGGCAAGAAAACAAGATTTATCAATAGCTAAAGTAGAAGGGCATCAAGAATTTATTGATTACATAAAGTTATTAGCAAAATATGATAAAGAAAATAAAGAAATGCCTAATGTAATAGATATTTTAAATTGTCCAAGTGGTTGTAATTTAGGAACTGCTAATTGCAGTGATATGAATAAATATGAGATTGAAGAGGTATTTGAAAAATTACAAAAGACTGAAATTAATAAAAAATCAGGAATATCTAAAAGCAAGATAAAAAAATTTGATAAATATTTTGATAAATATTTATCTTTAAATGATTTTAAAAGAGTTTATGAAAGAAAAGAGAGACCACATTTAAAGGTTCCGAATGAGGAGCAGTACAATGAAATGTTTAATGAAATGATGAAATATTCTAAAGAAGAAAAGGAAATTGATTGTAGTGCTTGCGGATATACGAGCTGTAAAATAATGGCTAAGATGATGTTTAATAATATAAATAAAAAAGAAAATTGTATTTATTATACGAAGAAAGAGATAGAAAAAGACTATAAAAAAATTGCAGAAGATAAAGAGCAAATTGAACAAGCTTTATTAGATATTAAGGCATTATCAAAAGAAAAAGAAAAAATGACAAATAATCTTAAGGAGTTTGTTAATGAATTAATTAATGATATTAATGAAGTTAATTTAGGAAATGAAAAAAGTGCAAATGCAATAACTGAAATAGCAATTGATATAGAAAATATGGGAAACACATCTTTTAATTTAAAAAAGAATATAGATGGAATGAATAATGTGTTAGCAAGATTTGTTGATTCTATAAAAAATATAATTGATATTTCTGACCAGACCAATTTACTTTCTTTAAATGCTTCTATTGAAGCTGCAAGAGCTGGTGAAGCAGGAAAAGGATTTTCGGTAGTTGCTGAAGAAGTTAAAAAATTAGCAGAAGAATCAAAAAATGTTGCAGAAAGTACAAAAGCAGAAGAAAATAAAATGATAGAAAATATATCACAAATTTTAGAATTATCTGATTCTATGGTTGGAAAAATGAATAAAATAAACAAAGATATTCAGGTGATTTCACAAGTTGTAGAGGAAATTACTGCACAAAGCCAAAAGATTGTTGAAGATTCAAAAAAGTTAGTTATAGTATAGAAGCAAAATGGTGAGTTTTATAAATTGAATAAGAGAAAGATGACATGTTATAAATTTTATTATTATGTCATCTTTATTTAATATATATTAACAATGCAAAAATATATTTTTAATCGAAATTTTATATTTAATATTTAAAGAATATCTAATATAAACCTTACAAATACTAATAGCATCAAAATAATGAGGTGCTATTTTATGAATTTAAGTTTGTATATTTGCTTTAATTTTATTTTTTATTGTTTTATAGGATGGCTAATAGAAGGTATATATTCTTTAGTAACAACAAAAAGATTCAAAAAAGATGGATTTCTGAAAGGCACAGTTAAACCAATGTATGGAATAGCTATGACCTTATTGATAATTTGCCATGAAATTTTGGGTATATATGGATTTTCGATGTTACTGTTACTTATATTAATACCAACAACAGTTGAATATATTAGTGGATACTTATTAAATCATAAGTTCAATAAGAAATATTGGGACTATTCCAACTTGAAATATAATATTAATGGATATGTGTGCTTAAAATTTTCGTTGTATTGGACTATTTTAACATATATAGGTATATATTTATTTCAACCTATGGTAAAAATGTTTTATATAAGTTTAGAAGATACACTTTCAAAGCTAACTATAATATTTTTAATAATTTTTATGTTCGATGTATTTACTACTTTAAAATCCTACACAAAAAGCAATGTTAAGTCATAGTAACTAAACATTGCTTGCTAAAATTACATTATATCATTGAATAAAGCTTAGCTAATTTATCAAAAGCTTGTAGAGATTTTTCAATTTTATTGTAAGATATACAATAAGATAATCTGACATGTCCAGGACATCCAAAAGTTGACCCAGGAACTAATAAAAGATTAAATTGTTTTGCATCTTCACAGAATTTTTTATCATCTTCAATAGGCGTTCTTGGGAATAAGTAGAAAGCGCCCTTAGGTTTTATGCAAGTAAATCCTAATTTCACCAGGTGATTATATAAAAGGTCTCTATTTCTTTTATATGTATTAACATCAACTTCACTTCCTAAGGATTTTGCAATTACTCTTTGAAATAATGATGGAGCATTTACGAAACCTAATATTCTATTTGCAATATTTAATGCAGACATCATTTCATCAGCATCATTCATGGATGGGTTTACAACAACATATCCGATACGTTCACCAGGTAATGATAATGATTTACTATAAGAATAACCTATAAAAGTATTGTCATAATATTTTAAAAGACATGGAACTTCTGCATTATCATAAACAATTTCTCTGTAAGGTTCATCAGAAATTAAATAAATAGAGCTATTCAGTTCCTTTTGTTTTTTATTTAATAAATCTGCTAATTTTTGAATCACTTCTTTTGAATAAATAACACCAGTAGGATTATTTGGATTATTAATTATTATTGCTTTAGTTTTATTATTTATGACGTTGCTAAGTTTATCTAAATCAGGTTCAAAAGTATCTATATTTGTAGGTACAATTACTAATTTACCATTAAAATTTTCAGTATAGTTTTTATATTCTCCAAAGAAAGGAGCAAATGTAATTACTTCTTCATCAGGATTTAATATAGATTTCAAAATTATGTTCAATCCACCAGCAGCACCACAAGTCATAACAATATTATTTCTAGTAAGATTTAATTCATTTTTATTATTTAGAAAAGAACTGATGGCATCTCTTACATCCTCATAACCAGAATTATTCATGTAGCCATGAATAAAGTTCGGTTTTTCTTCATTTAATATTTCAGAAATAATAGTTTTAATCTTTTCTGGAGGTTCAACATTTGGATTACCTATACTATAATCAAAAACATTTTCTTCTCCGTAAATATCTGATAATCTTTTCCCTTCTTCAAACATAGCTCTTATTGTAGAACTATTATTAACAAGGGATTTCATTTTGTTTGAAATCATTTATATGCCCCCTTAAATTAATTAATTTATTATATCTTCAATAATAAATTAATGATGTTTTAAATGTTATATTAAAAAATATCTAATTATAAGTTTATCATATTTATTTGTATAAATTAATAAATCGATAGATAAATATCTAAATATATTATCATATTTTGAATATTGAATAAATGCAAAAATAATGATATTCTAAAATAAGCAAAAAGCTAAATATTGTGGTATAAATAGCTATTATTGGTTAGAGGGGTTTTTATAGAAGTCAATTATTAAAGCTAAGGAGAATAAATAATGAAAGAAGAAAAAAAAGTAAGTATTTTCAAATCTATTGCCATGGCTAATAGAATATCATTTTTTCTTATGTTTTTGGTTGGAGTTATAGTTGGTGGCAGTGTTACAAAAGGAGTTAAGACATTTATAACATTATTATTGGTGGCTATACCTTTGTGTATTGTGGTTGGGTTTATCAATAGTATAAAGATATTAAAACCATTAAGAAAAATTCAACAGTTAGCAGATAGACTTAGCAATTATGATATATCATCTGAAATTAAATTAGACAAAGATGATGAATTTGGATTTATAGCAAAATCACTTAATAAGGCTCAAGATAATATGAGAAACTTATTAAAGGTATGTGGAGAGAATTCAAGTAATGTTGAATCCTTGAGTGAAGAAATTTCTGCTACTATACAAGAGTTATCATTTACATTAGAATTTATTGATAAAGAAATTGAAAAAATTGATGAAGGTGGACAGGATAATAGTGGAACAGTAGAAGAGATTTATGCATCAATTCAACAAGTTACTGCAAATATTGAAGAACTTTCTGCCAGATCAGAAACAGGAAGCTCTAATTCAAATCAAATAAAAGATAGGGCAAGCAATGTTGAACTTAATAGTCAGAAAGCAATAGAGAATACAACTAGAGTTTATCATGATAAAGAAAAAGTTATAATGCAAGCTATAGAAGAATCAAAAGTTGTTGAAGAAATAAAATTAATGGCAGATTCTATAGCAGGTATAGCAGAACAAACAAATCTACTTGCTTTAAATGCAGCAATTGAAGCAGCTAGAGCAGGAGAAGCAGGAAAAGGATTTGCTGTTGTTGCAGAAGAAGTTAGAGAACTTGCAGAAGAGTCATCAGCATCAGTGGTTACAATTCAAAACACAATTAATAAGGTAGAAGAGGCCTTTAAAAATCTATCAGATAATAGTAAAGATATAATTAATTTTATAAAAACTGATATAAAGAAAGATTTAATTAACTATGGTAAAGTTGGTGAAGAATATAGAAAAGATGGAGAATTTATAGCTGAAATGTCAGAACAAATAGCTATAATGTCTGAGGCTGTAAATGCTTCAATTCAAGAAGTGAGTGCTTCAATAGCAGTAACAGCTAAAAATTCAGAAGATGTTGCAGAAAGTACACATAATATTAAAAAGTCAATAGATAGTGTTTCAGATACAATGAAACAATTATCATTTACAGCAGAAAGTGAAGCTAAGAAAGCTAAAGAATTAACATCAGCTATATCGAAATTCAGAATCTAGATATTTAACATAAAATTATAGTAAAAAATAAAGTAGAAAAGACATTCACTAAGAAATGAATATCTTTTCTACTTTTATTCAGCTATAAAAAATTAATTAATATATATATCACCACTTGTAGTTTTCAACTCTATTAAACTTTCTTCATTACCATTTGATAATTTAGAAGTATCAATATCACCAGATATTGTAGAATAATTAATCTTATAGCCACATTCTTCTGGAATAGATAATGAAATACTACCAGATATAGTTCCTAAAGAAGAATTTTTTAGTGAATCTTTGAAGCTTATGTCAATATCTCCAGATGTAGAGCTTACATATAATAGTCCTAAATTGCCATTACTTGAAATATCTCCAGATGTAGAATTAATTTTACTTTCAGATGATACTGACATATTATTTAAATCTATATCTCCGCTAACACTATTAATTGAGGTATATTCAGAGTTAATATTTGATAAATCAGCACCTCCGCTTGCAGTAAAAATAGTTAATGATTTGGGATTTAAATTTGAACTAGAAATATCACCACTGCTAGTAGTTAACTTTAATGAAAGCTTATTTGCCAATTTATTCGGTATACTAATGTTAATTGTTGAATTTTTAGGAGTAGAATGATTGGAACTAAAAGTTAATTTATTATAAATCTCACTTTTAGATAATTCAGAACTAGAACCTCGATTACTTTTTATTTCAACTTTAATATCATTACCATCATATTCAGTTATATTTAAATTTTGAGATTGTAAAGATATTTCTATATCACTTATATTATCATTAACAGAATAACTGTTCTCAGTAGTTGAATAATTAAAATCAAAATCAGAATTATAATAGAAGTTAAAATCATTAAAATCTATTTCATCTGCATAATCAGAAAGTTTATAATCACTATTAACTAAAACAATACATCCAGAAGAATAGAAAGTTATTGTTAATAGAAGTAATATTAATAAAAATATTTTCATGCCAGTAGACATAAATTTCTTTTTCAATTTATACACCCCCTAAGACATCAGTAATGAATAAAGCTTTTTAATACCGATAATCAGTGCTTTAATCATATAACAAAATAGTATGAATAACATAATTGAAAGAGTTACTGAACCCAAACAAAATAAAACTAATACTGGATACGGAAAGTTTGAAATAAAGTGAGGAAGATTAGGTATCCCAGCAAAACTAGTAAAAGTACCACCAATAAGAATGCCAATACTTCCCAAAAGTAGTCCTATTGCACTGCCTAATATACCCATTATAATTCCAAAAACTGATGCAAATATTGGTGAAAAGATTATAAGTGATAATATTAAAATACATACTTTTAATATAGAATTAATGTTTACAGTTTTCTTAATAGTGGTATTATTAGGGACTGAACCACTATTATTATCAGTAGCATAAGAATAAGAAGTATCTTCAGTATTACAATTTTCAGTAGTTTCAGTTGAGATAAGATAATTTTTTTCTAATTTTAAATAATCATTATTAGATAACTCTGTATTAAAAAAAGAGTCAGTTATATCTTTTTCAGATTCATTTCTTATAGAGTCTTCTTTGCATTTGTTGATTAAAATATCAATGTTGCCTAAATTACTTACTATTTCCTCTTCAGACTTACCTTTAGACATTTCAGAGTCAAATAAGTTTTCATAATATAAAATAATATTTTGAAGTTTTTTTTCAGGAATATCTTTTAAAGAATCCATCAAAACATTAAAAAACTCGTTTTTGTTCAATGAAATACGCCTCCTTAAAAATTTTTTTATATACCTTGATATAGAGTATAAATTAAGATGGAATATACTACAAGATATTGGAAACATATTTAATCATTTATTAAGGTATTATGCTAGATGTTTATTTTTTGTTAAGGAATTATTAAGAAAGTACTATTTATTTAAGAAGTTGTGTATAAGTCTGTGGAAAAGATATCGATAAATATAGAAATGAATTGGCAATAGCCCCAGTAATTAAGGTTTGAATGTGTTGGTAATAGTTAATTATTGGTTGTGGATAACTTGAGATAATATGCTAATGAAATGATATTCACTATGATATATATATTTATCATAATAGTTGTAGAATGTTAATAAAATAAGTATTATGGTATAAGTAAAAAAATGGTAGTATTATATTGACTAATAAGAATTATGAATTTAATATTAAAGAGACAAGTTAATAATAATATACACATTGATGTGGATAAAGTGTGTGGATAATGTGGATAATATTTATTTGCTTTTATTAAATAAATTTAAAGGGAAGGGGCGCTTCTATATTGAGTAAACGAGAAAAATTTATACCAGAAATAAAAGGTACATTAAGAAAACATGTAGTAGAAGTTCCAACAATAATAAGAGAATGTGGAGGTATAAAGATTTTTGGGAAGAGAATAAAATCATTACTATTTACAACAGATGTTGCAATAATAAGAAATACAAATGCTGATGCAATTATTGCAGTATATCCCTTTACCCCTCAACCAATAATAACCGAAGCATTAGTTACAGCAGCTGATGTACCAGTATTTTGTGGTATTGGAGGAGGAACAACCAATGGAAAAAGAGTTATAAATTTAGCTCTTGATGCTGAATTTAAAGGTGCTATGGGAGTTGTTCTTAATGCTCCTATACCAAATGATATCTTAAGTAAAGTACGAGAAACTATAGATATACCTATAATTGTTACTGTAATATCTGATGATGAAGATATTGATAAAAGAATAGAATGTGGTGCAACAATTTTTAATGTTTCTGGTGGGAAAAATACTGCTAAAATAGTAAGGAATATAAGAGAAAGGCATCCGTATTTTCCTATAATAGCAACAGGGGGGCCAACAGAAGAATCAATTGAAGAAACCATTAAGGCAGGTGCAAATGCAATTACATATACACCACCAACTGCTTCAAGTATCATGGGGGATCTTATGGATACCTATAGAATGAGATTATACTAAGTAAAAAGATAATAAAATTTAAAAAGTATGTATAAATTTAAAAATTATACAGTATTTTAAACAAATATTATTGAATAAAAAGAAAAATGTGGTATCATTATTTATAACAATAGAATAATATAATATCATAAGTTTTATAGATGTAGAGGTGCTATAACAATTAGTAATTATAAGTAGCTGGCAAGTGATTATATATAATGAAAGGTGCTATAGCCGAAAAAATGAATTTATTATGCAGTAGTTCATTTTTGGGTATTCATAGAATATATGAATAACTGTCACGTAAGTGTTGGGCTACACTGGTATTAATGATTAATAGCAATTAAGCATTAAAAATTGAAGTAAGAAGCTCGTCACAGAAATATCTGTGACGTTTTATTTTATAAATTAAACAGGATACAGTTTATAATAAAAGTGGTTGAGTAATTCAACAGCAATTTGAGTTATTAACTAAGAAAGTTGGGGTAAAAAGTATGAAATTATTTGGAACTATGAAGATTGAAAACAATGAACTAGTTATAGGTGGGGCTAAAGCAACGGATTTAGTAAAGGAATATGGAAGTCCTTTATATGTATTCGATGAAGAGTTAATAAGAAATTATTGTAGAGATTATAGAAAGTATTTTAAATGTGAAGAAAATAATAATAGAGTTGCATTTGCTGGTAAAGCATTTTTGAATGTGCAAATGTGTAAATTATTAAAAGAAGAAAATATGAATCTTGATGTGGTTTCAGGTGGAGAATTATATACTGCATATAAGGCAGAATTTCCACTTGAAAAAGTAATGTTTCATGGAAATAATAAAACATTAGAAGAAATTGAACTTGGTGTAAAACTAGGCGTGGGAAGATTTGTTGTTGATAATTTTTATGAAATGGAAGCATTAAATAAGATAGCGAAAGAGTATGATAAAGTACAAGATATATATTTAAGAATAACACCAGGAATTGATGCACATACTCATGAATATATTAAGACTGGTCAAATTGATTCGAAATTTGGTTTTGCGCCAGTAGAAGATACTATAGAAAAAGCTATAGAGAAGGCTATAAATCTAAAAAATATAAGGCTTGTAGGTATTCATTGCCATATTGGCTCACAAACATTTGGGATTGATGCATACGAAGAAGCAGTAGAGGTAATGTTTGCATTATTAAAAAAGGTTAAAGAGAATATGAATTATTTAATCAAAGAAGTGGATTTTGGTGGCGGTTTTGGTATATACTATACAAGAGGGGACAAACCTTTAGAAACTTCTGAATATTGTAAAGCAATAATAGATAAATGTGAAGAGGTATGTTCGAGACTTAATATTGAAAGACCAGTACTCACTATAGAACCGGGAAGAAGTATTGTGGGTAATGCAGGAGTAACTTTATATACTGTAGGTGCAGTAAAAGATATTCCAGGTGTTAGAAAATATATTTCTGTAGATGGTGGAATGACTGATAATATAAGACCAGCGCTTTACAATGCTGAATACGAAAGTATTTTAGCTAATAGAGTTAATGGTGAAGTAGAAGAAAAGGTTACAATTGCAGGAAAGTGTTGTGAATCAGGAGACATTTTGTTAAAAGATGTTACTCTTCCAGAAATTAAGACTGGCGATATACTGGCAATTATGAGTACAGGAGCTTATGGCTATTCTATGTCTAGTAATTACAATAGAGTTCCAAAACCAGCAGTTGTCATGGTTAAAGACGGTAAGTCAAGAATTGCATGTAGAAGAGAAACTTATGAAGATGTAATAAAGAATGATGTAATATAATTTTTTATTATACAAATGAACAAGCTTTTTATTAATATTCTTTCCCGAGATTATTATATAAATAAAAATAGTGTGCATAATTTTTTATGCACACTATTTTTATAATTGACAATGAACAATGGACAATTGACAATGAAGGAAAAAAGTCTTCGACTTTTAATTGTATTATTGCATCGTTATTGCTTTAGCAATAACGATGCAATAATATAATTTAGAAAAACAGAAATTTTTTCATCCTTCATTGTTCATTGTCCATTGTCAATTGTACATTATAAATTACTACGTAATTTATTTATATTATGTTTTCAGATGGTATAATTATAGAATATGATAAAAGGAGTAAATAATTTATAAATTTAATAATTTGTAAATATTATAAAGCATAAATTATGGTATACTTATAAAGTGAAAAAGGTTGAAATGGGGGCATTAACAAGTTGGAAGAGAAAAAAATTATAAAAGAAGATAAAAAACTAGATAAAAAGGCAATAATAAAAGAGTGGCTTTTAAATTTTATAGTAATAGGTGGATTAGCATTTCTAATATTGAAATTTGTAGGCCATGGTGTATATATTCCAAGTGAATCTATGGTTCCAACTTTAGAGGTTAATGATAGATTAATAGTATCAAGGGTGTATAAACCGGAAAAGCTAGAACAAGGTGATATAATAACATTTCATTGTGATGAATATGGTGATAAACTTCTTATAAAAAGATTAATAGGATTACCAGGAGATACTATTGAAATAAAAGATGGTATTGTTTTTAGAAATGGGGATCAATTAGAAGAAGAATATGTTAAGAATAATGAAGATGATTATAATGGATATTTTGAAATTCCAAAAGAAAAATATTTTTTCTTAGGTGATAATAGAGCAGGTTCAGATGATGCAAGATATTGGGATAATCCATATGTAGATGCAAAAGACATTAAAGGAAAAGTGCAAATGAGAATTTATCCATTTACTGAAGTTGGAAGGGTGAATTAATATATTTTGAAAGCAAATTTCATATAAGGAGACTATGTTATGAAAAAAAATGACGATTTTACAATTAACTCAAAAGGTATAGAAGTAAATGAATCTTTAAATAAGAAAAAGAATGAAAAGGAAGGAAATTTTTTTAAGGATTGGATAGTACCAATATTTGCAGCTTTGGTAATCGCAATATTAATTAATAAATTCATATTTTTTAATGTATATGTACCAACTGGTTCAATGATTCCTACAATAAATGAAAATGATAAAATTCTAGTTACTAGAGTTTATAATACAAATAATATTGAAAGAGGAGATATTATTGTATTTTATTCAGAGGAATTACAAGAAACATTAATTAAAAGAGCAATAGGACTTCCAGGAGATCATATTGAAATTAATAATGGAATAATAACAATTAATGGAGAAGTGTTAGAGGAAGACTATGTAAAGAATAACGATGACTTTAGTGGTGTTTTTGATGTGCCAGAAGGTAAATTTTTCTTTTTAGGAGATAATAGAGCAAATTCGAATGATGCTAGATTATGGATTAATTCATATATAGATGGAGAAGAAATAAAGGGTGAAGCAAGATTCAGATTCTATCCATTTAATAATATGGGAACTTTAAATTAATAAATTTGACTTATAAATAAGAATGAATTATCATATTATGATAAATTGATGAAAGGGATTCTCATGAATCAGTATATTTTAGATAGAGTAGAAGGAAATTATGCCATACTAGAAGATAAAAATGGGGATATGTTGAAAATAACTATAGATAGAATAGATGGAAGTTTTAAAGAAGGGGACATTTTAGTAAAGAATAAAGAAAATTTTATTGTTGATGAATATTTTACAAAAGAAAGACAAGACAAGATACAAAATATGATGAAAAACATATGGGAATAAATATAAGGAAGGTGATTAAAGTATGCAAGATAAGAATAATAAAAATAATAAGAAGAAAAATAATAAATCTTTTAGTATTGCAATTACATATTTCATAATAGCATTGGCATTTTTGGTGGCATTTAACTACTCAAAAGGAGTTATTACTACTAAAGACATTAGTTATGATGAATTTTATAAATTATTAGATAATAAGGAAATTTCTAAAGTTGTAATAACAAGTGATACTTTAGAAATAACGCCTAATTCCAATAATCCAGAATATAAAGGAAAGGTTTTATATACAGTAAGAATAAATGATGAAGAATTAATTCCAAAACTTAAAGAAGCAGGCATATATTTCACAGGTAGGAATCCAAAGCAAACACCATTATTAAATATGATGCTTTCATGGATATTACCAATGGCTCTTATATTCTTTATGTGGAGATTCTTATTCTCTAAAATGGGAAATGGCGGAGGCGGTGTTATGGGCATAGGCAAAAACAACGCTAAGGTTTATATGGAGAGTGATATAAAAGTTACCTTTGATGATGTTGCAGGTCAAGAAGAAGCAAAAGAATCTTTAAAAGAAGTAATTGACTTTTTAAATGGACCTGGGAAATATACAGAAATTGGTGCTAAACTGCCTAAAGGTGTTCTTTTAGTTGGCCCTCCAGGTACAGGTAAAACGCTTATTGCAAAGGCTGTAGCAGGTGAAGCTAAAGTACCTTTCTTTTCACTATCAGGTTCAAGCTTTGTTGAAATGTTTGTAGGTGTTGGTGCATCAAGAGTTAGAGAATTATTTAAGGATGCTGTTGCAAAGGCACCATGTATTGTATTTATAGATGAAATTGATGCTATAGGTAAAAGTAGAGATAATCAAATGCAAAGCAATGATGAACGAGAGCAGACTCTAAATCAATTGCTTTCTGAAATGGATGGATTCGATTCATCTAAAGGTGTAGTTTTACTTGGAGCTACAAATAGACCAGAAATATTAGATAAAGCACTACTTAGACCAGGTAGATTTGATAGAAGAGTAATAGTTGATAGACCAGATTTTAAGGGAAGAGAAGCTATACTTGGAGTTCATGCTAAAAATGTCAATTTAGGTGAAGATGTTGATTTAGCAGAAATAGCTAAGAGTACTCCAGGTGCTGTAGGGGCAGATCTTGCTAATATAATTAATGAAGGTGCATTAAGAGCTGTTAGAAGAAAAAGAAAAGTGGTTCTTCAAGAGGATTTAAGAGAAGCAGTAGAAGTAATTATTGCTGGTCAAGAAAAGAAAGATAGAATTCTTTCACCAAAAGAAAGAGAAGTTGTTGCTTTCCATGAAGTTGGTCACGCACTTGTTGCTGCAATGCTTAAAGGTACAGATCCTGTTCATAAGATAACTATTGTTCCTAGAACAATGGGAGCTTTAGGCTATACTATGCAAGTACCAGAAGAAGAAAAATTCTTAACTTCTAGAGAAGATTTAATGAATCAGATAACTGTTATGCTTGGTGGTAGATCAGCTGAAGAAGAAGTGTTTAATTTAGTATCAACAGGAGCATCAAATGATATTGAAAGAGCAACTTCAGCTGCTAGAAGTATGGTATCTATATATGGTATGAGTGAAAAATTTGATATGATGGCTTTAGAATCAATACAAAATAGATATTTGGATGGTAGAGCTGTTAGAAATTGTAGTGAAGAAACTTCAACTTTACTAGATGAAGAAACATTAAATATAATTAGAACTGCTCATAATAAAGCAAGAGAAATTCTTAGAGATAATAGAGATTTATTAGATAAAATTTCAAAAGTGCTTTTAGAAAAAGAAACAATATTTGGAGAAGAATTCTTTAATTTAGTATATGAAAAATATCCTGAAATGAAGGAAGAAAAAGAAAAAGAAAAGACTAAAAATGAAAAAAAAGTTAAAGAATTAGAAGAAAAAAGAGCTAAGAATCGTGCAGAAATGGACGCTGAGCTTGAAAGAAATGAAGAAAAATTAAAAGCTAGTTCTACTATGGAAGCAGAAAAAGAAATTATTGATGAAACACAAGGAAATATATTCGATAAATTAATTTCAGATGAAACTGATAGTAATGAAACTGAGGAAGATAAAAAAAATATATAAGAATAAAAAACACATATTAGGTCTAATATTTTGTATTATGTGTTTAGAAATGAAAAACTCCCATTGGGAGTTTTTCATTCCATTTGGTATTATGAATTGAAAGGAAGTTGTCTTTTGAATAATCAAATAGATTTTTTTAATGAACAAATAAAATTAAATGAAACTTTTGAAATTATAAATAAAGAGATACTAAGTTACCTAGAAAAAAGAAAGGTGGTAACTAAGCATATTTTAGATGCAAGAAAGAAGTATATTGAAGAGTATAAAGATGATGAAGATCAAGTAATAGATTATTTTGACCATGAAAATTATATAAAAGAAGAAGCTTATAAGACAATAGATAAAAGGCTTATGGAATTTACTAAGCTTAAGGAAAATCCTTACTTTGGAAAGGTAACATTCAAAGAAGATGATAATATTCCAGAGGAAATATATGTAGGTAGATATGGTTTAACGTTAGAAGATTCATATGAACCTGTAATTGTCGATTGGAGAGCTCCTATTGCATCACTTTTTTATAAGGGAAGTCTTGGCGAAGCAACATATAATACTCCAAGTGGTGATATGCACGCTGATATAATAGGAAGAAAGCAGCTTATTATAAAAAAAGGACAGCTAAAAGGTGTTTTTGATTCAGCAATGGATGTTAAAGATGAAATTCTTCAAATGGTTTTAACTGAAAATTCATCAGATAAATTAAAAGATATTGTTATGACAATACAAAAGGAACAAGATGAAATAATAAGAGAAGATAAAAATAAAATAGTTGTAGTTAATGGAGTAGCTGGTTCAGGTAAAACTACTATAGCACTTCATAGGATTTCATATTTACTTTATAATTTTAGAAGACAGTTCGGAGATAAGGTATTAATATTTGGTCCAAATGATATATTTATGGATTATATTGCGCAGGTATTACCTTCTCTTGGTGAAAGTAAGATAGATCAAGCTACATTTGAGAATTTTGCAAAAGAAGAAATAGGAATACTTAATGAGAATATAAAAGGATTTTCAAGTTATGTAGAAGATGTTATTGATGGAAATGAAGCTGACTTAGAAGAATATAAATATAAAAGTTCAAAGAAATTTGTACAATTCCTAGATGAAAAAATTCATATGCTAGGTGAGGAGTATTTTAAAATTCAGAGTGTTAAATTTGATGACAAGGAAATTGTGTCAGTAGAAGAAATCGAAGAATTATTTAATTCATATTATAAAGATATGCCTCTATTTAGAAGAAGTGAAAAGATACGAAGAATATTAACAGCAAGGATTAAAAATAAGAGAGATGAACTTTATTATGAAATGCTTAAAGAAATAAAAGAAAAGAAAGCTAAATTATCAGAAGAAGAATTAGAAGGTGAAAGCAATAATTTAGAATTCTTAAAAAGAATGAGGACTAGAGAGATCATTAGGATGGTTATGAATTCTAGAGATGAACTTGATAATTGGATTAAGCATGAAAGTGTTTTAGATTTATATAGAAATATGACTAATGCTAAATCTTTAGGATATATGGATTTAAGTGCAATTCTCTATTTAATGATTAAGTTGGAAGGAAAAAAACTTAAAAGAGAAATAAAACATATCGTAATAGATGAAGCACAAGATTATAGTTATATACAATTTGAAGTTATAAAAGAAATTACAGGTTGTAAAAGTTATACTATAGTTGGAGATTCTAATCAGAGGTTGATAGATACTGATGAAGAATGTGCTATGGTTAACTTAGAAAAAGTATTTAATGATATTAATGTTGAAATTAAGAATTTTAACTTGAATAAAAGTTATAGATCAACACAAGAAATAATGGAATATGCAAATAGATTTTTAGATGAAGAAAAAATTGTTCCTTTAGTTAGACATGGCGAAGAGGTTATGGAAGAGATAGTAGAGGATGAAAGCGAATTTATAGATACTATAATATCCATAATAGAAGATTATGAAGAAGATAATTGTGAAAATATAGCTGTAATATTTAAAGGTAATAAAGAATTAAGAAAATATGCACCACGCATTAAAGAAAGAATAAGCATTCAAAATTTAAATAATGAGGATATTGCTTATAAAGGTGGGAAGGTTCTTATTCCAGCATATCTAGCAAAAGGACTTGAATTTGATGGCGCTATAATTATTGAAGAAGAAGAAATTCAACCATTAATTAAATACATTATGTGTACTAGAGCTCTTCATAGGCTTGCTGTAGTTAAAAAAAGCTAAATGTTAAAAAACCTTATTTAGATAGTTTAGAAATACTATCTAAATAAGGTTTTTAACATTTATGAAGTAAAATAAAAATATACTGTATAATAATACGAAATATATATTCTTAGTATTAAGAAATACATAAAATACTTTTATAATGATTAAAAAATCAATGGGAAATATCATAAAATTTAATATTACATACAAAATATTAAATTTTATACATAACTATTGCATAAATATAAATAAGTGTATATAATTAGTTATAGAAAAAAGAAAAATAATATTGAGTTTTAGGACAAGAATAAAATTAGACAAGCATTAAAAAAGGCTAATAATAAATAGGGGGTACATATAAATGAAAAAAGGAATATTAAAAAAATTAATTGCAGTTGTGGCAGTAGCTACAATAGCAATCAGTGCAGTAGGATGTGGAAATAGTAAATCAACAGATGCAACAGGTGATGGTGCTGGGGATACTAAAGTAGAAGCATCAGGTGATGGAGTAAACTTAGAGTCTATTAAATCAAAAGGAAAACTTGTAGTAGGTACAAGTGCAGATTTCCCACCATATGAATTTCACAAAGAAATAGATGGTAAGGATGAAATTGTTGGATTTGATATTGATATAGCAAAAGAAGTTGCTAAGGATTTAGGTGTCGAGCTAGAAATAAAGGATATGGACTTTGATGGATTGCTTGTAGCACTTCAAGCAGGAAAAGTTGATATGGTATTTGCAGGAATGTCACCAACAGAAGAAAGAAAGCAAAATGCTGATTTTACAGATGTTTATTATCAAGGAAACCATACATTTATTATGAGAGCTGGAGAAGAAGCTGGAATAAATGCAATGGAAGACTTAAATGGTAAAAAGATTGGTGTACAAAAAGGATCAATTCAAGAAGAAATGGCTAAAGAAGCTTATGGTGAAGAAAATTTAAAATCATTAGCTAAGGTTACAGATTTAGTATTAGATTTAAAGAATAATAAAGTTGATGCAATTTTAGTTGAAACTGCAGTTGCAGAATTTAACGTAGAAAAGAATGAAGGACTAGCATTAACAGGATTTACTGTAGAAGATGAAACTGGTGGATCTGCTATAGCGTTAAAGAAAGGTTCAGATGAAGTAGTTGCAGAAGTTAATAAAACAATTCAAAAATTAAAAGATGAAAAGAAAATTGATGAATTTGTTGTAAATGCTAATGAAATGATGGACTAATATAATTGTTAATTGAACGAAGGGGGAGGACCAATTGAATTTTACATTTTTAGAAAAGTACTCTAGTTATTATATAAGGGGTGCGGAAATAACAATAATACTTGCGTTATGTGCAGTTTTATTTGGTACAGTATTAGGTTTAGGATTAACTTTATTAAGACGTTCAAAAATTAAACCTATAAGCATTATAGCAACAGCATATGTAGAATTTGTTAGAGGAACACCACTCCTAGTTCAAATCTATATAATCTATATTGGATTGCCAAAGTTAACAGGATTAGATATGTCAGATATGGCTGTTGGTGCAGTTGCATTATCACTAAATTCGTCAGCATATATTTCTGAAATAATAAGAGCAGGAATTGATGCAGTAGACAAAGGTCAAATGGAAGCTGCAAGAAGTTTGGGAATGACTCAAGGACAAGCGATGCTTGAAGTTGTAATTCCACAAGCATTTAAGAATATATTACCTGCACTTGGAAATGAATTTATTGCAGTAATTAAAGAATCTTCAATGGTTTCTGTAATTGGGGTTGCAGAGCTTATGTACAATGCAGGTATAGTTAGAGGAAATACAGCACTTGGATTAGAGCCAGTAATTATTGCAGCAGTAATTTACTTTGTGATTACATTCACATTAACAAGATGTTTAGGATATGTGGAAAGGAGATTAAAGGCTAGTGATATACGTTAATGATTTACACAAAAATTTTGGCAAAAATGAAGTATTAAAAGGAATAGATGAACATATCACTAAAGGGGAAGTGGTAGTTGTAATTGGACCATCTGGTTCAGGAAAAAGTACTTTCTTAAGATGCCTTAATCTATTGGAAGTTCCCACATCTGGAACAATAACTTTTGAAGACAAAGATATAACTTCAAAGGCTACAGATATTAATAAGATGAGAGAAAAAATGGGGATGGTATTTCAACAGTTCAATTTATTTCCTCATAAGACGGTAAAAGAAAATATATGTTTAGCTCCAATGAGAGTTAAGAAGATGAGCAAAGATCAAGCAGAAGCAAAAGCAACAGAGCTATTAAATAAAGTAGGGTTAATTGATAAAATAGATGCATATCCAGCATCACTTTCAGGTGGACAAAAACAAAGAATAGCCATAGCAAGAGCTCTTGCTATGGAACCTGATGTAATGTTATTTGATGAGCCAACATCAGCACTAGATCCAGAAATGGTTGGGGAAGTTTTAAATGTTATGAAAGATTTGGCTAAAGAAGGCATGACAATGGTAGTTGTTACACATGAAATGGGATTTGCAAGAGAAGTTGGAGATAGAATCTTATTCATGGATGGTGGAAAGATTGTAGAACAAGGTACACCAGATGAAATATTTAAAAATCCCAAAAATCCACGTACTATAGACTTTTTATCAAAAGTTCTTTAGGAGCGTATATTTATAGTAATAAAAGAGCTGTATTTGAATTATACAGCTCTTTTATTGTGTTGTCTTTATAAAAAATATTAAGTTCTTTTTAAGAACTAATAAGCTTAGAATAATGGTATACTATAAATAGTGGAAATTTAATAATAACATAATAGTTGTTATTAAATAAGAGAGGGGATGAATTGCTGTACATGAAAAAAATGAGAATGAATATTAAGGCTCTAGCAATTGTAATGACGTTCATTACTACATTTGCATTATCTACAACAAATGCAAATGCTGTTGATGAGAATATTAACAAATATTCTGATAATAAATCAGGAATTAAATATGAATATGAAGATATTATATGGAGCAGATATAAGATTCCAGCAAAACAAAGTGGAAATAATAATATTTCTGTTTTAAATAATAAAGAAGAATCAGAATTGAAATATCAGGATGATTTTTATGGTGCTATTAATGGTGACTGGATTAATAAAGTGAATGAATATATTACTCCTGATATTCAAGAAATTAGCTATTATACTTATCTTACATCAAAAAGCAATTCTGATATAAAAGAAATATTTAAAGAAATGCTAAAAAATCAAAACCAATATTCCTCAAATACTGTGGAAGGTAAAATGATTAATTTATATAACAACATACTTGATACAGATTCCAGGAATGGACAAGGAATAAAGGCTGCTAAGAAATATACTGATAAAATTAGAAATGTAAACTCAATTGATGATTTAACAAAGGTTTTATCTACTCATGAAATGGACATATTTAATAATTTGTTTAGATTTAAAGTAATGCCTTTATATACAAATAAGAGTAATCAATTATATATACAGCCAACTTTACTTGGACTTGTAAATAGTAATGATTATTTTAGTAATAGTGAAGAAAGTAAACAGAACAAAGAAAAGTATACTAAATATATACAAGATATTTTAAAACTTACTGGATATACAGAAGATGAAGCTAAAAAGAAGACTGATGATCTTATTAGTTTTGAAGAACAAATAGCAAAGAATATGATAGGTTTAAATGAGTTATATGGTGGAGAAATTGATTATTCATCTCTCAATACTTCAGTAACCATTAATGACCTAAATGATATAGCTCCTAACTTACAGTTGCCTATAGTTATGAAGGGGTTAGGCATAGACAAAGGTGAAAATAGAATAATTATTCAACAAAAAAAATGGCTTAAGGGCTTGAATGATATGTATACAAATGAGAATTTACCGCAAATAAAAAATTATATTGAAATCACAATATTACAAGCATTAGGTCAATTTCTTGATGATGACTTTAAAAAAGTTAACGATGAGTATATAGATTATTTAAGCAAAGTTGAAAATGATACATCATCTAAAGAAGATAATGCCTATAAAATAGTATATGCTAACTTTACAGAAGCATTTGGAAAACTATATACTGATAAACACTGTAATGAAGAAGAAAAAATAGATATTGAATTATTAGCAAAAGAATTAGTAAACACTTATAGGAAAAGAATAACAGAAAATGATTGGATAAGTGAAACAACTAAAAAGAATGCATTGGATAAACTAGATAAGATGAAGTTTAATATAGGGTATCCAGATAATTATGAGGATTATTCTAATGTAGAAATAAAGTCTTATGCTGAAGGCGGTTCATTAGTTGAAAATATGATGAACATTACAGAATACTATAGGAAAAAAGATTTTGAGAAATTATATGAACCGTTAAATAATGAAATTTTTTCGGGTACAGTAACTCCACAAGGGGTATTTGCAGAATACCATTTTGAAACTAATAGCTTAGTTGTAACAGCGGGTCTTTTAGAACCAGAATTCTATGATATCAATGACTCAAAAGAAAAGAAATTAGCAACAGTAGGATTTGTTTTAGGTCATGAAATTAGTCATGCATTTGATGATCTTGGTGCATTATATGATGCAGATGGAAATTATCAAAACTGGTGGAATAGAGAAGATTATATTAAGTTTAATGAAAAATCAGAAAAGTTTAAAGAATTCTATAGCAATATAGAAGCTTTACCAGGGCAGTTTATTAATGGAGAAAGTACATTAGGTGAAAATATAGCGGATGTTACATCAGTAGCATGCTTACTTGATATATTAGAAACAATGCCTGACGCAAATTATAAAGAATTCTTTGAAAATTATGCTATAGGATATAGATGTGCTAGAGATTCTGTTTATGAAGAGCAAATGTTAAAATGGGATACGCATTCTCCATACAAATATAGAGTAAATGCAGTATTATCACAATATGAAAAATTCTATGAAACATACGGAATTAAAGAAGATGATGAAATGTATGTTAAACCTGAAGAGAGATTAAAGATATGGTAATATCATAATTTTAAGAAGCAAATATTATATTATCTAATATTTTTGGCTGCATTTGAGCAAGAGTAATTGGAGTCTTAAAAGAAACTTATGGAGATAGTTCTTCAATATTTAATCAAGAATCTTATCAAAGCTTTATGTGTAGGTTTTATGGGATAAACTTAAAGCCTGCACATATTATTATAGTTATAATTCTAAGCAATATCTATAATGATATATTAGTCAAAAATGAGTGATTTTGCGCTAGTAAATGTTTACACATACTTACTTAAGTATACCATAAAAAATATATAAAAAACAGACTAGATTCTGTGTTGAATATGGAATATAATTAAATCATCAAAAGGAGATACAGTTAAATGTAAACCTTTAGATAGGAGGCGACACCAATGCAAACTTAATAAAAACCTTGTTGATAATGATAGCAGGGTACAATTAATTTAGTATTCTGAGTTGACTGTTACAATTAGCAGCAGCTACTAAAAACTTAAACAATAACATAACTTTCCTAAAAAATAATAATTCATAATTCAAAAATTAGATAATGAATGAGATGCAGAGATAATATCAATGCAGTATTTAATCAAAAAAGTTAGGAGTGGGATATTTATTAAAAATATTACAACTAACATAAATAAAAGATTGATTGGATGCACAAATTAGTAATAAAGATAAAAAGAATGAGGTGCTTTAAAATCAGTAATATAATTAAAAATTTATGATAGCTTACTATGAAGTAAATATTCGTAGTAAGCTATTTTGAATTTGGGCTATTATAACCTAAACTAAGATTTTATTTGTCAAAATAATTGTGAATTTTAAATTATAAATTGATTAAAGATAATGTTTATCGATTGTAATTACACAATTGTAGCATGGGTGTACCTTTTTTACTCTTTCAGAAATTATATTAATTAAATCTTCGTTAGATATATGAGAGTCTTTTGAAATATCTAAAACTATATCGAAAATTAAATTTTTGATATCTCCTTCACCAACAATTCTAAAATCATGTATAGACTCTATAAAATCATATTCATCAATAACATTTTGAATTTCATCATATGCATCCTTAACTTCACCTTCAATATTACAAATTGGATCAATATGAATAACTAAATAAATCTTTAATTCTGCAGAAATTTCTCTTTCAGCTTTATCTATGATTTCATGTATAGCAACTACGCTAATATCACTAGGGATTTCTGCATGAATAGAAGCCATACATTTTCCAGGTCCATAATTATGAATGATTAAGTCATGAGTGCCTAGTATATTATCATATGAAAGAACTTTTTCTTTTATAGCTTCAACTAACTCGTGATCAGGAGCTTCTCCAAGAAGTGGATTAATGGTATCTTTAACAAGCGTAAATCCAGAATAAACTATAAATAAAGCCACAGCTAAACCTATATAACCATCGATAGGAAAAGTTGTGAATTTAACTGCAAGAAAAGAAAGGGCAACACAGCTTGTTGTGAATACATCACCTAAAGCATCAACAGAAGCAGCCTTTAAAGCAGAGGAATTTATTTTATTACCAACATACTTATTAAATTTTGAAAGCCATACTTTAAAAAATATTGATACAAAAAGTAATACAAATGGTATTAATTCAAACACAACTGGTTCAGGATTGAATATTTTATTAAATGAGGTTTTTATAAATTGGAATCCAACAAACATTACCATAAAAGCAACAATTAAGGCAGATAGATATTCAAGGCGTCCATGTCCAAAAGGATGTTCCTTATCGGCAGGCAAGCTTGATAATTTGAAGCCCAATATTGTAACGAAAGAAGATGCAGCATCAGAAAGATTATTAAATGCATCAGCAGTAATGGCAACGCTGGATACAAGAATACCAACAAAAAGCTTTATGATAAAAAGAAGTACATTTACTAATATTCCAACAATTCCACCAAGAAGTCCATATGAATTTCTAACTTTATCATCTTTGATGTTATCTTTATCTTTTATAAATTTGTTTATAAGTAATTCAAAAAACATTTTATTCACCTCGTGTAAATACTAATTATAATAAATTATTAAACATAAAATTACTGTATGTGGATTTACTATTTTTAATAGGCATTATTCTAATTATATCATGAATGGAATAATTGTGCAGATAGATATATGACAGATATTATTTATGAATTGAAAATATTTATTAAAGAAAATCTTTCTATAAAAATTGCACATAAAATTCATTACATGATATAATTTATTTATAACTTTTAACTATAAGATATGAATAAAATGATTATATTATTTAATAATTAATAAAAAATTTTAGAGTAATAAAGTTTCTTTTGAAATGAATTAATGTATATAAGCTTTTAGGAGGCAGTTTTTATGAAGAAAATAATATTTACTGGTGCTGCGGTTGCAATAGTTACACCTTTCAATGATGATGGAATTAATTTTGAAGAATTAAAAAAATTAATTGATTTCAATATAGATAATGGTACTGATGCTATTGTAATTGCAGGTACAACAGGTGAATCTTCAACAATGAGTGATGAGGAACACAAAGAGGCAATTAGATTTACAGTAGAATATGTAAATAAAAGAGTGCCAGTTATAGCTGGTACAGGATCAAATGATACTGCATATGCAGTTGAGCTTTCAAAATATGCTGAAAGTGTTGGGGTAGATGGAATATTAGTTGTTACACCATATTATAATAAGGCAACTCAAAGTGGACTCGTAAAACACTTTACATATATAGCGGATAATGTTAATGTGCCAATGATTTTGTATAATGTTCCATCAAGAACAGGAGTAAATATAGCACCTGAAACATATGCAGAATTAGCTAAACATCCAAGAATTGTTGCAACAAAAGAAGCTAGTGGAGATTTATCACAAGTAGCTAAGATTAGAGCATTATGTGGAGATAATCTTAATATTTATTCTGGAAATGATGATCAAATAGTTCCTATATTATCATTAGGTGGTAAAGGTGTTATATCAGTATTATCAAATGTTATGCCCAAAGAAGCACATGATATCTGCAGATTTTATTTTGAAGGTAAAGTTGAAGAAAGTGCTAAAATGCAGGTTGAATATTTAGAACTTATAAATAATTTATTTATTGAAGTAAATCCAATACCAGTAAAAACAGCTTTAGGACTTATGGGTTATAAAGTTGGCGATTTAAGAATGCCATTATTTGCAATGGAGGGTAAGAATTTAGAAACACTAAGAGATAGTTTGAAAAAATACAAACTAATATAGAATAATTAAAAAGTTAATAGAAAGTTTATTTTTATTCAGTTTTTTTATATGATTAAATTATAAAATTAAAAATTAACGACAAAAATAGAGAGGTAAAACATCATGTTCTATATCTCTATTTTATTAAAATATAATCTACTAATTGTAAAGACTGATTATTGATTAATTTATAATTATTTTAAGAAAAAAATGGAATAATATTATTACTATAAATATAATTATAATAACTTATAAATCAACTGATTTATAAGAATAAAATTTATAGTATATAATATAAAGTAGTCACTAAACTAAAAGATAAAAGCATATAAAAATAATTAATTAAGCATTTATTAAATTTATTAATATGTTAAGAAGTAATCAAAAGAATAAATTAAAAAGATATAAAAGTAAACTATAGGATATAATTCTATATAAATTCTACTTAAAAGAGCAAGTAGATTCTTACTATAAGGTTTACTTTATTATAAGAATAGGAGAGATACATTATGAGTAATTCACAACAATTATTAGATTTTATAAACGAAAGTAAAACAGCGTTTCAAGCTGCTTATGAAGTGAAATCGGTTTTAGATAAAAACGGATTTTTAGAATTAAAGGAAAGCGACAGCTGGAATTTAAAAAAGGGTGGAAAATATTATGTTATGAAAAATAATTCTGCCATTATAGGATTTGAAATAGGTAGTGGTGAAATTGAAGAAGATGGATTTAGATTAATAGGAGCACACACTGATTCGCCAGGATTTAGAATAAAACCTAATGCTGAAATGAAATGTGAAGGAGCTTATATTAAATTAAATACTGAAGTTTATGGTGGACCAATACTTAGTACTTGGTTTGATAGACCTTTATCTATAGCAGGAAGAGTAACATTAAAAAGTGATGATGTATTTAAACCAGAAGTGAGAATAGTAGATATAGATAAACCAATATTAATAATTCCTAACTTAGCTATACACATGAATAGAAGTGTTAATGAAGGTTATAAGTTTAATGCTCAAAAAGATACATTGCCATTACTTGGCCTAGAAAATGAAGAGGCAGATAAAGTTTTTGCAAATTCAGCTAAGTCTAACTTAGAAAAGGATGGATATTTAATAAGCTTATTAGCAGAAACATTAAATGTTGAGATAAATGATATTTTAGATTTCGATTTATTTTTATATGAGTATGCAAAAGGTTCATTGGTTGGATTAAATGAAGACCTGATTTCAGCAGGTAGACTTGATGATTTATGGATGGTATTTGCAGGACTTAAAGCAATTACAGAAAGCTCTCAAATTAAGGCAACAAAAGTATTAGTAGCCTTAGATAATGAAGAAATAGGAAGTTTAACAAAACAAGGTGCAAATTCTAATATTTTAGAAAATATATTAGAAAGAATAGCATTAGGTTTAAAGAAAGATAGAGAAGAATTTAGAAGAGCAGTATCAAATTCAATTATGATTTCAGCAGATTTAGCTCATGCAGTTCACCCTAATTATGGAGAAAAGTGTGATCCAACAAATAAGCCTGTACTTGGTGGTGGTCCTGTACTTAAAATAGCTGCAAGTGGAAGTTATTCAACAGATAGTTATGCATCAGCAATATTCAAGGCTGTATGTGAAAAGGTAAATGTGCCATGTCAAATTTTTGTTAACCGTTCTGATATGAAAGGTGGAACTACTATAGGACCAATTTCAGCATCAAAGCTTAATATACCAGTAATTGATATGGGAGCACCACTTCTTAGCATGCACTCAATAAGAGAATTAGCATCTGTTAAAGATAATGATTATACAATTAAAGTATTTACAGAATTTTTCAATTAGAATTAAAAAAATAACAGATAAGCAGAATTTATTACTGCTTATCTGTTATTTTTTTTAAAATTATTCTTTAATAGCTAAAATGTAAAATTTATATTAGATATTAAATACGTTAGCAAAGGTGCTAGGCATCTAAAAAAATCCTAGTGCCTTTTGTGTATTTTAATATAAATATAGAGTGGCATAATCACCTGTCGTTTTTTTATGAATTATTTTATGAAAAAATGGTAAAAATAACTCTATTCCATAAGTGGATTTATATTTCAACTTAGGAAGGGAGTTTGTTATGTTAGGAAAAAATAATTCACAAAACTTAAAAAGGAACGTTTTAAAAGAGCTTTCAGAAGGCTATTTGTCTATACATAAAAGTTATAAATATTTTAAACGGTTATCTAAAAGTAAAGATAATATAATTGAGCCAGCTAATTGGTTGCTTGACAATTTATATTTAATAGAAAAGGAATATAAGATTATAAAATTATCTATGGTAAATGAGTACTTTAAAGCTCTACCTATTTCTTCTAAGAAAGAAAATCAAGGTAGTAAAATACCACGTATTTTTCATATAGCACAAAATTATATAAATTGTGGTATGGAAATTAATTTGCAAGTGGTTTCAAATTACATAAATGATATACAAGGAATAACCTCAGACGAAGTAATATTTAGTAGTGATGATATAAAGAATATAGATTTATTACTTAATATAAGCGAACTATGGTCTTTTCCACTTATGCTTAAGGTAGGTTTAATTTTAAATTTATCTAAATATATAGAAGAATTAGTTTCTATTCAAAAAAGAATGATGCTTGGAAGAAAAGTAGCTGAAAATTTAATAGATGATATAAAAGATATAAAAATAGAAGAAAAAGTTGATGAAGATGAATATATAAGATTCTTTTTAAAGGAATTCTTTGTTACATTAAGAAACAACTCAATAGATGATAATGTAGGGCATAAGTTCTTAAAAGATAACTTAAATATTCAGATAGACTTTAATGAAGCCTTATTTAAAAGTGATTTAAAAGAAAGACTTTTAAGTGAGAAGATGAGAGAATATTTTATAAACATAAGAAAAATTGAAAATATATCATGGGAAAGCTTCTTTGATAATACATCTGTAATTGAGAAAATACTAAAAAAAGATCCAGCTGATACTTATGCTAGTATGGATTTTGACTCAAAGAAATATTATAGACATAAAATAGAGCAAATAGCAGAAGTTATTAATGTTACAGAATATGAACTTACTAAGGATATACTTAATAATGCCATAAATGCAAAGGTAAATAATAATCCCCAATACAAATGTCATGTGGGATACTATATTATAGATGAAGGTATAAGTGAACTTAATGGATGTTATCATAATTTAAATGAAGTTATATCACAAGGAGTATATTTAGGAATTAACATTGGTGGAAGTATAATACTTTCTCTTTTAGTTTTAATCTTAAGTAAGTTTTTGGGGACTGAATTTACAATAGAAAAATTCATACTATCATTTTTGCTTATTTTATTACCAATGAGCGAAGTTTTAATGAGCACTATAAATTGGATAGTATCTAAGACTGTAGATATAAGATTTATTCCTAAATTTGATTTTAGTCATGGAATTCCAGATGAAAATAAGACAATAGTTGTTATTCCAACAATATTAGATGATAAGGAACATGTTAAGTCTCTTATGGAAAAACTAGAAGTCATGTATCGTGGTAATAATGATAAGAATTTATATTTTGCACTTTTAGTAGATTTTAATGATTCTAAAAATGAAGAAGAAAAAGAAGATAATGAAATAGTAGAATATGGATTAAGGTATTCTGAAGAATTAAATAAAAAGTATTGTAAAAATGATACAGATGAATGTAAATTTTTCTTTTTAAGCAGAAAAAGAGTATATAATGACAAACATGAATTATATATGGGAAGAGAAAGAAAACGTGGGAAGCTTATGGAGTTTATGGCTCTTATAAGAGGTAGAGATAAGCATAGTTTTAATGTTATAAGTAGTGATATTACGCATTTATCTGAAGTTAAATTTTTAATTACATTAGATGATGATACTTTTATGCCAAGAGAAACTGCGTATAAGCTTGTAGGGGCTATGGCTCATGTATTAAATATTCCATACATAAAAGATAATAGAGTTGTTAGAGGATATGGAATCATGCAGCCTAAAATAGGAATATCCCTAGAAGCTAAGAATAAAACGTACTTCTCTCAAATATTTGCAAGCGATTATGGTGTTGATAATTATTCAACAGCGTATTCTGATACATATCAAGATTTATTTGGAGGAGGTTCATTTACTGGAAAAGGAATAATAAATATTGATGAATTCTATAGTATGGTAAATAAAACGATAAAAGAAAATAAAATTTTAAGTCATGATTTATTAGAGGGGGGACTTGCAAGAAGTGCTTTAGTTAGTGATGTGGAATTTATAGATGGATATCCATCTACATATAAAGCAAGTTGTTCAAGATTAAAAAGATGGGTAAGAGGTGATTGGCAGTTAATTGGATGGTTATTTTCTAGAAAATTATCAATTCTATATAAATGGAAAATTTTTGACAACCTAAAAAGATCATTAATAGCACCAATAATGCTTATAACCATATTATTATCATTAACATATTTAAGTAGTAATAGGGTTATTCTGCTTAGTTTTTTAATTTTAATAATTCCATTAGTTTTTAGAATTACTGATTTTGTTGTTACACCTAAATACAAATTACAAGGAACATTTAAAAACTTGGAGCAGATTATATTAATAGTATCATTTATTCCTTATCAAGGATTTTTAATGATTGATGCAATATTAACATCTCTATATAGAGTAATTATATCTAAGAAAAATTTACTTGAATGGAAAAGTTCAACTCAAATAGAATTTGATAAAGAAAAAAGAAGCTCAAAGAATTCTTTCAAAGCGTATATTAAAGAAATGTGGATTGCACCAATATTAGGATTAGTACTAATCTATTTTTCTGTTTATATAAGTACTCCTATGGTGGTATATAGTTTAGTTGTTGCTTCTTTATGGATTTGTTCACCTTATTTTGCATATTACATTAGTAAAGATATTGAAGAGGATAGTGAGGAAATAAAAGAAGAAGAGAGGATATATTTAAGAACAATTGCAAGAAGAACGTATGCTTATTATGAAGATTTTTCCAATGAAGAAAACAATTATTTAGCTCCGGATAATTATCAAGAAGAACCATTTAAAGGTGTTGCTTATAGAACATCTCCAACTAATATTGGTATGGGACTTATAGCTCACGTTATTGCATACGATATGGGATACATAACGCTATTTGAACTTATAGATAAAATAGATATTACCATCTATAATATGAGGGATTTAGAAAAAGTTAATGGGCAATATTTAAACTGGTATGACACAAGGAGTAAGAAAGCCTTGTATCCAAGATATATATCAACTGTAGATAATGGAAACTTTTTGGCTAATCTATGGGTTGTAAAAAGGACGTTACAGGAAGTAAGAGATAATCAAATTGTAAGAAAAGAAGAGATTAAAGCTATACATGATATATATAGAATAATTGAAGAAGAAAATCCAAGAGTAAACTGCAGATTTAATGATGATATTAAAATCAATGAGTATATTCCTATATTAAATGATATAATTTTAAACATTAGAAGATTTAAGGAAAACATATCAAAGAATAGTGATGAAATATCAGAAGTTAATTATTGGGCAGATAAGATTATCAAAGAAGCAAATAATAAAATAAGTAATTATAATGCTTTGTTTGAGGATTTAGATCAGCTTTATAATAAAGATTTTCTTGAAGGTGTACCTAACCTTGTAGAGATTATTAGAAGAATTGAAGATAACAAAGAAAATAATGATGGAAAGATTAGTTTGGAACTAAATGAAAGGTTATTGCGCTTAAAAAATTATAACAATAAGATAGATAATATAATAAATGAAATAGATGAAATAACAGAAGAAATGGATTTTGGCTTTCTTTATGATAAGCAAAGAAAACTATTTTTTATTGGATATAATGTTGAAGAAAAAACTTTTGGCGATACTTATTATGACTTGCTGGCATCAGAAGCTAGAATTGCATCATTTGTATCAATAGCCAAAAATGATGTTCCTAAAGAAAATTGGTTTAGTTTAAATAGATCAATAACTAATGCTTTTTATACACATACACTTGTTTCATGGACCGGTACAATGTTCGAATATTTTATGCCTTCGTTAATAATGAAAGCTTATCCAAGGACATTACTTTATGAAACATATAAAGGTGTTATTAAAGCGCAAAGAGCTTATGCAAAGCAAAAGAAGGTTCCTTTTGGAATATCAGAATCAGCATTTTATAAATTTGACATAGAAGATAATTATCAATATAAGGCATTTGGAGTACCAGGCCTAGGATTAAAAAGAGGGCTTGAAGATGAGGTGGTCATATCTCCATACTCGACATTAATGATTTTGCCTTTTAGTAAAAAAGCAGCAATAAAAAACCTTAAAAGACTTGAAAAAATAGATGCAGTAGGAAGATATGGGTTTGTCGAATCTGTCGATTTTACAAAGGCAAGAGAAGATAAAATTTTACAAAAATGTTCACAAATAGATACTGATAGTAAAGAGAAAAGTAATGCACAGTTTGTACAAAGTTGTGAACATAATGTTGATAAACAGTACAAAATTGTGGATAACTCTGTGGACAGTGTGTATAAAACTATGAATAATTATAAAAGTGAGCAAAAAAGTAGTGATATTGATGGTGTAGATACTGTGGATAACTTTGAAAGTCAAAAAATTACTAAAGGAAACAATGGCAAAAATCCTAGGAAAGTAGATAGATATGATAACTTACAAAACGACAACAAAGTGAATAAAACTGTGGATAATGTAGAAAAAAGGTGTGAATTATCCACAGAAAAAGTTGAAAATCAGATATGTGAAAAGGATGACTATGAATATATATATAATGATGGTTTGAGGCCATATATTATAAAAACATATATGGTTCATCATTTAGGAATGTCACTTATGGCATTGGATAATATTCTTGTGGATAATATTTTAATAAAGAGATTTCATGCATTACCAGAAGTTAAAGCAACAGAATTATTGCTTAAAGAGAAACCATCTCATAATATAACTTTTGAAAGAAGAGAAGATTATTCTTTAAAAGAAAGATATATTAAAAGTGAAGTTTTAATACCAAGGAATTTTGAAAATATAAACTATAAAAATCCACAAGTATTATTAATGTCAAATGGTAAATATTCATCTATGATTACTCTGACAGGAAGTGGTTATTCAAAAAAAGATGACATGATGATATATAGATATAAAGGTGATTCAACTAGTGATGATAGTGGAATGTTCTTTTATATTAAAAACTTAAATTCCAATGATTTTTGGAGCACTACATATGAACCATGTAAGAGTTTGGGCGAAAACTATAGAGTTTCTTTTAAATTAGATAAAGCTAAATTTGAAAGAAAAGATGGAAATATTGAAACAAAGATGGAAAGTGTTATTTCGTATGAAGATAATTATGAAGTAAGAAAGGTAACAGTAAATAATTTAAGCGATAAAGGTAGAAGTATTGAAATAACAAGTTATAGTGAAATCACATTAACGACATTTAGTGCAGATGTGGTTCATCCAGCATTCTCGAATTTATTTGTTGAAACAGAATATGATGAAGAAGAGAAGCTTCTTATTGGAAGCAGAAGAAGTAGAGTAAAAGGTGGCAAGGTTCCATATGTATTTCATAAAGTTGTAGTTAATGGAGAGTCTGAGGGTGAAATAACATATGAGACTTCTAGAATAAATTTTATAGGAAGAAATAGAGAACTTAAACATCCAAGAGCAATGGATAATGATAAGGTTCTAGAAAATACAGTGGGAACAGTACTTGATCCTATAATGAGTCTTAGGGTTAGAATAAGACTTGAAGGTAATGAAAAGAAGGAAATTTATTTTGTAACAGGAACTGTAGACTCAAGAAACGAAGCTATAAATATTTCAAAAGAAAAGTGTAACGTTACAGATTTAGAAGAATTATTCAATAAATACTCTATTGCTATTCAATTGGAATTAAGAAATCTAAATATAAGAAGTGCTCAAGCTAATTTGTATCAAACATTGGCTTCGTATATTTTATTTTTAAGTAGTGAGAGAAAAAATAGAGAAAATAGTATAAAAAATATTTCTAAACATCAAAAAGATTTATGGGCATATGGAATTTCAGGTGATTTGCCTATAATATTTACAACAATAAAAGAAGAAAAGAATGTACATATTTTAGGTTCAATAATAAAATTACATCATTATTTAAAAATTAAAGGAATTAAAAGTGATTTAGTAATATACAATGAAGAGGCTGCATCTTATGATGAACCACTACAAAAAGATATAATGCAAGAGATATCTTTAAATGCTGAAAATAATAATATTAATGTAGCAGGAGGAATCTTCGTATATAACAAAGCAACTATGATAGATGATGTAAAAGAACTTCTTAAAGGAATATGCAGACTTTATATTGATTGCGAAAAGGGAGCCATAATAAATCAATTTAACATGGAAGAATTACAACATAATGATGAATTGCAGGAGCATGATTTATTACAGTGCAAATATAATGTTAAAGATTTAGAATTTAGCAAAAAATATTTAGAAGAATATGAACGTGATAACAGTAAATTAGAAAATAAATTTGAAGAAGATATTGAAATAATTGAAGATGAAGTTTTTGATATAGAAGAAAATGATGAAGAAGTATCTTTTATTGATAATGTTGAAAAGATAAATTCAGAGCTTGAAGAAAAAGATAAAAGCTACTATTTGAAAGAAGAATTTAATGAAAAGAATAATGATTCGGAGTTAGTAAATAACACAAATGAAATAAATTATGAAGAATATGATCATGATGAAGAAATAATTCATACAGAAGATGTTCTCACAGGAATGAAGAATGCAAGTAATAAAGACTCAGAAGACATTGTTATAGGTATGAGAGATTCTAACAATAAAAGTTCAGAAGAGACAGATAGTAGTACAGTATTAAATAATACTGAAGTTTCTTATGAGTTAGATGATTTATTCAATGAAAATAACTTAGATTTTTATAACGGATTTGGAGGGTTTAATAAGGATGATGGTACATATTTAATTAAATTATCTAATTATAAAAATACGCCTGCACCTTGGATTAATGTTATTTCCAATAAAGATTTTGGGTTTCATATATCTGAAAGTGGAGCATCATACACTTGGTGTGGAAATTCAAGAGAAAATAAAATAACCCCATGGAGCAATGACTATATAAAAGATCCTTTAGGTGAAGCATTATATATAAGGGATAATTCAACTGGCAAATATTTTTCAATATCGCCTAAACCTGTACGTGATAGTGGTGACTATTTTATAAAACATAAATTTGGACTCTCAGAATTTATGCATACAGCTTATGATATAAAGGGAAAATTAGAAGTATTTGTTCCAATGGATGAAAAAGTGAAAATTCAAATTATATCATTAGAAAATTTGAGTGATGAAGATAAAGAAATTTCTGTATTTTATTATGCGAAATTAGTCCTTGGAGTATATGCTTATGATAGTGAAAAATATATATCAACATATATAGAAGATGATTTTATTGGTGGAATAAATCCATATAGTGAATATTTTGGAAATTTAAATGCGTATTTAAGCATGATTGGTACAGATGAAAATTCCTTTAGTGGAGATAGAAAAGAATTTTTAGGAATTGGAGGAGAAATATCATCGCCACAAGGCTTAAATAAGTTAAGATTAAGTAATAGGTGTGGGAGCATTTATGATCCATGTTTAGTGGCAGAAGGAAAGTTAAAGCTTAAAAAGGGTGAAAAAAAAGAATTAGTAATACTTTTGGGTGAAGATGAAAGGGAAAATGTAAAAAAGCTAATTAACAAGTACACTAATATAAAAAATGCGCGAACTGAATTAGATAATGTAAAAGCTTATTGGAGTAATTTCCTGGGGAATATACAAGTTAATACACCAGACGACTCTATTAATTATCTTTTAAATGGATGGCTTTTATATCAAACTTTAAGCTGTAGATATTTAAGCAGAACAGCTTTTTACCAAAGTGGAGGCGCATATGGATTTAGAGATCAGCTGCAAGACTCAATGGCACTTGGTGTGGTATCACCAGAAATAACAAAAAATCAAATATTACGAAGTGCATCTAGGCAATATCTAGAGGGGGATGTGCAACATTGGTGGCATCCTGTTGTAAACTCTGGAATAAGAACTAGATTTAGTGATGATTTATTGTGGCTTCCATATGTTACTGCAGAGTATATAAATAATACAGGTGATTATAAAATACTAGAAGAAAAGGCACCATACCTTGAGGATGAACCTTTAAGAGAAGGTGAAGATGAAAGGTATACAATTGTTAATGAATCATCAAAGGAAGGGACAATTTATGAACATTGCTTAAAGGCTATAGAAAAATCATTAAAGTTCGGAGAACACAACATTCCGCTTATGGGAAGTGGCGACTGGAATGATGGAATGAGCACTGTTGGCAATAAGGGAAAGGGTGAAAGTGTATGGCTTGGATGGTTCTTGTATTCAATTCTAGATAAGTTTGTAGTCATTGCTAAAAAGAAAAATGATATTAATACTAGTGAACATTTTATTAAACAAAAAGAATTTATTAGAGAAAATCTAGAGAAAAATGCCTGGGATGGAGGATGGTATAGAAGAGCATATTTTGACGATGGTACACCACTTGGTTCAAGAGAAAATCCAGAATGTCAAATTGACTCTCTAGCACAAAGCTGGTCTATTATTTCAGGAGCAACAAAAGTAATAAACAATGATAATGCAGAGATAAAGGATAGAGATATTAATAATAGTAAAGATACATTAGCAGCTATGAAGCTATCTGGCTTAAAGGATAGAGGAAGATCTCACTACAGCAAACGTGCAATAGAAGCAATGGAAGCTGTAGATAAAAATCTAGTAAAAAGAGATAAATCTATGATTCTTCTTCTTGCACCTCCGTTCAATAATTCACATTTGGAGCCTGGATATATAAAAGGATATGTGCCAGGAGTAAGAGAAAATGGAGGTCAGTATACACATGCAGCAGTCTGGGTAATTTTGGCTTTAACAAAACTGGATTTAGGCGATAAAGCTGTTAAATACTATAATATGATAAATCCAATAAATCATACGAGAACAGAGCTTGAATGTATGTTATATAAGGTTGAGCCATATGTAATGGCAGCAGATGTGTATATAAAAGAACCGCATGGTGGAAGAGGTGGTTGGAGCTGGTATACTGGAGCAGCTGGATGGATGTATAAAGTAGGAATCGAAGATATTTTAGGTTTGAAGAAAATTGAAGGAAAAGGATATGTTGTTGATCCATGTGTACCATCTGATTGGAAGGAATATAATATAAGAATTAAAAATGAAACAGAAGATTATAATATAAAAGTAATTAGAAGTGATACGAATATTATTAAGATTAATGGTAAATCTAAAGAAGATATGATGATTCCTAGAAATGCAGGCAAATTAGAAATTGAAGTTTACTTTAAATAATGAAGATTTATTTTTTATAAAGATAGAATAGAAGTTTAAATTTGTTTGATATACTGATTGTTTATTATTTAAAATTTAGCATGATATTAAATAATCTATAAAATATATGTAAAGTCTCAGAAATGTCATTATTACAGGAATTTCTTATATTTATAAGATACCGTTTGTTAAAAAACAGACGGTTTTTTTTTATTTTTAAGCCTTATGTAAATGCAAATAACTTGCATTTACATCAAAATTATGTATAATTAGTTATGTAAATAAATTCTAGGGGGAATAAATTTTGAAAATAAAGAAATTTTCTGCATTATCATTAATTATGAGTTTGTTAATGTTAGTGGGATGTGGACAAACTACTGCTGATAATAATGTAGAAAAAACTAAGGAAACAAAAGATGAATTGGTAGTTGCATTAACACCAACAGTAGAGCCCAAAACAGGGTATGACCCTACAACAGGATGGGGACGAATAGGAAGCCCATTATTTCAAAGTACATTATTAAAGCTTGATGAAAATGCAAAGCTTGTAAATGATTTGGCGACAGATTATAAAATTAGTGACGATGGTCTTGAATATGAATTTACTTTAAGAGATGATGCAAAGTTTACTGATGATACAAAAGTAACTGCTGAAGATGTAGCTTATACATTTGAGACAACGGCAAATAGTGGTTCTGTTGTTGATTTGAATTATGTAGAAAAAGTAGAAGCTTTAGATGAAACACATGTAAAGTTCACATTGAAAAATCCACAGCTTCCTTTTTTATATGCAGTTGCTAAGACAGGGATTGTTCCTAAACATCTGCATTCTGATAAATATGGATTAAATCCAATAGGTTCTGGGCCATATAAATTTGTTCAATGGGATAAAGGACAGCAATTAATAGTTGAAGCTAATGAAAATTATTATGGTAAGAAACCAAATTTTAAGAAAATTACTTTTTTATATTATGATGAAGATACTGCTTTTGCAGCAGCTCAAGCTGGTGAATTAGATATTGCTTTTACAAATCCTAATTTTGCTCTTCAAAAAATCGATGGAATGAAACTTTTAAATGTAAAAACTGTAGATGCAAGGTGTATGTCTATGCCATGTGTTAAATATGGATCAGAAAAAGATTCAGAAGGAAATGCTGTAGGAAATGATGTTTCAAGTGATGTAAATATTCGTAAAGCTATAAATATAGGAATTAACAGAAAAGAATTGGTAGATGGAATTTTAAATGGTTATGGGGAACCTGCATATTCAATGTGTGATAGTCTGCCTTGGGGTAATGAAAATGAAGTGTTTGAGGATAATAAAATAGATGAAGCAAAAAAGATTTTAGAAGAAGCAGGCTGGGTAGATACTGATAATGATGGAATTAGAGAAAAAGATGGTGTAAAGGCTGAATTGACATTATATTATACTACAGGTGAACAGGTTAGACAAAGTGTTACAATAGCAGTTGGAGAACAAATTGAAAAGCTTGGAATTAAAGTAAATGTAGAGGGTAAGAGCTGGGATGAAATACATGCTAATTATCTTCATACTAACCCAGTAGTATTTGGTAAGGGAACTTTGGATCCAATTGAAATGTATAATGTTTATTCATCAGATTTAAAAGGTATTTTAAATAACAATCCTGGATATTATTCGAATCCTACTGTAGATGATTATATGAAAAAAGCTTTTGCATGTATTACAGAAGAAGAAAGTAATAAATATTGGAAGCTGGCTCAGTTTGATGGAACAACTGGCTGTGGTAATCAAGGCGATATCTCATGGATTTGGCTTGTAAAGCCTGATCATTTGTATTTTGTAAGAGACGGATTAAATCTTGGAAAGCAATTGCCTCATCCACATAAATATGGATACTATGATTTAACTTCAAATATTACTGAATGGTGTTTTGAATAGGGAAATAAAAAAATCTCCAAATAAAAAAGGAGATTTTTTTATAGAGAGGATATTAAAAAGATAGATTTTATGAATATATGTTTGAATTTGAGGTGAATTTAGTGAATGTCAATTCTATGAGATACATTTTAAAAAACACAGTAAGAATGTTATTTCTGCTATTTGCTGTATGTCTTGGAGCATATGTGTTAGTAAGCTTATCGCCACTTGATCCAATACAGTCATATATCGGAACAGATTCTGCAATTATTTCTGAGGAGCAGGTAAATAAAATAATTGAGTATTGGGGATTGAATCTGCCTGCTCATGAAAGATTTATAAATTGGTTCAAAAATGTACTGCATGGTGATTTTGGAATTTCAATGTTATATAGACGACCAGTTTTAGATG
This sequence comes from Clostridium butyricum, assembly GCA_015058475.1. GTDB lineage: Bacteria > Bacillota > Clostridia > Clostridiales > Clostridiaceae > Clostridium > Clostridium butyricum_B. The sequence continues at coordinate 51,102 of SVCF01000001.1, read as the reverse complement.
TATTAAAGGAAAAATTTGTTGCATCTATTGCTTTGATGCTTTCAGCTTGGTTAATATCAGGGGTATTGGGATTTATTTTGGGGATTATTTCAGGAATGAATAAAGGAAAGCTTATTGATAGAATAATTAAATGGTTCACACTGCTTCTTGCATCTACACCAACATTTTGGTTTGGATTAGTTATGCTTATGATTTTTTCAGTTAAATTAAAGTGGTTTCCTTTAGGCCTTGGAGTGCCTGTAGGAGTATCTAAAGAATATGTATCTCTTTCTGATTATGTTTCACATATGATTTTACCAGCATTTACATTAGGAATAACAGGAGTAGCCAATATTGCTCAGCATACAAGAGAAAAGCTTATTGATGTTTTAGAAAGTGACTATATTTTATATGCACGTTCAAGAGGGGAAAGTAATCTAACAATTTTATTTAGACATGGTATAAGAAATATAATGGTTCCAGCTATAATGCTTCAATTTGCATCATTTAGTGAATTATTTGGAGGATCAATGCTTGCAGAACAAGTTTTTTCTTATCCAGGGCTTGGACAGGCTGTTGTAGCTGCAGGAATAAAAGGTGATGTTTCTCTTCTTTTGGGAATAACTTTATTTAGTTCTATATTTGTTTTTACAGGAAACTTTATAGCAAATATGATTTATGGATTAATTGATCCACAAGTAAAGGAGGGAAAAGCAAATGAATAGTATAACTATATTTGGAAGCAGCAGAAAGAAATATCTTACACGCAGAAAAAGGACAATAATATGTACAATAGTTATATTAATATTATTATCAGCAATTCTTATTTCAGGTTCTATTATTAATGAGTCTATGCTTGGAACTAATTTTGTTGAAAAAAATATGCCTCCAAGTTTAAAGCATTTGTTTGGTACTGATTGGCTTGGAAGAGATATGTTTATAAGAACAATAAAAGGCTTATCAATTAGCTTATTTACAGGAATACTGGCATCAGCTTTCAGCACAGTTATATCATTAATATTAGGTATTTGTGCTGCAACTCTTGGAAAGTTTGCAGATGACTGTATTCAATGGCTTATAGATTATTTTATGGGAATTCCACATTTAATACTTCTTATGCTTATTTGTATTTTACTTGGAAAAGGTGTTAAGGGGGTAGTTATTGGAGTAGCTATTACTCACTGGCCCAGCTTATGCCGTGTAATTCGAGCTGAAGTTATGCAGCTTAGACAGACACAATATGTTAAACTTTCTTATAAGTTTGGAAAAGGAAAAGTGTGGGTGGCTGTAAATCATTTAATTCCACATCTTCTTCCACAGTTTATTGTTGGATTAATACTTCTTTTTCCACATGCAATTTTACATGAGGCTTCAATAACATTTTTAGGCTTTGGACTATCACCACATGAACCAGCAGTAGGGATAATTCTTTCAGAATCTATGAAATATTTGACATCTGGACAATGGTGGCTTGCCTTTTTCCCAGGATTATCATTACTTATTATAGTTAGGTTATTTGATATTCTTGGAGGAAATATAAGAGCAATACTTGATGGACAAAGTGCTAATGAATAGGAGGCATATGAAGATGAATTTACAAAATGAAAAACCTCTTCTTGAAGTAGAAAATTTATCTATAAGCTTTTTGCAGTATACTTCTGGGCTTAGACAGAGGAAAGTGAATGTTATAAGTGATTTAAGTGTAGATGTAAATCCAGGGGAGATAGTAGCAATAGTTGGGTCAAGTGGTTCAGGAAAAAGTCTTTTAGCACATGCCATATTTGGAATACTTCCAAGTAATAGCAGGATTTCGGGAAATATAAAATATAATGGCAGAAGTTTAGATTATGATTATCAAAAAAGGTTAAGAGGAAAGGAAATGTTTCTAATCCCTCAATCAGTTAATTATTTAGATCCTCTTATGAAGGTTGGAAAGCAGATAACAACAGCAATTCAAGGCAATTATTCAAAAGATGAGAAGAATATAATCTTAAGAGATATTCTTAAAAAATTTAATTTAGATGAAGAAGTTGCCAAAATGTATCCATTTCAATTATCAGGAGGAATGACAAGAAGAATTTTAATAAGTTGTGCTCTTGTAAGTAATGCAAAACTCATAGTTGCTGATGAACCTACGCCGGGTCTTGATATTGAGAGTGCTAAAGAAACGCTTGATAATTTGAGAAAATTAGCAGATGAAGGGTGTGGAGTTATTCTTATAACACATGATATTGATATTTCAATGAAAATTGCAGATAAAATTGCAGTTTTTTATGGAGGAACAACTCTTGAAATTGCGCCAACAAAAGAATTTGATGGAACAGGTAATGATTTGAGACATCCATATAGCAAAGCTTTGTTTAAAGCTCTGCCTCAAAATGAATTTAAAGGTATATCAGGTTTTCAGCCATCGCATTTTAATAGATATTCAGGATGCTTATTTGCAGACAGATGTGAGATGTGTACTTCTGAATGTTTAGAAAAAAATATTGATATGCGTGATATTAGAGGTGGAAAGGTGAGATGTATTCATGCAAAGTAGCAGTTTAAATGAATTGAAAGTTAAAAATATAAATTTTGCATATGATGATAAAGATAAACTCATACTATCTAATGTAAATTTAAATATTAAATCAAATGAAATAGTTGGGCTGGTTGGGCCAAGTGGAATAGGAAAAAGTACTTTAGCTAAGATAATAGCTGGATATATAACTCCAAAAGAAGGAAATATACTTATTAATAATGCTCAGGTAAAATCCTCAAAAGAAGGATCTCCTATTCAACTTATATATCAGCATCCAGAAAAAGCTGTAAATCCAAAATGGAAAATGAGAAAAATATTGAATGAATGGTATACGCCAGATATATCAATGATACAGTCATTTGGAATAGAAGAAGAATGGATGAATAGATGGCCAGCTGAGCTTTCAGGAGGAGAACTTCAGAGATTTTGTATTCTAAGAGCACTTTCACCTAAAACCAAATTCTTAATTGCTGATGAAATAAGTACTATGTTAGATGCAATTACTCAGGCACAAATATGGGAAATGCTCTTAAAAGCAGCTAAGGAAAAGAACATTGGGATTTTAGTAGTAAGTCATAATGACAGGCTTTTGGAGAAAATATGCACAAGAACAGTGGAATTTAAGAATATAAATTTTTCATAATTTAAATATACACTTTATTTTACTATGATTCTTATTTTTTTATTATCAAAACATATTAAATTTATTTGTGAGATAAATTTAAGCACAATTTAAGGTTAAATATTTGAAAGCAATTATCAATTATTGTATAATGAAGGATGTGATTGAATAAGGAGGACTTTAAGCAGATGATCAATTTAAGAAAGACGTCAAGTTTAGTTTCGATGGTTTTACTTTTATGCTTTTCGATGATGTCTATAGAGGCAAAAGCAGTTGGACAAGATAAAAATGTACAAGTAGTATCATCACAGGGGTTAGAGCAAGGATCAAATACTTTGACAGATAAACAAGATAAAGAAAAGTCAAAGAACAATAAAGATTCAGATGATGAAGATAAAGTAGAGAATGGTGAAAAAACAAATGATGAAAATAAATCAGATAATAGTGAAAAAACAAGTGATGAAGATAAAGTAGACAATAGTGAAGACACAGAGGATAAAGAAGAAGTAAGTTCTGAAGATAACGAAGATAAAACAAATGTAGATGATAAAAAGGAAGAAGAGGTAGTTCATTTTCAATGGTTAAAAGTTCATGATAAATTATTTTACTATGTTAATGGCAAACTTTATGAAGAAGAAGGTTGGTTTAATGAAAGTACTATAAATCCTGAAGCAAGTGAAGACAAGCTATATTACATAGATGACGATGGATCAGCAGTAACAGGATGGAGAGAGTTTGCTGATAAATGGTACTATTTTGATGAAAATGGTGTAATGCAAACAGGTTGGAAAAACATTAAATACGGTTGGTATTATTTTGATAAGTATGGTGAAATGAAAACAGGCTGGATAGAAGATGAGGGAGATAAATACTATTTATATGAGTCTGGAAACATGGCAACAGGCAAGAAGTACATAGATGGAAACTGGTACTACTTTGGAACAACAGGAAAACTTTTGGTTGGAAGATATTATAATAATGGTAAAGTATATTATTCTAATAAAGATGGAATAATGGTAGCAGATAAATGGATTTCAATAAACGGAAATGATTATTATGTAAAAACAGATAGTTCTTTAGCTGTTGGAAAAATAATTATAGATGGAAAACTAGAAACATTTGATTCTAGTGGTAAACATATAGAAAGTGAAGATATTAATGTTCCATATTTATTTGTTAAACAATTAAATGTAGGAGATGCTGATTGTGCATTTATTAAGCTTCCAAATAAAGAAACAGCTTTAATTGACACAGGTACTCCGGAGTCTTCTAAAAAATTAATCGACTTTTTAAAAGAGCAAAAGCTTAAAAAATCGGGAGACAAATATAAGATTGATTATGTAATAATAACACACGGACATTCAGACCATATTGGTGGATTACGTGCAGTTTTAGAGAATTTTGATGTTAAAAAAGTTTATATGCCAGACATAGCAAAAATGAAGAATTGGGCATCTGGAGTAGTGGAAACTGAGGAAAATAAAAAAGATTTAGAAATGTTAAGATATGACTATAAAGTGTATAAAGATGCAGTAAAGGCTATGGAAGAAAATGATATAGAATTTACTAATACAGAAAAAGGTGAATATATTGATAAAGGAAATATCCTTCAATTTGTACAATCAGACTTACATTTTGGGCCAGTTGGACCAGATAAGCTTACAGCTGATTACTGGGGAATAAATGATAATTCTGCTATAGTACATTTAAATTATGGAAATTTCCAAATGCTATTTACAGGTGATATGGAATGGACATCAGAAAGAAACTTTAGAGTAAATAAATTATTAAATGGAAAAGAAGTGGATGTCTTAAAGGTTGGACATCACGGAAATGATACTTCATCAACAGGTGATTTTATATCATATGTTAAAGCACCAATTGGAATAATCAGTAGATCAGAAGAAAGAGTTACTGAAAATAGAGCTTATAAAGATTTATTAGATAAAGGTGTAAGTATATATGAAACAAGTGCTAGTGATGGTATTTCAATATATGCAACAAGTGATAACTGGACATTTGCTAAAGAAAATCTTAAAAGATAAATAATATCTTAGTATTTTTTACTTATAATACTCAATAAAAAAATAAGGCTGTCACACTAAGAAAGTTAATACGATATATTGTTCTTGATTTTTAAAGCAAAAACAATATAGAGTAGTTTTTGTTCTTAGTGTGGCAGTCTTTTATCAGTGCTGAAAGTGCAGTCACTGCATTTGAGAAATTAGGTAAAATGAAAAAACCTAATTTCATCATATATGGTATTATGGGGTACGTTAGTATTATTACCATATATAATTAATAATATTCAATCAAGGAAATAAAAAGTTATTTATTTCTTTTTTTATTATCAACAAGTGATGATTCAGTATCTATCATACTTTCAGTATAATCAAATTCTTGATCTGCAATATTATTAACAACTATAGAATCTTCAGCAGGGTTTGGAAGATTGATAGAAAAATCAACACCAGTTGCACTTTCAACTTCACTTTCTGTTGGATGATAATTAGTCCTTTGTTTTGGTAAATAACTATAATCTTTTTTATTCATAATATTTTATTGGAGCTAGAGCATAATTAGAATTTGAATACCAATTAACAATTGATGCCCCTTGTGGGTACACAGAGTGCGATTAACAATGAAGGAAAAAAAGTCTTCGACTTTTAATTGTATTATTGCATCGTTATTGCATTAGCCATAACATTCGCTTTGTAATATAAACACAAAGTATTATGCAGTAGCACCAAAATTTCACCTCCTAATTTTGAAATTAATAACTGAAATATAGTAAATAGAATTTTCAGTTGTTTAAAATTAATGTTCATATAGTTAGTATTTCAGTTATAGTAAAAAAGATGTATTAAATTATGATAAGAAAAATTTATTTTAAGAAATAAATACCAATATAATTACTAAAAAAATTATACCAATAAAACCAATTTTCATAGTATAATATAATAAATCTAAAAAAATAGATTAAAACTAAAGAAAAATATGATTTTGGAGGTAGAATCATGCAAAAGAATGTAAAACGAATTATTTCGGCAACTCTTGCAATTAATGCAATATCAGCAATAATACCTGCAAGTAGTTCAAATTTAATGATTACAGAGGTACAAGCTGCATCGGAATATGGAGTAAGCAGTTTGAAATTACGTAAAACATCAGGTTCAAAGACAATAACTTTGTATGAGGATTCAGATTATGAGGATTCAGTAAAATTTAAAAAGAGTAGAAAAAAATATTATGCAAAAACAGACTCAAGTTCAGTAAATATAAAAGTAACAGAAGAAGATGGATATGAAACAAAAATATTTAAAACTTCAAGTTCGAGTGCAGATGCGTTTAATCCAGAAGAAAAAATTAGTATAAAGTCAGGAACAACTACTTTATATGTAAGAACTTATAAGGATGGAGAATTTAACAAAGATAATGTTAAAGAAAATATAATAAATGAATACAAGCTATATGTAAAAAAGGTCTCAAGTGAAGATGAAGAAGATGATGATTATGATGATATTTATTTAGATGATTTGACTTTAACATATAAAGATGATGAAATAGATTTTGATTTTGAAGAAGACAAGTCAACATATGATATTAATGTAAAAAATAGTATTACATATGTAAAAGTGTATGCAGAACCAGAAGATGAAGAATACTCAGTTAGAATCAACGGATCAAAAGTTGATGAAGATGATGATTGGGAAAAGAAAGTGAATTTAGAAGAAGGCAAAAATACAATAATAGTTAAAATAAAGTATGATGGAGATGAAAGAATATATACTTTAAATATAACAAGAAAAGCTAGTTCTTCATCAAATAATACAGATAATTCTGCTGATTCTGATGAATCTAGTAATTCAAATAGCAATAGCTCAAATATAAATAGTAATAACTCAAATACAAACAATAATAATTCAAATACAAATACAAATAGCAATATATCAGGTATTATCAAAGCAAACCAATGGGTAGTTAATAATGGAAAGTGGCAATATAATGATGCATCAGGCAATCCTATAAAAAATACGTGGTTCTATGATAGAAGCTATGGACAAACTTATTATTTAGATGCTAATGGAAATATGGTTACAGGATGGTTATATAAAGATAATAAGTGGTATTACCTTAATAATAGTGGTGCAAAACAAACAGGTTGGCAATTAGTACAAGGAACTTGGTATTATTTAGATTCAGCTGGTGTTATGAAGACTGGCTGGTTAAAAGATTTAGATGGAAGATGGTACTATTTACAAGCCAATGGAGCTATGGCTAAAAATACAACAGTTGATGGCTATAAATTAGGATCTAATGGAGCTTGGATAAGATAATAAATTATTAGATTAAAGTTAAAATAGAAATTATATAATATATGCAGATAAGGGTTAACAGGATATGCTACCTATTAAGTAGATAGTAAGCGAGTCAGTGATCTTATCTGCTTTTTGTTTTATAAGAATTTGATTTAGGATATAATTAGAATAAATTATATTAGACAAGGAGTTGATATAAATGCATTTAAAAGAAGATAAAATGTTTACTATAGAAGAATATGAAAAATTACAATATAAGTATAAATATAATATAGAATTTATAAATGGAAATGTGGTCCTTCATTCAAAAACATCTGTTAAACATAATGAAATAGTAAATAATATTCAATTTAAACTCATGAGCTACTTGGCTAATAGTAAATGTAAAGTATATACAGAGCAGATAGAAGTAAAATTTCATAATGAGAATGATACTATAAATGTATTTCCAGACGTATTTGTAATGTATGAAGATGCTAAAAAAAATGGGGAAAGCTTCATATCTCCACCAAAGATAATATTTGAGGTGGTTTCTCCTAATTACTCAGCACATGATTATATAACAAAACTTCAGATATACCAAAAATATGGAGTGTTAGAATATGTCATAGTTGAACAAACTGGAGAAATGATTCAGTATAATTTAGTTGATGGACTATTTAAACCTTCTATAAATGAATATTATGCTAGCAATATATTTGATGGATTAGTAATTACTGCTGAAGAAATTTTAAAATAAATAGTGTGATTGGGAGCTGTTGCACAAACTAGAATCTGAACACCAATTAACTTAAAAATATATTTATCAATGAAAAGTGTTGAAAATAATAAGAAATAATTATAGAATTAAAATGGTTATGAAAATATAATCAATTTTAGATTTAGATTATATATAAAATATTTATTAATATGGTAGAGTATGAAATTTAATAAATAAAATATATTTTTAAGAAATTAATAGTAATTTAATAGTAAATTAAGAGAATGTTAATAAAATACTTATAATTAAAAAGTAAAATAGAAGTAGTATAAATTTGGAGGAGTTTACCATGAAGAAAAATATAAAGAAATTAATTGCACTAACTGTAGCATTAACTTCAGTTTGTAGCATAGGAAATATTTCTGGTTTTAATTTATTTGAAAAGGCATATGCAATATCAAGTGTTGTGCATATTGGTGAATTAAAGGAATTAACAGTAAAAACTATAGAAGGTGAAGAATTAAATCTTCTAGGTAGTTTTGATGAAGATGATATAGTTGAATATGATAGTCAAGATAAAGAGTATAAACTAATTTTGCCACAAGATAGTGAAGGTATTAGAATTAGCTCTCAAGTAAAAAGTGATAAAGATAGAGAAGATGATAATGGTGGAAAATATGCATTAAGAATCTTTACTTCTAATAAAGGTGATGCTAAACCATATGAGGCTGGTGATGATATTGAAATAAGTGATGATACTACCACAATATATATAAGAACATATAAATCAAAAGATAAATTTAAAGATTTATATTATGATGGGAACGTAACAAACTCTGCTGAAACATATAAGATAGTTGTTAAAAAGGCTGGAACTATTAATGAAGAATCTGAAGATGGAACTAATATAAAAGATACAGATATTATATTACCTAAGATTGATACAACAAGTGTAGCAGAATCTGTTGAAAGAAAAAATGAATGGGTAAAAAAAGGAGACTATTGGTTACGTTATAATACAAGTGGACAGGCACTAAAGAATGCATGGTACAAAGACGAAAGTAATAGCAAGTATTATTATTTACAACCTAATGGTTATATGACAACTGGATGGAGATTTATTGATGGAGATTGGTATTGTTTCAATCAAAGTGGTGAAATGATGACAGGCTGGGTTAAAACATCAGAAGGTAAATGGTTTTATTTAATGCCATCAGGCAAAATGGCTAGAAGTACAACAATTGAAGGATATACATTAAATAGTAAAGGCGAATATATTAAGTAAAAATTGATTTTTGTAAATGAAAGGAAATTATTATGAATAGAAATGCACTAAAAATAATAGCATTAGCACTTTCAATAAGTGCAATATCAGCATCATTACCATCAGCAATGAGCATAAATACAACAACTGCTATGGCAGCAGATGTTGAAGGGATAGACTCATTACATGTATGTAAAGGTGACAGTTCAACATCTTTAACTTTATATAAGGATTCAAATTTTAAAAATTCTACAAAATTTAAAGATAGTATAAATAAGTATTATGTTAAGCTTCCTGAAAGTACAGGTAAATTCAACATAGATGTAGACACTGAAAGTGGTTATAGTGTTGAAATAAGTGAAGACGGAGATGAATATGACTCAGGTGATGTAATATCTGTATCAAAGGGATCATCTGCAAATGTAAAGGTAAAAGTATATGATGAAGATGATTCTATAGCTAGTACAATAACAATAAGGGTTACAAGAGCAGGAGAAGATTCTTCAGATAGTGATGATGAGGATGATGACTATGACGATATTTATGATGATATATATTTAGATGATATAAAGATAAAGAGTGATGAAGGAAAAGTTGATTTTTCTTTTGACAGAAATAAAACTAAATTTTCAGTTGATGTAGAAGAGGATATTGATAATGTAACAATTGTAGCTGAACCTGATAATGATGATGATACAGTAAGAATTAATGGGACAAGAGTTACTGATGATGATGATTATGAAAGAGATATAAACTTAAACGTTGGTAATAATACTATAAAAGTTACAGTAAAGAACGATGATAAAGATGAAAGACAATATACTATAAACATAAAAAGAGCTGGAAAAACTACAAATACAACTACAATAGATGGGAAGACTTCAGCAACAGGAATAAATATATCAGATAGTTCGTTTTATGATTATGGATTAGGAATTACTAATTCATCATATGTTGGATATGTAAATGAAACAAATAATGCAAAAAATCAATGGGTAAAGACTGGACTTAACTGGCAATACTTTGATGCTAATGGTAAAGCATTAAGAAATCAATGGTTTAAAGATACAAGTAATGGAAAGTGGTATTACTTCCAAACAAATGCTTATATGACAACTGGTTGGAGATTTATTGAGGGAAGCTGGTATTACTTTGATAAAACAGGATATATGCTATCAAATAAATGGATGAAAGATACTAATGAAAAATGGTATTACTTTTTAGAGTCTGGTGAAATGGCTAAGAGCACTACAATTGATGGATATAGAATTAATGCAAGAGGTGAAATGGTAGAGGAATAAATAATTAAATGAAATATGTTTAATTATTGATGAGGTTTTTAATAGGTTAAATAAAAAGGTTTCTTAGTAGAATATATTTAAACTAAACTAAGAAACCTTTAATGTATAATAAATTTACAAGGAGGAGTTATATTGAAAAAAGCATTAAAAATATTAATGACGACTTTAGCAATAACTCAAATGTTGTCTGTTGGAGCTAGTGCTATAACTTATAGATATTCAGATTTATCACAAATAGAAGAAGATATTTATAACAATGCTTTAAATAGAGATACAACTTATTCATTTATTTATACTGGAAATAAAGATGATATAAAGGAATCTTTAATTAAAGAAATAAAAAATGCATACTCCAAAGATGATTATTTAAATAAATCATGGAGCAGAATTGGATACAGTGCATCAAGTAAAGATGGGGAAAATATCAAAGTTACAGTTACTACTGACTTTATGACAACAAAAGAGGAAGAAGATTATATAGATACGGAATTAAAAACGGCTACTAATTCAATAATCACTGCAAATATGAGTGAATATGATAAAGTAAAAGTTATAAATGATTATTTAATTAATAAGTATGAATACGATTATGATTTATTAGACAAACTTACTAAAGTAAATTTAGGAGAAACAAGTGATTTAGACTTAGTTAATGAAGTATATGATAGAGTAAATGTCTATTCAGCATTAAAAACATCTAAGACAGTATGCCAAGGGTATTCTATGTCAGCTTATAAGATGATGAAATATGCAGGGCTAGAATGTGAAATAGTTGAAGGAAAACTTAAAGGAGAAGAACATCTTTGGAATAAAGTAAAAGTTAATGATATTTGGTATTACATAGATATAACAAATAATGATACAACAAAGAGTAATAAGTACTTCTTAGTTTCAAAGGAATACTTGCAGTCACAACAATATGTTTGGGTAGAAAAATAGATAAAAGTACCAAAATTCTGAATTTTTAGTGTATAATATGGTATAAGATATTTTTTAAGGATAATTTAAGCAAATTAAGATTTACACTAATATTGTAGAATGATAAAATTACAATTAGGAATAATAAAGGGAGGCAAAAGGAATGAATAAAAAGAATATTAATAAAATGATTGCTGTTGCACTAACAGTTAGTGCATTTTCAACAATAGTACCAAGTATACCAGGTGTAGGTGTTGGAGTGGAGAAAGCTTATGCTGCTGATTTAGAATATATAACTGGAATTGATGTAGAAGATTCAGATGGTAACGATGTTAAGTTATATACAAAGAGTTCTTATAAATCAAACAATAAATTAGACGAAGAGGATGGTATACCTACAAAATTATATGCTAAGGTATCTGAAAGTAAAAAGGAAATATCAATAGATATTGATTTAGATGATGATTGTGAGATAAAAAAAGTTAAAAATGGAAGTAAAACTATTGAGGAGGATGATTTAGATAAAGTTAAATTATCTAAAGGAAGTAACACAATTAAGATAACAGTTGAAAATGATGATGATGATGATGAAACATTAACATTATATGTTCAAAGAGGTAGCGATGATGACGATGAAGATGAAGATGATGATCTTGATGCTACATTAGAAGATTTAACTTTAACTTATAGTGGAGATGAAATTGACTTTGATTTTGATGAAGATAAGGCAAAATATGATATTAAGGTAAAGAATGAAGTATCTTATGTTAAGGTATGTGCTGAACCACAAGACGAAGATGAAGATGAAGTTGAAATTAACGGTACAGATGTAGATGAAGATGATGACTGGGAAAAGAAGGTAAATTTAAAAGAAGGTAAAAATACAATAACTATAAAAGTTGAAAATGAAGATGGTGACGAAGGAACATACAAACTAAACATAACTAGAGAAGAGAAAGCCTCATCAAGTACAAGCAATAATAATTCATCAAATACTAATACAAACACAAATACTAACACAACTGTAAAAACAGGATGGGTACAAAATTCTGGAAAATGGTATTATAATAGTGCAAATGGTACAGCATTAAAAAATACTTGGTTCTATGACAGAAGTTATGGACAAACTTATTATTTAAAAGAAGATGGAAGTATGGCTACAGGATGGTTATATAACAATTCTAAATGGTATTACTTAGGAACAAATGGTGCTAAGACTACAGGTTGGCAATTAGTTAATGGAGAGTGGTATTACTTAGATAGTACTGGTGCTATGCAAACAGGATGGTTTAGGGATAAAGATGGAAAATTCTATTATCTACAATCATCAGGAGCTATGGCTAAGAATACAACTATTCAAGGATATAAATTAGGACCTAGTGGAGCATGGATAGGAAGATAATTAGAAGATTATTTGTATAATTGTAAATAATTAAATTGTTCTATTAATTTAATATAAAAAATAAAGCTGTTTCAAAATAGGACAAGCACCTTTATTGAGCAGCTTTATTTTACAATAAATAAAAAAACTTTAGATATAAGTTATTTGTATGATAGAGGAGGAGAATTATGAATAAAAAAATTAAGAATGTAGTAGGTTTAGCATTGGCTTTTAATATAATTTCAAGTGCAATTCCAACTACATTATCAATAGGTCAGAAACAAGTTTATGCAGCTGAATCATATGTACTTACAGATTTAGATATAAGCTCAATAAATGGATCAAGCTTGAAACTTTATGATGATAAAAAATGCAAAAGCAATGATAAAATATCTGATTCAGATCTTGAGGATACGAAAACAATATATTCTAAAATATCATCAAATAAAAAAGGAATTGAAATAGATAGTGTTAAATCAAGTGATGGTGAAGTTGAAATTTATGTATCTGGTAATAAGATAGATGATGATGATGACATAAGAATATCAGCAGGCAGCAGTAAAACAATAACTTTTAAGATAGTTGATGATGAGGGAAATGAAAAAAACAAATATACTCTAAAAGTTTCAAGAGAAGATAAAGATGATGACGACGACGACGATGATGATGACAAGGATGATGATGTGTATTTAAGTAATATAATACTTTATTATAATTGGAATGATTTAGACCTTGATTTCAAAAAGAATACAAAAAACTACAATATAAATGTTGATAAAGATGTGACTTTCCTAAGAATAGAAGCTGAACCAGAAGATGATGATTGTAAGGTTAGGGTTAATGGAGAAGCACTTAATGAAGATGAAGATTGGCAAATTAAAGTTGGAATAAAAGAAGGTAAAAATGAAATAAAAATAGTTGTTAAAGATGAAGATGATGAGAATGAAAGAACATATACTTTAAATATTACTAGAGCATCTAAAGATGGAACAACAACAAATAATAATAGTACAACAACAAATAATACAAATTCAACAGTTAAGAATACTGGTTGGAAATATACAAATGGCAAGTGGCAATATTATGATGTGAATGGAAATTCATATAAGAATAATTGGTATACTGATGCAAAGGGAAAGAGTTATTATTTAGGTGCTGATGGTAATATGGTTACTGGATGGGCTAATGTAGGCGGAGAACAGTATTATTTTGATATAAATAGCGGAGAAAGAAAGATAGGATGGGTATGCATAGGTAAAGTATGGTATCAATTTGATTCTAGAGGTGTGTTGGTTAAATAGTTACAATGATCAATGGTCAATAATCAATGATCAATTAAGGTTGAAATAGCAGAGCTATTTGTTATAATTAATATAAAAAAATCCCCTTAGGGGATTTTTTTATTTGAAGGGAGTGGAATATTTTAATTTTTATTAAATTTTAGAATTTTTTCTATTCATATAATTTAGAGCAACTCCTACCCCTAATATAATCCAGAATATAGGTGCAACACTTATAATTGAATCATTAAATATACCAGCAAATAAATATCCTATGACACCTAATGAAGTAGCGGCACCAAGTAATTGTGATGTTTCATAGCTTTTCTTTAATGCGTATAATCTAAGGCTATCGACAATATATACAAGCATTATTACTAGGAAAGCTATTAAAGCTATTAATCCATTATTAAGTGCAATTTGTAAATATAAGTTATGTGGCTTATCAACTATAGTATTAGGATTATCATAAGCATAGTATTTGGCAATAAGATCATTTTGAGGAAATTCAAGTGCAAAAGTATCTGCACCTTTACCTATTAGTATATTATCTTTAAGTAATGGAATAGATCTAGACCAAATATAACCTCTTGAAGATCCTAATTTTTCTTTACCTGCAAATCCAAATGTTTCTGGAGTATCAATATCAATATTTTCTAAGGAAGTTGCACTTACTAAATGAATACTATTATCGTCATATACTCTAAAAGGAAATGCAGCTTTATTATCTATTGTTATGTATATTAAATCCATTATATTTGAAGCTTCTGAGTATTTAGTAAGATTAAATGATACATTAGAAAAAGCATTATTATCAAGTAAGTAACAATTATCACCTTTACTTATCTTTATATCATCACCGTTAGCATTAGTAAATCTATATTTATTATTATCAAAAGAGATATTCAAAGTATCGTTTTGGAATATTATCTGAGAATCTCCATTTTCACTAGTGATATCTTTAACTGGTACATAATCTCTATAGTCAATATCACTAGTATTATTAAATATACTAAATGCATCTTTAAATAATAAAGGAACTCTTTTAAATATACTTCCACTTGTCACAAAATTAAGACCTATAATAACAACAGCTATAGATGCAATTCCTATTAAAAGATGTCTTTTATTTTTAAATATCACATTTCCGAATATAAATATTCCAAGTAAAATAGCTACAAATATACCAACTAATCCAGCACGAGATGTACTACCAAATAAAAGGAATAATGATGATAAAAATCCCATTCCGAGAATAATTTTGTATATTACATCATCTTCAATAAGCATTGAACAAAAGATTATTGGGAGTATAATAGCAACGAAACTACCTACATAGTTATAATGGAATAGAGTACCATAAAGCTTTCCTGATTCATAAAGTAAGCTTAGATTACCACCAGTTTCTTTTGCAACGCTTCCAGGGATAGTTATTAGTTTACCTAATTCGGTATTAATTAAATCATTCCCGGAAAATTGGAATATACCTAAAAATGCATTGATAAACACTACAAATAATATTGGTATTACAAGGCATTTATAATCATTAATGCTCTTAAATGTGTAGATTGAATAAATGAACAATACTAAATAGCAAGCAATGGTTATAAAACCTTCAGCTCTATTGTAAACTCCCCAAAATGCTACATGTTTATATGGAGAGCATATAGCAGAAATAAAGCCAAAGCTTAGAAATACAGCAGTTAATATTAAAATTGTATATACTATTTTATCTTTTTTTTCAAATATACTTCTAAAATAAATCCCTAAAATAACAACTAAAATTACAGAGCATATAGCTAATAGAAGAAATTTATTTTGAGAGAAAAAATCATATGAACTACTTTTACCAAACACATGTGATGAGAAAATGTCTAATTTAACTTTCTTGGCACGTACTATTAAAGGAATAATTGTTAGTACAAAAGATATAGGTAAGAAAAAACCAATGGAATTTTCTTTGCAATACTTTTTAAAATTTTCCAAAGTCAACACATCCTATTTTATATTTTATTTTTTAAAGATTATGGAGAGGAACATTGATAATTCGTAATTATCTATATTACAAATTGGAATTTGTAAATCAATTAACAATTGACAATGTACAATTAACAATGAAGGATGAAAAACTTTCAGTTTTTCTAAAAATATAGTATTGCATCTACATTTGCCAGGGCAAATATAATTCGCCTAAATGTACAATGGGCGAATGTTATGGCATTAGCCATAACGATGCAATAATATAATTAAAAGTCGAAGACTTTTTTCCTTCATTGTACATCGTCAATCGTCAATTGTTAATTGGTGTTCAAATTCTAGTTTATGTATCAACTCCATGTTAAAACTATTTTATATTATAACATTTTGAAAATAGCCTGACCATTATTATTGGAAGAATTTTAGATATTTTTAAGAATAACTACACAATGATCATTGAAAATTGATAATTAATAAAAGCAGCAAAGCTGCTTTTATCTTATAACTTCATTTTTATCTATTTCCTTATGCTTAATTTCAAGCTTTTCATTATTTTTAATACCTTTAAATACAGTTTTAAATAGAATTTCTATTTCCATAAATATGCTCCAATTTTCAATATAATAAATATCATATTCAATTCTCTTCTTAATTGAAGTATCACCTCTAAAACCATTAATCTGAGCAAGTCCAGTTATTCCAGGCTTAACTTGATGTTTAACCATATATAAAGGAATTTCATCTTTAAAAGTATCAACAAAATGAGGTAGTTCTGGTCTTGGGCCAACTAAACTCATATCTCCTTTTAAGACATTAAAAAACTGAGGCAATTCATCAATGGAAAATTTCCTTATAAATGAACCAAATTTAGTTTTTCTATGATCAACATTTGTACTCCAGGCTGTATTTGATTCAGAATTAATTCTCATAGATCTAAATTTATACATAACAAAAGGTTTTTTATTTAAACCAACACGAGTTTGTTTAAATATTATAGGACCTGGAGAAGTACATTTAATAGTTATAGCTGTGAATAACATTATTGGGCTGGTAATTAAAATAAGAAATAGTGAGCCACATAAATCTAAGGTTCTTTTTAAAAAAGCATTACCTAAATTATCCAAAGGAATTCTTCTTAAATTAATTAAAGGCATATCTCCAATTACATCTATGTAAGGCTGACTTGGTATGTATTTATAACAAAATGGTATTATAGAAACTTTAGTACCCGTTTTT
Source organism: Clostridium butyricum (assembly GCA_015058475.1). Taxonomy (GTDB): domain Bacteria; phylum Bacillota; class Clostridia; order Clostridiales; family Clostridiaceae; genus Clostridium; species Clostridium butyricum_B. The sequence continues at coordinate 33,601 of SVCF01000001.1, read as the reverse complement.
TCACAAGCAGATACAGCATTCTCTATATATTTTGCCTCATTTATGTCTAAGGCACAAATAACCTCATCAGGTTTTTGCTTACTTAGGATATCTAAAAGATCACAATAATTTCCGAGTTTTTCACCTTCAAAGTCAAAATCATTTGAAACATATCCAACATAGTTATAACCATATGATGAATTTGATTTTATTATATCTAAATAGTTTTTTGCTGTTTCACCAGAGCCAATTATAATAACATGTTTTAAATTAAGCCCTTTTTTTCTTATATTCCACAGAATTTTTCTAAGTGCATATCTTTTGGTAGAAACAAGAGCTATATTTACAAAATAAAATATAACTAATACTAATCTTGATAAATGCACTAATTTTACAGTAAAGAGTATAGAAAGTAAAGCAACAATTAGTATAGTATTTGCTTTAACAATACTTGAAAGTTCTTTTGAAAATGATTTTGCTCTAAAAGAATCATAAAGATTTAAAAAATAATATATTATTAAATTTATTGGTACAATTAGAAGTGCAAATTGAAGGTATTTATGTAAATCTATATAATGAGTTCCAGGATTAAGAACAAAAAAACGAATAAAATATGCTAATGATATAGATATAAATAAAATTAAAATATCGCTCATGGCATTTATTTTGTTTAATAAAGTTTGATTTTCACGTATCATAGATGTACCCAATCCCCTTTATGTTTAAATAATATTTTGAATACTATGTTAATTGTAATGGTAGAATTGGGATTTGTAAATATGAGAAGTAGATGCATTACATCAATCAATATGCAATATTAGTTTATTTATATAATGAAATATGTTAAAATAGAGAAAGAATTGTATAAAAATAGATATTTATCAATTGACAATGGACAATTAACAATGGACGATGAAGGAAGAAATTCTTTTGGAATTTCTTTGAATTATATATTGCATGTAATTTTGTTAGTACAAAATTAAGCCGCTTTTATTGCATCTGTATTTTGCTGGGGCAAAAACAATTCGCTTTTATTTGGTACGCATTATTTTTCTAAAAGAAAAATAGATGAAATAATAAAATAAAAGGAAAACCGAAGGTTTTCCAACCTCAATTGTCAATTGTACATTGCACTCTGTGTACCCACAAGGGGCATCAATTGTCAATTGGAAAGGATGCAGAAATGAAATTAACAAAAACAAAATTGGAGGGTGTCTATATTATAGAACCACAAGTTTTTGGAGATGAAAGAGGATGGTTTATGGAGACATATTCTGCAATAAAAACTCCTGAAATAGCATGTGATTTTGTTCAGGATAATCATTCATATTCAAAAGGAAAGGGAACACTTAGAGGAATACATTTTCAAAATGGGGAGCATGCTCAGGCTAAGCTTGTAAGAGTAATAAGAGGTGCTGTTTTAGATGTAGCAGTAGATTTAAGAAAAGGCTCTCCAACATATAAAAAGTGGATATCTGTAGAGCTTTCAGAAGAAAATAAAAAGCAGCTTTTTATACCAAGAGGCTTTGGACATGGTTTTGTAACTTTAACAGAAGATGTGGAATTTGTTTATAAAACAGATAATTATTACAATCATGAAAGTGACAGAAGTATTAAATTTGATGATCCTGAGATTGGTGTTGAATGGGGAATAGATGCTCCTATTCTTTCTGAGAAGGATAAAAAGGCACCACTTTTGAAGGATAGTGATTGTAGTTTTGTATATTAAAAAACTTCTAAAAATAATGAAGGCGTGTAAGTATAAATGAAATATTTGATTAATGGTTTGGATATGTTTTTTTCAGGAATAATTATGTATATTCTATATCCTTTTTTGCCTAAAGATATTTGGATAATATCTGAAAGGTTAGATCAAGCACAGGATAATGGAATTGCTTTTTTTGAGTACATTAATAAAGAACATACTAATATAGCAAGTTATTACTTATTGGAAAAAAATTGTCCTAATATAAATTATGTTAAAAGTATAGGAAAAGTTTTAATTCAAGGAACTTTAAAGCATAAAATACTTTTCTTAAAAAGCAAAGTTATTGCATCAACAGAAAAGAATATGATAGAGCCTTGGGGAAGCAAGATATTTTATAGAATTTTTCAAAGATTTTTTCCTAAGAAGTTTAAAGTGTTTTTACAGCATGGAATAACTGATAAAGATGTAAGTTCGGTTTATGGAAAAAATGTTTCTAATATTGATTTGTTTGTAACAGCTACACAGGTAGAAAAAGAATTTATTAAAGATAGATTTGGTTATAATAATGATGAAATAGGTAATGTTGGATTCTGCAGGTATGATAAGATTTTAAATTTAAAAGAAAGTTTAGAAAAAGAAAATATAGTTTTGTATATTCCAACATGGAGAAGAAATTTATTTGATTTAACTAAGATACATGATGAAAAATATATAAAAGAGGCAAGAAAAAATTTTATTAAGTCTGAGTATTATAACGTAATACAAGATATTATAAATGATATACAATTAAATGATATTTTAGAAAAATACCATTATAAATTTATAATGGTTACACATCATGGAATTAATAAATTAGCAGATATTTTTAATACAAAGTTTAGTAATATAGAAATATATAAATCAGAAGAAGTAATAATACAAGAAATGCTTGCAAAATCAAAAATTTTTATTACTGATTATTCAAGCATACATTTTGATAGTGCATATATTCATAATAAAAATATATATTATCAATTTGATGAAGAAGAGTTTTATAAGAATCATGCAGGTAAATCTTATTTCAGCTATGCAAGAGATGGATTTGGACCAGTTGTTACTACAAAAGAAGATCTCATATCTGTTATAGAAAAAAGTATAAATGATAATAGTGAAGAAAAGAAATATACTGATAGAATAAATAAATTCTTTCAGTTTTATGATAGCAATAATAGTAAAAGATTGTATGAAGTTATATTATCTAAATTAAAATAAATTATTAAGGAGGATATCTGTTGAATAAGGTATCTATTATAGTCAGAACATCAACAAGATATATTTTTTTAGATAGAGCTATTAAGGATATACAAAGTCAGACATATAAATGTTGGAAAATTATAGTTGTTAATGATAATGGTGATTTAGAAACAATTAAGAATATTATAAAAGATAATAATTTGATGGAAAATCAGTATGTACTTATTGATAATAAAGGTCAAACAGGATTGCATAAAGCTATAAACTTAGGGGTAAAAGCTGTAGATACAGAATATGTGGTTATGCATGATGATGATGATACTTGGAATAGAGAATTTTTGAGTGAAACTGTTAACTATTTAGATAAAAATAGAGAAGCTATGGGTGTTATAACGCATAGTAACAAAGTATATGAGAAAGTAATTAATAATTCAATAAAAGTAAAAAAGATAAAGCCATTTAATACTGAACTAAAAGATGTAATCAGTATATATGATATGATAAAAAATAACTTGTTTTCACCAATATCATTTGTATATCGAAGTAAAGTATACGATGAAATTGGATATTTTAATGAAAGTCTTGAAGTATTAGAAGATTGGGAATTTAATATAAGATTTCTAATGAAATACGATATATTTGTTATTGAAAAAGTACTAGCAAATTATCACATTAGAAAAAATAACAATATTCAAGATTCATTTAAAAACACCATAACATCTAAAAAGAAAATGCATTTAAAGTATGATACTATAATTAGAAATAAATACTTAAGAGAAGATATTAATAATAAACAAATTGGAATTGGAATTATGATGAATATACTAAAATGGTCAGATAATAGAATAATGAAAAAGTTAAAGAAATTAATTAACTAAGGAGCTATGACTATGATTGATAAATTAAAAACCTTCTATAATTATAAAGCACTATTATGGGAGTTTGTAAAGAAAGATATTAAGTTGAAATATAGAAATTCATTTTTAGGTATTTTATGGAGTATGTTAAATCCATTGCTGGTTATGATTGTTTTAACATTTATATTTTCAAATTTATTTAAAAATAAGATTCCCAATTTTCCGGTATATTGTTTATCAGGACGTCTTATTTATGACTTTTTTTCACAATCTACTAATCAGTGTATGAGTAGCATTGTAGGGAAGAGTTCATTAATAAAAAAAATATATGTACCTAAATATTTGTATCCATTATCTAGGGTAATATCAACATTTATAATTTTTTTAATTTCATTGATACCATTAATAATAATAATGGTAATCACTGATGTTAAATTGACAAAGATATCGTTATTAGCATTTTATCCACTAATATGTTTGTTTTTTATTTGTTTAGGAATAGGACTTATTTTATCTACAATAAATGTATTCTTTAGAGATATGCAGCATTTATATTCAGTAGTTTTATTGATTATTATGTATGCATCAGCGATATTTTATTCAGCTGATATTATTAATCCTAAGTATGTTACTATACTGAATCTAAATCCAATATTTCCTGTAATAAAGGTGTTTAGAGATTGTGTGTTATATGGGCAGATTACAGCAGTGAAAAGCTGGGTGTTATGTCCTATATATGCAGTATTAGCATGTGTGATTGGAGTATTTATTTTTTATAAGAAGCAGGATAAATTTATATTACACATATAGGAGGCATATGAAATGAAGGATTTGGCAATAAAAATTGAAGATGTAAGTATGCGATTTATAAAATCTACTCAAAAAGTAGATTCTTTTAAAGAATTTATTGTGAAAAAATTAAAAGGACAAATAAAATACGAAGAATTTATTGCGTTAAATAATATTAATTTAGAAATAGCAAAAGGTGAAGTTGTTGGTTTTGTAGGATTAAATGGAGCTGGAAAAAGTACATTATTAAAGATAGTATCTGGAGTTCAAAAACCTACAGCAGGAAAGATTACTGTTAATGGAAAAGTATCACCACTTTTAGAATTAGGTGCAGGATTTGATAATGATTTAAGTGGAAGAGAAAACATATATTTAAATGGATTGATTCTCGGTTATGATAAAAAGTTTATAAATGAAAAGATGGATGAAATTATAGATTTTGCAGAAGTAAGAGAGTTCATAGATGTTCCTATTAAAAATTATTCTTCAGGTATGAAGGCAAGATTAGGATTTTCAGTTGCAACTATAAAGACACCACAAATTCTAATTGTTGATGAGGTACTTTCTGTTGGAGATGGAAGATTTAAAAAGAAAAGTGAGAATCGTATGCTGGAATTAATAGATTCAGATGCTACAGTATTGTTTGTATCACATTCTTTAGCACAAATTAGAAGGTTGTGCACAAAAGTTGTCTGGCTTGAAAAAGGTAGTATAAAAATGATTGGTGAAACTAAAGAGGTTTGTGATGCATATGAAGCATACTTATAAATATAAGTTTTCTATAGTAACAGCTGTATACAATACAGCTGATTACATAGATGAAATGATGGAAAGTTTAATTAACCAAGATATTGGATTTTTAGAAAATGTACAGGTTCTATTGGTTGATGATGGAAGTACTGATTTAAGCTTAGATAAATGCAAAAGCTATGAAAAAAAATATCCTAATAATGTACAGGTTATATCACTTAATCATAATGGAGTAAGTAATTCACGTAATGAAGGGATAAATTTAGCAGAAGGAGAATATATTAATTTTTTAGATTCTGATGATAAGCTGGGATTAAATGCACTTAGGTGTTCATTTGATTTCTTGGAAAAAAATTATAAAGAAGTAGATTTAGTGGCAATCCCACTATATTTTTTTGATGCTGAAGACGGACCACATGTTTTAAATTATAAATTTTCAAATAACAGAATTATTGACATTAGTAAAGAATATGATTGTATTCAACTATCATCATCAAGCACTTTTATAAAAGCAGATGTATTAAAAAAGTATAAATTTAATATCAAACTTAAATCAGCAGAGGATGCAGAATTATTAACTAAAATAATAATAGAAAAGGGCAAATATGGTGTCATAAATAATACTAAATATTATTATAGAAGAAGAAGAAATAACAGTTCAGCTACTCAAGGGATTGAAAAAAAGGAATGGTATTTAGATTATATAAGGGATTTTTCGTATGAAATGATTAAAAATAATAAAGAAAATGATAAAAGATACCAAAAATATATTCAGTATTTGGTTATGTATGATTTGCAATGGAGGATAAATAGAATTAAATACATAAAAAATGTTTTAAGTGATAGTGAACAGAAAGAATTTATGGGTAAGTTAATCTATATTTTAAAAAGAATACATATATCGATAATCTTTAAGCAGAAGTTCATGAATATAAGAAAAAAGGCTTTAGTTATTTATTTTAAATATTATAAGAGAAACATTTGAGAAATAGTAAAAGGGGAAATGGATATGGAATTAGAGAAAAAGTATGAATATAAGTTTTCGATAGTAATGGCTATATATAATGTTGAAAAATATTTAGAAGAGGCAATTTTAAGTGTTGTGAATCAGGATATAGGCTTTGAAGAGTCTGTTCAATTGATACTTGTTAATGATGGAAGTCCTGATAATAGTAATGTTATTTGTGAAAAATATAAATCACTATACCCTAATAATATTGTTTATATAGAAAAAGAAAATGGGGGAGTAAGTAGTGCTCGTAATGAAGGGATGAAATATGTGCAAGGAAAGTATATGAATTTCCTTGATAGTGATGATAAACTTTCAGAAAATAGTTTGAGATTAGTTTATGATTTTTTTGAAGAAACATATAATTATATTAATATTGTATCTATACCGATCCATTTCTTTGAAGGAAAAGCTGGTGGACATACATTAAATTATAAATATAAAACTACAAGACAAGTCGATCTTTTAAGAGAGCATGATTTTGTCCAATTATCATCTAGTAGTTGCTTTTTTAAAGAAGGTATAAGACATAAGTTTAAGTTTAATGAAAGTATGAAATATGCTGAAGATGGTGAACTTATTAATAAAATATTGTTAAAAACTTATACTATAGGAGCTGTTAGGCAAGCTAGATATTGGTATAGATCAAGAGAAAATGCTAGTTCAGCAACTCAAATTGGTATAAGTGATAAACGATGGTATAATGAATATTTAAAAAAATTTAGTTTGGAATTAATAAACTATTCAATAAAGAATGTGGGATATGTTCCGCGATTTATTCAGTATACTATAATGTATGATTTACAGTGGAGATTTCAAATAGAGAGGGTTAATGAAGAAATACTTTCTAATAATGAATTTAATGAATTTATATCACAATTAAAAGAAATATTAACTTATATTGACAATGATATAATATTAAAACAAAAGAATATAAGTGTTAGCCACAAAATATATATTTTGACATTGAAGAAAAATTCTAATTCGGAATGTTTAAAAAAGATATATACTTCTAATAATATTGAATTGCTTCTGAATGAGACTTATATTACTTCTGCGAAGGAAGAAATATTAAAAGTTGACTTAATAGATATTAATAACTATAAATTAACTATAGAAGGGTACATTTCTAATAACATACCTAATGAAGATTATGAAGTTAAAGTTGAGATAAATGATAAAATGTATTCTACAAATTATATGGACAGAAGCATTTATGATAAATTAAGTTTAGGAAAGATAATTTCAAAGCAAAAAGGGTTTAGGTTTGAAACTATAATTGATAACAGAATAAAAATTCAGAACATAAAAATATACATAATTAGAAATGAAATAAAAATATGCCCTAATATAATTTTAGGTAAATTCGTAAGGATTAATCGGAAGTTAGATAATTCCTATTTTGCGACCAATACACATAGAGTAATGTTTAAATATAATTCTTTTATACTTTTAAAAAATAGTATGAAAGTTAATGTAGGAAGAGAGTATAGACTGGAGAAAGAACTATTAAAGAAAAGACAACCACAGATTGTATTTATTAGATTAATGTATTTTATTTTAAAAACTATAACTATAAAACCAATATGGTTATTAATGGATAGAATAGATAAGGCGGATGATAATGCAGAAGCGTTATTTAGATATTTACAAAAAGAGGATAAAAAAGCTAAAAAATATTTTGTGATTAATAAAGATAGTAGTGACTATAAGAGGTTAAAAAAATACGGAAAAGTGGTTGGATTTAATTCCTATTATCATAAACTTCTAATATTATTAAGTGAAAAAGTTATTTCATCTCATATAGAAGATAATATTAGAGTTCCATTTGGAGGAAATGGTAGTGCATTAAAAGATTTAGTTAATTTTAAATTCGTATTTTTACAGCATGGAATTACTAAGGATGATGTATCAGGGTGGCTTAATAAATATAATAAAAATATTAATCTATTTGTTACTGCAGTTAAACAAGAATATGAATCTATTATTTCAGGTAATTATTTTTATGATGAAAATGTAGTTAAATTAACTGGATTTCCAAGATATGATAATTTGAAAAATACTCCTATAAAACAAATTTTAATTATGCCTACATGGAGAAATAATATAGTTAATAAAATTAATCAAGAAAATGGAGAACGCCCATATAGCACGAATTTTAAGAAGAGTGAATATTTTAAAGTATATAATAATTTAATAAATAATGCTGTAATTTTAGATATTGCTAAAAAATATGGATATACAATAAAATTTTTTCCACACCCAGCAATACAACAGCAAATAGGAGATTTTCAAAGGAACGATCAAGTTATTTTCGCAAAATATAATGAAAGCTATCAAAAATTATTTAATGAGTCTAGTTTATTAATAACTGATTATTCATCTGTGGCATTTGATTTTGCATATATGAAAAAACCAGTAATATATTATCAATTTGATAGAAACACTTTCTTTAAAGGACATACATATGAAGAAGGATATTTTGATTATGAAACCATGGGAATGGGACCTGTGATAAGTAATGAGAATGAGCTTGTTAAATGCATATTAGAATGTATAGAAAATGACTGTATTATGTCTGAAGAATATAGAGCGCGTGTTGAAAGCTTTTATAAGTATACAGATAAAAATAATTGTAAGAGAGTTTATGAGGAAATTAGAAAAGTATAGTTTAATGGTATAGTATTTATGTCTAAGAACTATATAGATTTTAAGTTAAGAAAAAATTTAATAAATAAATTTTGGGATTGAAATGATATTGACACAATAGTTTTGTGTTGAGAATTAGATTAAGCTATTAATAGAAGTCTTATGAATGGGCTAAGAGAGAATTTTAGGTGATTTAGAGTATGTAAATTATAATGTGGTGTGTAATTAATTTGATTATGTTAATTTTTTGAATATAAATTGTAAATTAGTGAATTGCAAAACTCAAAAAAAGAAATTATAAATAATTGAAAGTATTGATGTAATAATTGAAGCTGAAATAATAGATGTTAATGAATACTGTTGTGAACGACCACTATTAGAATAATAGTGATTAAAAAGTTCTGAGGTATCAATGAAGCTAAGTCAATATACTATTCAAATAATTTTACTAATTTTGGTTTATCTGACTGAAAATACTCATTAATATTTGAGTATTTATCAGTTAAAGATAACTGGTTTAAATTTGCTTGTAAGGATCCCCTCCTTAAGATTTAATTTTCTTTTTTCAATATAAAATTCGATTTTATGTGGAGGGAATTCTTCAAAAATAGATTAGTAAAACCGCACAAAGCTTAAGGTTGTGAGTTTTCTAAGAGAGTAAGATTGTAAATAATAAAGGAGAAAATAGTGATGAAGAATAAATATGCAAATTTAACTATAACAATAGTTTTATTGCTGATATTAGTAAGTATTAGCAATAATATACCTGTATTGTGGGATGATTGGATGTGGGGGGGAGAAGTAGGAATAAATAGATTGAATAGTATATTTTCAAATTATAATGGTAGATATTTGGGGAATATTTTAGTTATAATTCTTACCAGAAGCAATTTAATAAAAACAATTATTATATCAACATCAATTATAGCAATAATATACTTTATGTATAGTTGCTTTGGAGGAAAAGATTATATATTTTATATAATTTCATCATTATTAGTATTACTATTACCAATGTCGATTTTTAGTCAAACGATTAGCTGGGTATCAGGATTTTGTAACTATATTCCTCCAATAGTGCTATTTTTGATATATTTCTTTATTATTAAAAAGGAATTTGATGATAATATTGTAGTATATAAAAAATATCAAATATTTTTGATGATAATATTAGGAATATGTATGCAACTGTTTATGGAAACAAATACAATTTATAATTGTATATTTAGTGTTTTTATGGTTATATATGTATATGTCAAAACTAAAAGAATTCCATTAATTCATATTAGCTTTATGACATCTACACTATTAGGTGCATTTATAATGTTTAGCAATGGAGCATATTCAAATATATATGAAAATGAAGATTCATATAGATCAGTTGGACGTAGCTTTAAAGAAATAATTGTACAAATTTATGAACATTATTTCAACTATATGAATAGACAACTGTTTATGAAAAGTTTTGCATTAAATTGTATTTTAGCAATTACTATTTTGCTTATAATAAAAATTTGTCGAAAGAATAATAAATATAATTTAAAGGATTATATAATTTCTATAGTATCAATATCATATCCAACTTATTTATTATTTACTATATTTAGAATTGATTATATAGATAAAATATATGAAAAATCTGTTTACTTTTTTGATGGATTATTTACTGTTCTGTTCTATATTGCATTAATTGTAACCATTATACAATATATAGCTGATACGAACATAAAATTGAAATTATTATTATTAGTAGCTTCAATAGTAGTATTAACTGCTCCTTTATTAATTGTTAATCCGCTATCACCACGATGTTACTTAAATACCTACATATTTATGGTTATGTTAATATTAGAACTATTGAACTATATTATATTAGAATTAGATATTGAATTTAGATATATAAATATTCTTGGAGCAGTTTCACTTTTTATTATTGGATTAGTATATATAAATATATTTATTGATATTGGAAAGGCTGAAAAATCAAGGCAAGCAATTGTGAATGAGCAATTAAAATCGAAAGAAATTAATATAATTATACCTAAATTACCACATGGACAATATTTAATGAATGCTAATGCAAGTTTGAGATCAGGTTGGGAAAAAAATGCTTTGAGAAACTATTATACTGTTTCAAAAGAAGTAACTTTTAGAATGTATAATTTAAATGAAGAAAAAAACTTAAATGAATATTTAAAAAATATTAATAGAGAAAATTACATAGCTTTAATAAGTTACAAATATAATGAGAAAAATGTAAATATAAGTAATAATATAAAGTTAGAAAATAAAGAGATAGTAAATTTATTAGATAATAATTATGGAGATTCTTTTTTAGAAATTAGAGACTCGGGTAAAATATTATTTACTAAAAATGATGATAATAGAATTGATTTTAAAGATAAAATTGATGGGGTAAATATTAATATAGTATCTAAATCATTAAATAATGGGAACTCTATATCAATGAAATTAAATAACAAGGAGTTTGCAATTAACAAACCTGGCATAAATGTTGTTGTGTATGACAAAATACAAAAAAAGGTCATTGATAGCGTTGCATTTGATATTGAGAATAAGTCTGTTGCTAATAGATAAAAATTAATTCTTAAAGGTAGGGAAATAAACTATGAGTTTAAGAAAAAGTATGGTTGATATAATAGTGCCATGTTTTAACGAAAGTGAAGTAATAGATATTTTTATTACAGAAACTAAAAAAATAATAAATGAAATGGAAAAATATGAATTTAACTTTATATTTATAAATGATGGAAGTAAAGATAATACATTAGAATTGTTAAAAAAATATTCTTATGAAAATGAAAATATAAAGTATATTTCATTTTCTAGGAATTTTGGAAAAGAAGCAGCAATGTATGCTGGGTTAAAAAATTCAATAGGAGATTATGTAGTCATAATGGATGCTGATATGCAAAATCCTCCAAGTTTGTTACCTGAGATGGTCAAAGCTGTTGATATTGAAGGGTATGATTGCTGCTCTGGAAATAGGACAAGAAATGGAGATCCATACCTTCGCACATTTTTTAGTAGAAAATTTTATAAATTAACTAATAAAATTTCAGAAGTAAGTATGCCTGATGGCGCAGGAGATTTTAGAATAATGAGTAGGCAAGTTGTTGATGCAATTTTAGCTATGTCTGAAGTACAACGCTTTTCAAAGGGAATATTTAGCTGGGTTGGTTTCAATACTAAATGGCTTTATTTTGATAATGTAGAAAGAGCAGCAGGAGAAAGTAAATGGAGCTTTTGGAAATTATTTAAATATGCGATAGACGGTATAACTTCATTTTCTACATTTCCATTAAAGATAGTTTCTCTAACTGGAATTATTATATCATTGTCAGCATTTTTATATTTAATATATGTAGTGATAAGTACAATTATAGTAGGAATAGACGTGCCAGGATATGCCACAATAGTAACATTACTTCTACTTATTGGAGGAATTATAATTTTATCATGTGGAATATTAGGAGAATATATTGCAAGAATTTATATTGAAGTAAAAAATAGACCAATATATATAATGAAAGAAAGTAATATAGAAAAAAGATTATATATGAGGAACCATAATGACAAACAAAATACATAATTTAATTAATAAGTTTTTAAATAGAGAAGTGATATTATATATAATATTTGGTATTTTAACAACAATAGTTGATGCTGTAGTATTTTATATATCGAATAAAGTATTTAGTATAGATTATATTATTTCAACTATTATTGCATGGATATTTGCTGTTTTATTTGCATATATTACTAATAAAATATTTGTATTTAAAAGCTATAATATCTACTTTAAAGAAGTATTAAAAGAAATGGTATTGTTTTTTTTAGCAAGAGTTGTATCTTTGATATTTACTATAATATGGATGTTTGTAACTGTAGAAATATTACATATAGATGAGTTTATTTCTAAATTATTAGCTAATATTTTTGTTGTAATTATGAATTATATATTTAGCAAAATTTTTATATTTACACATGGTAGTTGATTATAGTAATAGTAAAGAAATTTATATATAAAGATGGTAGCAGTTGTATAGAACAAGCTAGTTAAATGGGATAGGCTAAGGAAGTACTACAACAACATGTCTTGTGATAATAGAGCAAAAACAAGTTATAGTATAACTTTGAAAAATGTAATAATAGAGAATGTAAAATATTTAATTAAAAAATATGTTTACATTCTCTATTATTTTACTATAGTTTGCTATAGCTGATATATTCATTTATAATAAAAATTAAGAATTAAACTTTATTATATGTAAAGGGGGATTGGTTTTAGTTAGAAGAATTTGTTTTAACTAAAATATGATTTATGAAGATTATAGTAACTGGCGGAGCAGGTTTCATTGGAGGAAACTTTGTTCATTATATGATGGATAAATATAAAGATTACAAAATAATAGTAGTAGATAGCTTAACATATGCAGGAAATTTAGAAACCTTAGAAGATGTTAAGGATAATGAAAACTTTAAATTTTATAAGACAGATATAGCAGAAAGAGAAGAAGTTTATAAAATATTTGAAAATGAGAAACCAGATATAGTTGTAAACTTTGCAGCAGAAAGTCATGTTGACAGATCAATTGAAGATCCAGAAATATTTTTAAGAACTAATATTATGGGGACTCAGGTTCTTATGGATGCATGCAGAAAGTATGGAATAAAAAGATATCATCAGGTATCAACTGATGAAGTGTATGGAGATTTACCTTTAGACAGGCCTGATCTTTTCTTTACAGAAGAAACACCAATACATGCTTCAAGTCCATATTCTGCAAGTAAGGCATCAGCTGATCTTTTAGTAGGAGCATATTATAGAACATATAATCTGCCTGTTACAATTTCAAGATGTTCAAATAATTATGGACCATATCATTTTCCTGAAAAACTTATACCACTTATGATAGCTAATGCATTAAATGATAAAGAGCTGCCTGTTTATGGAGAAGGAAAGAATGTTAGAGACTGGCTTTATGTAGAAGATCACTGTAGAGCTATTGATATGATTATACATAATGGGAAAGTTGGAGAAATATATAATATTGGTGGACATAATGAAAAAACAAATTTAGATGTAGTTAAAGTCATACTTAAAGAACTTGGTAAATCTGAAGATTTAATAAGATTTGTAAAAGACAGAAAAGGTCATGATATGAGATATGCCATAGATCCTGCAAAGATTCATAAGGAGCTTGGCTGGCTTCCAACTACCACTTTTGATGAAGGAATTAAAAAGACAATTAAATGGTACTTGGATAATAAATCATGGTGGGAAAATATAATAAGTGGAGAATATAAAGAATATTATTCTAAAATGTACTCAAATAGATAAGGAGATAGGGAGAATGAACAATTGACAATGAACAATTGGCAATTAAGGTGGAAAAGTTTATGCCTTTTCTTTAATTATAGTATTTCATCTGTTTTTCTTAAAAGAAAAACAATCCGATAGCGACTTATATTTGTCTTGACAAATATACATGCAATACCATAAATTAAAGAAACAGAGTATCTGTTTCATCCTTCATTGTCAATTGTCAATTGTCAATCGTCAATTGTATTTATGTATTATAAAAATTATAAAAAAGAACACCCATTAGTATCAATACTTCTAGCTGTCTATAATCCAAATAAAAAATGGTTTATAGAGCAGCTTATTTCTTTGAATAACCAGAGCTATAATAACTTAAAATTATATATTTATGATGATTGCCCAAAACATCCTGTAGATGAAGGATTATTTAAAACATATATAACAAAATTTAAGTATGAACTAATTAGGGGAGAGAAGAATAAAGGATCGAATAAAGCATTTGAAGAACTCACTAAAATTGCTGAAGGAGATTACTTTGCTTATTGTGATCAAGATGATATATGGGAAGAAAATAAAATAAGTGTTCTCATTGATAAATTTGAAGATGATGATACAAAATTAGTTTTAAGTGATTTATCTATAATTAATGAGAATGGAGATATTACAGCAAAAAGTATAAGAGACATAAGAAAAAGGATAGTTTATAAAAGAGGATATAATTTAGCACAAAGTATATTAACCAGTAATTATATTACTGGATGTGCTATGATTGTAAGGAGTGAAATAGCTAAAGCAGCTGTTCCATTTGAAGAAAATTTAGTTCATGATCAATGGATAGGAACTATAGCAGCATTAAATGGTAAAATTGATTATGTTGATGACTGCCTTATAAGATATAGACAGCATCAAAGTAATCAGACAGGAACATTAAAAGGAGTGCAAGATAAAGAAAGCTATTATAAACTTAGAATAATTAAATTTTTAGATAGGTACAAGTCATTAAAAAATAGACTAAGTAAATATAAAGAATTAAATGATTATATAGAATATAATATAATTTCATTAGAAGCTAGAAAAGGGTATTTTATAAAGCCAAATTTTAAAGATTTAAAAATTATGCTTAAGCATAAAAAGTATTATAAATCATTTATACTATTAGAAGTGTTTATACCTGTAATTCCAGAGTTCGTATTTAAATATATAATTAAACTTGGGCAAAAAGGAATAATATAATATATTCTATTTAGATAAACATAAAAATAAAGATACTGTAAAGTATGCTATGAAAAATGAAGGAGGGTATTGTGATGAAGGGAATAATACTTGCAGGGGGAAGCGGGACAAGATTGTACCCTATAACTATGGTGACATCAAAGCAATTACTGCCCATATATGATAAGCCTATGATATATTATCCATTATCGACACTTATGCTTGCTGGAATAAAAGATATTTTAATAATTTCAACACCTAAAGATATTTCGAATTTTGAAAATTTATTAGGAGACGGCTCTAGATATGGAATAAAGCTTTCTTATGAGGTTCAGTATTCACCAGATGGATTAGCACAGGCGTTTATTATTGGAGAAGAGTTTATTAATAATGATAGTGTAGCAATGATTTTAGGCGATAATATATTTCATGGAAATGGCTTTACCAATCTATTAAAAAAAGCAGTAGAAAATGAAGGCAGGGCTACTGTATTTGGTTATTATGTTGAAGATCCTGAAAGATTTGGAGTAGTAGAATTTGATGAGAATGGAAGGGCTATTTCAATTGAAGAAAAACCAGAAAATCCAAAGTCTAATTATGCTGTAACAGGACTTTATTTTTATGATAATAATGTATGTGAGTATGCAAAGAGCTTAAAGCCTTCAGATAGAGGAGAATTAGAAATAACTGATTTAAATAACATTTATTTAGAGCAAGGGAAGCTTGATGTAATAACTTTAGGACGTGGATATGGATGGCTTGATACGGGAACAGTTGATAGTTTAGCAGAAGCATCAGAATATGTAAGGGTGCTAGAGAATAGGCAGGGACTTAAAATTTCATGCTTAGAAGAAATAGCATATAAAAATGGATGGATAAGTAAAGAGAGCCTTATTGAAAGTGCAAATGCTTATGGAAAAAGTCCTTATGGAAAACATTTAAGAAACGTTGCAGAAGGGAAAGTTATATACTAATGATTTTAGTAACAGGTGTTAATGGACAATTAGGACATGATGTAATAAATGAATTAAAATCCAGAGATTTAAAATGCATAGGTGTAGGCAGAAACGATTTTGACATAACTGATTCAAAAGAAGTAAGTAAATACATAAAAGATTTAAAACCAGAATGTGTGATTCATTGTGCTGCATATACTGCTGTTGATAAAGCAGAAGATGAAGAAGAAATATGTCGAAAAGTTAATGTAGATGGTACAGAAAATATAGCTAAGGTATGTAAAGAAATAGATGCTAAAATGATTTATATATCTACTGATTATGTTTTTGATGGAAAAGGTGATGAACCATTTGAAGTAGATAATCATATAGAGCCACATTCTGTTTATGGCAAAACAAAATATGAAGGTGAGTTAAAAGTAGAAGAAATATTAGACAAATATTTTATTGTAAGGATATCATGGGTATTTGGAAGTAATGGAAATAATTTTGTTAAGACAATGCTTAGACTTGGAAATGAAAAAGATGAATTGAATGTTGTTTGTGATCAAATAGGAAGCCCTACGTATACAAAAGATTTAGCAATACTTTTATGTGATATGGCTATATCAGAAAAATATGGAGTATATCATGCTACAAATGAAGAATACTGTTCATGGGCAGAATTTGCAAAAGAGATAATGAGACAGTCTGGATTAAAATGCAGAATTAATCCTATTCTAACCAGTGAATATCCTGCCAAAGCTGCAAGACCACTTAATTCAAGAATGTCTAAAAAATCACTTATTGAAAATGGATTTAATTTATTACCACATTGGAAAAATGCTCTTGAAAGATATTTAAAGGAGATAAACTAGATGAAAATATCAATAATCTGTCCAATATACAATGGTCAGCAATATATTGAAAAATTAAATGATAATATTTTAAAGCAGAAGTTAGATAGTAATCAAGAACTTGAAATACTTTATGTACTTACTAAAAGTACTGATAAAAGTGAAGATATATTGAAAAAACTCAATTGTAAGTATACATTAATAGAACCTAAGGACTTTTCTCATAGTACAACTAGAGAGATGATGGCAGAGAAGGCTACAGGAGAAATTATAGTATTTATTTCTCAGGATATAAAAATAAAAAATAATGCATGGCTTAATAATTTAGTAGCTCCTATAATAAATGGTCAGTGTGAAGCAAGTTTCAGCAGACAGATAGGTGAAGATAACGGCATTGAAAAATATACACGTGAGAAAAATTACCCATCAGAATCAAGAGTGGTTTCTAAGGCTGACATAGAAAAATATCAAATAAGAACATTTTTTTATTCAGATGCATCATCAGCAGTATCAGCTAAAATATATAGAGAGCTTAATGCTTATGATGGTAAAAGGATGCCGACTAATGAAGATATGTACTTTGCGCATAAATTAATTCATGCAGGGTATAGAATAAAGTATTGTTCAGATTCAGAAGTATATCATTCACATGAATTTACATTTAAACAGATATATAAAAGATATTATGATACAGGAATATTCTTTAAGCAGAATCCATATTTAAAAAAATATAAAGGAAATGAAAGTGGTTTTGCTTTAGCTAAATATGTATTTAAACGCTCATTAGAAGAGAAAAATATAAAAGTTTTGTTTAATATACTGCCTAACTTTGGCGTAAGATTTATAGCAAAGTATTTAGGTGAAAGAAGCAGATAAATGGGGCTGTCGCATTAAAAAATAGTGCGAAGCTCTTTTTTAGTAAAAAAATAAAGTAGCTGCTGTACAAACTAGAATTTGTAAATCAATTAATAATTGATGCCCCTTGTGGGTACACAGAGTGCGATGTACAATTGACAATGAAGGATGAAAAACTTTCAATTTTTCTAAAAAATAGTATTACATCTATATTTGTAGGAAACATCTTCATCAGTAGATGAAGATGGGCTATACTGTCCAAGCATTATATGCCAGCGGATGTTATGGCATTAGCCATAACGATGCAATATATATAATTAAAAAGCTGTAAGCTTTTTTTCCTTCATTGTCAATTGTCAATTGGTAACTGTCAATTGTTAAGTTCAATATACTTCATTTCAAGAAAGCAAAATAAAATGATAAACATTCCAAAGCTACTAAATAAGAATGAATTAAACTGAGTTGACACTCCTAAAGTGATTAATAGATATATAACAGATATAATTCTAGAATCTTTATAAGCTAATTTAAAAATAATGGTGTATAAGACATATATAAAGAAAACCAGCCAGATGCTTATACCTATAATGCCGATTTTCATTAATAGTGCTAAACCCGCCATCTCATAAGAATAAGGAGTATTTTTAGAACTTCTTAGATAGTTATTATTGCATGAACCGCCATATCCTATTCCTAAAAGTGGTTTCTGCTTCCAAGTACCAACTATTTTTTCCATTTGAATAATTCTTGTTCTATTAGCACGTTTACTTCCTTCAAGCTCTTCTTTATATCTTCTAGGATCGTTAAAAGACATATGTACAGTACTGTCTTCATGCATAAAATTCTCATTTGAAATCACAAAGGAATTTTTCAATCTATTAAAAATAAAATTATCAAATAGAGTATAGTTAAAAATTATAGAACTTAGAATAACTAAAAATGTAATGCTAATTGTCTTTTTTAGATTCAAGCTCTTTCTATTATTAATAGTATGAATTATAGATAAGATATAGTATGCTGCTATTCCAATTATAATTCCATAAATCAATGATTTTGTTACAGTTGTAAAAATTCCACAAATTCCTAATAATATAAAAAGGGTAGTTTCACTAACAAATTTAAAATCATTATCATTTATATCCCTATCTCTTAATGGGAAATAAAACATCATAATTAATAATATTGATGCTGGATAAATAATTCGTATATATGATTCAGGCATCATTATAGTAGGTCTTGTCCCATTTGTTATTGATACTATTTTTTCAAATATATTTAATGTGAAACTTGCATCTTCAACAATAGTTTCACCTATATATAGAATTATATGAATAATTGTCAAACATAATATTGATAATTTTATATATTTTCTACATATGTTCCAATTAAATATTTTATCTTTAATTAAAATCACTATTGGAAAATATAATAAAAACATACTTAAACATAAACATTCTTTTAATGAGAATTTTATTTGAGTGTTATTTAGTAATGGAATTATAAAAATCCAAAGAGAATTTATAATTAAGAATAGGAATAGTAATTTATCAAATGTAGAAAAATAATTATTTAATAAACATTTAATTCTATCATTATATGCAAGCTGTTTACAATTTTTGGATAAAAATTGTTTGATGACTGAATAGGATTTTACACATAAAGTAAATAAAAGAATTGTAAATAAATAATATCTTATAGAAATATTGTTGATAAGAAAGAATTTACCATTAAAACCAAGAGCAAGTTCTGTTATAAAAATGCAAAATATAAAATAAATCATTTTAAAAATTTCCTTTGCTAATTAGTAATAATATATAATTTATTGTAACATAATGACGAATTTTAAGCTATTACTTATAAACATAATCAAACTTGTTTTAAGAAGTATTAATTTAGGTTATAATTAAGGTACAAACTAGAGAAAATAAAAAAAGTCGTTCTTTTTGGATCTAGATCGCGAGGAGATAATTCAATTAAAAGTGATATAGATTTGGCTGTATATTGTAATACTTCAATAGTAGAATTTATTGAGGATATTGAAATGAATACTAGCACTTTATTAGAGTTTGATTTTTCGAATATGAAAGACATACATGATGAAACATTTATAAATCAAGTTGAAAAAGAGGGGATTATTATCTATGAGAAACATTGATTTTAAATATATGAATTTAAAAAAAGCTTATGATAGGCTTTTAGAATGATAAAGTTTGGATTAGTCTGTTAGAAGATAGGAATTCTACATCACATATTTATAATGAAAATTTAGCAGATGAAATAGCTAATAGAATAGTGCAGGAATATGTTGATGCAATAGGAGAATTAGTTAATAATTTAGAAAAGCTTTTATAAAAAATGACCTCTGGAGCACCCCAGAGGTCATTTTTGAATTATCATTCCTCAAATATATCTTTTAAATCTATAGTTAAGTCTTTAAAAATACTACTTTCATACACATCCATATTTTTAAAAGTATTTGTTATTTGATACTGCCCATCTATTAAAGTATATTGAACAATGAATCCATTTTGTTCAACAATGTTATACTCAAGCACTCCAAACTTTTGATATACATAAAGTTTAGTAATATAATCATGATTAGCAGTGCTTCTAGAAATTATTTCAAATATGATTTTAGGTGGAGATATAAAGCTCTCACCTTGCTTTTCAGGATTATCACACATAACAAAAACATCAGGTTTATATTTATGGAGTTCAGATTCATTTTTGAATATAACTTCTATTTGTTCATCATATGGTTTACAATTGGTTCCCTTAAAATACATAATTAATGCAGCAAGAATATTTCCTTTTATAGAATTATGTTTAATTGATGTATTAGAAGATAATATGATTTCACCATTTTCATATTCAGCTTTTCCATCAAATTTAGATTGAATTTCTTCAAATTGTATTTCAGTATAATATGAATTTATATTATGTGGTATATTCATTAAAATTTCCTCCATATGAAATATTTTTTGAACTAAATTTTTTATAAGAATAATTGCTAATTTATTATACTTATATTATATAACAATATTTATTAATTGAAAGAAACTTTGTGAAATTTGATTTTATAAGGTTTCTTTTTTCTAGACTTGTTTTAAGAAGTATTAATTTAGTCTATAATTAAGGTATAGGCTAGAGAAAATAAAAATTCTATTTAAAAAGGAGTTGGACATATTTATGGCTCTAAGGAAAGTTGAAAGTAGTACATTAGATGAATATATTAAATTAAGAGAAAATTCTAAAGAATTATATGAGTATATAAATGGAGAGATAATTAGGATGTGGTCTCCAAGTACAGCACATCAGAATGTTGTTTTTAATCTTGGAATAAAGTTAAAAGAGTATTTTAAAAAAAAGAAATGTGCAGTGATGATTTCACCATATGATGTGTTTTTATCAAATGATGAGATTAAGGAAGTTCAGGTGGTAATACCAGATATTTCTGTAATGTGTAAACAAGAAGGATTTGATGAAAAAAGATATAAAGGCGTACCAACTATAATAGTGGAAGTATTGAGCAATAATATTCAAGATGATACTATCAGAAAATTTAATGTATATTTAAAATATGGAGTAAAAGAATATTGGATTATTAATCCTAAAGATTGCAGCTTTCAAGTTCATACTTATGATATGATAAATGAAACTTATGTGTCATCATTACAAGAGCCATATACAGTATTAAAATCAAAATTATTTAAAGATTTGTCTATTGATATGAATGATATATTTGAATAAAAATAACCTCTGGGTTTCCCCAGAGGTGATTTTTTAAGCTACTTCAAATTTAGTAACTTTTCTTTCAGTAAGTTTAGCATTATCCTTACCAATCAAAGCACCAGCATCAACTAGAAAAATGTTCTTTTCAATGATTAAGTTCATAAGACTTAAAACATCTGCTTCAGCAACATCGTTTTTAACTCCACTTATACTTAAAGTTGTATTTTTACCGCCTTCTGTTGTAAATGTCATAGATAAAATATACTCCATAAATTACACCTCTTTCATAAATTTTGATTTAAGTGAGAGCCCAAATTTCATATTTGGCTGCTCGAACTTACTCCTACGAATGTATATGAGTAGTGAGTTTCCTTAAAAAGATAAAAATTAAGCATTTTCTAAAACTGAGCTTACATTAACAAAGATTTCACCAGTTTGTGTATCCATAATGTCTTTAATAGCTGAAGCTACTAAATAAACTCCTTCTGGATCTACATCATTTCTTAGATTTGAAAAAGTCTTTTTAGTAAAGGTTGGGTCGCCAGCCCTATCTGTCCCGTTTTGCACCTCTATGCTTAGTGATGTTGAATCGATGATTTTGTTTACTGCCATAATAAATTCCTCCTTCAATTTTTTCTCTCATTTAAGATATATGGTTTAGAAGAAAAAAACACATGAATTTTAATAAACTTTTTTATTTTTTGAACTAATATAAAAAATAATTAAATTAAGTTATCTTTATCATCAGTATTGGTATCAATCACCATACCAATTTTAGTAGAAATTATAGTATTTAGTTTACTAATTGAATTTGAAAGAATAGTGAGCTGTTTTTCAAGTTTAATAAGAAGATAACTGCTGACGGCTACTGGAAATCCTATATTTCCTATGATTTGAATGAGTTCATTAAATTCCATAAATTTCACCTCCTATAAAAGATATATGGTTTAATATAAAAAAACACATAAAAAAACTTAGAAATTTAAAAAATCTAAGCTTTTTAATAATTAATAGCAAATATGAAATAAAAGAGTATGATTTTATGAAATTAGAAACATATCTTAAAATCATTATATATTTTGTTCAAAATATTTTTTCTTTTTAAAAGTGCAGTCGAATAGCACATATTTTTTTCTTTAGCATAATTTTTAGTGGTATTTTCATTGAAAAAAATGAAATTTATAAGCTCTTTTTCTTCGTCATTTAAGTTTTCTACAATTTGGTTTAAAGCATCATATTCAGCATTATCACAAATAACATCTTCCATAGTTGAATCATCAGAAAGTAAGAAATCCTTAACTTCATCATATAAAGAAAAAGCTTCAAGACCTTCACATGAACTCCTATTTTTATTTTTTTCTATAAGGTATGATATGCTGTTTTTTATACCATTTGTAGCATAAGCAACAAATCTATGACTATCAATATTGTACATTGATAAACATTTAAAGAATATGTGATAACATTCATTTTGAATATCTTGAAGTTCATATCCATATATAAATGTGCGTTGTGAAATGTTTAATATATAAGGTTTAAACTCAGATATTAATTTTTCTTTTGCAAAGTTATCTCCTTTTTTTGCCCTTATTACTAGAGATTCAATATAATCATAGTCCATTATTATACCTCCAATACAATGTATTGTAGAGTGAAATAAAAAAATACTCTACATATAGTATATATGGTTTAGTGAGAGGAAGTTGTAAATAAAAGGAGAAAAAATACAAAAAATTTAAAACTTCTTATATAAACTGTATCTTTTGTAACCATATATCTTATATGGAGGTGTTTTGTATGAAGGGTTTTATTATAGCTGCTGGTCATACTAAAAGTGGAACAAAGGGCTGTGGAGTAATTTCAAGGCTAAATGAAAGTAACTGTACACGTGATATTTCTAATCTTTTAGTTAATTATCTAAAAGAAAAAGGTCATGATGTATATCTTTTAAGAGTTGATAGTGGAAATACTTATAACTATGAAGATTGCTATATTAGAGCAAATAATGCTAATACAATATTTAAAACAAAAGAAATTAATCTTTATGTAGAAATTCATATTAATGCAGGGGGAGGGACAGGTACAGAAGTATGTATTACAGGAAAATCAGATTATGCAAGAGCTTATGCAGAAAAAGTAAGTGAATCAATAGCTAATTCATTAAAACTAAAAAATAGAGGTGTAAAAGTAAGAAGTCTTATTGTATTAAATAAAACAATTATGCCAGTAATATTGGTTGAGTGTCTTTTTGCAGATAGTGATGATGCTGAAAAATATAATCCAGAAAAAATAGCAAGAGCAATAGCAGAAGCATTAAGCAAAACTCATGAGTCAAAGAATCAATGGAAGCTTGGATGGAATGAAAACAATATAGGCTGGTGGTACTGTATAGATTTAAATAATGAATATTATTATACATGTAAAAATGGATGGCAGTATATTGATAATGAATGGTATATATTTGATGATAAAGGTTATGCTTTATGCCTTTCATGGTATTTTGATGAAAATGAAAAATCATGGTATTACTTAGATAGAAACTGTAAAAGAGTTACAGGGAATAAAGAAAAGCCAGTTTGGCTTTGGATTGATGGATTTTGTTATGGATTTAATGAAGAAGGTAAGATGTATTATGATTGTATAACTCCTGATGGATTTGAAGTTGATAAAAGTGGAGCATGGATTAAGTGATTTAATAATACCAGAGAAAGGAATAGAATAAAAGTCTATTGAAGTTTAAGAATAAACCAGTTTAGGAGCATTAGTGTTCTTAGGCTGCTTTATTTTTAAATTATTTTAAGTAAACGTATTCCATAAGTGGGCAATTTGTAAGGGGTTAGAGTCTTTCAATTTGCTGATAGCAAGAAAATATGGGGAAATATGTTAATAAATAAAGATAATTAAAGAAAATATGTTAATTTGCTAAATAAAAATCAGAAAACCATATAGTGTATAATTTGCTAATAATGCAAAAAGAGGTTTAAATACAAATATAAGGAAAAAGAAGGGGGTATTAATATATGAAAAAAGGAAGAAAGAAAGTGGTAAAAAATAATATTAAGGAATTAAAATTAAGAAATAATATGACATATGGGCAGATTGCTGAGGCATCAGATTATTCTGAATCATATATTTGTCAATTGGCTACAGGAAGCAGAGAAAATCCTAGTTATTTGGCAATGGAAAGAATAGCTTTTGCTTTTGAAAGTTCAGTATCTAAAGTATTTAAAATAGAAAGTACACCTAAAATGATGGGGGCAAAATGTGAATTTTAATATTTTTATAGCTTACAAAATTATATGTACTGAACTAGACATTAAGCCTTCATATGGAGGCTTAGAACAATTTAGAAAATTCTATTTATGGGAGTGTGGGAATAATGGGAGAAGGTAAATGGATAAAAACATATGTTAATACTTATGATGATACGCCAAGTAAGATGATAGATGCTCATGAGAATAGGGATGCTATTCATTATATAAGGGGAAGACTTCTTGCACTGGCTGGAAAGGTTAACAGAAATGGTGAATTATATATGACAGAAACAAAACCTTATACAATCAGAACTTTGGCAATAGAGTTTAACAGAGATTTTGAAGTGGTAAAAGAGGCAATAAAAGTACTAAAAAGTCTTGATGTTATTGAAATAACAGAAAATAGAACATTTAAAATTAGCGATTGGGAAATAGATCAGAATGTTGAGGGACTTGAAAGAATAAGAAAACAGACAAATGAAAGAGTTGCCAGGCACAGAGCTGCAAAGAAAGCGACTGAAGATAATAAATTTGAAAGTAATGCTTCTTGTGATAATCAGGAGCTTAATAATATAGAAGAAAAGATTAATGAAAAAGATATTATTTTAGAAGATAACATAATAAATAATATTGATTCAAAATGTAACGTTGCAGTAACGAAAGAGAATAAGAAGAGAGGAAAGAAAAGAAGTAAGAAAAAAGAGAATAACAGCCTAATAGATTTCTCTTGTGATAATAATGAATTTGAAATTAATGATGATAATTCAAATGTTTTTTGTGATAGCTTTGTAAGTCATGATTATGGTTTTACTGACTCAGCTTTTGACGATGATATGAGTAATGACTCTAGTATTATTAAAAGTTTTGATATATGTGAGAAAGATGGAACGAAAGATATGGTAGTAAGTAGTTTTGATGTTTCAGAAGATGTTGAAGGACTTTTAAAATATTGTAAAAATAAAACTGGAAATGTAAGTAACATTACGGCTGCTTCCCTAAAAATAGCTATTGATACATATACAGAAAAGTATGTGAAAATGGCAATAGATAAATCAATAGAAGTGGATAAATTTAATATGGCATACATTAATGGCATACTTAAAAATTGGAAAAGAGAAGGATATCCAAGAAAAGATGAA
This sequence comes from Clostridium butyricum, assembly GCA_015058475.1. GTDB lineage: Bacteria > Bacillota > Clostridia > Clostridiales > Clostridiaceae > Clostridium > Clostridium butyricum_B. Next base: position 7,296 of record SVCF01000001.1, on the reverse strand, counting down.
AGTGATGGAGGAAATATAAATGGAGCAAACAGCTATGGAAAGAGTACTATCTCAGATACAATCAAATTTGAAGGCTTCAAGCCTAAAAAACCAAGAGAACTCGATGAAGAAGAGCGAAGATATGCAGAAAAAAATCTTATATAAATGTGAAAAGTGTCATGATACAGGGTGGATTTTAGTAAAACAGGATAATGCTCAGCCTTTAGCTTTATATTGTGAATGTACTAAAATGGGAAGAATAAAAAAGCAATGGAAATCATGTGGTTTAAATTCAGAAATGGTAAACTATAAATTTTCAAATTATGTAGTATGGAATGAATCTTCTAAGATAGCAAAAAGCACAGCTATTGCTTATTATAATTATTTCGATAAAATAAAAAATACCAGAAAAAACAGCATTTTGTTTTGTGGACAAGTTGGTAGTGGAAAAAGTCATTTAAGTATTGCACTTGCATTAAATTTATTAAATAAAAATATAAGAGTTCTCTATATGCCGTATAGAGATATTGTAACTAAAATTAAACAAAATATGATCAACGAAGAGTATTATCAAAGGACTATTTCGAAATATCAGACATGTGAAGTTCTTTTAATTGATGATCTTTTTAAAGGTAAGATTAATGAAAGTGATATAAACATAATGTTTGAAATTATAAATTATAGATATTTAAATTTTCTTCCTATAATAGTGAGCAGTGAATTTACCATAGAAAAGCTTCTTACTTTTGACGAAGGTGTTGGCTCTAGAATATATGAAATATGTAAGGAGTATATTGTTGAGATTAAGAAGGATATTAGTAATAATTATAGGTTGAAATAGTTTAGTGCCTTTTGGGTTTAAGAACGTATGTAAGTAGGGTATAATGATAATATAAATTAATGGAAAGGCGGAATTGATGTGGCAGTAGCAGAAAATATATTTATTTCATTAGAACAATATGAAAATATGAAGAAAGAAAACAATAATGTAATTGAATATATTGATGGAATAGTATATATGTCACATTCTCCATCAACAAAGCATCAAAGAATATCAAGTAGACTACAAATAAAGATAGGTACATATTTAGAGGGGAAAGAATGTGAAGTATTTGATGCACCGTATGATATACAATTGAAAAAAGATAATATAGAAGGAACTAAAATAGTAATTCCAGATTTAAGTGTAATATGTGATAAAAGCGGATTTGAAGAAAATAAATATGTTGGAGTTCCTAAATTAATTGTAGAAATATTAAGTCCATCAAATCAGTCACACGAT
>SVCF01000001.1:0-5935 GCA_015058475.1 Clostridium butyricum | reverse complement strand
GATTTGAAGAAAATAAATATGTTGGAGTTCCTAAATTAATTGTAGAAATATTAAGTCCATCAAATCAGTCACACGATTTAATAACTAAATTTAATTTATATATGAAATATGGTGTAGAGGAATATTGGATAGTAAATCCAATGCTCAATTCAATAATAGTATATACACTAAATGATGATGGAATGTATGAACAGTTTGATGTAAAGACATTAAGTGGAAGAATAAAATCAAGAGTTATGAAAGATTTTTCTGTAAATCTTGAGGATTTATTTTAAAGTATAGAATCATATAAGCATGGAGGAAAAGTAATATCATTATAGTCTTTTATAGAAATAGGATTTTGGTTATATTAGAAATACCTAGTTTATTAAGATTGGAGTAGTATTAGATTATGAAATATTTTTTCTTTGATATTGATGGGACATTAAAGCCATATGGACACAATATATCAAAGTCAACAAAGAATGTTATAAAAAAGCTTAAAGAAAATGGTAATGCAGTATTTTTAGCAACTGGAAGAAGAGATAATGAAATTCGAGATATGATGAAGGAGTTAAAAATAAATGATGCAGTATGTGCAGGTGGTGGAACAGTAATAATTAATAACAAAATAGAAAAGCAGATATTTTTTGATAAAGGAAAATTAAAGGATATATTAGATGAATGTAAAAAGAATAATATAATTATGGTTAGCATATCTGATGGAAATTCTTATACAACATATAAGGGATTAAAGTTAAAACCATATATTTTTTTGATTAAATTATTACAACATACGAGATTTTTTAAAGTTGGTTCTGTAAATGGTAATGCTCTTAATAGTTATAAAAATATAGAACATATAGATGAAGAAAGTTTTTTAAATAAACCTACACAAAAGCTTATGTTTTTTAATTATAAAGCAATTAAAAAAGTGAAATCAATTAAAGAATTTACAATATATAATAATATTTTTTGTGTAGCAATTGAATTTGATTTTAAGGAGAAAGGTATAGAGTATATAAGAAGTAAGTATAATCTGAGCTTAGATGATATAGTTGTTTTTGGTGATGGAAGAAATGATATAAGTATGTTTGATTATGCTAAAAATTCAATTGCAATGGGAAATGCTTGTGAAGAAGTTAAAAAGAGAGCTTCATTTATTACTAAAAAGGATACAGAAGACGGAATAGAGTATGCTTGCAAATATTTTAAGTGGATATAGGTAATTATCAATGATCATTGATCATTACTAATTAGGGAGCATTTTGCAATGCAAAATCTTAAGAATATATATTTAAGAAATTCTGAAGGAATTTCAACTTTATGAAGATAACTGAAAATAATAAAGGTAATGTTTAGAGTGCTAGAGAATAAATCTGGCACTTTTTTTAGTAGAAATTTTTAAAAAAGGTCCCCAAATATAATCCTCACTTTGTATTATATAGCGTAATTAGTTAATAAAGGTATTTTAGGAATAATAAAAATTATTTTATAAAATTTCTAAAAAAGTACCAAAATATTATTTTTGACTTGTATTATATAGCGTGAATTAGTTAATTAAGGTATCTTAGTAAATTTAAAAATATTTTAAAAAAAGGTACCAAAAATTGAAATCACATTTGTATAATATAATGATTTCAATAAAAGTTATTAAAATACATTTTAGATGAAAATTATTGCATGTTTACATAATTGGACAAGCATGCTATAATTTATCTGAATTATTAAAATTTAGGAGGCAAAGAAAATTTATGTTTAAAAGATCAACAAAAATAACAAGTTTAATAGTAGCTGCTGCTTCAGTTGCTACAATGGTTCCAGCTATGGCTGCTGATACAGTTAAAGTATCAGAAAAAGACGGTACTGTATATCATGCAGTAGCATATAAAGATGGTTTATTCTACGTTGATGGAGATATCGATGATAAAGGAGAAGGTGTTTTCTATTTAGAAGATGGAAAATACACTGAATTAGACGATGTTGATTCAGGATCTGATGCTGAATTATACAGCGATAAATATGTTAAAGTAGATAGTGGAGATTACTATGTTGATTTATCAACTGGTAAAGTAAATGATGAAGATGATTTAGAAGCAGATGCTAAAGACGATGCACAAACTGCACTAGAAAAGAAAATCAAAAAAGATGAACCAGAAGATAGATATTTATTAGATGGAAATACTAAACCAAACGCACAATTTAAAGACATTGTTTCAGCAAATTATACTGAAGATTGGTATGAATTTTCAGTAACAAATGCAGCTAATAATGGTTCATATACAGTATATACTGACGTTAAAGGAAACTATGTAGATGCTGATTATGATTTAGGAAAAATCAAATTAGTTACAGATGGATCTGTTGCTACAATAGAAAATACTAAAGACACAGTAAAAGTTAAGGGTGCTAAATATGGTGCTAAAATAGTTAATTCAGAAACTATAGCTACAGATAAAGATTATATCTATAGAAGTGCTATTATTGAAATAACTAAAGATGGAGAAACACTTAAAGGAGATTTATTCTTTGGTGGAAAAAATGATAAAGTAAAAATTGAAGCTGCAGATGGACAAATCAAAGTTATCCAAAAGATTTCAAAGGCTCAAAATTCAGATGAAGTAGATGATGCTAAATATCCAAAAACTACAGAAACTTACTTCCAAAACGAATATAAAGATTTTGATGCTAAGGGTAAAGCAGCTGGAGTTAAGAATCCATTATCTACTGATGGTTTTGCTGATCAATGGACTGTAGCTAATGGAAGCTTAGTTAATTACGGATACAATGACGGTGATGAAAAAGTTAAAGCTATAACATTTAATTTAAAAACTAAAGCTGGATTTAGCTATGTAGACACTAGCGATTCTGATTTTGGATATGATGATATTGATGAAAAAAATAGTATAACAACAGATAAAGACGGTAATGTTTGGGTTCTTTCAGACGGTAAAGTAAGAACTTATAAAACAAGTGGGTCTTGGGAAGCTGTTTACAAAGTAGACGGAGCTATGGAAGCACTTTCTGTATATGATAAAGATAATTTAATTGCTTGGAATGAAGACGAAGAAGTTTACTGCGTAGTTGGTGGTAAATCTTCTACAGATGTTAAAGAAGAAGAAGTTCCAGCAGTAACTACTGGTTGGGTACAAGATGCTACAACTGGAACTTGGTCTTATGTAAAAGCTGATGGAACTAAAGCTATCGGTTGGTTACAAAGCCCAGCTTCAGGAGTATGGTACTACATGGATGCAACTGGAACTATGATGACTAACGGATGGATTCAAGATGCAGGTAAATGGTACTTCGTAGATGCAACTGGTGCTATGAAGACTGGTTGGGTTTACACAGGTGGAGCTTGGTACTACTTAGCTTCTAATGGTGCTATGCAAACTGGTTGGGTTCAAACTGGTGGAAAATGGTACTACTGCAATGCTTCAGGAGCAATGCTTTCTAACACAACTGTAGATGGTTATGTTTTAGGAGCAGATGGAGCTTGGATTAAATAGTATTAACTTAAGTTAATATGTACAAGTATCTAGCAATAGATATTAGATAAAGATGAGGTTTTATGCCTCATCTTTTTTGTATAATTATTTATAAGATATTAATCATATGTAAATATAATTGTAAAAACAAAATACTACATAAAATTTGAAAATATAATATAGAAGTGTACAAGAAAAATTAAATCTTATATTAAATTTTGTAAATTAAGAAAAAATTAAATAAATTAATAAAAATTTAATATGTTATTTCTTTTTTTATATTGGTATCCTTGTAAAAGAGCATTTTTCGGAACGTTAGAATTAATATATAAATATGAACATATTAACAAATTCTTAAAAATTAAAATATGTAATATAAAAAATGAAAACATTTAATAAAGCAATATTTGGGTATTGTGCATATAAAAAAGTTATATTTATTACTACTTAGTATAGGGATGTATACAGGTTGACTCTTAAAAAAAGTGTGCTATAATTTCTCTTAATCACAATCATTTAGGAGGATTGGAAAGTTATGATAAAAAAAACAACTAAAATTACAAGTTTAATAGTATCTGCTGCTTCAATAGTAAGTATGGTTCCAGCAATGGCTGCCACTACTAAAGTAGAAGAAAAAGATGGTACTGTATATAATGCAGTAGCATATAAGGAAGGGAAATTATACATTGATGGAGACATTGATGATAAAGGCGAAGGAGTATACTTCTTAGATAATGGCAAATATACTGATTTAGATGATCTTGATACAGGATCAGATGCAGAAGTTTACGGAGAGAAGTATGCTAAATTAGATGATGGCGATTATTACGTTGATTTAGAAACTGGAAAAGTTAATGATGAAGATGATTTAGCTGAAGAGGATTTAGATGATTCAGAAAGTAATTTAATTAAGAAAATCAAAAAAGATAGCCCAGAAGATAGATATTATTTAAATGAAGATGATAAGCCAGTAGTAACATCTTCAGAAGCTGTTACTTTACCATATGCTGAAAATTGGTATAAATATTCAGTGCAAAATAAAGATCAAGATGGTAACTATACAGTATATACTGATGTTAGTGGAAAGTATATAGATGTTGATTACGATTTAGGAAAAATAAAATTAGTTACAGATGGTTCTGTTGCTACAATAGAAAATACTGTAGATACAGAAAAAATTAATGGTGCTAAATATGGTGCTAAAATAAATCATGTAGAAACTATAACTCAAGATAAAGATTATATCTATAGAATAGCTGAAATACAAATCACTAAAGATGGTGCAATAATTATTGCTGATGATGTTAAAAACGAACCATTATTCTTTGGCGGAAAAAATGATAGAGTAGGAGTTTATACAGATACTAAAGGAAGCATTAAAGTTTTCCAAAGGATTTCAAAAGAGCAAAATTCAGATGAAATAGATGATGCTAAATATCCAAAAACTACAGAAACTTATTTTATAAATGAATATGAGGATTATGATAAAGGTAGCAAAACTAAATCAGCTGAGTACAAAAAAACATTAAGTGATGATGGATATAATGATGATGAATGGACTGTGGTTGACGGAAAAATAGTTAACTATGGAATTGACAATAGCGATAACTTTAAAGCTCAAACATATAATTTAAAAACTAAAGCTGGATTTTACTATGTAGATACAGATGATTCAGATTTTGATGTTGATGATACGGATGAATATTCTGTTGCAATTGATAAAGATGGACAACTTTGGGTATTAGATAACGGTAAAGTTAAATTATATAAGACAGATGGAGATTTTGAGACTATATATAAAGTAGATGGAGCTATGAAAGAAATTTCGGTATATGATAAAGATAATTTAATTGCTTGGAATGATGATGAAGAAATCTATTGTATCGTTGGTGGTAAATCTTCTACAGATGTTAAAGAAGAAGAAGTTCCAGCAGTAACTACTGGTTGGATACAAGATGCTACAACTGGAACTTGGTCTTATGTAAAAGCTGATGGAACTAAAGCTATCGGTTGGTTACAAAGCCCAGCTTCAGGAGTATGGTACTACATGGATGCAACTGGAACTATGATGACTAACGGATGGATTCAAGATGCAGGTAAATGGTACTTCGTAGATGCAACTGGTGCTATGAAGACTGGTTGGGTTTACACAGGTGGAGCTTGGTACTACTTAGCTTCTAATGGTGCTATGCAAACTGGTTGGGTTCAAACTGGTGGAAAATGGTACTACTGCAATGCTTCAGGAGCAATGCTTTCTAACACAACTGTAGATGGTTATGTTTTAGGAGCAGATGGAGCTTGGATTAAATAGTATTAACTTAAGTTAATATGTACAAGCATCTGTAAAGATGTAATATAAAAGGTGAGGCTTTATGCCTTGCCTTTTTTTAATGATCATTGGTAATTGGTCATTGATAATTATTTTGTGGTATAATTTACATAAAGCATAATTAAAAAATAACAAGTAT
>SVCF01000061.1 GCA_015058475.1 Clostridium butyricum | reverse complement strand
AGGAAAGTTAAGGTCTATAGCGCCGATGGTACTGCATGGGAGACTGTGTGGGAGAGTAGGACGTCGCTAGGTAAGTTATGCGGGATTAGCTCAGTTGGTAGAGCACCTGACTCTTAATCAGGGTGTCCAGGGTTCGAACCCCTGATCTCGCACCAAACTGCTGAATTATATTTAGCAGTTTTTTTATTTTCACTTTGAAACAATGTGGTATATGAATAAACATAGTTATTATTACATTATGTAATATAGGATAAGCTGAGTTTTTTTACTATATTTTGATGTATATTGCAAATAAATTCTAATTGTATAAGCAACTTAATTAATACACAATATGTTAATACTTATCAACAAATAAATCGATTTATCTTACTTAGATGTGGATAAGCTAGAAGTAATGGGGATAAATATTGATCAAATTAAGACAGAAAACGCTATATTAAAAAAAAGTAATTAAATTTTAAAAAAGTATTGACACTATATAAGATATCCTGTATAATTTAATCTTGTTGAGGCGATTATTCGACAACAAAGTATACGGTTCACTAGCTCAGTCGGTAGAGCACATGACTTTTAATCATGGTGTCCCGGGTTCGATTCCCGGGTGAGCCACCAAATAAATTTATTCAAGCAAAAAGAACTATTACTCCATAAAGTAATAGTTCTTTTTAGTTATATTAAAAACTCTTTATAATGAACTGTTCTATTTTAAAAAATCACAAGCTCTATCTAAAATACCATTTAGCTCAGCTAAAGCAACTCCGAAATTAGTGATAGGAACATTAGATGATTTGATAATCTCTAATCGGGAAAGTAATTGTCTTCGTGTAAACATACATGAACCACAGTGTAATATTAATTTATATTTTGATAAGTTTTTAGGAAAATCTATACCAGTAACAACTTCAATATTTAATTTACCACCACATTGCTTTTCAAGAAGTTTGGGAATCTTTTCACGAGCTATATCTCCTTTTAAAGGATGATGAGTGCAGGCTTCTGCAATTAGAATATTATCACCAGGTTTTAAAGTCCTTATAGCTTTAGCACCTGAAATAAATAAATTGAGATCGCCTTTATATCTTGCCATAAGTATTGAGAATGATGTTAATTTTAAGTGAGAAGGTATAGCTGCGCTTACTTCTTTAAAAATTTGGGAATCAGTTATAATTAAATCAGGATCTTCTTTAAGAAAACATAACATGTCTTTCAATTCAGTATCTTTAACAGTTAGTGCTAATGCATCGTTATCTAAAATATCGCGAATGATTTGAACTTGAGGTAAAATAAGACGTCCTTTGGGGGCTTGTATGTCTTGAGGAGTAACAAGAATAATCTTATTCTTAGGTCTTACTATGTCTCCAAGAATTGAAGTACGCTCAAAGTCTATAGGCGCATTATTTATTAGTAATTCTTTAAATTTTGATATGTTGGTTTTTTCTGTAGAGCTAACTTCTACAAAATCAATAGCAAACTCTTTTTCTAAAAGATTTATATTACTTTTATATTTATCAATTTTATTTATTACTCCAATTACAGGAATACTTTTTTTCTTTAGATTATCAAACCATTCTTTTTCTTGTGAAATATCTAGATCGTCAGCAGAAAATACTAATACAGCTAAATCGGTTTTCTCAATGACTCCTCTAGTTTTCTCAACTCTCAAATTTCCTAATTCACCTTCATCGTCTAATCCAGCAGTATCAATTATAACTATAGGACCTAAGGGCAATAGTTCCATTGATTTTGAGACAGGATCTGTAGTTGTACCGGGAGTATTAGATACAACAGATATTGATTGATTAGTTAAAGCGTTAATCAAGCTAGATTTACCAGCATTTCTTTTACCAAATATAGATATATGTAGTCTGTTTGAATTCGGCGTATTTAACATTTTTATCCTCCTTAAATATAGATAAAATAAAAAAACTTCTACAAAGCAGAAGTTTTGAACATTATAAACCTAACTATATCGAAATAGTTCTATGCTACCTTTCTCTTCTTTGCTTAGATTATATCTTAACAATTAGATTAAGTTACTTATTAAATCTTTGAAATATGGAAAATCCAACTTTCTAAGAATATATCATGTATTAATTCTAGCATAAGATACAAGTGTAAATCTATAACATAAAACTATTAAACTAAAAAATTAAGTTTTTAGTTAGAAAAGTTTGTATTTACCAGATAAATCGTTTTTAATAAAATAAATAAACTTTTTTATATTTTCAATGTCTTCTTTCATGGTAGTTTCTGTTTCTGTTTTTAAATAACCACTATTAAATAATGCCACTACAAAGAAGAGAATTCCTAGATTAATATAAATATCTTTTATATCAGCTATAAATAAATTACTTATACCAATAAAATCTAAACTACCACCATAAAAAATTTTATCTATTAAAGAACACAGTGCACCAGAAAATATGAAAACAAAACACATATCAGTCCAAAAATCCTTATGATTGTTATAAAGATAATATCTATATATTTCAATAAAAAGAAATAAAGCTATTATATTAAGTATAATTAATAAAGGAAAGCTTACTCCAGTACCAAATCTAGCATTTAACCAAGAACCATTTGTGTTTATTATTGGATGAAATGAAAGCATATTAGGGATCAACTCTATATGGTTATCAAAATAGAATAATTTAATAATAATTTTGATACCTTGATCTATGAGCATAAAGATAAGAAAAGTTATGAGAAGATTCTTAAATAAAAGGCCAGATTCATTATTAATACCTATTTTATAAATTATCAGTCCACTTAAAGCAAATAGCAGCATTATTATAATATTGAATATTATTGTCTGAAAATCTTGTATTCTTCCTGTTATTAACTCGAAGAGTATATATAATAACCAGATTAAAGGAAGGGTACCTATAGTTAAGAGTTTTTTTAAGTTCATCTAAATTTCCTCCATTGATAAGATTATCTTAATTGATATATAAAATTTTAACATACTGAAAAAAAAATTTCACTACTATTAAATTTAAGCATTTTGGGTTAATATAAAAGTAGACAGGGTTAAATTTATATATAAGGTAAAAATAAGTAATTATTGAGAGAAAGAGGGGATTATAATGTTAACAATTTTAGCAGTATCAGATTCGATAGGGGAAACAGCTAATCAAGTTGCCTTTGCAGCTGCGAGTCAATTTGAAGAAGAAGTTAAGGTAAAAAGGATACCCTATGTAAAAACCTTAGAAGATGTAGAAGATGTTATGAAAACAGTTGAGGAGTGTGAGCAAGTAATAATAGTATCTACAATTATTACAGTTAATGTAAGAGAATATTTAACACAAAAGGCTATGGAGAAAAATATATCAGTGATGAATGTATTAGGACCAATAATAAATGTTGCATCTACAATGTTAAATGTGCAGCCTACATATAATCCAGGAGCTATGAGAAAAACTGATGAAATATACTTCAAAAGAATAGAAGCTATGGAATTTGCTATGCAATATGATGATAGTAAGGATTATAGAGGTCTTAAAAATGCTGATGTTGTATTGATTGGATTATCTAGAACATCTAAAACACCGTTATGTATGTATCTTGCTAATAAAGGTATTAAAGCAATAAATATACCTTTGATGCCAGAAGTGGGAGTACCTGATGAAATATATGAAATAGATAAGAAAAGGATATTTGGTTTAACAATAGATCCATTAAGATTAATTGAAATTAGAAAAAAAAGATTAGATAAATTTCATAGAATAACATCAGATATAGAATATGCAGGTGATGCAAGGGTATTAGATGAACTTGAATTTGCAGATAAAATAATGAGAAAAATAGGATGTAAGACCATAGATGTAACTGAGAGAGCAATTGAGGATACTGCATTAATTATCATGGAAAAGCTAGGATATAATAAACATTAAGAAAAATATAAATAAAACTAATCCTAGTGTATCAATAGTAGTATAATGAAGAATTTTGTAGATATAATAAGTATGAGTGATATAAATTATATAAATCACTCATACTTTAATTTATTAATAGAGAATGTGATGGTATTATAAAATACGTCGCTGAGATGCAGAGTCATTAAAAGAAAAATTTAAGCTTAAGAGTTCAAAAAAGTTTAAAAAAAGTTATTGACAGATGGGTGAAGTGATGATAAACTAAGGAAGTCGCTTGAGGCGATAGAAAAAAACAACGAAAGTTGTAGAAAAGAAAATGGTCTTTGAAAATTGAACAGAATATAATAAACAATTAGTAAACCAGC
>SVCF01000060.1 GCA_015058475.1 Clostridium butyricum | reverse complement strand
CCATATTCGAATTTAGATACTATATCAGCTATGAAGGTTGAAATACAGGTTATGTATAATAATATGAATATGGCTATAAATCAAAGTGATGATGAAAAAAGAAACAGTTATATAGAAAAAGCTAAAGCAGAAGAAGCATCATTTGATGAGAATTATAATGTTTTAAATGAGGAATTTTTAGGTGATGAAAGATTAGTTAAAATACTTTTAAGTACTAAAGAAGATATAAAAGAAACAAGAAATAAAGTTTATACTTTGATTCAAAATAGAGATAATGAAGAGGCTATAAGTTTATTAAATGGAAACTATTTAACAGAAGCAGGATATATAGAAAATGAATTAAATAATATTTATGATTCAGTTCAAAATTCTGCAGATGGTTTCATAAGTTCAGCTAGAATTCTAAAATACAGTATTATAGCTGTTATTATAGTAATGCTAGCCATTAGTTTAAATTTATCAATAACATTAAAAAAAGTGTTGAGTAATATGATTATTGAAGGAATTAACAATATAAAAAATATGTCTAAGAATCTATCAGAAGGAATATTAGAGGTTAACAATGATTATACCAATAAAGATGAAATTGGAGAGATGGCAGATAATTTAAATACATCTATTGAAATGCTTCATTCATGTATTGAAGATGAAACTAATATTATTGAAAATATAGCTAATAGAAAATTTGATATTGAATTAAACTCAGAAATAGAGTATAAGGGAAATTTTGAACCAATAAAAGAGGCTTTTGAGAAAATAATAAGATTACTTAATTTAGACTTTCTTGATATTACTCAATCAGTTGATTTTGTAGCAAGTAGTGCAGAAGAAATTTCGGCTACAACTCAAATACTATCAGAAGGGGCAAAGCAGCAGTCAGAAGTAGTACAAAACCTTATAGAGAGCTTTAATGAAGTACTGGATCAAGTAAAATCAAATGCTGATAATGCTGAAAAGGCAGATGACTTTTCAAATAGTACAAGAAGTATTGTAATTAATGGTAATGAGGATATGAAGCTGTTATTAACATATATGACTAACATAAGTAATTGTTCAAAGAATATTTCTGATATTATTTCGACAATAGAGGAAATAGCTGAAGAAACTAATTTACTTGCATTAAATGCAGCAATTGAAGCAGCAAGAGCAGGTGAATCTGGAAAAGGATTTGCTGTCGTTGCTGAAGAAGTAAGAGTTCTTGCAAGCCAGTCTCAAGAAGCAGTTAGAAATATAACTAATATAATTGGAGAGTCAATTAATGCTGTTGATCTAGGAGCAAAAATGGCCAATCAGACAGCTGAAAAACTAGAATTAATTGTAAAAAATGTAGATGAAACTACAGAGCTTGTTAGAGAGATTACAAATGCATCACAAAAGCAAAAGGACTCTATTATTAGTATGACAGAAGGTGTTAATGAAATTTCGGAAGTTGTTAAGACTAATACAGTAACAACAAAAGAAACAGCTGATGCAGTAGAGGAATTAGCAGTTCAGGCACAAAAAATAAATGAAAGATTGACACAATATACGTTAAAAAAATAGTTGCTATGATAGGAGTAATTTCATTAATAGCAATTATTGCATATAGAAATTTAGAATTTTAAGTTGATAAAAATTTAAATGTAACTCTTTCACAATTACGTGGCTTTTTATCTGAATCTGTAGGTTCTTTAATAGGGCGTGAGAGCAAAAAAATAAATAAGTTATATTTAATTTACGATCTATAGCATATTACTGCTATAGGCGTAAATTAAAAAATAATAAAGTTTATAAATAATAATTTTTAATCCTTATAATTCGTATGAATTTTTTCCCTTTCCAGAATCAGATGCACTTATTAGGCTTTCAGGATATGGATTAAAGAATGTTTGGTTTAATAATTCTTTATCATTAAATCTAATTACATACATATGTAATGCAATCATTATAGAGCTAAATGGAATTTGTCCTTCTTTATAGAGATTTGATAGATTTTCAAAATAATTTATCTCATCTATATTTAAATTATTTTTATATTTTTCAAATATATCTTTCGCAATACTTAAGTTACTATTCTTATTCCTTTTACTTTTTAAAATTTCATATACTTTACTTTTGTATAGATTTATATCTTTGTTATTTAAATTTGGTTTATTTAATATATTACTTAACTCTTTAGTAATTTCTTTACTATATGACTTTAATAATAATAAATTTTTATTATGAAAGTTCAAAATATTATTTTCACTTTTTAAATTATTTATTAAAAATATTTTTGTGAAAAACTCATGTCTAATATTATAATTTTTTAATCTACCTTCATTTTCTATAGGGACATTGGAGTATTTCTCTATAACTTTACTTGAAAAAATTCCAGTTCCATTTTTCTTTATGCTACATTTTTGAGATTGTGGATATATTTTTACATCATTTATACCACATGATGGAGATTTACTTTTTAATATAAATCCGTCTATATCATTTGATATATTCAGAAATTCTTCTGCAAATTCAGTCATTTGATTGGTATAGTCTATATTTGAATTTAATTGAATTAGTTTATATGTATCATTATGTTTTTCAATATGTATTGGATCTCTTGGTATCGGTAAACCTATAGCATTTTCTGGACATATAGTTTCTATATCTACAAATCCTTTTAATAGAGATATAACTTTATCATTATAACCACATCCATCGTATCTACATTTTTCTGAATTTAAGCATTTACTTATAACTAATTTTGGTTTTCTCATAATATATCACCTACTATACTATATATTTTGCTTATTACATGGTATTTATTATTAAATTTCCATTATATTTTTAATCTAAATCTGCATTTTAATTCAGAATTAAGAAAAATTATAGTTAAAAAATAGATGCTAATAATTTCAAGGGATATTATCAAGAAAGTATGTATTAAATAATTTTCTATAGAAATCTCTTGCTTAATAAAAAAATATATAAAGATGCAGAGGCATAATGAAAAAAATTCAATATGCTTCTGCACTTATTTTTATTTGAAATTATTAAATAAGCATATATTTTTAATATAAATATATGCACTATTCAACTGGTTCTACTATAGAAGAAAGTAATTCGCACAATCTGTTAATTTCATTAGTTAAAACTGAAAGCTTAGAATTTATACTATCAGAGTGGTTTTCATTCATTTTAGAAGTCTCATCAAAATAATCAAGAGTATCATCCGTAGTATCAGATGTATTTTTTAGAGTACTTAAGGTGTCTTTTATAATATCTAAAATTGATATTATATTATTGCTATTTGATTCTGCATCATATAATATGGAAGTATTTTTTTTGAGAATTTCAAATAAGTTATCAATTTTATTATCAGATTTCTCAACATTATCATTTGGTGCATCAGCGTTGTTATTTATATTTTTAATAATACTAGAGAAATTTTTTATGAGACTATTAGATAATGGGAAATTGTTATCTAAAATATCAACTTTATTATTTACGTTTTTAAGAATGTTAGATAGATCTTCTAAAATATGTTTTGGTGAGGAAGTACTTTTATTTATATCATCAGTTTTATTATTGAGTTTTTCTATAATACCTGATAAGTCATTAAGGAGGTTTTTAGAAGCAGTAAATTGATAATCAAAATTGGAGAGTTTTTCATCAAAATTATTCATATTATTAATTAACCTAGAAGAAATATTATCTATTTTTTCTATTATAGATTCAAAACTGTCATTGCTAATATTAGGATTTGTATCTGTTGTATAATCAAAATCAATATTTAAATGCTTGCCAGAATTATTAATATAATGTTTATAAATATTCTCTAATGAGTCTTTAGATTCTGATAATTCTTCACTTGGGTGAGTTTCAGAATTAGAAATATTTTTGCATTTCTCTATAACTAAATAAGGTGGATTATCAGAATGGTAAGAGCTTAATTTAATAAAAGTACCTATCGATGAAATAATAGGCGAAATTATTAAATTATAATTAATATCAAATTTTGATAAAACGCTTATAATGTGTGTTACATCAATTTTGATATATGAATTTTTACCATCATGATAAATCTCTGAAGTTATTTCATTAGAAAAATTGTTTGTAGGAAAATTACTCCAATTAATTTTGCGAGTATCAATATAATCAAAATTACCAATTATTCTTATTTTTGCACCACTATCCTTAGGATGATTTATATCTTCTAGGAATAAATATAAATAAGCATTTAGAATATCTTTAGGTTCTAAATTAAGCATAGGAAAAGTTAATAAAGAGATACAAACATTGATTTTAGAATCAGTATTTCTTAGTAAAGCAACTAGTAAATGATCATCATTTGCATAAATAGTATCTAAATGAGATTTATTAACATAAGTTGAATTCTTACAATTAATTCTAATTAAATTTGGCAAAGTTACTACTCCTTAAATGAATTTATATATGATTATAATATGATGTAATAAGATTCAGGTTCATATTTA
>SVCF01000017.1 GCA_015058475.1 Clostridium butyricum | reverse complement strand
TTTAAACATCAATGATTGTGCCCAAAACCGTTTGCTCCAATGTAAAATTTGACAAACAATTTTGGAACAATCATTGATGTAAAAATTTTAAAGCTCCATTTTTGAATGCAAGTCTCCGCCCAATATGAGATCTTTATTTCTTTGTTTCATCTAAACTCAAAGTTTCAGCATTATTGCTATTATACATAAATACATTTTTAAATTATGAAGTAGTTATTTAAACAAGTTAATATTTTATCATTTTTAAGAAGGTAACAATATATGAATATAAGAATTTGCTTATTTCATGGAGGTAGATTGATTTTTTAAGAAACACCTATTCATAAGTATTTCCTTATTTTATGATGGTTAAGGTAATTTCTATAAGTTACTTTTATTAGTTGAAAACTATACTTTCAGATATAGAATATTCCAAAAAGCATAAAAAATAATTAACAAAGTTGGGTATCTATAATTTTAGAGAAAACAAAGAAATTCAATATATTATAGGCGTAGTATTGTATCTAGAAATTTAAGCTTTTAACTTCTTAGACAGAGGCTGTTCCAAAATTATTTGTCCAACACTTGCTGTTGGAGCAAATGGTTTTGGGCACAGCCTTTGTCTTTAGAAGTTTTAGTTTAAATTTCCCTACAATCGAGCCTATCATATATTGAATTTCGGTTGTTATTCACTAAACTCTAATTCTACGTATTTTATTTATGTTTTGAAATAATATATTTCTATTTCATTAATTTAACAAGAATAGCTTTCTGTACATGCAATCTGTTTTCGGTTTCGGAAAATATTATATCAGAAAAAGCTTCTAGCACTTCAGATGTTATTTCTTGTTCTCTATGAGCTGGTAGGCAATGAAGAACAATTGCATTTTCATCAGCATGTTTTAATAAATCAGAATTAACTTGATAGTCTTTGAAAGCTTCTAATCTCTTTTCGATTTCATCTTCTTGATCCATGCTAGCCCAGACATCAGTAATTACTACATCAGCATTTTTAACAGCTTCTTCGGGTGAAGTGGTAAGGAAAAATTCTACACCTTCATTTTCAGCTATTTCTTTAGCTTTTGAAATGTAAGAATCAGGTGATGTATATTCTTTTGGTGAAGCAATTGAAAAATTCATACCAACTTTTAAACATGAAATCATAAGAGAATTTGCCATATTGTGTCCATCACCAATAAATGCAACTTTTAACCCTTCAAGAATATTTTTATTTTCTCTTATTGTCATTAAATCAGCTAATACTTGGCATGGATGCTCATCATTTGTTAAGCCATTAATAACTGGGACTGTTGCATATTTAGCAAAGGTTTCAAGGTCTTCTTGAGAGAACGTTCTTATAAGTATTCCTTGAACATATCTTGAAAGAGTTCTAGCAGTATCTTCTACAGGTTCACCTCTTTCAGCTTGCAAATCTTTATGACTTAAAAATAAAGCATGTCCGCCTAATTGATACATTCCAGTTTCAAAAGAAACTCTTGTTCTAGTAGATGCTTTTTCGAATATCATACCTAATGTTTTTCCTTTAAGATGTGGATGTTCGATTCCATGTTTTTGTTCATATTTTAATTGATCAGCTAAATTTAAAACCTCTAATATTTGTTCTTTAGATAAGCTATCAATTTTTAATAAATCTTTTTTCATATAAATCCCCCATAATATAAAGAAGCAATTGATAATCTATGTAATATTATTATTTTAATACAACTGCTTATTGATTACCCTAAGGGACTGTTGCACTTAATAATTCGTAATGCTTTATATTTACATTACAATTTCTCGTTTGTGCGACAGCTCCTTTTAAATTTAGTTTTTATCTTTAAAAATATTTATTATGCGCTAAGAAGAGTAGTAGTCAAGTTCATTAAGTTTACATTCATTAAATAACTCTTGAAATTCTGAAGTTGACATAGTATTGTCAATTCCTTTGAGTTTATTAAGCTCTACTGCTAAATCAAGAATAGTTAATTCTGAATACTCCATATAATTTAAATATTCATTATAGATAGATTTGTTTTCTTCTGTTAAATTCTCAATTTGTTTTTTTAACCAAATATTTTCTAGTGTTAATTGTTTGATTTTTAAATCTTCTGCACTCATAATAAACCTCTCCTTATAATAAAATTTATACTATTTTACAGTATATCTTTCTAATATAAGGATATGAATTTAGATATTAGATATGACATCAAGTAAAATATCAACACCCTTTTTTAAATCTTCGTTAGAAATAACTAGAGGTGGTAATAGTCTAACAGTATCGCTTCCAGCTGTTAAAACTAACAATCCTTTTTTTAAAGCTGCTAGTTGAACATCTTTAGGAGAACATTCAACTTTTATTCCTATCATTAATCCCATTCCTCTAACAGCAAGAATCTTAGGATTATTTGCAGATTGAATTAAATCTTTAACATAGTTACCTTTTTCAACAATTTCATTAAATGATTCTTCATTACATAATTCATCTAAAACAACCTCGGCACCAGCACATACAACAGGATTAGCACCAAATGTTGAGCCATGATCACCAGGTTTAAGAACATCTTCTAATTTTGAAGAGCATAAAAAACCTCCAATAGGAAGACCTGCCCCTAGACCTTTTGCAACAGAAACAATATCAGCTTCTACATTAAAGTTATTGTATCCAAACATTTTACCAGTTCTTGCAATACCGCATTGAACTTCATCAAAAATAACAAGAACATCTTTTTCTTTGCAAATTTTAACTACTGATTGAACAAAATCTTTGTTTAAAGGAATAACTCCTCCTTCACCTTGAATAGCTTCAAGCATTATTGCACAAACATCATTTGTAAGCTTAGCCTTAAAATCATCAATATCATTTGAAACAACATAATTGAATCCTTCAGTGAAAGGATAGAAGTATTTATGGAATTTTTCTTGTCCAGTTGCTTTTAGCGTAGTTATTGTTCTTCCATGGAAGGATTGAACTAATGTAAGAATAGTACTTCTACCTTCACCATATTTTTCGTAACTATACTTTCTAGCTAGTTTTATTGCACCTTCATTAGCTTCAGCACCAGAATTAGCAAAGAATACTTTACTCATTTTAGCTGCTTCAGTTAATTTCTTGGCAACTTTAGCTCCAGGTTCAGTATGAAAAATATTTGAAACGTGGGCAAGAGTTTTGATCTGATTTGTAGTTGCTTCAATCCACTTCTTATTTCCATAACCTAAACTGTTAACACCTATACCACTTGTAAAATCTAAATATTTATTATTATCTTTATCATATAAATAAACACCTTCACCATGAGTTATAACTAAATCTAATCGTCCATAAGTATTCATAATGTGGCTTGATGCTTTATTAAAATCATATAACATAAAAGAACCTCCTTTAATCAGTGTACAATTCACAATTTATGATAGAATTTATTGAATTTGTGGATTATATATTGTGAACTGTGAATTATTTTAATGTATCATTGTTCCGATTCCTTCTGGAGTAAATAGTTCTAAAAGTATTGAATGAGGAATACGTCCATCTAATATTATTGCTCTTTCAACACCCATTCTTACTGCTTCAACACAACAATCAATTTTAGGAATCATTCCACCTTTAATTATACCTTCTAAGCATAATTTAGGAATTTGATGTAATCTTAAGTTTTGATATAAAGTAGAAGGATCATTAGGATCTTTCATAACGCCTGGTACATCAGTTAAAAGCATTAACTCTTCAGCCTTTAGGGCTGCAGCAATCTTTGATGCACATGTATCAGCGTTTATGTTATAAGGTTTATTATCATCTTCACCTAAAGCGACACTTCCTACAACAGGGATATATCCGGAGCTCATAGCCATTTTTAATATGTCTACATTTACTTCAGTAACTTCGCCAACATATCCAAGATCAACATCAGATTCTATTTTTTTTGCTTTTATTAATGATCCATCCATACCACATAATCCAATAGCTTTTCCACCAAACTTTTCAATTAGTGAAACAAGGTTTTTATTTACTTTTCCACCAAGAACCATTTGGACTACTTCAATAGTTACATCATCTGTGTATCTTAATCCATTTATAAATTCACTTTTGTGATTTAATCTTTTTATTAAGTCAGATATGTCA
The DNA here is from genome assembly GCA_015058475.1 of Clostridium butyricum. Classification (GTDB taxonomy): domain Bacteria; phylum Bacillota; class Clostridia; order Clostridiales; family Clostridiaceae; genus Clostridium; species Clostridium butyricum_B. Next base: position 57,647 of record SVCF01000017.1, on the reverse strand, counting down.
GGACCTCCACCATGAACAACTACAGGTTCAATACCAACACATTTCATTAATATAATATCATTTATAACAGTTTCTCTAAGTTCATCACTTATCATTGCATTTCCACCATACTTAACTACAATGATTTTTCCACGATATTTTTGAATATATGGTAGAGCATGAACTAAAATTTCAGCTTGCTCAGTATGATTTAGATTCAAAATAATCCCCCCGATTTTGATGCACAACTTACAGTTATAATTAACTTCTGTAATCACCATTAATTTTTATATATTCATAAGTTAAATCGCAGCCCCAGATTGTAGCACCATGCTCTCCAGAATTTAGATTTATTTTAATAATAATTTCATCTTCACCTAATACTTCTTTTGCTTTATCTTCATCAAAAGCTAAAGAACTACCAGATTTACATACATCTAATGTACCTTTTGAGCTTTCGAATGAGACATCCACTTTTTCAGGATCAAAATTTATATCAGCATATCCAAGTGCACAAAGAATTCTTCCCCAGTTAGCATCACTTCCAAACATAGCAGTTTTAACAAGTGGTGAATTTATAACACTTTTACCTAAGATAACAGCGTCTTTTTCACTACGCACGCCAGAAATCTGACATTCTAATAGCTTAGTAGCACCTTCACCATCTTTAGCTATAGTCCTAGCCATTATTGTATTTAACTCTGTAAGAGCTCGTGCAAATATCTCATAATTTTCATTTTTTTCAGATATAAGTTCATTTTCAGCTAATCCATTAGCTAATATGAAAACAGAATCATTTGTACTAGTATCTCCATCTACACTAACTCTGTTATAAGTTACCTGTACACAAGATTTAAGAGCTTCATCTAATAATTCAGGAGTTATGCATATATCAGTAGTTATAAATGAAAGCATTGTTCCCATATTAGGTTCAATCATACCAGAACCTTTTGCCATAGCTCCAATAGTTACAACTTTATCTCCTATAGTAAATTCTACTGCTAATTCTTTTTTTACTGTATCAGTAGTCATAATAGCAGAAGAGGCATCCTCATGTCCTTCTTTAGATAATTTTTCAGTAAGTAAAGGAATTCCAGATTTAATTGCATCAATATTTAAAGGAACCCCAATTACTCCTGTAGATGCAACTAAAACATCATCTGCTTTTAAATTTAATTCTTTAGCTTGAATGCATGTCATTTTTTTGGCTTTGTTTAAGCCATCTATACCATTACAAGTATTAGCATTTCCACTATTAACAATTATTGCTTGTGCCTTTTTATTAGATAAATGATCTTTAGAAACTGCTATTGGAGCACCTTTAACTTTATTTTTTGTAAACATTCCAGCAGCTACAGCAGGAATTTCAGAGTATATTAGAGCTAAATCCTTTTTTAGGTTGCTTTTCTTTAAGCCACAATGAATCCCCGATGCTAAAAATCCTTTTGGAGCAGTAACTCCACCTTGTACATATTTAAAATTCAAAATAATAACCCCCTTTAGTAAATTGTTAGAATGCTGGTGCGATTAACTTAAGTCCTTCTGTTTCATCAAAACCTAAAATTATATTCATGTTTTGAATTGCTTGTCCGGCAGCGCCTTTTATCATATTATCAATTGTGCTGCAGACTATGATTTGATCTTTTCTATGATTTAAATGTAGTGATATGAAACAATCATTTGATAAACGAATATTTTTAATTGATGCAAATTCTCCAAGTGGAAGGATATTCACAAATGGCATGTCCTTATAAAAATCTACATATAATTCATGAATTTCTTCAAGTTTTACTTCTTTTTTAGGAGTACAGTAGATAGTTGAAAGAATACCTCTATTAATAGGTAATAAATGAGGTGTAAAAGTCACTGAAACTTTTTCATCTGCCATTGTAGATAAAATTTCTTCTATTTCTGGAGTATGTCTATGAGCTCCAACTTTGTATGGTGCAAATGTTTCGTTTTCTTCTGGAAAATGTGTAGTTAATGTTAAGCCTCTTCCAGAGCCAGTAGTTCCTGATTTAGAATCACAAATAATATTTTTTGTTTCAATTAAAGAATTCTTTAGAAGTGGCATTAAACCTAAATTTATAGTAGTAGGGTAGCAGCCAGGATTTGCAATTAACTTGCATTCTTTAATTTTTTCTTTATTTAATTCAGGAAGTCCATATACACATTTTTTATGTAGTTCTGGTTGCGTAAATTTTTTACCATACCAAGTTTCATATTCTTCTTCGCTAGATAATCTAAAATCAGCACCCATATCAATGCAAATTTTATTACTATCAATAGCTTTTTTTGCTATATCTTCACTTAAGCCATGCGGAAGAGCAGTAAAGATAACATCACTTTTTTCAATAACTTCATCAGCATTTCCGCATATTAAATTTGTTTTATTAAAAAATGTTTTATAAACATTACTAATTTCTTGTCCTTCAAATGAAACAGAGCTTAATGCTACAACTTCAACTTTGGGATGAGATAGTAATAATCTTAACAGTTCAGCACCAACATAACCAGTGGCACCAATTATTCCAATTTTGATCATTTTTAAACATCCTCCTTAAAGTAAATCAATGCACAATTCACAGTTCATTACTATATGAGAAATAACAAAGAATTAATAAAAAATATTAAGAAAGGAGATTCTCATATATTATTGCTGTGGATTGTGCATCATATATTAGCTTAAAACATCTATGTCTAAAGTTAATATAAATATAATAAATTAAATTTCTTTATATTTAGCAATGAACTTTTCTAATTCATCAATTTGAATTTTAACTGATTCAGTAGAAGGTCCACCAATTACTTTACGTTCTTCAACACAAGTGACAAGATCTATAGCCTTATAAACATCATCTTCAAAAATAGGAGAGAAGGCTTTTAACTCATCAAGACTTAATTCTTCTATCATTTTATTATCTTTAATACATGCAAGAACTATTTCCCCAACTATTTCATGAGCATCTCTAAATGCAGCGCCTTTTTTAACTAAATAATCAGCTAGGTCAGTGGCATTAGTAAAGCCAAGGCCAGCACCTTTTCTCATATTTTCTTTTCTTACTTTCATAGTTTTAATCATTCCAGTAAAAGTCTGAAGAGCAAGTTCGACTGTATCAATACCGTCAAATAATGCTTCTTTATCTTCCTGCATATCCTTGTTGTAAGCAAGAGGAATACCTTTCATTACTGTAAGTAAAGTCATAAGATCACCATAAACTCTACCTGTTTTACCTCTAACTAGTTCTGCAACATCAGGATTTTTCTTCTGAGGCATTATAGAACTTCCTGTACTATATCCATCATCAAGCTCTATAAAACTAAATTCATTTGTGCACCAAAGAATAATTTCTTCAGAAAATCTAGAAAGATGCATCATTATCATTGAAAAAGCAGATAATGCTTCAATTGCATGATCTCTGTCAGATACGCCATCTAAACTATTTAATGTTATTTTTGAAAATCCAAGAGTTTTTGCAACAGCTTCTCTATCAAGAGGGTAAGTAGTTGCAGCTAATGCTCCAGAACCAAGAGGCATAGTATCCATTCTTTCATAACAATCTATCAATCTAGTTACATCTCGCTTAAACATTTCAGCATAAGCTAAAAGATGATGAGAAAGTGTAATAGGCTGAGCTTTTTGCATATGAGTGTATCCTGGCATTATTGTATCAATATTTTCTTTAGATTTTTCTAAAAGAACCTCTTCTAAAGCTATAAGGTCATTTTGTATAGATTTAAGAGCTTTCTTTAAATATAATTTTAAATCTAAAGCAACTTGGTCATTTCTACTTCTTCCAGTATGAAGCTTTTTACCATTTTCTCCAATATAGTATGTTAAAGTTCCCTCAACAAAACTATGAATGTCTTCAGAAGTCATATCAATTTCAATTGCACCACTATCAATTCTTTTTAAAATTTCAAGGAGACCAGAGATAATTCTATCACTGGCATCTTTTGGGATTATACCTTGTTCACCAAGCATTGAAGCATGGGCAATACTTCCTTCAATATCTTCTCTATACATTCTTGAATCAAACGGAATAGAGGAATTAAAATCATTAACTAATTTATCAGTGCCTTTTTTAAAACGTCCACCCCATAGCTTCATCTATTTTCCCTCTTTCTTTAATTTTTCTTGCATTTTAGCTCTAACGACAGTTGGAAGACCGAATAAGTTAATGAATCCAGCAGAATCTTTTTGGTCATAAACACCATCTTCACCGAATGTAGCGTATTCTTCACTATATAATGAGTATGGTGAAGTCATGCCAGCATTTACAATATTACCTTTATATAATTTTAATTTAACTTCTCCAGTTACAGTTTCTTGAGTTTTATTAACAAATTCAGTTAATGCTTCTCTAAGTGGAGTATACCATTGACCGTTATATACAAGATCAGCAAATTTTAAAGCTACTTGTTCTTTATAATGAGAAGTTTCTTTATCTAAACAAAGTTCTTCTAAATCTTTATGAGCTTTATAAAGAATAGTTCCGCCTGGAGTTTCATAAACACCTCTTGATTTCATACCAACAAGTCTATTTTCAACCATATCGATAATTCCAATAGCATTTTCTCCACCAACTTTATTTAATGCTTCAAGAAGATCTGCAGGTTTCATTTTCTTGCCATCTAAAGCAACAGCTTTACCTTGCTCAAATGTTAATGTTATATAAGTTGCTTTGTCAGGAGCATTTTCAAGTGTATTAGAAAGTTCTAATATTTTTTCATAATTTGGTTCATTTTCAGGAAATTCTAAATCTAATCCTTCATGGCTTAAGTGCCAAATATTCTTATCTTTACTATAATTTGTTTCGCGATTAATCTTTAAAGGAATATTTCTTGCTTCTGCATATTCAATTTCATCTTCTCTTGATTTGATATCCCAAGTTCTCCAAGGAGCTATAATATCTAAATCGGGTGCAAAAGTTTTAACTGCCATTTCAAATCTTACTTGGTCATTTCCTTTACCAGTACATCCATGACAAATTGCATCAGCACCTTCTTTTTTAGCAATTTCAACCAATCTTTTTCCGATTATTGGTCTTGCGAAAGATGTTCCTAAAAGATATTTCCCTTCATATATAGCTCCAGCTTGAATAGTAGGGAAGATGTATTCTTCTACAAATTCATCAACTATATCTGCAACATATAATTTTGAAGCCCCAGTTTTTATTGCCTTTTCTTCTAATCCTTCTAGCTCATCAGCTTGTCCTACGTTACCGCATACAGCAATTACTTCACAACCATAATTTTCTTTAAGCCATGGAATGATAATAGATGTATCTAAACCTCCTGAATATGCTAAAACGACTTTGTTATATTTTTTCATAAAAAAATCCCCCTTCTTATTATCTATAGAAATATCAAATTTAATATCAATTGTAATTATTTGCTTGGTTATAATTATACAATTTTAAAAATGAATAATCAATAGGAAAATGAAAAAATATTCATTTAATTTTAATAATATTCATAAAAAACAAAGGAGATGATTACTTATACCATAAAAAAATGAGAATTGAGGTTTAATGTGCGATATAGCTATAGTGTTTATATATGCATAAAAATATCATTAAATGTATAAAAATTCACAAATGTATATTTGATTATAAAAAATCATAATAAAAAAATAAGTTTAAAGTTAAAGACTAATAAGTTAAAATTCGCTTTTAACTTATTAGCCTTTAGTTTTACAATATATTATTTAAGCTAGGTTCTTGTAAGGATTTAACTATATTGGTACTATATTTAATAACATGTAATGAAGCATTAGCTTCAGTAATATCGTCATGTGAAATATATACACAAAGTTTTATAGCTTCATTTCTTATTGCATCAAAATCTTGATGATTTGCATATATTGAAGTAATAAAATCCTTCTCGTGTAAGAGATCTAACAATTCTAATGACTTATCATATGCAGCTTGTTTATCGTTGCTTAAAAGAATAAGCTCTATTTCATCAGTTTTATATTTAATGTCATTACATAAATTTAAAACTGAGTTATTAAAAAAAAATATACTTATTAATAAGCATAAAAAAACTATTACAGATATTATGGCATTTTTCATTTTGTACACTCCTTTTCATACTCATCATATAATTGGAATTTAAATTTGCCTTCTGTATCGTACATTGCAATTAATACTTTATTGATTGAATCTATGTTATGTCTTTTTAAAACATTAAAAATCCAATCTTTATCTTTATTTATACTGGTTAAAGAACTTCGATTTATCTTACCATCAGATATTAAAATTTTTGGAAGCTGAGCTTCTGGAGTTTTAGAAGTATTATCTTTTTTATCACTAGTATTGCTACCACTTGAACCACTAGAGCTCTTATTTTTATCACAACTACCGGAGCTAGAACTACTGCTTGAACTTCCACTAGAGCTATTATAATTTGCTGGAAGAATAGATAACTGACCACTATTTTCCAAAATAGCATATTGTATTTCATCTAAGTTGAAATAATTTGCAAGCCTTAGTTCTTCAAATAATTCATCTATATTTAATTGTTGTTTTTTTAAAGCTTTATAGTTTATTTTTCCTTTGTATATTAGAATACAAGGAGCACCATCTAAGAAATCTCTAGCTTTCTGGAATTTTAATTCAACTTGAGTTATTATAGTTTTTAAAAATAACAGAGTTATTATAGGAACTATGCCTTGTAATAATGGTAAACGCTGATCTTGCATTGGCAATGAAGCTAGATCAGAAATCATTATAGTAATTACGAATTCGTATGGTTGAAGCTCACCTATTTGTCTTTTTCCCATAAGTCTCATTGTTAAAACTACAAGTACATAGAGAATTGCGGTTCTAATAAATACAATAATCATAAAAACACCTCGCAAAAATAATATGTACATATTTAAAGGAAATAATTCATTAATATTTAGAAAATTAATTTTATTCTTTTAAGGAGAAATGTATATAATATATATGGAAATATCAAAAATAAATTCGATAATATAATTAATCTGGTTATAAAGTAATATTACTCTTAGAAAGAAGGAGAAATTTTATGAAAGATAGCAGTTATGTTAATATAGATAAAAATAGAATTACATTTTATGAGTTATTATTAAATGAGAATAAAGAAGATATTAAAACTATTGCAGGATGCAAGTTAAATGGAAAACTATATAACTTAAACGATATAATAAATGAGGAAGGAAATATTGAAAAGGTTAGCTTTAATAATGAATTGGGAATGAAAATATATGTAAATACATTGCAATTTATTTTTATAAAGTGTGCATTAGACTTATTTAAAGATGCACAAATAACTATACAGCATTCTTTTAGTAAGTCTATATATGGAGAAATTCACAAAGAAAACGAATTAACTAAAGAAGAAGTATCTATTATAAAAGAAAAAATGATAGAACTTATAAAAAGGGATAAAAAAATAAATATAGTTACAGTATCAAAAGAAGAAGCAATCAAAATATTTGAAGAATATAACATGCAGGATAAAATTAATTTATTAAAATATAGTAATATAGATGAAGTAAAATTATATGAACTTGAAGGTAGATATGATTATTTCTGTGGTAAGATAGGAGCTTCAACTGGAGTTATACGAGCTTTTGATTTAGAAAAATATATGTCAGGATTTATTTTAAGAAGGCCAGATATAAATGATCTTGATACTATACCAAGCTTTAAAGATCAAAAAGCTTTAAATAATATATTTATTGAGACAGAACGATGGCTTTCTATACTTGGAATAGGAGAAGTAGGAACACTAAATAAAAAAATTAATAATGGAGATTTACAAGATATAATAATGGTTTCAGAAGCTCTTCATGAGAAAAAAATAGCTAATATTGCAGATAAGATCTCTAGTAAAAGTAATGTGAAAATTATTCTGATTGCAGGACCATCATCTTCAGGCAAAACTACATTTGCTAATAGGCTTAGTATACAACTTAGAGTTAATGGGATTATTCCTATACCATTGTCTTTGGATAATTATTTTGTCAATAGAGAAGACACTCCAAAGGATGAAAATGGAAATTATGATTATGAATCTATTGATGCATTGGATTTGGAGCTTTTAAATAAAGACTTAGGAGAACTAATGACAGGAAAAGTGGTTGATCTTCCTGTATATAATTTTAAGACTGGTATTAAAGAATGGAATGGGTATAAAGAGAAACTTCCGGAAAATGGAATTGTTATACTCGAAGGAATACATGGATTAAATCCTAATCTAATTTCAAAAGAATTAAGCAAAAATGTTTTTAAGATATATATATCAGCGTTGACTCAATTAAATATAGATAATCATAATAGAATTTCTACAACAGATTCAAGAAAGGTAAGAAGAATTGTAAGAGATTCACTTTCAAGAGGATATGGTGCAGAGGAAACTTTAAAAATGTGGCCATCTATAAGGAACGGAGAAAAGAAAAATATATTTGTATATCAAGAAGAAGCGGATGTTATGTTTAATTCAACATTAGTATATGAATTAGGAGTTTTAAAATCATTTGCTTTGAAAGAATTAAATAAAGTGCCTAAAGATAGTACAGTATATTTAGAAGCAATGAGATTAAAAACATTTTTGAGTTTTTTTGATGAAATAGATGTAGATAATGTTCCTAAAAATTCCATTTTAAGAGAATTTATTGGTGGATCTTGTTTTTATGAGTATTAATTAATATATTAGAATAGTATTAATATAATTTAAAATACAATATTTTTATAGAAAAAAGAATTGAATTGATGATTAAGAAAGGATTATTTTCATCAATTCAATTTATTTCATATTAATTATACAGTGCTTAAAAAGTATTTTAGAAAAGTTAAATCATTTGTAAGCTCAGGATGAAATGAAGTAGCAATCATATTATCTTGTTTAACAGCTACAATATTATTATTTACTTCACAAAGAACTTGTACGTTATTACCTACTTCTGTAATAAATGGTGCGCGGATAAAAACAAGTTCTATTTCATTTGGAGAAACTTCAGAAATAACTTTTTTAGTAGTGAAGCTATCTATTTGTGTTCCAAAAGCATTTCTCATTACTTTTATATCCATTAGACTTAGATATCTTCTATCATCATTTTCTATTTCTTTAGCAAGTAGTATCATACCAGCACATGTACCCCATGTAGGAAGTCCAGTTTTAATTTTTTCTTTTAATTGATTCATTAATCCAGTTACATTGAGCAGTTTTCCCATAGTAGTACTTTCACCACCTGGTAAAATTAATGCATCTAATACATCTAGATCTTCTTCATTTTTTACTTCAATACCCTTATGACCTAACTTTTTTATTGCATTTAAATGTTCTTCTATACCACCTTGAAAAGCTAAAACCCCTACATTCATATTACCAGCCTCTTTGTGCATATTTTGTTGTAACTTCTTTAGCATTTATTCCACTCATAGCTCCGCCTAAATCTTCAGAGACTTCTGCTAATTTTTTAGGATCATTGTAGTAAGTGGTAGCGAGAACTATTGCTCTAGCTCTTTTTTCAGGATTATCAGATTTAAATATTCCAGAACCAACAAATACACCATCACATCCAAGTTGCATCATAAGAGCAGCATCAGCGGGAGTTGCGATTCCTCCAGCTGCAAAGTTTACTACTGGAAGCTTGCCATTTTCCCATACATATTTAACTAACTCATAAGGTGCACCATGATTTTTAGCAATGGTCATCAATTCTTCTTTTCCAGCCTTTTGAATTTCTTTAATTTGTTCATTCATAGTTCTCATGTGAGTTACAGCATTAACAACATCTCCAGTACCAGCTTCACCTTTTGTTCTTATCATAGAAGCACCTTCACCAATTCTTCTTAATGCTTCACCTATATTAGTTGCACCACATACAAATGGAACTTTGAAATCTTCTTTGTTTATATGATACTTATCATCGGCAGGAGTTAAAACTTCACTTTCATCGATAAAGTCTATATTTAAGGCTTCCAGAATTTGAGCTTCAACAAAGTGACCTATTCTAACTTTTGCCATTACAGGTATTGATACTGCTTCTTGAATTTCTTTTATCATTTTAGGATCAGACATTCTAGCAACTCCACCTTCTTTTCTTATGTCAGAAGGTACTCTTTCAAGAGCCATTACTGCACATGCACCAGCTTTTTCTGCAATAATAGCTTCCTCCTTATTAGTGACATCCATTATTACGCCACCTTTTAACATTTGCGCAAGATTTTTATTTACTTGTTCTCTTTCTAAATTAGTATTCATTTTATAGCCCCCTTTTGGTTATTATGATAAAGATAATATATTACGTATGGATACAAAGCAAGTGTATGGGTACAAAATTAAGTGGTGTTAGCTTTTATAATAAAAGTTAATAATAGAAATTTATTTGATATTTAAATTGAAATATTAGAGGATTTGTTATACTATGAATATAATATTCTGAAATTCTAGCAAGAAGGAGGATCTAGATGGGAACTGTTGTTAATGAAGGGGTAATAGTACAGGCGTATAATAATAATATAGTTTGCGTAAAAATAGCAGGTAAGGAAAAGATATTATTTTCAAGGGGAATAGGCTTTGGAAAGAAATTTGGTGATAAAATACCAAGCGGAACCAAAGTAGAAAAAGTATTTGTAATGGAAGATAAAGAAAATTTAAAGAATTTTAAGCAAGTTATTGAAAAGGTTGATGAGGATTTTTTTTGTTTATGTGAGCGAATAATAACAGAAATATCAAATGATTTAAATGAACAATTAGGAGAAAATATACACATTGGACTTATTGACCATTTAAATTTTGCAATAAAGAGAATAGCTAATAACGAAATTATTGAAAATCCATTTATTACAGAAATTAAAGTATTATATAAAACAGAATACATGTTAGCTCAAAAAGCAGCAAAAATGTTAAGAGATGAAATAAATATAGTGATTCCAGATGGTGAAATTGGCCTTATAGCATTGCATATTCATTCAAGCAGAAGCTTAGGTAATTTAAATGATACAATAAAAAGTACAAATTTAAGTAGTATGGTAATTACCTGTGTTGAAAAACAATTAGACATAGAGATAGCAAAAGATACTTTAAATTATGCTAGATTTGTAACACACATAAAGTTTGCTATTAAGAGAATTATATCTAATTCAGAACTAGAAAATGATTTTATTTCAGAAATAAAATCTAAATATAAAGTTTCATATAAAATAGCTACGGAATCAGCAAAGATATTAGAAAAATATTTGGATAAAGAAGTATCAGAAAGCGAGATCGCATATTTAGCAATGCATATAGAAAGATTTCGAAGAGATAGTAAGAGTAGCAAGTTTAATATAAAACTTTTTAATAAAAAGAGTTGATTATTATAAATTACTATGATAATATAAAAGCATAATATGAATATAAAATTTTTTTTTAACTTAGCGTGTAACCGATTAGATTCGAGCATCAGCTGAAAAGGATGAAGTTATTTGTCCTTTTCAGCTTTTTTGTGTTTAAAAGGAAAAAATACAATAAAACAGATATTAGGGATGTAATAATCCTTAAAATAAAAAATAAAGGGGGACTTTATTATGATGAAATATTTACAAAAATTAGGGAAAGCATTAATGCTTCCAGTAGCTTGCTTGCCAGTTGCAAGTATTCTAATGGGTATTGGTTACTGGATCGATCCTTCTGGATGGGGGGCAAATAATGTAATTGCAGCATTTCTAATAAAAGCAGGGGGCTCACTGATTGATAATATGGGAATATTATTTGCAATTGGTGTAGGTGTTGGAATGTCAGATGATAATGATGGTACAGCAGGACTTGCAGGACTTGTTTCATGGCTTATGATTACCACTTTATTGGCACCAGGTGCTGTAGCAATGTTTAAAGGTGTTGATGTTGCTGAAGTACCAGCAGCATTTGGAAAAATCGCAACTCAATTTACAGGTATATTATCAGGTATTATAGGTTCTTATTGTTATAATAATTTTAAGGGAACTAAATTGCCAGATGCGTTAGCATTCTTTAGTGGAAAAAGATGTGTTGCTATAGTAACAGCAGGTATGTCAATTCTTGCATCTTTAGTTTTATTTTTTGTATGGCCTATAGTTTATGGGGCTTTGGTAGCTTTTGGTCAAGCTATTGTATCTACAGGTGCTATTGGTTCAGGTATTTATACATTCTTTAATAGACTTTTAATACCAACAGGTCTTCACCATGCACTTAATTCTGTATTCTGGTTTGATGTTGCAGGAATTAATGATATAGGTAACTTCTGGGCTGGAACTGGTACACAAGGTGTAACTGGTATGTATATGACAGGGTTCTTCCCAGTAATGATGTTTGGTTTACCAGCAGGAGCACTTGCTATGTATCATACAGCTAAAGATAATAAGAAAAAAGCAGTATATGGTTTATTATTAGCAGCATCAATATCTTCTTTCTTTACAGGTGTTACAGAGCCATTAGAATTTGCATTTATGTTCTTGGCTCCAGGATTATATTTAGTTCATGCGCTATTATCAGGTGTTTCAGCAGTTGTATGTACATTATTACCAGTAAGATGTGGATTTAACTTTAGTGCAGGTTTTGTAGATTGGTTCTTAAGCTTTAAAGCTCCAATGGCTGAAAATCCACTTTATATAATACCAATAGGTTTAGCATTTGCAGTTATCTATTATGTGGTATTCCGTTTTGCTATTACAAAATTTAACTTAAAGACACCAGGAAGAGAAGATGATGATAGTGAAGAAATGAATGCAGTACTTGCTAATAATAATTATACAGAAGTTGCATCTATTATCTTAAAAGGTGTTGGTGGAAAAGAAAATATAACATCTATTGATAACTGTGTGACAAGATTACGTTTAGAAATAAAAGACCAATCACTAGTAAATGAAAAATTGATTAAGTCAGCAGGTGTAGCAGGAGTAATGAGACCTAGTAAAACTAGTTTACAAGTTATTGTAGGTACACAAGTTCAATTTGTAGCTGATGAATTCAAAAAACTATGTAAATAAATTATAATTTAGTATGTATTATAATTTAAAAGTACTATGTTCATAAAAATATCTTATAATATTTCAAACCATAAATTTTCATAAACATTAAATATTAACCAGTTCATAAAATAAGGAAGGATGACTTTTATTTTAATTGTCATCCTTCTTTATTTTAATTAAAAATTTTATAATGAAAAAATATGATTATATTCGTATAAAAAAGACAAAATACTTATATAGGTAGATACTTTTAAAATATTATGCTTTAATAAATGATGTAAAATATTAAACTATAATTTTAATATTTAAGGAAAATTATAATGAGGAGAATAATACTATGAAAGGTATAGGAATATTTGATATACTTGGACCAATTATGATAGGTCCTTCAAGTTCACATACAGCAGGTGCAGCAAGACTTGGAAAAATTGCAAGAAGTATAGCAGCAGGAGAAATTGAAGAAGTTACATTTTTATTACATGGATCATTTGCAAAAACATATAAAGGGCATGGAACAGATAGAGCATTAGTTGCAGGAATTTTAGGAATGGAACCAAGTGATGAAAGGCTTAGAAATTCAATGGATATTGCAAAAGAGCAAGGAATGAAGTTTTTATTTAAAGAAGCAGATTTAGGTGATGTTCATCCTAATACTGTAAAGTTTGTTATGAAAACAAAAAAAGGAAATTACTGCGAAGTTATGGGATCATCTATAGGTGGAGGTAACATTAAAATTTGTGAAGTTAATGGAAATGAAGTTGATTTTACTGGAATGTATGAAACCTTAATAGTTAGTCATAAGGATGCACCAGGAGTAATACATAATGTAACACATGTGCTTTATAGTGAGAACATAAATGTGGCTTTTATGAGAGTTTTTAGAGATCGTAAAGGTGAAGATGCTACAATGATTTTTGAAATGGATAATAGAATTAGTGATGAAGTAATACAAAAGATAAAAAATATAGAGCTGGTAGATAGAGTTATTTCAATAAGTCCAGCAAAGGAAGGTGAATAAAATGCTTGCAAGAACAGGTGCAGAATTATTAGAAATATGCGAAAAACATAATATTTTACTAAGTGAATATGCTATTAGATGTGAGATTGAAGAAAAAGGTTCTACAAGAGAGCAAGTAATTGAAAAGATGAGAAAAAATTTAAATGTAATGAAAGCAGCAGCTGAAGAAGGTACACAAAAGGAAGTCTATTCAGTTAGTGGCCTTATAGGTGGAGATGGATATAGATTAAATAATTATTCTAAAAGTAAGAAGACTTTAACAGGAAGAGCCACTAATATAGCGATGGCAATGGCACTTGCATCTTCAGAAGTAAATGCATCTATGGGAAAAATAGTAGCATGTCCAACTGCTGGATCATGTGGAATACTGCCAGCGGTTATTTTATCAGCAGGGGAAGTATTAGAATTGTCAGAAGATGAAATGATACAAGGTCTTCTTGCAGCTGCAGCTGTTGGGATGATTATTGGAATGAATGCAACTCTTTCTGGTGCAGAGGGTGGATGTCAAGCAGAATGTGGATCAGCATCTGCAATGGGTGCAGCAGCAGTAGTTGAATTAATGGGCGGAACACCTAAAATGAGTTTAGATGCTGGCTCAATAATCCTTCAAAATGTACTGGGATTAGTTTGTGATCCAGTTGCAGGTTTAGTAGAAATACCATGTGCTAAAAGAAATGCGCAAGGTGCAATTACTGCTCTTTGTACAGCAGATATGGTAATGGCAGGAGTTGAAGCTAAAATACCATTTGATGATGCAGTTGAGGCAATGTATAAAGTAGGAAAAAGTTTGCCATCAGCACTTAGAGAAACTGCAATGGGAGGAGTAGCAGCGACAAAGGAAGGTCTTAGACTTAAAGAAAAAGTATTTGGTAAAGATAATTAAGTGGAGATAGTTTTATTAAATTTTTAAAGAATGAAGAAATTATAAAAACATATTGACCTTTCCAATTTAATGGTATATATTAGTAATATAGTAAAAATTAAATAATTTATCACTAGGGGAGCTGATATATCGGCTGAGATTGGAAAGATTGATTTCCTAGACTCTTATAACCTGATTTGGTTAATGCCAACGGAGGGAAGTACAAAATAATTGCGTAGTTTATTGTAATGTAGCCCTTTGGCTACATTTTTTTTGCGTAAATTTTGTATAGTTTCCTAATTTTAAAATCATGAGGAGGCTTAAAAAGTGAAAGAAAAAAGTAAAGCACAAAAAATTGCATTAAGCGGAATACTTATTGGAATGGCTGTTATATTTGGAACATTTTCAGTACCAATAGGAGTAGCTAAAATTTCACCAGTACAACATTTTGTAAATGTAGTTGGAGCAATAACACTTGGTCCAGTGTATGCAATGTGTAATGCATTTATTGCATCATTAATAAGAAATGTTTTAGGGACAGGTAGTTTGTTGGCTTTTCCAGGAAGTATGGTGGGAGCATTATTATCTGGTATTCTCTATAAGAAACTAAAAAGTATACTAGCTGGAGTTATAGGAGAAGTGATAGGAACAGGAATCTTTGGAGCATTACTTGCATATCCAGTAGCAACTGTATTTTTAGGAAAAGATGGAGCAGTAATAA
This sequence comes from Clostridium butyricum, assembly GCA_015058475.1. Lineage (GTDB taxonomy): Bacteria > Bacillota > Clostridia > Clostridiales > Clostridiaceae > Clostridium > Clostridium butyricum_B. The sequence continues at coordinate 42,102 of SVCF01000017.1, read as the reverse complement.
TGTTCGTAGCTCCATTTATGTTAAGCTGCACAGCAGGGGCAATAATTGCTTATATATTTTTAAAGATACCTGTTATAGAAAATATATTAATAAACAATGAAGCAATGAATGTGGAAATTAAAAGCCATTAGTTAAATTTATAAAGAAACTAGAGTTATTACCCAATTTGTTATATAAAAAAATAACTAATTAATATAGGATAAAAAATAATAAATAAAGGAGATAATTTAATGTTTAAAGCATTGACAATTGCAGGTTCAGATAGTTGTGGCGGTGCTGGAATACAAGCAGATTTAAAATCATTTTCAGCAAATGGTGTATATGGAATGAGTGTTATAACTGCTATAACTGCTCAAAATACAATGGGTGTATTTGGAATACAAGATATAGAACCTCAAATGATAGGAAAACAAATAGATGTTATTTTTGAAGATATAAGAGTAGATGCTGTAAAAATTGGCATGGTATCTAAAATTGAATCTATAAAAGCTATAGCTGAGTCATTGAAAAAGATTGAAAATTTATGTGATGTTGTTTTAGATCCAGTTATGATTTCAAAAAGTGGATTTAATTTATTATCACCACATGCAAAAGAAACATTAGTAAAAGAATTGTTTCCGCTATCAACATTAATAACGCCTAATCTTCCTGAAGCAGAAGAAATATTAGGTATTGAAATAAAGAATTTAGAGCAAATGAAGTATGCAGCAAAAAAGTTAATTGAATTAGGTCCAAAATCAGTGTTAGTTAAAGGTGGACATTTAGAAGATGATGCTACAGATTTATTATATGATGGTAATGAATTTATAATGTTTCCACAAGAAAGAATAAATACTACTCACACTCATGGGACAGGCTGTACACTATCATCAGCAATTGCTGCCAATTTGGCTAAAAAAATGAGCATAAAAGATTCAGTAGAAGAAGCTAAGAAATATATTACAGGAGCTATCAAAAATGGCTTTGAGCTGGGGAAGGGGGTTGGCCCAACTCATCATTTTTATAAATATTATTAATGTTTGTATGGCACCTGCATTAAAGAAAAATTTTAAAAAAAATTACCTCAGAGGTTACCTAGATGAAATAAGGAGGAAATTAAAAATGAATTATAAAACTCAAATGGAAGCGGCTAAAAAAGGTATAGTTACAGAAGAAATGGAAATTGTCGCACAAAAAGAACAAATGGAGGTAAAGAAATTAAGAGAACTTATAGCAGAAGGCAAAGTAGTAATACCAGCTAATGTTAACCATAAATCACTTAATCCAGAAGGAGTTGGTGATGGATTAAGAACTAAGATAAATGTAAACCTAGGTATTTCAGGTGATTCAGTAGATTATTGCAGAGAAATGGAAAAAGTTAAATTAGCTATTGAATATGGTGCAGAAGCTATAATGGATTTAAGTAATTATGGTAAAACCCAAGAATTTAGAGAAAAATTAATAGAATACTCTACAGCTATGATAGGAACAGTTCCTATGTATGATGCAATTGGATATTTGGAGAAAGATCTTTTAGATATTAAAGCAGAAGATTTTCTTGAAGTAGTAAGAAAACATGCAGAACAAGGCGTTGATTTTGTTACTATACATGCAGGAATAAATAAAAGAACACTTTCTGTATTTAAAGAAGATAAGAGAAAAATGAATATTGTATCCAGAGGTGGGTCGCTTCTTTTTGCATGGATGGAGATGACAGGAAATGAAAATCCATTTTATGAATATTATGATGAACTATTAGAGATTCTTAGAGAATATGATGTGACAATAAGTCTTGGTGATGCAATGAGACCAGGCTGTATAGATGATTCAACTGATGCAGGGCAAATTTCAGAATTAATGGAACTTGGGCTATTAACTAAAAGAGCATGGGAAAAAGATGTGCAAGTTATGATTGAAGGTCCAGGACATATGGCTATGAATGAAATAGCGGCTAATATGCAAATAGAAAAAAGATTATGTCATGGAGCACCATTTTATGTACTTGGACCATTAGTAACAGATATTGCGCCTGGATATGATCATATAACATCTGCTATTGGTGGAGCAATTGCAGCAACAAATGGAGCAAACTTCCTTTGCTATGTTACACCAGCAGAACATTTAAGACTGCCAGATATTAATGATGTTAAAGAAGGAATTGTAGCATCAAAGATTGCAGCTCATGCAGCAGATATTGCAAATGGAATTAAAGGTGCAAGAGATAGAGATAATGCTATGGCAGATGCTCGTCAAAAGTTAGACTGGGAAGCGATGTTTAAGATTGCTATTGATGGTAAAAAAGCTAGAGAGTATTTTGAGAGTATACCACCAGAAGATAAACATAGTTGTTCTATGTGTGGAAAAATGTGTGCAGTAAGAACTACAAATAGAATTTTAAATGGAGAAAAAGTTGAGTTACTACAAAAAGAATTAGAATATAAGAGATAATAATATTGATTTTGCGATAAAATTATTTTTAGTAACAATTAAATTATAAGATATTACTGAATAATACTAGATTAAGAAGGTGGATTTGTATGTATAATGAAATTTTAAATAAACTAGGAAATTTATTAGAAGATGTTAAAAAAAATAAGCCTTTAGTACATAGTATAACTAATTATGTTACAGCCACAGATTGTGCAAATATAATACTTGCAATTGGAGGCTCGCCAACTATGGCAGACTTTTCAAAAGAAGTTGAAGCTATAGCTGGTATTGCGCAAGCAGTGGTTTTAAATATGGGAATTATAAATGATGATATGGTTGAAGCTATGATTATTGCAGGAAAAAAAGCTAATGAATGCAGAATACCTGTAATATTTGATCCAGTAGGGGCAGGTGTTGCACCATACAGAAATAGTGTTGCTCAAAGACTTTTAAAAGAAGTTAAGATGAATATTATAAGAGGCAATATATCTGAAATTAAATTCATAAGTGGAATAAGTTCAGTTACTAAGGGTGTTGATGCATCTGAAAGTGATATGAAAATGACAAATGAAGATAAAGTTACTGTTGCTAAAAATTTAGCACAAAAATTAAATTGTACTGTTGCGATTACAGGAGCTGAAGATATAATATCAGATGGCAAAAGAAATGTGATTTTATCAAATGGAAGCAAAATGCTTGCAAATGTTACAGGTACAGGATGTATGACAAGTGCACTTTGTGGAGCATATGCTGGAAGCACCCATGATTATTTTATAGCTGCTATAGGAGCAGTATTATCTATGAGCATAAGTGGAGAAATTTCAGAAGAAAAAAATAAAAATATAGGTCTTGGAAGTTTTCATGTTGGAATTATAGATGCAATAAGTAATTTAACAGCTGAAATTATTAAAGAAAAAGCTAGAATAAAAGTTTTAAGACAATAATAAGAGAGGAAGCATAGCTATGAAACCTAATATAGACTACAGTGTGTATTTAGTAACAGATAGAGATTTAATGAGTACAGAAACTCTAGAAGAAGCCATTGAAGAAGCTATTAAGGGAGGATGTACATTAATTCAACTTAGAGAAAAAGAATGTTCATCACTTGATTTTTATAATACAGCAGTAAATGTAAAAAGAATAACTGATAAATATAGTATTCCACTATTAATAAATGATAGACTTGATATTGCACAAGCAGTTGATGCAGCAGGAGTTCATGTAGGACAAAGTGATTTGCCATTAACAATTGTAAGAAAGATTTTAGGAAATGAGAAAATTATAGGAGTTTCAACTGGTAATTTGGAAGAGGCTTTAATTGCACAAAAAGATGGAGCAGATTATTTAGGTATTGGAGCAATATATTCTACTGGTACCAAAAAGGATGCAACAGAAATTTCTATGGAGGAATTGAAAAAGATAAGAGAAAATATAAAAATACCTATAGTTGTAATTGGCGGAATTAATAAAGAAAGAATAAAAGATTTCAAAGGAATAAATATTGATGGACTTGCAATAGTTTCAGCTATAATTGCTCAAAAGGATATAAAAAGAGCCACAGAAGAAATTAAGAAAGAATTCAAAAATTTATATTAATGAAATATTCGAGTAAAATTTATTTATTTAAATTTTATTCGAATATTAATTTTATACATAATTATTATACTAAAATAGAACTAAATATATTTATCTTGTGATATATTACAAAAATTAAACATTTACATTTAATATATTGAAAAAATAATGAATAGTGATATTATATAATTACATAATATGGTAATAAGGGAATATATTGAAACGATCTTGTGTAAAAAGATTAATTTATTTTTGGGAGGTAATCAATTTGGTAAGAGGGAAAAAGGTATTTAAAAGATTAATTGCAACTGTAATAATGTTTTCTACTTTACTTACATTTGCACCAACTACTTATATTATGGCAAAAGCCGATGATAGCAGATTAACTTTTGAGGAAGAGCAGGGAGCTATATTTCATGCTTGGAATTGGTCATTTGAAAAAATTGAGGAAAATTTGCAATCGATTGCAGATGCGGGATATACAGCAATACAAGTATCTCCTATTCAAGGAAATAAAGATAGCAGCATAAAAGATACAAAGAGATGGTGGATATTATATCAGCCAACTAATTTTAAAATTGGAAATGAACAACTTGGAAATAAGGAAGAATTTAAGGAAATGTGTGAAGCTGCAGAAGATAAAGGAATTAAAGTATATGTAGATGTAATTGCTAATCATACAGGTAATGAAAATGACAATGCTAATCAATATTCTTCTAATATAGACGATGAAATTAAAAAATTAGGAGATGATGCATGGCATTCCCCATTGAAAGTAGTTGAGGATTGGGATGATAGGTTAGAAGTCACTCATGGATGTATTGGCTTACCTGATTTAAATACTGAAAATAAAGAAATTCAAAGAATGTTTAAAGATTATTTAAAAGAATGTTTAGAGAGTGGAGCAGATGGGTTTCGTGTAGATACTGCAAAACATATTGGACTTCCAACTGATGAAGGTAGTGCGCAAAGTGACTTTTGGCCAAGTACTTTTGAAGGACTAGTAAGGGAGGATGGAAAAAAGCCATATGTTTATGGAGAAGTCTTACAAGGTGGAGCAGATAATTTTTATGAGTATTCTAAATATATTAATTTAACTTCAAGTAACTATGGACAAAATGTTAGAGAGGCAGTAGGTTTTAATTCTGATGAGGATATTTCTAAAATAGAAGATTATGAATCAGATGGAGTTGAAGCAAACAAATTAATCAGTTGGGTTGAATCTCATGACACTTACGCAAACGATTCTGAAGAATCAACAGCTATGACTGATGAGCAAATTAAGAATGGATGGGCACTTATAGCAGCACGTGAAGATGCTAATCCATTATTTTTTAATAGACCAGCTGGAAAAGGAAAATTAGATGGTGAGATTGGTGATGCAGGGGATGATTTATGGAGAGATACAGATGTAGTTGCTGTAAATAAGTTCCGCAAAAAAATGTTAGATAAATCTGAAAACTTGGTTGAGATTGGTGATAGCAAAAAGATTATGATGATTGAACGTGGAGAAGGAAAAGGTTCAGGAGTAGTAATTGTTAATATGGGGGATGATAAACAGATAACTAATCAAGATGTAAATTTAGTAGATGGACAGTATATTAATTATGCAGCTGCGAATGCTGAATTTACAGTTACAGATGGTAAGATGTCTGGAATTATTCCAAAGGGAATTACAGTTTTATATGAAGGTGGAAACAAAGAATCAATAGTAATTACACCCAAAGTATCTATTGAACCAGATAATAAATCATTTTCAAGTGACACATTAACCTTGACTTTAACTGCAGAAAATACGGCTAAAGCAACTTACTCTATTAATGGTGGGGAGAAAAAAGAATATACTGATGAAACAAAAATTACAATAGGTGATTTTGCTAAGGTTGGTGAGACAATAACAGTTAATTTGGAAGCTGTTAATGATACAAATAATAGGACAGCTAAAGAAACATATAAATATATTAAAAAAGATAAAGATTCATGTGCTACAGTATATTTTAAAAGAGATAGCAAATTCAAAACAGCATATATATATGCCTATAATGAATTAGGTGAAGAAAATGCAAAGTGGCCAGGTGAAAAAATGACTTATATAGGTGATAGTACTTATAAATATGAACTTAAAGACTTTACAGATTGTAGTGCTATATTTAATGATTGGTTTTATGGAGGAAATCAAACTTCTGCATTGGATTTAGGAGCTAGTGATAAAAAGATTTATAAAGTGGAGGATAGTAGCTGGAATTATGTAAACGGTATAATAAACGAAGAAGCAGATGCTGTTGATGATGGCATAAAAGATGGAACAACTAAGGTTTATTTTAGAAAACCATCAGAGTGGTCTGCATATGATGATATATGTGTTTATTTTTATGGTAAAGGTGGTCCAAGCTGGCCGGGAGTTTCAATGACAAAAGTTGATGGTGAAGAAAATTTATATACTTATACTTTAGCAGAAGGGCTAGAAGGCTCAATGGTATTATTTAATGCTAAGAATGGTTCTGTACAGGTTCCTAAAGATACAGGATTTAAAGCACCAGCTGATTCAACATATATTTATGAGAATGGAGAATGGAAAGAATATCTTGATGGATGTTCAAAGGTTTATTTTAGAAAGCCAGCAGATTGGGTAGAGCCTAGTATATATATATATGGTGGAGCTACAGGAGAGTTAAAGAAATGGCCAGGAACGGCTATGGAAAAAGTAAGTGGAATTGAAACATTATATTCATATACTTTACCTAAAAATTATGGGGATGCTAAAATAATAGTTAATGATGGAAGTAATCAAACTATTGACTTAGATTTGGATGCTGAAAGTACCATGATTTATGAGAATGGAGAATTCAGAGTATTTAAAATATCAGATTTAGAAGAACCGGAAGTAGAATCTGATAATGAGAGTGTTACAAAAGTATATTTCCAAAATACATCTGACTGGGAAAAAGTTTGCGTTTATGCATATAAACCAGGCACATCAGATAAAGTAAAAGATTGGCCAGGAGTAACTGCAAAAAGTGAAGGTAATAATTTATATAGTTATTCATTACCAGAGGGATTTGAAGGTGCAATAGTAGTATTTAACAATGGTGGCAATGGACAGCAGACAAAAGATCTAGAAACAAAAGTTGGACATTCTATGATATATGATGAAGCTACTGAGTCACTGAAAAGTATGAGTAAGGTATATTTTAAAAATATATATGAATGGGAAAAAGTACGTATACATTATTGGCAAGATGGTGGCTCGGGTACTAACTGGCCAGGAGAGAGTTTAATTTACTATGGAAATGGATTATATGGTTTTGAAATGCCTTATGGTTATGAAACAGCAAATGTGATTTTTAATAACAATAACAAAGGAAGTCAATCTGATACAGTAAAAATAAATGATGGAGATACAATGATACTTGATTCAAATAACGTATGGAGAGAGTTTAAAGAAAGTGATGTATCTAATTTAGAAGAAGATGATAATTCAGATGATAATGAAGAATTAACAAAAGCTTATTTTTATAATTCAGAAGATTGGAATGATATAAAAATATATGTATATACTGAAAAAGAAGATGGGAGTTTAGATAAGCAACTAGCAGAATGGCCAGGTGTTGATTTAGGATCAGAAGGAGAAAAACTTTATAGTTATATATTACCTAAAGGCTTTAGAGATTCAGTATTGATATTTAATGGATTTGTTTATGAAAAAGAAAAAGTTGAAGTGAATGTCAATGAGACAAGTGGCTCAGCAGTAGAGATAGTAGAAAAAGAAGTTAAAAAGAATAAGCAAACAGACAACTTAAGAATAAAATCTGGACAAATAATGATTTACAAGAATGGAGAGTGGATACCATATAAAGAAGAAAAGGATGATGAAGAAATAAAGATAAAGAAAGTTTATATATCTGGAAAAACAGAAGTTAATCAAAAATTATTTGCAAATGTTATTTTTGAAAATGATAAAGCCATAGAGTTAACTTATATATGGCAAAGAGGTAATACAATAGATGGAGAATTTGAAGATATTGCTGATGCTACATCTGATAAGTATACTTTAACTAGTGATGATAAAGGAAAATATATACGAGTAGTTGTGAAAAATGAAACTACAACACAAGAAGTAGCAAGTGAACCAGTAGGAAAAATTATAATAAAATCAAATGAATCAAATACAAGTTCAGGCAGTAGTTCGAAGAAAAAGAAGAAAAAATCTACTAGAGAAGAAGAAGCTGTTATTCAAAATGAAACGAATCAAAATAATGATAGCATAATTAAGCAAAAAGAAATGAAACCTAATGGATGGTTATTAACTGAAAATAACCAATGGAATTATGTTGAAAATGGAGATATCATAGTTGGATGGAAAAATATCACTGGGAAATGGTATTTCATGAATAATGAAGGTATAATGCAAAAAAGTTGGATAAAAGATAATAACATGTGGTATTACTTAGATTCAGGTGGAGCAATGAAAACTGGATGGATTAAAGATAATTATGGATTGTGGTATCATCTGGGAAATGATGGAGCTATGAACACTGGATGGTTAAAAGATATAGATGGTACATGGTATTTCTTGAACCCATCGGGAGTAATGCAGGTTGGCTGGAAAGAGATTAATGGAGTATGGTATTACTTCTATAATTCAGGGGCAATGGCATATAGCGCCAATATTAACGGATATATTGTGAATGACAATGGAGCATGGGTTAGTTAAGGACAACTTTTAGAGTTAAGTGAAATTTTATAGTAAAAAGTTAGCAGTTCATCATATATCAAATGTATTTTTGCACTTGGTGAATGATGAACTGCATTATTTTATTACATATTTTAGAATTATGCATAAGAAGGGAATAAACGTATTAAACATATTCATTTGCAATTGGTACTTTTTTTAGAGATAAAAAATCATAAATTTCTTTATAATGAGCTCCTTCAAATACAAATAAATAATCGTCACTATTGCATTTGACTGACAGCAGTATCTTTGTAATATCTCTCTTTTGTGTAATACTAGTAATATCTTTGAAATCAATAAATAGGCCAAAAGCTGTGAAAAAACCATTTTCACAGATTAAAGGTTTATTATTTATACTCATATATATCTGAAGGAATATACTTATAATTCCAAGTGTATATAATAGTATCATCTCAGGATTTAATGCTTTATCATAAAAAAGAAATTTATTAATATAGGTAAAAGAGTTATTAAATAAATCTTTTCTATAAGTTTCATGTTCCAAAACGATAGTATGAAAAAAGCACCAAATTAAAGCAAGAATATATATATAATCTCCAGTATTTTTTAAAGTATATATTTGCTTACAAACATTATTTGAATTGTATTTATAAATCTTTAGGATATTTATTAAAGAAATTATTAAACAGGATGTTATAAATAAATAAACATCTGCTTTTGGGGTAAACATCAGGTATATAATTATGATATATTGGCTGATTTCTAATAAATCATTTCTTATATTAATTTTCAAAATTAAATTCCTCTCTATCATTACAAGGTTATTATTTCTAATTATAACATAAATTAGAACAAATGAACGGTTGATTATATATAGCTAAATAATATGTTTAAGAAATTAAACATTTAGTATATACTTAATAGATGAAATAAGAATAAAAAGGAGACAACAATGAAAAATATAAATTTGAAGAATAAGCAATTTATAATTTCAATTATAGTATTAATTTTAGCTATTATAGGTATATCAAGCTATAAGTTTTATGTGAATAGTAAGGCTGTTGCTGGTCTTAAGGAATATAAAGTAATTGTTACATATACAGATAATACTTTTAATGAAGAATTTAAGATTGAAACAGAAGAAAATTCACTTGGAAAAGATTTGAATGAAAAAAAACTTATAGAAGTTGAAAATGGACCATATGGAAGATTTGTAACAGGTGTTCATGGAAGAAAAGCAGATGAATCCAAACAAGAGTGGTGGAATTTAGTTGTTAATGGGGAAAATTCTTCAACTGGTATTGATGACGTAATGATAAATGATGGTGACATAGTAGAATTTATATTGACAACAGGATGGTAAAAAATGAAGTGTTCTGTAAAAGAATTGATTTTATTTGGAGTATTAGCTGCAATATTAACTATATCTCAGGTAGCTTTAAGTTTTATTCCAAACGTTGAAACTGTAAGTTTATTAATAATAGTGTATTCTTTAATTTATGAGAAGAAATCAATATATATAGTGATGGTTTTTACATTAATGATGGGACTTATATATGGATTTGGAACATGGTGGTTTGGATATTTAATAATATGGCCATCATTAAGTATATGTACATATTTTATTAGAAATATAATTAAAGAAAAATATTTAACATTATCAATTTATTCTGGAATATTTGGATTGATTTTTGGTTTACTATATGCCATACCTATTGCTATATTCAGTGGAATAAATGCAGGAGTAGGATATTGGATAGCAGGAATTCCCTATGATATTATTCATGGAGTAGGAAATTATTTTGTAATGCTATTATTAGGTGAAAAAATATTTAATCTGTTAAGTATTTTAAATAAGAAATATTTCTATAATGGTGAGTTTTAAAGTTTGTTTATTATTAAAAATTAGTATATATTATAATTGTGAAGTGGCATAGAAATTAGTATAATGCCACTTTCTATTTATATATAGTAATAAAGCATATTCAAGCTTAAATATAAAAATATAAGGGGAAAGGTATGGATAATAAAGAGAAGATATTTTATGTTTTGAAAAAGTACTACGGATATAATACTTTAAGACGTGGACAATTTGAAATAATAAATAGCATTTTAAATAGAAGCGATACATTTTGTCTCATGCCAACAGGAGCAGGAAAATCAATTTGTTATCAGATACCAGCAATTATTTTTAATGGGATAACAATTGTGATTTCTCCATTAATCTCATTAATGAAAGATCAAGTTGATAATTTAACTGAAGCAGGAATAAAAAGTGCGTATATAAATAGTACTCAAAGTATGGAAAATATAAAAAATATACTGATAGAAGCAAGTCTTGGAGAGTACAAAATAATTTATATTGCACCTGAAAGATTAGAATCTAAAATATTTAGAGAAATGATAAAAGATTTAGATATATGTCAGATTGCGATAGATGAAGCACATTGTGTATCACAGTGGGGGCATGATTTTAGAAAGAGTTATTTACAGATTTCTAATTTTTGCAATTCATTAAAAAGTAAACCTGTGATTTCAGCATTTACGGCAACAGCAACACAAGAAGTAAGGCAAGATTCAATTAGATTATTAGGATTAAATAATCCTTTTACATATATAGGTGATATTAATAGAGAAAATTTAAATATTTCTGTGTTTAAAGAAATTGATAAACTTGAAGAAGTTAAAGATATTATAAAAATGCATGAAGACCAATCTGGAATAGTTTATTGTGCGGCAAGAAAAGAAGTTGATAACTTGTATTATTATTTGAAGGATTTGGGATATAGTGTAGGTAAATATCATGGTGGACTTAGTGATAAAGAAAAAGAAGAATATCAAGAAGGGTTCTTATATGAGAGGTACAATGTAATAATTGCTACAGCTGCTTTTGGTATGGGAATAGATAAATCTAATATTAGATTTATAGTTCATTTCACATTACCACAAAATATAGAAAACTACTACCAAGAAATTGGTAGGGGTGGAAGAGATGGAGAGCAATGTGATTGTTACTTATTTTATAGCGAAAGTGACTTTGGTAGAATTGAATACATAATAAATAAAAGTTCCTCTCTAGATAGAGTATCAATCCAATTAAAAAAGTTTCAATGTATGATAGATTATTGTAATTATCATGAATGCTTTAGAAAATATATATTAAACTATTTTGGTAATAAAAGAATAGTAAGTTATTGCAATAACTGCAGTAATTGTTTAAATGATGATGAACTTAAAGATTTCACAAAAGAAAGTCAAATGATTTTATCAACTGTATTTAGAACTCGTGAAAGGTATGGAATATCCGTATTGGTTGATATTTTAAAAGGATTTAAAGGACCTAAAATAATTCAAAATAACTTAGATAAAGTCACTACATATGGAATAATGAAGGAGTATGGTAACTCATTTATAAAAGATTTAATTAAAAGCTTATTAAATGAAGGCTATGTCGATTTAAAAGAAGGAACATATTCTATGCTTAAATTGAATGCACGTTCATATAAAGTACTTAAAAGTAAGGAAAATGTAGTATTTAAAATTCTTGATAAAGAAGAGACTATAATTAATAAAGAATTGTTTGAAGAGCTTAAAAAATGGAGAAAAGAAAAAGCTTATAAAGAGAGAATTAGACCATATATTATTTTTTCAGATTCTAGTTTAATTGAAATTGCTAATAGTATGCCTAAAAATGAAGAGGAATTATTAGAAATAAGAGGTGTTGGAAGTAAAAAAGTAGATGCTTATGGTAGTGAAATATTAAGTTTAATTCAAAAAATATAATATTAGTATCTTGATAGTATATATTAAAATTATTCAGATAAATTAAAAAGCTGATATTCAATAAAAATAAAGTACTTAGTATTTGAATTTTATTGAATATCAGCTTTTTATAAGTTATTTTCCAAGATAATTTAGAAAGTTTTGTATTTCTGATTCATTTAAATATACATCACCAATAAATCCATGTGCTCTGTATAATTCATTATTTCGATGGAAATCTGATCCAGCGGTATAGATCATATTATTTTCATTGGCATAGTTTAAAAAATATTCAGTGTCTTTTTCAGTATTGCTAAAATATCTAGATTCTAATCCATCAAAACCTAATTTAATTATTTCTTTGAATTGATTTCTTGGTAATAAAACTGGATGAGCAAGGATAACTGTAGCTCCAAATGCTCTAAGCATTTCAATCCCTTTTTCGACACAAATTTTTTCACTTCTATAATTAATTGATAATTCATGTTTCAAGATTTTATTGAATTCTGAAATGTTATGATTTTTAATGGATTTTAAACATTTTATTAAGATTTTATCATTATAAATTTCATTATTAAAATAACCTAAGACATGAACTCTACTCCCATTATATCTAGTAGATACCTCAACGCCAGGAATGACTTTTATTCCAATTTCTTTTCCATATTCAATAGCTTGAGATATTCCACCAGTGCAATTATGATCTGTTATTGCAAGTATATCAACACCACGCTTTTTTGCTATATTGAGTATTTTAATTGGGGGACAGTCTCCATCAGAAAAAGTAGAATGTATATGAAAATCACCTTTTTTATACATTATAGCTCCTAAAAATATTTTTTCAATTTTTATTATATGAATTTCATTTCTTTATTGTAACAAGAAATGAAATTAATGCAGAATTTGAAACTGTAATTGAGTATACGGATAATGATAACACACAAGTAAATTTGATAAAATATATATAATTTTATGCATTTTATTAAATAGATTAATAAAAAAATAGTAGGGGATAGCCCTCATATAGTGAGGGCTTGGATGATATCGGGTAGAAAATTGGGGAAGTTTTATAGTATTTTCGAGTTATATTAAAATAATTTCGACTAATACCATGAGAACAAAGATGAAAAGTGTCGAAAGACAAAGAACATGTGTTACCATAAGTGCAAGGGATACTTGTAATAATTTGAATAAATGATAAAGAATCTTATAAAAGATAAGAAAAGATAATTGTTATAATTACCCAAATAAAGAATTAGAAAAGGAGAAAAACTAATGAAGAGATCTTTTATTTTAAAGAGCATAAGCGGGGTTGCTATTGCAGCTACAATCATAGCTTCAGCTCCATTAGGAGTATCTGCACAAGGTAATATTGTAACTTCACAAGAAAGAGGTGCTGTAGAAGCTACTCAAAGTGGAGAAAAAATTGATAGCACAGAAAGTACTGAAAAATCAACAGGTTTGATTAAGTTGAATGGTAAATTTTGCTACAAAGAAAATGGTAAGATAAAAACTGGATGGATAAAAAGAGGAGGCAAATGGTATTTTGCAGATAGCAAAGGTGAAATCCAAACAGGGGTGGTAAAAATTGATGGAAAAACTTATTATTTTAATAGATCAGGTATAATGCAAACAGGTAGAGTTAGAATAAATGGAGTAATATATAGATTTGCTAGAAATGGGCAAGCTATAGGAAATAAGATACCTAAAGCAGCAAAAGAATTTGATCGTAATGGTAACTTAATTTCTAATGAATCAAATGGAAATAATGGAACAACGGAAAGACCAGATAATAATCAAGGGTCAAACGGAGATAATGGAACAACAGAAACTCCAGATAACAATGGAGGATCAACTGGAAATGGTGGAACAACAGAAACTCCGGATAACAATGGAGGATCAACTGGAAATAATGGAACAATAGAGACTCCAGATAATAATGAGGGATCAACTGGAGATGATGGAACAACAGAAACTCCAGATAATAATGGAGGATCAACTGGAAATGGTGGAACTACAACTCCAGACAATAATCAAAATAATAATGGTTCAGTAAATGTAAGTGGTTTACCTACATTACCTACAAAATATTCAACTACAATTCAAAGTAGTGCTGAACAAAAGATTCTTGAATTAATGAATGAAAAAAGAACAGCAGCAGGATTAAAACCTTTAACTATGGATAATACTTTATTAAATGTTGCAAGATATAAGAGTGATCATATGATTCAATATAATTACTTTAGCCATACAAATCCAGATGGAACTAATTGGACTAACTGGTTAAAGACTTTAGGATATAAATATACAGCAACAGCAGAAAATATAGCATATAACAGCTATGATCCAGTAGAATTATTTAACCAATGGTGGAATTCATCAGGACATAGACAAAATATGATGAATCCTTCTTATACTAAAGTTGGTATAGGAGTTCTTTATGGGAATGGTAAATATATGGGAACTCAAACGTTCTCTAATTAATATATAAATAAAAAACACAATAACTAATCCTTAATATATAATTTTATTACTGTTAAATAGGTATGTACTAAAAAAACTATTAATAAATATAATTAACTAAATAGATATTAAAATTTAAACAAACAAAGAAGAGAGTTTTTCAAATACATAATAGTTTTGAAAAACTCTCTTCATTTATTGATTTGACAGAATAAAGATTATTAAAAAAATAGTTTATAGTTATTTATTTTTTGATGTATTATTTTTAATTGTTAAGAATATGGAAGTTTTAGTCTGTTTCACATTTAAAAAGTTTAATGATTTAAAGAATTTGATTGCTTTATTATATCCATATTTCTTAATATAATTTGGGTATTTTTCTAAAAGCTTTTGATGAACTATACTCATTTGAACTTTTCCATTATTGTCATTGATAATATTAAGAATTTCACTTTTAATATTACTAGATATTTGAAGAGATTGTACATCATTATTCACATCTTCGGTTTTTAAGGTTACAACCGATAGATTGACAATTAATGAGTCAATTTCAGCTAAGAAACGAGAAAGTTTACTATATCCGTAGTTTCTAACATCAAAATCAGGATATCTTTTTATTAATTTTTGCCCTACTTCTCCAATGTTTACACCAGATTCACTTTCTTGAATATCACTAATTATATTAATTATTTCTTTTTTTATAGTTTCGATATTTGTTAAACTTTCATCTTTATAAGAAGTAGAATTCGATTCAAAGGTTGAAATAGATTGAGTTTCAGCTATAGAAGAATCATTATTATCATCTTCTTCAGAAATTATATCTAAAAATTTAAACTGATTGCATGATGAAACAAATGGTTTTGGTGTTTTTTGTTCTCCCATACCAATAACCATCTTACCAGATTCGCGAAGTCTCATAGCAAGACGAGTAAAATCACTGTCGCTAGATACAATAGAAAATCCTTCAACTGTATTAGAATAAAGTATATCCATAGCATCAATTATTAAGGCAGAATCTGTAGAATTCTTACCAGTTGTATAACTATATTGCTGAATTGGAATAATTGAGTTTTCTAATAAAATTTTCTTCCATGAAGATGTAGTTGGCTGAGTCCAATCAGCATATATTCTTTTATATGTGACAGTTCCGTAGTTAGAAGTCTCATCTAAAATGTTTTTTATATATTTTGCAGAAATGTTATCTGCATCTATTAAAATTGCAAATCTTTTTTCATCCATAAATTTCTCCTAATTTGATATATTATAAAATAATAAGAATATAACATTATATGTATAATATTACCATGAAAAATATATAAATCCAAGAGATAATTAAAATATATGATTATGCTATGAGGATAATGGGGTTTTAGAATATTTGGATAAATTAAGAAATACAAATAAGAAGTAAAATATTGTATTAAATATTAAATATCTATCATAAGTATAGAGTATAAAACTGTTGAGGTGTAAATCTTGCAGTTTTTATTCTATTTTATGGGGGGCAAAATATTTTGGTCAATAATAGAAACATCAAACTAACAGTAGAAGAAAAAATAATTATTACTTTATTTATAAGTATTTCATTTATTTATCTGGGGCTTACAATATTTTTTAGAACTCATTTTTACAATACTAGAATTAATGGACTTAATATGTTTGGAAAAAGTATAGAAGATGCAAAAGTAATAATTTCAAATGATTTAGATAACTACTGTTTAAAGATAAATGAAGAAAATCATAAAAGTAAATATATTATAGGAAAGGATATTAAGTTAAAATATGACCTAGGGGAACAAATAGAAAATTTAAAAAAGGAAGAAGATACATTTTGGTGTATAGCAAAGTTATTAAAAAATAAGGAAGCTAAAACTGATAATAGAGTTATTATTGATGAAGAACTATTAAAAGAATCAATAAATAATATGATGGATTTAAGGAAAAATAACATATTAGAAAATGAAAATCCTAAAATTGAATATAAGAATAATGAATATGTTATTATTGATGAAAAGTATGGAAATATAATTGATAAACAAGTATTAGAAAAGAAACTAAAAAAATGTATTGAGAATGCAGAAGATGAAATAAATATAGAAGATTTAGACTGTTATGAGAAACCTGAATATACATCAAAATCTAAGAAAGTAATAGAAGCTAAAGATATGATTAATAAATACGCATCAACAAAAGTAACTTATTGTTTTGGTGAGAATAAAGAAATTTTAGATAAAAATACAATTCATGATTGGTTAAATGTAAATGAAGATTATGAGATTCAGATTAATGAAGAGAGTGTAAGACAATACATTAATAAACTTGCAGATAAATATAATACTGTTGAGAGAAATAGAAGATTTATAACTTCATTTGGTAGAAATATTGAAATTAGTGGAGGGGATTATGGATATATTATTGATGAAGAATTTGAAACAGCATTATTAATTGATGCAATAAAATTAGGAAAAAATATTGTGAAAGAACCAGAATATTCTCGGTCAGCATTATCTTATGATAAAGATAATATAGGCAATACTTATGTTGAAATAAATTTATCTAAACAACATCTATGGTTTTATAAATCTGGTAAACTTATAACAGAAGGGGATATTGTATCAGGAAATGTTAATAATGATTGGACAACGCCAGCTGGAGTATACTCATTAGTTTACAAGCAAAAAGATACAGTATTAAGAGGTGATGGATATGCTTCACCAGTGAGTTTTTGGATGCCGTTTAATGGAGGAATAGGAATACATGATGCAAGTTGGCGATATACTTTTGGAGGTAATATTTATATAAATAATGGTTCACATGGATGTATAAACGCACCATATTATTTAGCAAATGAAATCTTTAATAATATAGAATCAGGAACACCAGTTGTATGCTATTATGAATAAATTATAATAAGAATTATATCCTAAAAACAATATAAATTTAAGAAAAATTCAGATTAATTAAAAAAGCTCAATGTATATGATAAATTTAATATATAATTTTAAAGAGCAAAGAAGCTAGTAAAAGAAATTTTATTAGCTTCTTTAGTTATCTAAGATAATTTATCCATAACCATATTTTAATGTGACTTCTAAAGTAGTGTGTATAAATACAGATATATATTTTGGGGATAAGTATATAATAAATAAGCAAAAAATATAAAATTTATATTTACAAAAACTTATATTAGGAATATAATAAATTCATACCAATGAATTTATTGTAATGATATAAATAAGGAGGATAACATGGAAGAATTAGAAATGCAGATTATGAACATCATAGTTAATGCTGGAGATTGCAAGAACCATGCATATGAAGCTTTAAAAAGATCAAAGGAAAAAAATTATGAAGAAGCAGAAAAAGAAATGAAATTAGCTGAAGATGCTATAGCAAGAGCACATGATTATCAAACAGCTATGATTCAAAAAGAAGCAAGTGGAGAAAAAGTAGAGTTTTCAGTATTATTTGTACATGCTCAAGACCACTTAATGACAACGATGTCAGAAAAAAACTTAATTCAAGAAATTATAGAATTAAGAAAAAGTATCAATTGTTAATCTAGAAATCTATTATCTCATAATCAATAATATGGATTTAATAAGTTAATTTAAAAGAAAAGGAGAGATTAGAAAATGGTAACTATTAGATTATTTTGTGCAGCAGGAATGTCAACAAGCCTATTAGTGAAAAAAATGAAAGAGGCTGCTAGTAAAAGAGGAATTGAAACTAATATTGCAGCATTTCCAGAAGGACAAATGGCCCAACACTTAGATGGTGTAAACGTAGCATTACTTGGACCACAAGTAGGATATACTTTATCAAAAGCAAAGCAAATATGCGAACCAAAGAATATTCCAGTTGAAGTTATTCCAATGATAGACTATGGAATGATGAATGGAGAAAAAGTATTAGATTTTGCATTAAATTTAATAAAATAATAGATAAATATGTTTACATTAGAATTGGCAGATTCAAAAAACATATTTATCTATTAAATTGAATTAATAATAATTTCGGAATTATTATCAATTATATTATATACTATAATATAAATTTTTAGGGGGAAAAATTATGGCATTTAGTGATAAATTAAATGAAAACGTATTACCAGTTGTTATGAAATTCGTAAATCTTAAAGGCGTAGTTGCATTAAAAGACGGTTTATTATATACTCTTCCATTAACACTTATTGGTTCAGTATTTTTACTATTAGCTCAATTACCATCTGAGACATTAAATATATGGTTAGCTAATACTTTGGGTGAAGGATGGACCGATCCTTTATGGCAAGCATATGGTGCATCATTTAATATAATAGCATTAATTGCAGTTATAGGAATTGCATATACCTATGCTAAAAATGAAGGTCATGAACCTTTATCAGCAGGTGTTATTGGATTTGTATCATTTTTAATAACAATTGAAGGTTTCGTGATTACTGAAGATGGAACTAAAATAGGTGATGTTATTCCTAAAACGTGGACAGGTGGTAAAGGAATGGTTACTGCAATTATTCTTGGACTAGTTGTAGGTGCAGTTTATTCTTGGTTTATGGCAAAAGATATTAGAATTAAGATGCCTGCTGGAGTACCAGAAGGAGTAGCAAATTCATTCTCAGCATTAATACCAGCATCAGCAATTATAGTTGGAACAACTGCTGTATATTCAATATTTAATTGGGGATTCCATACAACTTTTGTAGATGTAATATATAAAGTTATACAAACACCAGTACAAGGATTAACAGATTCCTTAGGTGGAGTATTAGCAATGGGATTCCTTATACCATTCTTATGGTGGTTTGGAGTTCATGGTTCAACAATCGTTGGTGGTATAATGGGAAGTATATTAACAGCCAATACATTAGAAAACCAAGCAATTATAGATAGTGGAAGAGAATTAACTATAGCAAATGGTGCTCATATAGTAACACAACAATTCTTAGATCAATATATGACAGTTACTGGAGCTGGTATGACTATTGGATTGGTAGCATGTATGTTGTTCTTAGCAAAATCAGCGCAATGTAAGCAACTTGGAAAACTCGCTTCACTTCCAGCTGCATTTAATATTAATGAACCACTTACATTTGGTACACCAATTGTAATGAACCCATTTATGGCAATACCATTTATTCTTACACCAATGATTTCAGGTCTTATAACATACTTTGCAATAGCAACTGGTTTAGTACCACCATTTGCTGGGGTAATGGTTCCATGGACTTGCCCTCCAATAATTTCAGGATTCTTAGTTAATGGAGTTAGAGGTGCATTATTACAAATAGTTGTATTATCAATTTCATTCTTTACTTATCTTCCATTCTTTAAGAAAGTAGATAACATGAATTATGAAAATGAATTAACTGCTCAAAAGGGTGTAGAAGCTTAGAAATAAAATATGATTAATCTGAGGCTATCTTAGAGTGATTTATTAATAATTTTGAGATAGCCTTCAGATTATATTTTTATAATATAGTATTAATACTTGATTATATATTAAAATAAATTTGTATAATAAATATAAAAAACTTTACAAAAAATATATAGATATATATAATAAAACTGTAAACAATTACTAAAGGCGAATATAGAACATTTGAAAAAGAATCTTTTTTATTTTAGATTTTTTCGAAACCAGTTTCGAAAAAAATATTATTTTTTTTAACAGCATTCGAAACTGGTTTCGAAATGAATAACAACTGTATAAGATACTTTAGTAAATATTATAAAATAGGGGGAAAAAGGAATGAGATTAAAAAAAGTTATATCATTAGTTATGACAGGTATGTTAGCAGCATCATTTATTGGTTGCGGGTCATCAGAATCTTCAGCAGGTAAAGATGATGAACAAGGAAGTGGAAAAATAGTGATTTGGACACTATCAGACGATTTAAAACAATTTGCAGAACACTATAAGGAAGAAAATCCAGGAAAAGAAGTTGAAGTTACAGTTATAGCTCCAGCAGACTATCCTACTAAAGTTACAACTGCGCTCAGAGGGAAAGCAGAAGTGCCAGATGTTATTGTTGGAGAACCACAAATGATTCCGAACTTTATGGAAGCGGGTTTCTTCGAAGATTTAAGTCAAGAACCATATAACGTTGAACAATATAAAGATAAAATCGTAGATTATGTATATGAAGCTGGCAAGGATGAAAACGGTATAGTTAGAGCACTAAGCTATCAAGTTACTCCAGGAGGAATCACTTATCGTAGGGATATAGCTAAGGCAGTGTGGGGAAATGATGATCCAGAATTTATTTCTGAAAAATTTAAAGATGTAACTACAATAACTGAAACAGCTAAAGAATTGAAAGATAAAGGTTATAGGATTTTTTCAGATACAGGAAATTTAAGATGGTTTGTTTATGGTAAGGATCCTCAACCATGGGTTAAAGACGGAAAGTTAATGATGACTGAAGATAGACTGGCGTACGTAGATGCTGCAGTTGATTTATATCAAGAAAAATTAGTTGCATTTGCACCTGAATGGTCAGCAGCATGGTATGCATCAATGAATGGACCAATTCCTTTAGATGCTGATTGGCAAGAACTAGATGATGTGGATCCAAATACAGCTACAACAGAAGTATTCTCATATGCATTACCGACATGGGGAACTTTAATACTTAGAGATAATGCTAAAGATAAGATTGGCCAATTTGGAGTTACTACAGGTCCTAATTCATATTTCTCAGGTGGAACATTCATGGGAATAAGTTCTTATAGTAAGAATAAAGAAGCGGCTTGGGATTTCCTTAAATATTGTACATTAAATGAAGATACAGCAAATTGGTGGATTGAAAAATCAAAAGGTGATGTTGTTTCATATATACCAGCATTAGAATCACATAAAGATATGGAAAATGAAGCGCTAGGTGGTCAAAAATCTTATACGTTCTGGCTAGAAGAAGCTAATAAAGTAGACTACTCATTAGTTACTAAGTATGATGATCAAATAGGAAAATTTTTTGGACAATCAATCGAATCAGTTCAAAAAGGTGAAATGACAAAGGAAGATGCACTAAAAGATTTTTATAAGAATATTTCAACAATATATCCAGAAATAGAAGTACCAAATTAATTATAACAAGGTGAGGAAAACCTCACCTTTAAATAAAAATTAGTTTTTAAAACTTTGTTAGAGGTGAGGAATTTGAATTTAGAAAGAAATACTACAAGTAAACCTACTAATAGTATTAGGACAAGAAAAAAAAGCATGGAAGATGTGAATAAATGGGGATATGTATTCATACTACCATTTTTAATAATTTTTATAATATTTAGTATTTACCCTATTTTAAAAACATTATATTTAAGTTTCACAAATTTCACTGGATTTGGAGAAGCAAGATTTATTGGACTAGAAAACTATGGACGAGTTATAAAAGATCCAATATTTTGGAAGGCTTTCAAGAATACATTAAAAATTTGGAGCATAAATGTTGTATTGCAATTTGGATTAGCATTTTTATTAACAATAATATTTAGTGATATAAAGTATAAGGTGAAAGGACTTGGAATTTTTAGAGCACTATTTTATTTGCCAAACTTAATAGCAGCCACCTCAGTAGCATTTTTATTCAAAGCATTATTAGATTGGCAGTTTGGTTCCTTGAACCAATTATTAGTAAATTTGGGCGTAATAAATTCTAAAATAAATTGGCTTGGACAGCCAGGAACAGCAACTATAGTTGTTGCCGTCATAGGGGCATGGATGTGGTTTGGTAATACATTTATAGTGCTTATGGCAGGTGTTCAGGGAATATCAAAAGATTATTTTGAAGCAGCAACAATTGATGGTGCTGGAAGATGGACAACGTTTGGGAAGATAACTCTACCATTATTGAAACCAATACTGCTTTATTCTGCAATAACTTCACTAATTGGAGGCCTTCAAATATTTGATATTCCATTTTTAATTACAGATGGACTTGGAGCACCAGGAGGAGCCCTAAATACAGTAGTTATGTATTTGTATAATACAGCATTTAAATATAACAATATAGGTTATGCTGGTGCTATTGCTTATGCATTATTCTTTATAATAGCAATATTCTCAGCAATTACATTTAAATCAATGTATGGTTCAAATAAGAATAAGGAGGCAAGATAATGTTTACAAAGATTAAAAAAAGCATGTTATATATAATACTAATTCTTTTAAGCATTATATGTTTGTGCCCATTTCTGATAATGCTTGTAAATGCGACTCGTAGCAGTCAGGAAATAATAAGTTCATTTTCATTAATTCCAGGAAGTTCACTACAAAGTAATTGGAAAATAATGAGTGATTATTTCAATATATTTAGAGGTCTTGGAAACAGTCTATTTATATCAGTATGTGTAACTGTTTTAAGTGGATATTTTTCAGCTTTAACAGCATATGGGTTAGCTATTTATAAATTTAAAGGAAGAAATCTACTATTTACAACAATACTTGTGCTTATGATGGTTCCATCACAACTTGGATTATTAGGATTTTATGATTTAGTTAATGGATTAGGATTAATGGATAGTTATATACCATTAATAATACCAGCAATAGCAAGTCCATTTATTGTATTCTTTTTACGACAATATTTAGTTTCAGTATTACCATTATCAATTATTGAAGCTGCGAGAATGGATGGAGCAAGTGAGCTGGCAACATTCCATAGAATTGGAATACCAATAATGATGCCTGGTATTGCTACAATGTCAATTGGAACATTTATAGGAGCATGGAATAATTACTTAATGCCATTAGTGTTGATTATTTCTCCTAAAAAATTTACTTTACCAGTAATGATGGGATCATTAAGTGCATCAAAGGATATAACTGCAAACATGGGAGCAACCTATGTATCAGTAGCAGTTTCAGTATTGCCAGTAATGATAGCATTTTGCTTCTTCTCAAAATATATAATTAGCAGCATATCAGCAGGTGGAGTAAAAGAATAAGCTTTAGTTTAGGACTCTATTAAAAGTATTTTAATATGTAGTCCTAAAAAATAGAATATTTATTGAAATTAATAAAAGTAAGAGGTGTTTTATGAATACAAAAAATGCAATAAAAGTTGATTATATAGATGAATTAGGATTTTATACAATAGAAGATTATGATAAAAAACATTCTTTTTCTAGTTTTCTAGCAGGTATAGCTGGCGTAAAAGGAATACCTATGTGGTCATTTTATGTTAATAGGGGGCAAGCTATAAGCAGCATTGGTATAAGAGATAAGGATAATTGTATAATGGAGTTTTTTCCAGCAAATGAAGCCTATAAAATGGTTTATATAAATGGATTCAGAACATTTATAAAAATTGAGACAGATAAAAATGAAAAGATAATTGAGCCTTTTTCAGTTGATAGAGAGAATAATATAAGTAGAACGTTAAAGATTAAAAATAATGAATTAAAATTGATTGAAATGAATAGAAAACTTAATATAAAAACAACAGTGACATATTTTACTATACCGAATGAAAAGTTCTCGGCATTAGGAAGAAAAGTAGAAATAGTAAATGAGTCAAATGCAACTATTAAAGTTGAAGTTTTGGACGGTTTAACATCAGTATTACCATATGGTTCAAAGAATATAGAATATAAGGAAATAGGAAATACATTAAGAAGCTGGATGCAAGGCGAAATTAATGAAAATAAGACTGCAATATACAAAGTAAGATCATCAACAGGTGATTCGACAAAAATGGATGAAATAAATAATGGATACTTCTATTTAGCTTTTGATAAAGAAGAAAAGCCATTAGATATTATAGTAGATCCAGAAGATATATTTGGATATGATACCTCATTAAAAGAACCAATAGAATTTTACAAAAAGAGTGTTGATAAGATACGAGAAAAAAATATTAGTTATAATAAAGTTCCATGTGCATTTACTGGTTCTAGCAAATTATTAAAAGCTAATGAAGGTATAGAAATATATAGTTATATTGGATATATGAATTCAATTAATGAACTAAATGAATCACAAAATAAATTAATAGATATAAATTATTTTGAAAATAAAACTACTGAAAATAATGAAATTATTGATGGCATTAGTAAACATGTAAATACGGTGAGCGCTTATCCACTTTTTGATGAATATATAAAGCAATGTTATATAGATAATGTATTAAGAGGAGGATATCCTTTAGAAATAGGAGATAAAGTTTATTATGTATATTCAAGAAAACATGGAGATTTAGAAAGAGACTATAATTTCTTTAGTATAGAACCCAATTACTATTCCCAAGGGAACGGAAATTTTAGGGATGTAAATCAAAATAGAAGAATGGATATAGATATTCATCCATTTACAGAAAGAGAAAATATAAAGATTTTTAACGAATTAATACAACTAGATGGATACAATCCTTTGGTTATTAAGGGAAAAAAATTCTATATAGAAGACGAAAATAAGCAAGAAGTATTAGAAATCATAAGTAAATACAACTGCAATTTAGAAATAATAATAGAAGATAAATTTAGTGTTGGAGAATTATATTCGGAACTAACAAAAATTAATGGTTTGAAACATGAGGAAAGAGAATCTTTATTAGAAAAAATAATAAAGATTGCTAAAGAAGAAACAGAAGCAGATTTTGGAGAAGGTTTTTGGATTGATCACTGGACATATAATTTAGATTTAATTGAGGAATATTTAAATATATATCCAGATAAAATAAAAGATCTTTTAATTGATGACAAAGAATATAAATTTTATAATTCACCAGAATATGTACTCGCAAGAAAAGAAAAATATGAATTAGATAATGATAAAGTAAGACAATATGTATGTTTAGGAAAAAAAGAACCTACAAAGAAATGGGTTTATGATGAGGATGGAAACTTATATAAAGTTAACCTTTATACAAAACTATTAATGCTAGCTGGAATAAAATTTATGACGTTAGATAACATGGGATTTGGTATTGAAATGGAAGCAGGAAAACCTGGTTGGAATGATGCTATGAATGGGCTTCCAGGATTACTAGGATCTAGTTTTGCAGAGACAGCAGAGTTAAAAAGATTATTATTATTTATAAAAGAAAATTTAGATGTTATAGATGAAGAATTAGAGTTGCCAGTTGAATTTTTCTATGCAATTAATGATGTGAATAAGCTATTAATTGCAAATTTAAAGAATGATTTAGATCAGTTCAATTATTGGGATAAAGTATCAACTATAAGAGAGAATTATAGAGAGAAAACAATGTATACAGTTAGTGGAAAAAATAAATCAATTAATAAATATGAAATAGATGATTTAGTTGAAAGAATGATTTGTAAAATTGATTTAGGAATTGAAAAAATAAAAAGAATGAGTGATGGTAAGATACCAACATTCATGGAATATGAAGTAACAGAATATGAAGTAAATGATAAAAAAGAAATAAAACCTATTAAGTTCAAAGTTAACTTTTTACCAATGTTTTTAGAAGGTGTAACTAGATACTTAAAAACCGATTTAGAAGATGAAGAAAAATTAGAACTTTATAAAACAATAAAAAATAGCGATGTTTATGATAAAAAACTAAAAATGTACAAGACCTCAGAATCTTTAGAAGATGTTTCATTTGAAATTGGTAGAGCAAGAACATTTACAGCAGGATGGCTTGAAAGAGAATCAATATTTATGCATATGGAATTCAAATATATATTGGAATTAATAAAAAATGGTTTATATGAAGAGTTTTTTGAAGATATAAAAAATGTAATACCACCATTTATGGATCCAGAAGTATATGGACGAAGTATATTAGAAAATTCGTCTTTTATAGCAAGTAGTAGCAATCCAGATTTAAAAAATCATGGTAGAGGTTTTGTTGCAAGATTAAGTGGTACAACAGTAGAAATGCTTAATATATGGAAAATAATGATGGTAGGAAGAAACTTGTTTAATTATGAAGAAGAAATATTAAAATTCAAACTAAATCCAATTTTGATAAAAGATTTCTTTAAAGATAATATTCTTACTACAACATTACTTGGAAGCATAAAACTTATTTACGTTAATACCAATAATAAAAATACATTTGGAAAGAACAAAGGAAGTATAAAAGAATTTCAAATAATTGATTTAGATGATAATGTGACAGTAATTGTTGGAGATGAAGTATGTGGGGAATATGCTGAAAAAATTAGAAGAAGAGAAATAAAAGAAATAAGAGTTACAATTTTATAAAGGTGGGAAATAAGTATGGAACAATATGATGTGTATTTGACGTATAAAGGCAGTCAAGAAAAAATAAAAAAATATAATATGAAAGAAATTATTAAAAAAGATATAGAAAATCCTGAGAATAGTATTAAAATTAACACTGAAAAGAAATATCAGAAAATACTTGGATTTGGAGGAGCGCTTACAGAGTCAAGTGCCTATGCTCTTTCAAAATTAGATGAAGAAGCTAAAAAAGAAGTTTTAAATTCTTATTATAATGCAGAGAGTGGAATGGGATATACATTTGCAAGAGTTCATATAAATAGTAGTGATTTTTCATTAGGAAATTATACTTATGTAGATGAAAATGACATTACATTGAGTTCTTTTTCTTTAGAGAGGGATGAAAAGTATGTGTTACCATTAGTTAGAGAAGTAAAAAGTATTACTAATGATAATTTAAATATTTTAGCAAGTCCATGGAGTCCACCAGCATATATGAAAACAAATTGTGAGATGAATAATGGTGGAAAACTTAAGACTGAATGTATGCAATTATGGGCAAATTATTATATAAAGTATATAGAAAAGATGAAAGAAAAAAATATAGATATTTGGGCAGTAACAGTTCAAAATGAACCAGCAGCAAAGCAAATTTGGGATTCATGTGAATATACTGCTGAAGAAGAACGAGATTTTGTAAAGAACTACTTAGGACCCACATTCCATAAAAATGGATTACAAGATAAAAAAATAATAATATGGGATCACAACAGAGATATTGCTTATGAAAGAGTAAAAGTTGTACTTGAGGATAAAGAGGCATCCCAATATATATATGGTACAGGAATACACTGGTATATGTCAGAAGAATTCTCAAATACATCTAAAATTCATGATGAATTTCCTGACAAACATATAATTTTTACAGAAGGATGTCAAGAAGGTGGAGTACATTTAGGATCATGGGATACTGGTGAAAGATATGGAAGAAATATAATTGGAGATTTAAACAATTATATAGAAGCATGGATAGATTGGAATATAGCACTTGATGAAACAGGTGGTCCAAATCATGTTGGAAATCTATGCGATGCACCAGTAATAATAAATACAAAAGAGAAAAAAATTAATTATAATAGTTCATTTTACTATATAGCACATTTTAGTAAATTCATAAAACCTAATGCAATAAGAGTTGAAAGTAGCGTTACTGGAGAAAAAATATGTGCATTAAGTTGTATTAATGAAGATAATACTTTGTGCGTAGTAGTTATGAATGAAAATGACGAAAATAAAATAGTTGAAATGAGTATAGATAATGAAATGTATATAGTAGAATTAAAAGCACATTCTATATATACATTTATTCAAAATAAATAGTTAATAAGAGTTATATAGTGCTTTTTTGATAAATTATGTATAATTAAAACTAACATGCGACTTAGAAAAGAGAGGATGAAATATTGTGAGTACAATATATGAAATTGCAAAGATAGCAGGAGTTTCACCAACAACAGTATCAAAAGTAATAAACAATTATCCAGATGTGAGTGATAAAACTAGAGCTAAAATAAAAAAAATTCTTAATGAAGAAAACTTTTTTCCAAATTCTCAAGCTCAATTTTTATCAACAAAAAAAACATGGACATTGGGGATTGTATACTTTGAAAATTTAGGAGTTGGACTTAATCATCCTTTCTTTTCTGGTGTAATAGAAGCGTTTAAAAAACAATCTGATAAATATGGATATTCATTATTATTTGGGTCTAAGAATGATAGACTAAAAAATGATACTTTTTTAGAATATTTCAAATATAGATGTGTTGATGGAATTGCTATAATTTGTACAGATCCTAATGATAAAGAAACTCTTGAATTAATAGAAAGTGATTTTCCTATTGTTGTAATAGATATGTTTAATAAAAATACATCAACAGTAACGTCTGATAATGTACAAGGATGTACTTTAGCGTTAAATTATTTATATAATTTAGGACATAGAAAGATAGCACACATAGAAGGTGTTGATAAATCAGATAACTGGCCTAGCAGCATAAGAAAAAAGACATATATAGAAATAATGAAAAAGTTAAATTTAGAAATACCAGATGGATATATTGTGGATGGTGTGAATTTTGATGTTAGTGGCGGATATGATGCAATGAAAAAATTATTAGAGCATGAAGAAAGACCCACAGCAGTATTTGCTTCAGGAGATAAGTTAGCAATAGGTGCTATTGATGCTATAAAAGATGCAGGTCTTAGTGTACCTAAGGATATTTCAATAGTAGGTTTTGATAATATAGAGATAGCTAGATATGTAACACCAAAACTGACTACAATAAGGCAAAATTGTGAAGATATAGGCAAGGCGGCTGTTGATATATTAATAGAGCAGATTAATAAAAAAGAAAAATTAAAAATTAATAAAGTGATTCCAGTTGAGTTGATTGAAAGGGAATCCTGCAGAAGGATAGATTAATATTAAAAAGGTGATTTTTATTAATAAATATAAGTTTATAGATCATAAGGGAAGATTTTCATTAATTGATGAATCTGTTTCGGGATATAAATTAAATACTAATTTTAATGAGCTTAAAACAGGCCTAGGAAGAATGTTTGGATTTGCTTAAAGAGATTTATGTTGATAATAAAAAATATGAATTTGAAAATAAATTTCTAATCGAAAGAGAAAAAATAAGTTCATTTAGCAAAGGTAAGGTTCACATTATAACATTAATATTAAACTAAAGTTATTGAGTTTAATATTCATAGAATATGAATGTAAGAATGACTATTTAATTTCAATAACTAGGGGGAGAAGCTCATGAAGAAAAACTTAAATATGAGTATTAAGGATTTGCCAATAAAGAAGAAACTAATAAAATCTTTTATGATAATTGTGATTATAGGAACTCTAATATCCTGTTTAAGCATTATATTTTTACAAAAAATAAGTGATGACTATCAATATGCAATAAACAATTATGGATTCTCTCAAGGCGAAATTGGAAAGCTAGGAATAAAGGTAGAGCATTCATATTCTATGATCAAGGAAATAATAATTTTAGGAAATCAAGATTCAATAGATCAAAAGAGAATAGTAGTAATGCAAGAAGAAATACAGGAGTGTACAGATGAAATTACCCAATTATTAGCAGTGATAGATAATACGAATGAAGAAGTTGATGAAAAGAATATATTTAATAATGTGAAAAGTGATATTGAAGAATATGAAAAAGTTAAACAAAGAATTATAGAATTGGGTTTAGAAAAAAAGAATAAACAAGCTGCAGAAATGCTAAGATCTCAGGGAAATGTAGCTATGGATTTGCTTGCAGTAGATATCTCTGAATTATTAGATATAAAAATAAATAAATGCAATGCATTAATAAGTAAATTGAAGATATTAAGAAGTATGTTTATGGCAGTTATTTTAATATCAATAGTAGTATCAGTAATGTTTGCTCTAAAATTATCTAAGCATATTTCAAATATAATAGGTGATCCAATAGAAAAGATGAATAGTATAGCTAAACAAATATCACAAGGTAATTTAGATGTAGAAATAAAAATAGATTCAAATGATGAAATTGGGGAATTAGCAACTTCTTTTTCATGCATGATTACTACACTTAAAGGTTATATAAATGAAATATCAAAAGTATTGGGTAATATTTCAGATGGAAAATTAGAGTGCAAAATAGAAGAAGAATATAAAGGTGATTTTATTGAAATAAAAAATTCATTGGAGAATATTTTAAAATCTTTAGGAGAAGTGTTTTCAGAATTTAGGCAATCAACAATTGAGATTAAAGGAAACTCTAAGCAGGTCTCAGAGATATCGGAATTGTTATCTAAAGGAAGTTTTGAACAAACTGCAGTAGTTAAAGAATTGTCGCTTTCTATGGAAGAAATAAATATACAAGTACATCAGAATGCAGAAGATGCATCACATGCTAATAATATTACTAACACTTTAGTTAAAAATATAGAAAAGAGTAATGAAGAAATGGATAAGGTTCTGATTGCTATGAATGAAATTGAGAGTTCATCAAAAAATATAATAAATATAATGAGATCAATTGATGAAATTGCAGAAGAGACTAATTTACTCGCACTAAATGCAGCAATAGAAGCAGCGAGGGCAGGAGAGGCAGGAAAGAGTTTTGCTATAGTAGCAGATGAAGTTAGAAAACTCGCAGATCAAAGTGCAAATGCAGCGAATAGGACAAGTAAAATTATTAATGATTCTATACTGGCAATAACAAATGGAAAAGAATTAGCTATAAATACTGCTAATACATTAACTAAAGCTGTTGATGATGCAGATGTAACTATAAATTTAGTTACTGGTATAGCAGAAGCATCAAATGATCAGGCAAAAGTAATTGAGAATATTAATGGAGGAATAGTACAGATTGTAGATTTAATTCAAAAAACAGCTGCAGTTGCAGAACAAAGTGCAGCATCAAGTGAAGAATTGACAACACAATCAGTTGTTTTAGATGAAATGATTAAGAAATTCAAACATTAATATGATGATAACTGTACATAAATGTTATATAATATAAAATATATTATATATTTACGTATGGAAGAGGGATAGTGATGCAACCTAAGTATGAATTTGTTGCTAAGACATTAGAAAAAGAAATTATAGAAAGAAAATATAATTCAGATAAGAAATTACCAACAGAAGAAGAATTAATGAAGACATTTCAAGTTAGTAAAAATACTATAAGAAAAGCGATAGATGTATTAGTAACTAATGGATATGTCTATAGAGTTCAAGGAAGTGGAGTATTTTTAAGAGAATTCTTTAATAATGGATATGTAAATGTTATGAATATGACTGGATTAACTAAAAATTTTTCTAGTGAAAAAGTAACAAGTCAAGTCATAGAATTATCAATAATAGAGCCTAATGAAGAATTAATAGAAAAATTTAACTGCTTACCAACAACGAAAATTTATTATGTAAAACGTATTAGATATTTAGATGGAGAGCCTATAGAAATAGAGGAATCATATTATAATAAAGATATTGTGGTTTATTTAAATAAAGAAATATGCTTAGGATCAATTTTTAAATATATTACTGAAGATTTGAAATTAAATATTGGTTTTGCAAACAGAGTAATAAGTTGTGAAAAGCTTACAGAAGAAGATGCTACCTTATTAAATTTAAATAAGGATGATCCGAGTTTGAAATTAGAGAACATAGTATATTTAAGTAACGGAAAGGCTTTTGACTATTCAATAGAAAAATATAATTATTCAAAAATAAAATTATATAATATTAACTAAAATAAAATTGGTGTCACAATGATAAGTTTTAAGTAATTTATCATCAATGATACCAATTTTATTTTTATTCTTCCCATCCAGTACAAACATCAATCCAATCAATACTGTTAGAGTATTCAAATAGTTCATCACAAGTTAACTTAATAGCAGAATTAGAACTTCCACAAGCAGGATATATTGTTTGAAATCTTTTTAAAGAGATATCAGTATAAACCTTGACATTAGATGGATTAGCAAAGGGGCAAACTCCACCGATTTCATGTCCTGTATATGTAGAAACATCTTCCAAAGAAAGCATTTTTGCTTTAAAACCAAATACTTTTTTAAATTTTGAATTATTTATCTTACCATCACCAGCTGTAACAATTAATATACAGCCGTCCTCATCTTTAAAAGACAGAGTTTTTGCGATTCTAGCTGGTTCAGTAGATAAAGCAGCAGCAGCTAATTCAACAGTTGCGCTAGAAACTTCAAATTCTAATACATCCTTATCCCTATTAAATCTTTTTAAATAATCTTTTACATTTTCAATAGACATTTTTATTCTCCTTAAGATAATTGAGTTTTATAAAAATAGCAATTATTATGACATAAAAATAATTATATCATAAATTTGGTTTGAAATATTAGATGGATTATTAAAAAAATAAAATGTTAAAAATAAATATAATATTTTAAAACTTTTTTGGATAGATAGTACGTCTATATAGTATAAAGAAAAGTACTTTTCAATATTTAGAAAGGAAAATATTATGAGAGGAATATTTAAAGAAAAGAAAATAGAAAGTTATATTATAGAAAACAGAAATGCTTTTTATAAGGTAGCATATTCTTACACCCAAAATGAAGAGGATGCATTAGATATTGTTCAGGA
Source organism: Clostridium butyricum (assembly GCA_015058475.1). Lineage (GTDB taxonomy): Bacteria > Bacillota > Clostridia > Clostridiales > Clostridiaceae > Clostridium > Clostridium butyricum_B. The sequence goes on along the minus strand of SVCF01000017.1, from coordinate 8,854 downwards.
ATCCATATATAAAGCACTGAATTCAATAGATTCATTAAAAGAAGATAACAAAATTAAATCATGGTTTTATAAAATTCTAATAAGAACAAGTATAGATTTTATTAGAAAAAATAAGAAATATATATACATAGAAGCTATGATGGAGGAATCAGAATGTGATGAGTATAAGGATATAGATTTAGATAATGCTCTTAATAAAATACCAACAAAATATAAAACTATAATAATATTAAGGTATTTTGAAGATTTTAAAATAGAAGAAATAGCTGAAATGTTGGGCGAAAATGTAAATACAGTGAAAAGTCGTTTGTATGCAGCTTTAAAAAAATTAAAAGTTGAAATGAAAGGGGATAATTTTGATGAATGATAAGAAAATGGATGATTTGAAAAATAAGTATATAAACATAAATATACCTGATAGGTTAGAAAATATGGTTTATGAAACTATAAAGGATAGTAGAAAAAAGAGAAATAAGGGAGGGAATATGAAAAAAGGTCTTATTGGATTAGCAGCAAGCATTACTATTTTAGTTGGAGCTTTAAATATAAGTCCAGCTTTGGCAGGAGTATTAGAAGATGTACCAGTTGTAGGTAAAATAATTAAGCTAGTAGTAATAAAAAATTATACTATTAAAGATGATAATGTTGAAGCAAGTATAAATGTTGGAAAAATAGAAGGGCTAGAAAATAAGAAATTACAAAATGATTTGAATGAAAAATTTATGGCAGAGGGTAAAGAAATTTATGAAAATTTAATTAAAGAAATACCAGATATAGCTGAGGGATATAAATATGTAGGAGTAGACTATAAAATAAAGAGTGAAACTGACAGTATTTTATCTATAGAAAGTAGTAAAATAGAAGTACAAGCATCAGGATATGAAACTAAAAAGCATTATGTTATAGATAAAGAAAAACAGATAGTTTTAACCTTACCTTTAATGTTTAAAGATAGCTCATATGTAGATGTAATTAGTAAAAATATAAAGGATCAGATGAGACAGCAAATGAAAAATGATGAAGGAAAAATATATTTTATAGATAGTGAAAAAGAGTTAAATGAATATGATTTTAAAAAGATAAATGAAAATCAAGACTTCTATATTAACTCTGATAATGAACTTGTGATTTGCTTTAATGAATATGAGGTTGCTCCAGGTTATATGGGAACTGTGGAATTTATTATTCCTAAAGATATTGTACAACAATTAAAAAATAATTAGTTTATATAATATTAAAAGTAGTGTTGATAATTAATTTTATTAGCACTATTTTTGTGTAAATAATCATACAAATTAAACAAAAAACTTTAAAATTTTCAACTTTAATTCATAATTTATTTGCTAATATATGATAATATAATAGATAGTATCGAAATAAATTCAAAGGGAGTGAATTCTAATGATAAAACTTATAGCATCGGATATGGATGGAACTTTATTAAATGATGAACATGATATTGATGTAGAAACAGTTGAAGCTATAAAAGAAGCTGAAAAAGCTGGAATAATTTTTGCTATATCGACAGGAAGAGAATATGATAGTGTTAAATGTGTTTTAGATAAGCATAATATAAGATGTCAATGTGTGCTTTCAAATGGAGCTGAATATAGAGATGAAGATGGAAAAATTTTAGATGTAATAAATATAGATGATGTAACAGCAAAAGATATAATGTATATTTTAGAAGAAAATAAACTTACAGCACGTATTTTTACTGATAAAGGTGTTTATACAACATCTTCAGAAGAAGATGCACTTCAAGAAGCAACATATAGAACATTAACTTTTAATCCAGACATTACAATAGAAGAAGCAAAAGAAATGGCAAAAAAAGAACCGTTTTTTGTTAATCTTAAATATATAACAGATATAGAGGGATTTTTTGGGCAAGGAATAGAGGTAAGAAAATTTGTAGCTTTTCATAAGGATATTGAGCTAATAGATACAGTTAAAAGAAAAATGGGAAGAATTGAAGGTCTAGCAGTATCATCTTCATTTAGGGACAACATAGAAATAACAGATAAAAATGCACAAAAGGGCATAATATTAGAAAAAGTAGCAAAGAAAATGGGATTAGATAAAAAAGAAGTAATGATTCTTGGAGATAGCTTTAATGATTACTCAATGTTTGAAAGATTTGAGGAAAGTGTTGCTATGAAGAATGCAATCCCAGAAGTTAAAGAAATAGCTAAATATGTAACAGATTCAAATGATAATTTAGGTGTTGCAAAAGCAATTTATTGTGTACTTGAAAATAATCTAGATAAGATATTAAAATAATTTATTTTGTTATTATTAAAAAAATCCTCAGAAATGGGGATTTTTTTGCTTTAAAAATATATTATAAAAAGGAACAAATATATAGTGTTTAATATAATAAAAATAAATTAAATAATAAGTTATGTTTCTAATATATTTTTCCAATATCTTTTTGGCATCATTCGCAATTGCAATTTTAAGTTTCTGCGCTCTTCAATAGCAGTGGATTTAAAATAAGCCTTCCATAAATTTTGATAATTATCTTTATATAAAGATAACTTCTGAGAGTCTAAAGAAGAAAATTCAACTAATTCATAGTTACATTTATCGTATATAATAGCTTTGTTACGAGAAGTGTCATTAATGATCCAATATTCATTAGTAAAACGTTCTTTAAAATAATCACCTAAAAATTCTAAAATATCATTATCAGGAGATATAGAGGAATATAAAAATTTATTGTCTATATAATTAAAGCGTATGAAGCCTCTTAATCTATGAATTTCTAAATTTACACGTTTGTTTATAACATCAATAATGCGGACTTCATCAAGATTTAAGAAGAGATGAACATCAGGTCCAATATTAAAGGCAGTTTTTAAATATTTATAAATAATATAGTCTTTATTTTCATAATTACTTGAGTATACAATATAAATTTTTTTTAAGCATAGTGAATCAATTTTATTTACAATTGCACTTTTAACTTTTTTAAACTTTAGCATATCAGTATTTATATTTACTATATTATCAAAAAGAGAAGGTATAAAATTAGTTGTATTGCTATAGATGTTAGTTATAGCAGTATTACGCATATAAAAACCTTCATATATACATGTCAATAGACCTTCAAAAGTACTATCATAAATTAATATCATAGCATCACTCCTTATATTTCTAGTGTTTAATATCTAAAATTATATTTAATCTCTTAATTCATTTTATATAACTTATAAATATAGAGATTAGAATTGACCATGAATAGAAGAAACTTTATCATCTAGTAATAATAAATTTTGTTTTGGAAGTAAAATGTTAGATGATGAGTCTGCTTTTGTTTCATAATTATCAAAAAATGATATTTGATTTTTAAGTGGTGATTTTTTGGATATAGAATTTTCATTAAGTATGTTTGATTTTATTATTCTGTCATCAAAAATAACAGGCGAATAGTATTTACCATTACAAGTAATAAAGTATTTTGCTCTTTTTAAAACAATTCTAATCTTTTTTAAATCATCAAAAGTTAATTTATGAACACGTCTTATTTTTAATATTTTTAAGGCAGAAGTTACACCTATACCAGGAACTCTTAGCAAAGTCTCATAAGGAGCTTTATTTATTTCAACAGGAAATTCATTTAAGTTAGATAAAGCCCACCCAGTCTTTGGGTCAAAGTTTAAATCAAAATTTTCATCTTTTTTTAATAACTCATCAGCTTTAAATCCATAAAATCTAAGAAGCCAATCAGCTTGATAGAGTCTATGTTCACGTAACATTGGAGGATGTGTAATATCAGGTAAAAATTTATTATTCTTAATAACTGGTACATAAGCGGAATAGTAAACTCTCTTTAAGTTAAAATTATTATAAAGAGATTCTGATAGTTTTATTATTTTTGAATCACTTTCAGGGGTAGCACCAACAATAAGCTGAGTGCTTTGACCACCAGGAACAAATAACGGTGTATTTCGTATATTTTTTTTAAGCTCTTTATATTGGATTATATTATTTTTAATTATATTCATTGGTGTTAGGATCTTTTCTTTACTTTTCTGTGGAGCTAATAGTTTTAAACTATCATTAGAAGGCAGCTCAATGTTGACACTCATTCTATCAACATATGTTCCAGCTTCTTCAATTAGTTTTTGATCAGCTCCAGGAATAGCTTTCAAATGAATATATCCATTAAAGTTTTCCTGCATGCGTAATTTTTTTACTGTCTTAAGTAGAAGCTCCATTGTATAATTAGAATTTTTTATAATGGCAGAACTTAAAAACAATCCTTCAATATAATTACGTTTATAGAAATTTATTGTAAGGTCGCAGACCTCATCAGGAGTGAAGCTAACTCTGGTAAAATCTTTTGATGACCCGTTAATACAATATTTGCAGTCAAATATACAATCATTAGAGAATAGAATTTTAAGTAGTGAAATGCACCTTCCATCAGAAGCAAAGCTATGGCAGATACCACATTCAGCAGCATTACCTAACCCTGAAGGTGAGTTTTTACGCTTTGAACCGGAAGAGGAACATGAAACATCATATTTGGCTGCATTTGATAAAATTTTTAGTTTCTCCATTAAATCCATAAATATAAACACTTCCTTATAATTAAAATAAGAACATATATTCGTATATAATAATATTATATACGAATATATGTTCTTACACAAGTGAAAAATAACCTAATCTAAAAATATTATGGATTAGGTTATATATAATAGGGATTATGAATGTAAATAAAATTTTAATAAATAGATGTATAAGAATATATGATTTAAACAATTATGAAGGGGAAACTGTTTCTATAATCTATACATCTATTTAAAATCTATAGTAAGGGTTATGAGAGTAAACAATAATTTTAATTAGATTATTTCCAAGCTATTTCACCAAATTTTAATGTATTCTTAAATTCTGGAATTTTAGTATCATTATCAATAGCTATATATTCAATTCCAACCATTTCAGCCCAGTCCATTAATTGTTGTTCATCAACAACGAATGAGAAACTTGTATGGTGAGCACCACCAGCAAGAATCCAAGCTTCAGCACCAACTTTTAATGAAGGTTGTGGTTTCCAAAGAACGCTTGCTACTGGTAAATTAGGCATATCATGTGGAACCTCAACAGCATCTACACTATTAACTATTAATCTAAATCTATTTCCTATATCAATTAATGAAGCAGCAACAGCATGTCCTTTTCCACCCTTAAACACTAAACGAGCAGGTGGCTCTTTATCACCAATTCCAAGTGGATGAACTTCTATTGTAGGTTTGCAGTTTTCATCAGCTAATGTAGGACATATTTCAAGCATATGAGCGCCTAAAATTGTTTCATCATCTTTGGCTAAATTATAAGTATAATCTTCCATTAAGCCTGTACCTTTTCCATCAGCCATAATTTTCATAGCTCTAACAAGTGCAGCAGTTTTCCAGTCTCCTTCAGCTCCAAATCCATATCCTTCAGCCATTAGATGTTGTGCTGCAAGACCAGGAAGTTGCTTCATGCCATTAAGTGCTTGGAAGTTTGTTACAAAGCAGTTATAACCTCTTTCGTCTAAGAATGTTCTCATACCAACTTCTATTTTTGCTTGTTCACGAATTGACTCTATATCAGCAGAAGGGTCTATATTATATAATTTTTTATATTCTTCCATAAGTTCATCAATTTGAGTATCTGTAACTTTATTTATATATTCAACTAAGTCACCAACTGAGTAATAATCAACAGTCCATCCAAATTTTATTTGAGCTTCAATCTTATCACCGTCAGTAACAGCAACATTTCTCATATTATCTCCAAAACGAGCAACTTTTATATTAGTTCCTTCAACAAATGCAATAGCTGGAGCCATCCATTTTGCTATCTTTTCAGCAACATCAGCATCTTGCCAATATCCAACAACAATTTTTCTTGGCATGTGTAATCTTGCACAAATATGTCCAAATTCTCTATCTCCATGAGCTGCTTGATTTAAGTTCATGAAATCCATGTCTATAGTATCCCAAGGGATTTCTCTATTATATTGAGTGTGAAGATGAAGCATTGGTTTTCTTAATTCCGATAAACCATGAATCCAATTTTTGGCAGGTGAAAAAGTATGCATCCAAGTAATTATACCAGCACAATTTTCATCAGCATTAGCTTCATTACAAACTTTTCTTACTGAATTTGAATCAGTAGTAACTGTTTTAAAAACTATCTTATAAGGTAAACCAGCTTTATTTAAGCCTTCAACTACTTTTTCAGAATTTTCTTTTACCTGATCAATTACTTCTGGACCATAAAGTGGTTGGCTACCTGTAACAAACCAAAATTCGTAATCTTTTACTTTTAACATTTAACATTCCTCCTAGATTTAATTTATAGAATAAATAATATTTTAGTAAGAATACATTTACAGTATTCATTTGTTATCACATTTGTAAGTACAAGCTTATTATAATACAAAAATATTGTGCGTACAAGTAAAAAATGAAAATTATTAAAATAATTCTAATAAATTTAGGTGAGTATTATTTTGATTAGAATGTTTTATTAGATAATATTATTTAAAATGACAATAAACAAGTAAAAATACTATATTTGGTGCCATAATTTTTCTATATATATAGTGTAATAACATAGATAAGAATTTACAAAAAGGTATTGATAAAATTTAAACTGGGGTATATAATCAAAATATCTAGTGCATACAACTTGAAATACAATGATATAAAATCATTAAAGTATTGTTGTAATTGTATTGTAGAATTTTATTTTATGGAAGTAGTTGAGAACAATGAAAGAAGCTGAAACAAAGCATGAGATCATTGAAAGGTATTATATTAATCTTGTAAAAGATAATAAAGTTTCAGCAGGAGAACAATTACCATCAGAAAATGAAATAGCAAATTTGTTTAATGTAAGCAGACATACAGTTAGGCAGGCACTTAATTACTTAGTTCAAGAAGGATGGATTTATAAGGAAAGAGGTAAAGGAAGTTTTTTTTCTAATAAGAAGAATACAGAGCATAAAAAAAATGTTGCAGTACTTACAACCTATATTTCTGACTATATATTTCCGAGAATAATATCAGGAATAGAAGAAGAACTAAGGAAAAAAGGATATAATTTATTACTTTTTAGTAGTAATAATGATATTGAAGTAGAAAAGCTTTGCTTTGAAAGTATAATAAATCAAGATATTTCAGGTCTTATTGTTGAACCAGCTCAAAGTTCAATAAATAATCTCCATCATGAAAGCATAATTAAGCTAGAAAAGAAAGGTACTAAATATATAGCTATAAATGCAAATTGTGATGAAGAAAATTCAGCATACATAATTGTCGATGATGAACAAGCAGCATATAAATTAACAAATTATTTATTAGAACTTGGACACAGAGACATAGCAGCTTTATTTAAAGCTGATGATATGCAAGGGGAAAAACGTAGAAAAGGATACATTAAGGCACTTAATGAATATGATTTAAGCTTCAATAAGAAGATTGTAGGGGAATATATAACAGATAATCAAGATATGTATATTGATCAATTTGTTAAAAGAATGCTTAATATGGAAGTTCCACCTACAGCAATAGTTTGCTATAATGACAAAGTTGCATTGAGGGTAATAGATAACTGCAGAAAAGAAGGAATAGAGATACCTAAGGATTTATCAATTGTAAGTTTTGATGATTCAAGTTTAGCAGTATCATCAGATATTAAGCTTACTACAATAAAACACCCAAAAAAAGAGATGGGAAAAAGAGCTGCACAATGTATTATTGATATGATAGAAGGCAGAATTGATAAGCCACAATATATATATGATGCAGAATTGATAGTAAGAGAATCATGCAGAAGAATTTAATTAAAATTATGATACATAACTAATCCTAGTTATGTATCATAAAAATATTAAATATATATTATCATATTTTTCATAGATACTTGTACGTACAAAAGATAACAAGCAAGTAGAGATCTTGAAGAAAATGCTACTAATAATTTATAAAATTAAAAGGAGAGAAGAGAAATGTTAGAAGAATTAAAGAAAAAAGTATATGAAGCAAACATGGAACTTCAACGGAAAGGTCTTGTAATTTATACATGGGGTAATGTCAGTGGGATAGATAGAGAAAAAGGATTGGTTGTTATTAAGCCAAGTGGTGTTGATTATGATACTATGAAGGCAGAAGATATGGTAGTGCTTGATTTAGATGGAAATATAGTTGAAGGAAAATACAAGCCATCAACAGATACACCAACACATCTAGTTATGTATAATACATATAAAAGTATTGGAGGAGTGGTTCATACACATTCAGAATGGGCAACTAGTTTTGCACAAGCAGGATTATCGATACCTGCTTTTGGAACAACACATGCAGATTATTTTTATGGAGATATTCCATGTACAAGAGATTTAACAGATGATGAAATAAATGGAGAATATGAAAAAGAAACAGGTAATGTAATAGTTGAAACAATTGGAGAAAGAAATCCATTAGAAGTACCAGCTATCGTTGTAAAAAATCATGGACCATTTGCATGGGGAAAAGATCCGGATAATGCAGTATATAATGCAGTTGTTTTAGATAAAGTAGCACAAATGGCTTATAATACTATGACATTAAATACTAGAATTGATAGAGTAAAGCAAACTTTATTGGACAAGCATTATTTAAGAAAACATGGCGCAAATGCATATTATGGACAATAAATACAAGTTAATAGGGAGAGCCTTTAACTTCAGACTGGAACTTCAACTTTTAGGCTACCCTTTATATAAAATTATAAATAATTAATTATGTAAAATCATAAATAAACTATAAGAAATAAAATAATTTAAAAAGGGAGATGCAGTTAAAATGAG
>SVCF01000016.1:55654-61830 GCA_015058475.1 Clostridium butyricum | reverse complement strand
AAGTTCCGCATTGCAGCATAGCTGCTCTTTTTATTGGTGTAAATTCTTAAATTCTTAAATTCTTAAATTCTTAAATTCTTAAATTCTTAAATTCTTAAATTCTGGGCATTTTATCATTCCTCAAATATTTAAGCAATAAATTTATTTCATTTAGAATCTGTCGCTTTTATTCTTTTAATCATCATGATTTCCAACTATTAACTTTTTAAATGAAACTCACTATTCACATCCGTTCATAGGAGTAAATTCCATCAGCCAAATATAAAATTTGGGTTCTCACTTAAATTCTGGGCATTTTATCTTGTCTAAAATAATAATGCAATATTAAAATTCTAAAATCTTATAAAACCAAACCCTCTCTTTTTATTGTCTGGAACCAAATCTTTGATTGCATCTTTTATAACTAATGCAGTAGATGAATCCCAACTCTTTACCACTTCATTTTTATCTTCACCGTTCATAACTTGAAGTGTAGAAACAATAAGTTCTGATAATTTATTGTGATCACTTAAAACTAATGCCCTTTGTCCTAAAATTCTTCGCCAATTATTTACTACCTTATCTTTGTAACTTCTGCAATAGCTTCCTTCTTCAGTTATAATGTGAAAAATTTCATATTGTCTAGATACAAGATCAAATAATTCTTTCGTTGAGATTATATCAAACTGTGGTCTATAACCAAAAACTTTTTCCACATCATCTGCACTTATATTTTCTGGTGGACACTCATCACCTATAGTAAACAAATATCCTTTCTTTTGTCTTTTTATAAAGTTATCACATTTAGTATGCATTGCAGCAAAATACCAAGGCATTGTATAACTTTCACAGTTATTTCCTCCGCCACCTCTTTCTAAATATATCTTTGTTAAAGCTTCTGCTATTCTGATATCCGCTTCAAACTGTGTCACTTGAAGTGGAGCTCTATCATATTTTACATCTCCAATTCCCATAAACATAATATGCGGATCTTCAATTGGTCTTCTATCATATATCTCAGTTGCTAAATTTTTAAGACCTTCTCTTGCCATCTTGTCTAAAATGAATCCCATTGAACCTGTTACATCAAGTCCAACAATTATTGGTGTTGAATTTGGATTATCTTTGCTATCACAGCTTTCTCTAAATTCTATTTTCATTGGATCTAAATCTTTATCTAAGCTTCTAGATTTGTAAATATCATTTACACTTGCTTTTCCATCAATATTACTCTTTGCATATCTGCTCCAATCTGTACTTGACCATCTTCCTGTTCCCATTTTAAATTCCTCCTATATTTTCATATAATTTATCTCTATCTATTTTCATTTCAATAAATTTTCTTTCACCAAAGCTACTCATTATTATTTCATTCCACTTTCCATACTCCTCATATGGATTATTAACACAAATCCCCCTTAGCCATGATGATAATGGTTTTGGTATTTCCTTATCAAAAGCCAGCTCTATTCCACTTGCATCTCCTAAAAGCGTTCTTCCTATAAGTCTTATTCCTTCTAAATCTAGAAGTTCACTGCTTTCTTTTGATCTTTTCATCTCATCTGTCATAACATCATAAAGTTCACTACTTACACCAAGCATTCTTTCTCCTATCTTTTTTGAATACCACCATCCTCCAATGAGTTCTCCATTATGATTTTCAGGTGATATAAAATAATTGCTTATAGTTATGCCATTGTGTGCAATTCCATTGTAATAAAAGAAACAAACTAAATTATATAAACTGCTTAATATCCAAGTTGCACTTTTTGCATCCAGTTTTTCATTATAGTATTTCAAAACATCTTTTAAGCATATTAAACTTTCATCCTTTTCTATAACTATGCCTATTTTTCCATCTATTGTTTCGAATTTTCCTATAACTCTTGGTATATACTTTTCAAATTCTTTTTTCATCTTATCGTCTTCATACTTCAATTCTTTTAAGATTACTAAAGCATTTTCTATTAAATCTTCATTTTCTTCATTTACTAAATACATTACACTTTTATTACCAATATATATTTTTCCTAGTTCAAATTCATGACTAACCTTAAACTTCATACTATAACTCTTTTTATCTTTTCCACATAATTTTATAAAGTTTGGTTCAATCCATATTCCATTTTCCAAATCTGTAATTGCTTCTTTATATAAAGCATTTATTTTAGCGCAAATATCTATATATTCACTTTCTTGATTGTGTAAATCCGGATGATATTTTTTCATTAATTCTACATAAATAAGCTTTGTTTCTTTTAAATTATTTTTAAATAACTCATACGGCTTTTTCATTTGTAATATTTCTTTTATTTCAAACACTATTAATCACCTCCATACTTTTTTTCATTTTGAAGTTAACTATGCGCATACTTATATTTAATTTCTTTTTGATGTTAAGTGTTCATATAAGAACATCCCTTCCACAACTTTAATTATATATTTTGCAGAAAGTAATTTATTGAGTCATAACCAATAATATATTCAAAATGATATTAAGTATTTACAAAAAAATAAGCACTCTTAATATCATTTTGATTTTATGTTTATATAATACTCTCTTCCTTGTAAATTGTCTACACTTTTTAGAAATTTTTTCTATGTTTTTTTATTCTTTTGCTATTATTAACTTAATGTATAGCCATAACTATTTAAAAGCTATATGCTCAATAGGTATCTTGCTCATAATTTCTCTAACAATATAATTTCATAAAAAAATAAAGTAACCATCAATAAAATAAGTAGTTACTTTATTTCTATAATTTTTATATTATTAATCTTAGTAAGCTATTTCCTCTATACTTAATAATCTTGGTCCTTTTTCTTGTATTTTTATATATATTTTAGCCATTTTCATTTGCAAATTCTCAATTATTGTTTTTACTTTGCATATAAAATAATATTCATCAAGATTATTTGTCACAACTGCAACAGGGTTAAAATCCCATCCATTTATTCCATCTACGGCTAAATTTAATATATTTTTATCTTCTGTTGTAATGTCTTTCCTTATTTCCATTTCTGCATTTTCATTCATCATATAATCAAACACCCTTTCTACACTATATATTTTACATATAATTTATGTCAGGTATTTGTCAAATAGATTAATATTTTCTTAATTTACTCTTAAGAACCTTAATTTACTTACATAGTTATTTATTCCCTATTATTTATATAAAAAACTTCAAAAAATCCACTAGCTTATACTAATTTTAATACAGTTCCATTTAAATCTAACATTATACACTATATTTTTTCATCTCTTATAACTAGCAACTTTAAATAACTATTTTATTTTTAAATTAAGCCTTTAACTAGTTTACTTACTAAAGATAACCCTTTCTCTATATCTTCTTCATCTGCATATGAATATGACAATCTAATAGATTGCTTATTATTGCATCCATATATACTGCCAGGATTTATTAATACTCTATTTTCTAAAGCTTTTTGAAATAGCTTTTCAGTATTTACTTTATTATTAAATGTACTCCAAATATAAAAACTACCTTCAGGCTCATTCCATTTAGCAATATCTTTAAATTCTTTTTCTAATATCTCAATCATTAAATCTCTACGTTTTTTAAGCTGAATTCTAATATAACTTAAATATTCATCATATATTCCATTAGATAAAAACTCTGCAAGAATATATTGTGATATAGAGCTTGCCCCATAATCCATCTGCATTTTAACATCACCTAATCTTTGCACAACCGATTCTGGTCCAACAAGCCAGCCAATTCTAAGTCCTGGAGCTAAACTTTTAGAAATTGACCCTAGATATATTACTGTTCCATTTTCATCCATAGCTTTTAATGGTTTAGGTGGAATTTTATCAAACCATAGTTCTCCATATGCATCATCTTCTATTATTGGAATCCTATTTTTATTACAATAGTCATATAATTTTTTACGTCTTTCTTCACTCATTACATTTCCTGTAGGATTATGAAATGTTGGTATTGTGTATAACAAAGATGATTGTAAATTATTATTTGTCATAGGCATTTTAAAATATTCTATTCCCTCTTTATCCATGGGAATACCAAAAAGATTCATTCCTGCTGATTGAAAAACTTTTAATGACTGAAGATATGATAAATTTTCTGTATAAACTGTAGATCCTTTTTTTAATATACATACAGATAATAAATGAAGTGCTTGTAAAGATCCTGATGTTATAAGAATACATGATGGAGATGCATTGATTCCTCTTAATTTTAATCTATCAGATATTAATTTTCTAAGTTCAAATAATCCAAGAGGTTCTAAATAATTTAATGAAGTTAATTTATTTGGTAATTCACTAAATATTTTTTTCATTATGTCATTTGGAAATAGCTTAGGAGATAATTCTCCTGTACCAAGACGTATAAAATCATTATTATATTCAAGTTTATTTATTGTTTGAATTATTGGCTGATTAGCTTTAAATATCCCAGAATCTATATATTCTCCCCAGTCAGGTGTATTATTTGACATAAGAAGTGACCATGTATTGCTGGCAACCCTTGTACCCCCACCTGAACTTCCTTGCAAAATTCCATAAGAACACAATTCATCCATAGCCATAACAATAGTACTCCTATTTACCTTAAAATGTTCTGCAAGCTTCCTTTGAGAAGGCAGTCTGCTATGAAGTGTCCAATCTCCATTTACTATCTTGCCCTTTATATATTCAACAATCTGCCTATATATTGGTATATCCAAAGATTTATCTGGAGCCCAGTCAATTATATTAATTTCTTTTGATAGATTTTCATTAATAAACTTCATTTTTAAATCACTCACTTTTATTTTTTATATATGCTCTAATAAATTATCTACATTAAAAATTACTAGTTTCCTATTTTACAATATAACTAAATGAGTTTTGTTAATTAGAACTTATACATTAGCATAACTTACCAATATTATATATTTGGTTGGTCAATAAATCAAACTTTGGTTGGATACATTAAATAAATATAATGATAATATATGTATTAAATGTAGCTATCAGCTTATATATGGTTGGTAGTATTCTTGATAGATGAAAGGATGAATTAAATTATGTCAGAAAAAATATTAACAATGAAATTATTAAAAGAGAACTTTGGTGTATGCAGATTAAATAAAGATGATTCAATTCCTAATTGGGTAAAAAACAGCGATTTTTACTCTATAACCAAAACATGTGATGAGTTATCTATTGTATGCTCTCAAAATAGTATACCAGCTCATGTAAAGTGTGAAAGTGACTGGAAGGCACTTAAAATTGAAGGTCCATTAGACTTTTCATTGATTGGAATTCTATCTAAGATCAGTACTATATTAGCACATGAAGAAATAAGTATATTTGCTATTTCTACATATGATACAGATTATATACTTGTTAAAAATTCACATATAAAAGATGCTATAAAGGTGCTTTCAAATAACAACTATGATATTATACAATAAATTTGTTTAGAAAATACTAACTGAAAACTTATTAAATAAATTCTTATATTATTTCATTCTTGTTTTCAATTCATATTTTAGAAAGGATTTTTTTATGTTAGAAACAATTATTCGCGGATTTACAATTGGACTTGCTTATTTAGCACCAATAGGTATGCAGAATTTATATGTAATAAATAGTGCTATATCAAGCAAAAAATCTCAAATGTATTTAGTTATATTTACTACAATCTTTTTTGATATATCCCTAAGTCTTGCAAGCTTCTTTGGAATAGGATTTATAATAGATAGAGTTCCATTAATTAAGTTAATAATACTTCTAGTTGGTTCAATTACAATAATTATAATTGGAATAAAATTAATAAAAAACAAACCTTCTATTGATACTTCTATTAATACTGAAAAAAGTTTTTTAAAGATTGCATCATCATGTTTTTTAGTTACATGGGCTAATCCTCAAGCCATTCTTGATGGCACATTACTTTTTGGAGGACTTAATGCAACTCTTCCAAAGGACATGACAACATATTTTATCTTCGGTGCATGCTTTGCATCATTTACTTGGTTCTTTTGCCTTGGCAATTTAGTCAGCTTATTCAAAAAATCTTTTAATGAACAAACTTTAAAATATATTAATTGTATTTGTGGAATTGTGATTATTTATTTTGGCTTTAAACTTGGTGTTAGTTTTATAAATATTATTATCTAAATTCAAACTTTTTTATATTTTTAGAATTTTAGAATATATA
>SVCF01000016.1:3831-55554 GCA_015058475.1 Clostridium butyricum | reverse complement strand
TATATTCTTTTTGAATTTATATTCTGGGCTTAGTTCAATATTTAATTTGCTAAATTAACTAAGTCCTCTTTCAATTTATTAGAATAAATCTTTATACAACAAAAAAGGTAAATTAAACATCACTGCCTAATTTACCTCTTATTCACACTTATTTTGCTTGCAAAAACTCTTCATAAGTCTCTATCTTATCCTCTCTGTTGGTCTTTTTTAACCAATCATTATATAATAAAATATTTTGCTCTACATACTTTAAGTTTAATTTTTTATTTTTCCTTTTTTTAGTTTCTGCATACATGTTTATTTTCATTATATTTCCCATTATCTCACCTCCTTTGTTATATAATACAATATTTTTTTGTTTTTTTGGTGCTAAAATTAAAAAATAATAAGATAACACGTATATTTAATTATACTTTGTGTCATCTTATAAATCTAGTTTAAATTTTTTGTAATTTTTCCTATACTTTCTTATCAATTATATATTTATACTATACTCTGTTGAAAATTAAATATATTTTCTGGATCAACTTTTGATTTCACTGTTTTAAGTCTTTTTAGATTATTACCATAATACTCAACTCCATAATCATCAAGTTCAGCCAATGGGAAATTTATAAATGATCCTTTTGTTATAGCTTTTATATATTTAAATTTTTCTAAAAACCACTCCCTATTCTCCTTCTTATATTCATCTTCTTCAAATACACTTTGAAACCCCATAATAAATTGTGCATCTCTATAGTAAAAGGCACTATCTTCCTTACTTTTATCACTTACTGCACCACCAAGTCCATAGAAGGTTATTGCTGTATAAGTAGCTCCATTTGCAGGATTATCTAAAATTTTAACAATCTCTTTTATTTCCTCTTCTGAATAATCTTTATAGATAAATCTACCTGTTGATTTATATTTTTCATAATCTGGATGACTATCTTGAATTATTCTATTTGCTTCAAAAATACTTGTATATGTTAAATTTAAAGTTTCACCATATCCTAAATCTATAAGAGGTTTTAAAATATTTTCTGCTTCGTCCTTTTCACCATAATATAAGCCAATTATTTTTATTCCTCTGCCTTTTTTCTCTGAATTATAAATTGCCATCTTAAAATTAACCTTGTTATCTAAGTTTTTAAACATATCTTCATAAGTTTTTATTACAGTAACTTGTTTATTAACTTCCAAATTAAAATACTCAAGATCAATTAAAGTTACATTTTTAACTTTTTCTTTAAGCTTAAATGTCATAGAAACTACAACTCCAAAATTTCCACCGCCACATCCTTTGCTTGCCCAAAATAAATCTTCATTTTCATTTGCATTTGCAATGACTATATCACCTTTATAATCTATAAACTGCACTTCAATTAAGTTATCACAAGCAAGTCCTAGGAATCTACTTGAATATCCCCATCCTCCACCAAGTGTGAATCCTACAACTCCTACAGTTGGGCATCCTCCACCTGGAAATGCATATCCTTTTGAACATAACATTTTATATGCTTCTCTATTTGTTACGCCCCCCTCTATTGTAACCTTTTTATTTTCTTCATCTAGCTCTATATTTTTCATTTTG
Organism: Clostridium butyricum; assembly: GCA_015058475.1. Taxonomy (GTDB): domain Bacteria; phylum Bacillota; class Clostridia; order Clostridiales; family Clostridiaceae; genus Clostridium; species Clostridium butyricum_B. The sequence continues at coordinate 53,978 of SVCF01000016.1, read as the reverse complement.
CTTACATCAATTACAATCAAATTATTGCCTGTTGAATATCCTTCATAATTATGAGCACCACTTCTTATCCTGAATTCTAATTTATTTTCTCTGCACCACTTTATACTATTTGAAACTTCCTCTTTCTTAGCACAGTAAATAATTGCTTCTGGATATTCATCAATTGCTCTATTCCATGATAATCTACATTCTTCATATTTATCATCGTCTTTTAAAACAATATCTTCTTTTAATTTGCTAAAATCAATATTTTTCATATGTACTCCTTCTTTCAATTTATATCTCAATATCACAACTTTTAAATTTATCTTCTCTTATTCTATACTTAGAATCACATTTAGGATTTTTACATACTCTTTGTAAACTATAAATTTTCTTTTATAATTTCTTCTATGAGATTTCTTATAATTTCTACTTTTTTAACATCTTCAACAAGAAAATCTACACTTTCATAATCTAAATCAACTATCATCGTAAACTTTATACCTTTATATGTATAATCAGACGCTGCAATATAAACCATATCTCTTGTTTCAATGTACTTTACTTCTTTATTATACTTAAGATTTTCTAAAAAAAACTTATATTCACTATACTCTGAATCCTGATCATCTAACCACTTATATTGCTTACATGGTATAAATCGCTTTGAGTCGTCCTTATCTAATTCTGTAAATCTTTCTTCCTTCATATTTATTACATCCTTAATATATAAATATTTTACTAATGGCATTATAAACTATCTTCAAATTTATCAAAATATTTTATTCACACCTTTTCTTATTGCATCCAATGTTAATTATACAATATAAATTGTATAATAGTTAACTACAAAATCCCCACACCAATAATAAATGATGCAGGGATTTTATTCTGTTAAGATTTAAAATACAGTTTAATATTATTTTTTTATATATGAACATTTTTAGTTTTTAAACCAAATGTTCATCTCTCTTTCAGCATTTTCTAGAGAATCTGAAGCATGAACACAGTTAATATTATTGCTTATAGCATACATCTTTCTTATTGTTCCTTCTTTAGCTTTAGATATATCAAACGGTCCGTTTAATTCTCTAACTTTCTCTATTGCATTTTCTCCCTCAAGTATTAATGCAACAATAGTATCACTTGTAATATATTCTATTAATCTATCATAATATTCTCTACCTTCATGTTCAGCATAATGTGCTTTTGCAACCTCTAATGTTGGATCCATCATTTTCATCTTTACAATTTTTAAATCATTTTCTTCATAAATTGATAATACCTTACCAACTAAATTTCTTTGTAGTACATCCGGTTTTAATAAAACTAAAGTTTTCTGTTTTTGCATGCTTCCTCCTGTCATATCAGTCATTCTCAATAATATATATTTTAAAATATTAGAATAATTATATATTAAAGATTATAACTTTTTCAACTTTCTTGTTATGATATACTTCTACTTCACAAGGTTATCATTTAAAAGTATATTTTTATAAATTGTTTTAATTTAATAAATTAATAACATAATACGTTATAATTCGTCAAATATTTATATAAACATTAATGTATATACGATTTTTTTGCTTATTGCTTTAATTTTAATTTCTTTTTATAAATATAATAACTTCAAATCAAAAAAAGTACCATTAATTGTATTACTAATGATACTTTTATTTTGCAAACCAATATATTAAATTTGTTTTATCTATTTGATAAATAAAGCATCAAATCATCTCTTGATATTCTTTTTGGCTCTTTAAATTCATTTAAAGTTAATGCTTTATAATAAGCCTTAGCAACTTTTTCTACATCCATAACTTTGGATAATATGTCTTCTGTATTTGAACTTATAGCAATAGCTCCATTACTTTCTAATAAGCAAACATCACTTCTACTTAACTTTTCTATTAAATCAGCTATACATTCATCAGATTTTCTTTCTTCATATTTTGCTAAATAAATATATCCTCCATAGCTTGCTGAATCATATGATATAGGTGGTATTACTTTATTTGCTATTGAAAATATTGTTGCATAAGGTGAATTTATATGCATAAAAGTACGTATATTTTTTCTAGCCTTATATACCTCTAGATGCATTTTCAAATCAGAACTAGGATTTACTCCATCAAGTGGCTCAATTTTATTTCCTTTTGAATCAACAACACAAATATTAGTTGTTTTTAGTTTCTCTATTTTTATTTTTGCAGGTGTTATCACTATATATCCTGATGTCTTATCTTTGATACTGAAACTTCCACACTTTTCTAACCCTAAATTATTCTTTTCTGCTTCTTTTGCAATTTTTATAAGTTTAATTTTTATATTTTCTAGCATATTGCATCATCTCCTTATAAATTTAGGCTAATTTCTTAATTCCATTACTTTATCCAAAAATATTTTTTCATCCATTACTTTAAGATTTTTATCTATTATTGGTTTAAACTCCATGTGACTCAAAATATCTTTTTCAAGGTCAATGCCTGGTGCTATTTCTGTTAAATACATTCCATCTTCTTTTAATTCAAAAACCGCACGTTCTGTTATATACATTACTGGCTGTTTACTCTTTCTCGCTCTCTTTCCGCTAAAAGTGATTTGCTCAACAGAGTCTAAAAATTTTTTATTAGTTCCTTCATTTATAATATTCACTTTTCCATCTTCAATTTCTATTTTAAGTCCTTTAACTGTAAATGTTCCACAAAAGACTACTTTCTTTGCATTTTGAGTGATATTAATAAATCCACCACACCCAGGAAGCTTCGATCCAAACTTGCTTACGTTTACATTTCCATATTTATCACATTCAGCAAGTCCTAAGAAAGCTATATCCAGTCCTCCTCCATTATAAAAATCAAATTGCGTTCCTTGATCATACATACATTCAGGATTAATTGACGCCCCGAATCTGTTTCCTCCTTGTGGAATTCCTCCTATCAATCCTGGCTCTACAGTTAAAGAAAAAAGTTTTTCAATTTCTTCTTCATTTGCAACACTTGAAACTGCTTCCGGCATTCCTATTCCTATATTAACTACTTGTCCTTCTGCTAATTCCATAGCTGCTCTTCTTCCAATGATTTTTCTTTCATTTAATTTTAAAGGAGTAAGTGTATCTACTACCATATTAGTTTCACCAGTCAATGAAGGATCATAATCTTGACCTAAGACTTGAGCTTGATCTTCTTTTGTTCCCTCAACTATATAATCAACACAAATTGATGGAATTTTAACAATTTTAGGATCAATAGTACCTTCTTTAACCACCTTTTCTACCTGTACAATTACTATTCCACCACAATTTTTAACTGCTTGAGCTATGCATGTTGCTTCAGAGTACGTTGCCTCATGTTCCATACTTATATTTCCTTTTTCATCTGCATATGTCCCTCTAATAAAAGCGATATTAATATCAGGACATTTATAAATCAAATTTTCTTCACCTAATATATCTATTACTTCAACTATATCCTCTTTAGTTCTTGAATTTACTTTTCCACCATCTATTCTAGGATCTACAAATGTGTCTAATCCAACCTTTTCTATAGTTCCTGTTCTTTTGCCAGCTTTGTCCCTAAACATATGACATATAACTCCTTGAGGCAAATTATATGCAATAGTTTTATTATCACTAATTAATTTTCCAATCTTAGGTGCTAAGCCAAAATGACCTCCTATTATTTTACCAACTAAGCCTTCATGAGCTAAATGATTTAAACCTCTGTCCTTTCTATCTCCTGATGCTGCTGCAAACATTAAAGTTAAATTTTTAGGGCTTTTTTCTTCTAAAAATCTTTCTTCAAGACCTTTCATCAAAGCTTCTGGAACTCCTAAAAAGGCAAAACCTGATGTTGCTAAAACATCATTATCCTTTACTAACCTTACTGCATCCTTAAAATTAATTACTTTTGTCATTATCTTTTCCCCCTCAAATTCTAACATCTCTTTTCAACCCATTACACACTATTTACAGATTATTTAAATTGTAATCATTGATATTTTTTTAACAAATTTTGCAACAAAAAAAGTCATAGCACACCCATAATCGAAGTACTATAACTCTGTATCTCTTAGTCTCCTAAACTTCACTTTTAATTTAATTATAATTATTTTTTCTTATCTATGATTATAACATGATACAAATAATAAAACAAGATATTTTTTGAATTTTCTGAATATTTTAATTATTTGTAGTAAAAAATAAGATTATAATAAATTTATCCTTTTTAGTGTTTAAATAAAAAAGTAAACTGTTCAAAAATATAATAAAAGCATTATATTATTTCTAAAAAAATGGAGTCCCAAAAATATTGAGACTCCATTTTTTACAATTTACTTCTTTAAAAATATAAAAAAATTAAATATTATTTGCAGCTGTGTTCTCCACATCCATGACTTCCACAAGTATGTTCACCTTCATGATGATGAGAACATTCAATATTAGGGTTATACTGCAATTTATCATTTAAAAATACATTTACCACTTCATCAGCATTTCCAGAAACTCCTCCATATAGACTAATACCAGCATTTGCAAGTGCTGTTTTAGCACCACCGCCAATACCTCCACATATTAAAGTATCAACTTTATGCTCTTTAAGAAATCCTGCTAAAGCTCCATGTCCGCTTCCATTCGTATCAACAACTTCACTTGATACTATTTTTTTATCTTCTACATTATAAATTTTAAACTGTTTACTGTGTCCAAAGTGTTGAAATATTTGTTCATTTTCATAAGTTACTGCTATTTTCATTTTTAATTCTCCCTTTCATATATCATGTACATGATTGTACACTAATTTAATATATTATTTATTACAGCAGTTTTTACTGCATGTTTTATTATCTTCAAAGCATTTTTTTATACATCCCATGCCACAGCAATTACCATTATATTCACAAAGTTCAATATTTCCTCCATTGATTAATATTTTCTTTCCATTAATCAATGCATCTGCAATTTTATATCTTGCGCTATCATATATGGCTGTAATTGTTGTCCTTGCAACATTCATCTGCTCTGCACACTGTTTTTGAGACATTTTTTCTAGATCAATAAGACGTATAGCCTCATATTCATCCAAATTCATAACTATCGCATCATCATCCATGTCTTTACCTACTGGAATAAATTCTTCCGTTTTAGGCATACTACAGATTCTTCTGCACTTTTTAGGTCTTGGCATGACACTCCCCCTTTATGACATATGTCAATTATTATTATATACCATTTATGACATATGTCAATTATTTTAGTGTATATTACCATATTTGTTGTTCTACTCATATCATAAAATTGGTTTTATTTTTTTAATATTATAGTAGTGTCGTTTAAGAAAATACTATAAATTCTTTTTATAGATTGCAAAAAAATCCGATCTATTTCAAATAAATCGGATTTTCTTATTATTTTATGTGTTATACATTATTCTGCTTTATATATTAAATCTTCAACATTCACTTCTTTTTCTTGTAATCCATTTTCAATTAAGAACTCTTGTGTATCTTTAAGTGATTGTATATCAGCATCTGTTATGTCTAAATTAAAGTCATACCAGCCATACATTTCTTTTGCTTCTTCAACTGTTAATCCTACTTCATTTGCTACTTTTTCCATAGCTTCATCAAAGTTTTCATCTACATATTTTAATGTTTCTTTTTCTACTTTTAAGAATCTTTCTACTAACTCTGGATACTTATCTGCAAAATCTTTACTTACAGCAGTTACAATTATTCCATCAACTAATCCTTCTCCATTTGCAACTACTTTACTTCCTGATTTTATTGCCTTATATGCTGTCGGACCTGCAATTAGTGCTGCATCTACACTACCATCTGCAAGTGCTGCATTAGCTTCTGGAATTGGCATATTTATAAATTCAACATCATCAATTGTATATCCCTCATTTTTTAATGCTGCAATTAATACTTGGTGAAGCACTGTTCCTTTAGGTCCTGCAACTTTCTTACCAACTAAATCTTTAGCTGAAGTTATTGAATCATCATTTGTTAAAATCATAAATCCTTTTGGCGATCTGCTATATGTATTTAATATTTCTAGTTCAACACCATTTGATGCTGCTATTAATGCTGAAGTTCCTCCTAAAGCATGTAAAAAATCTAATTCTCCTGCAGCTAAAGCTTGTGTTTGATCTGGTCCAGAAGTTATCTCATGGAAATTAACAGCTATATTATCGCTTGAAAATTCCTTTCCAAATAAATCATCTTGTTTTTGAATTATTGATGGTACATTTAATGGTGATTTAACATAAGTTAAATTTATTTCTGAAGGTAACTCTACCTTATCTGATGTTTTAGTGCTTCCACACCCTATCATTGATCCTGTTAAAACCATCATAGCAGTTGCACATGCTAATATTTTCTTGAAATTCATTATTATTCTTCCTCCTTGAGTTTATGTATTTAAATTACATATTAATCTATATTGTATAAGCTTTCTGTAATGCATATTTAATAATACATTTTACTTATAACTTTCTATATAAAATATATTGTTAACAATCTTTGCTACATTAACTTTAATCCTCTATATTAGATTTTAAGAGTTTATATCTGTTATCACTTTCCAGCTTAGAAAATCCACTAGTTATCTTTTATATTGGATTTTAAAGTATTTAAAATCTCTTTTTTCATTGAAACATAATAATCAGATGTCAAATCTCTATTGTATGTATCATTTATTTTAAACTCTTTAAATTCTCTTTCTAATGTAAAAACTATTATCTTATCTGCAATTTTTAAAGCTTCATCAATATCATGAGTTACAAATATAACACCTTTATTTGTAGCCTCATGTATTCTTACTACTTCGTTTTGCATATCTTTTCTTGTAAAATAATCTAATGCAGAAAATGGTTCATCCATAAGCAGCATATCTGGATCAAATGAAAGTGCTCTTGCTATACTTACTCTTTGAGCCATTCCCCCTGATAATTCACTTGGATATGACTTTTTAAATTTTTCTAATTTCATCATAGAAAGATACTTATCTACATCTATTTCATCTTGATTATTTTTCTTAAAACTTAATTTATCTATCAAACTTTTTACTACATTTCTATTATTTACTTTAGATTTATTGCTTACATTATGAAAGGCTATATTTTCACTTACATTAAGCCAATGCATTAGCCTACTCTCTTGAAATACCATGCCAACCTTTGGTTTAAATTCTTTACCATCTTTAATAAATTTTATTTCTCCACTGGTTATATTCTCAAGACCAGCAATGACTCTAAGAAATGTAGTCTTTCCACATCCACTTTCTCCAAGTATTACTGTTATATCATCTGTAGATATATTTAATGAAATATTGTTAAGAACCATATGTTTTTCATTATTAACTTCATAAATCTTAGAAACATTTTTAATTATATATTCTGAACTACTCATAAGCTTCCACCGACTTTCCCTTACTAACCTTTTTTACAAGCATACCAAATATAGAATCACATATTATTCCTAAAATTCCTATGACAATTATTCCAACTATAACCACATCTGTTCTAGACATTTCTTTTCCATCTGAAATTAAATAACCAAGACCTGAAGATGCCGCTACAAGTTCTGCTCCAATAATAGCCCTGAAACTATATCCTAATGCTAATTTTAATCCAACCGCTATATCAAGAACTGCACTTGGAATTATTATTTTTAGGATTATTTGTAGTTTGGATAATTCAAATGCTTTTCCAACCTCAATTAATTTTGAGTCACAATTTCTTATTCCTTTTAATGTGCTTGTAAATATAGGGAAGAAAGATGCAAGAATTATAATTATTATCTTTGATTCTTCTCCAATTCCAAACCACAATATAAGCATTGGAATTAGCGCTAATGGTGGAGTATTTCTAAAAAAATTAAACAATGGCTTAAAATATTCATAAATTCTATTACACATTCCAAAGAATATTCCAAGAGGAATTCCTATTAAAGCACTTATAAAAAATCCAATAAAAACTCTCTTCATACTTGCGTAAATATGTATAAATATTGATCCATCTTTTAATATATTTAAAAATGTTTCAAATACCTTTTGTGGTGGTGGTAATATATAAGCAGACCATACTTTGATCTCACATACAATATACCAAGCTATAAGTATTATTAAAAAGATTAAACATCCTTTTAAACTGTCCAAAATCTTAAATTTAGATTTTTCATTTTTCATTTATAGTCCATCTCCATTATTGCATCCATCTTTACAATAAAGCATTTCTACAATTTCATATCTTTTTTCATTACACTCTTTTAAACTTCGTATTTCAGTAAGTATTTCTTCTTCACTTGATAATTCAAGAACATTTTCAAATGTATCCTTAAAATATCCTAATGGTATAGGTGACTTATCTATATTTCCAAGTGATTTCATGCCTTCATTTTCAATAAACTCTTTCCATGTGTAAAACTCAATTCCACTTTTCTCACTCATAGCTTTCCTTGAAAAGTCCCTAAGCTGTGTACACGGACAAGTTATTATTAATGTATCTTCTTCACATTTTACATAATTGTCATATAATACTCTTGATGTTCTTACCAATATAGGTTCAATCATTGGTACATCAAAATTATAAGTTAAATTATTGCTCTTTAAAAGATTTATAGTCTCAGGACATCTACAATCTAAAATTGTTTTCTCAGCTTCTTTTGAATATTCCTTATACTGCTCTTTTACATACTCAAGCTGCGATTCACAATTTACTATTATATACCCTTTTTCCGTTAAACTATTCTTTATTAACTCCAGATCGTCCCCATACATCTTCTCTGCCACTGGATTTATCCAAATATATTTCGCCATGTTGCCTCCGTTCAAATATATTGATAATCATTTGCATGTACTATGATACAATTTTGTACATGCTTATGTCAACATTGATAAAATAATTAATTTTTATTCTTAAATCGATATTTTCTCCCCTTAGAGATTTTATGAAAAAAATCACCAATATAACTATATTATCTTCTATTTATTAATACAGCTAGCTTGTTCTCAAATGATAGCATTCATAAAATTCTTCAAGTTATAATTTCCTAAATAATAAAAAAAATGATATGTGTAAACTTTTGAAGAGACTATATATTTAATCTCTTTATGTTTACCGCATATCATTTTTTCTTATATCAATTAAAGTATTTACTTAATAATTTATTTTTTAAATCCATTTAATATCAGATTTAATGTTACACCAACAATTGCTGCAAAGCTTAGTCCTGATATTGAGACTGCATCATTTAGTTTTATTCCTACAACAATTCCAAATTTACTTTCTATAAGTGGTCCACCAAATCCTATTATTAAAATTGATGCCATAACAATTATGTTTTTCCAATTCATTTTGAGTTTTCCAAACCTAACAGTCTTAACGCCTATGAGTGTAATCATTGTAAATAACATTAAGCTTATCCCCCCCATTACACCTTGAGGAATAGTTCTTATTGCTGTTCCAACTTTAGCTATAAGGCTTAAAAAGATAGCTAATACTGCTGTAACTCTCAATATTGATGGATCATAATTCTTTGTCATTGCTAAAACACCAGTATTTTCACCATATGTTGTATTAGCTGGTCCTCCCACAAATGAAGCTACCATTGTAGCTAATCCATCACCAAGTAACGTTCTATTTAACCCTGGATCTTCTATAAAATTTTCTCCAACAACTTGACCATTAGTTGTTATATCACCTATATGTTCCATAAATGTTGCAATTACTACTGGTGCAATAACCATTATTGCGCCTAATTCAAATTTAGGCAGTGTAAAGTTTGGAATTGCAATAAAACTTGCTTCTGATATTGCTGATGTATCAACATAGCCTGTAAAATATGATAAAACATATCCTACTACAACTCCACAAAGTATTGCAACTTGTGATACAAATCCTTTTCCCAAAAATTTAATTATTAAAGTTACACCTAAAGTTATAGCTGCAATAATTAGATTATCATTTGCCATCCCCCATGCTGTTGGAATTAGGTTTAAACCAATTACCATAATCATAGGCCCTACAACATGTGCTGGAAGTACTGCTCTAATATTATCTGTCCCTATTTTCTTTATTGCAAAAGAAACAATTACATAAATTAAACCAGCTATCATTATTCCACCTTGCGCATATCTTAAATCCCCATATGATTCTTTAACAGCCACTATTACTGGGATAAATGCAAAAGACGAACCTAAAAATACTGGTACTTTTCCTTTAGTGCATAAGTGAAATATTAAAGTTCCAACACCAGCACTAAAAAGTGCTACCGATACATCAAGACCTGTAAGCATTGGAACTAAAACTGTAGCTCCAAACATTGCAATTAAATGTTGAAATGCTAATACCACTTTCATTATTAATTTTTTTAAATCTTTTTCTTTATTTTGTTGATTAACATTGTTTATAGCTTCTGCCATAATAATACCTCCTTAAAATTTAAGGAGAAAATATTTAATTTTCTCTCCTTTTTAGCCTCTCTGGACTAGAATTAAAGGTCGTTTTTAAAGTATTATTTATAAAACTTTAAAATCTCTTTTAAAACCAGTGTAAATTATAACATTATCTTTTTTATTATTCAATAAAAATATAACCAATAGTAACTATATTTTTTTTAAATCATTTAATAAAATTAATTTTTAACTAGTTTATGCTTTAAAAGAATTTAACAAAAAAACATCCTGCTATGTGATATGCTCACTTTATAGTAGACAGTTAAAATAATAAAACTATCATTACTATAGATTGGGCAGTCCAAATAACAAGATGTTTTTAATAAAATATCTAATTTTTGCAAGTACATTCGTTTTACCGACTAAAATCTACTTATTAATACCGAGTATATTACTTCATTCATAATTATATTTTTTAATTATTCTGCAAAATATAACTCTTTTAAATCTTCAGCAATTTCCTCTGACTTATTTGATACTTGCCTTATTCCATATCCAAGATTTAATGGCGATGTCACAAATCTCGGAAATACCTTACATATTATTTCTCCATTTATATGATAAAAAAACAAGTTAAAACTATCACATTTAACAAAATAGTCTTCTAATACATAATTCACAACTTTTCTTAAATTACATGAAAATTCTTCGATTGCCTCTAAATCATCTTTCATTATTATATTAAACTCTGAAAAACCATTAACTGGCTTTGTAGATAAATTTACAGTACATGTTTCACTCTTATATACTAATATTCCTTCAAAATTATCTTCTCTTATATTTTTCTTATAATCAATGTTTTTTATTCCAACAATCTGCATATGCGGATGCTTTAAGCTTCCTCCTGATCTTGGACCATGATTTTTATAGAATATTACAGATTTATATTCATTGCTTTCTTCTATCCTTAGCCAATGCTTAATTGAAAATCTCATTAAATTTGTTATATACTCATCACTATAGTCACTCATATTTATATCACATTCATAAGTTTCAATTATAACAAGTTGACATGTATCTGCTATTGTAGGATATTTGTTCTTTAAAATAATAAATGGACCATTCATGTCTATTATATCTTCAAGGTTTTCCCTATTACAAAACGGACATTCAATATCCGTATTTGCAAAACTATTAGGTTTATCCTTGTTTATATCATTTAAAAATATCAAATATCTTTCTTGTTCCACTTATTATCACCTTTTCTTTCTTAAGTACTCCACTTTATAAAATTAGTAATGTATAATTTCAATATCGAAATTATTATATCATTTTGCAATACATATTTTAAACACCTATTTTTTTATCATAACATATGCACATTTTGAAGGTATAGTTATATTGTTTCCTGTAAGTGCATGTATTTCATCAACGCCTGCTTTTTCCTTATTCACAAGTACACTCCATCCACATTCTTGTAAATCCACAAAAGCTTCTTCTTCATTTGCATTAAATATTACAACAATATCATTACATAAATTCTTACCTGTTTTATCCTGAATCTTGTATGCAACTATATTATCTTTGTAAAAATTTTCTCCCTTAGTAAAGAATGTCAAGTTCGCTTTAATTTCTTCTTTACTATTCATTCTAAAAGCTCTATATTTCTTTCTTAATTTAATAAGCCCTTTATAATATTCTACTATTTCCTTATATTCTAAGGTTCTTTGCCATTCAAGATTATTAACACTGTCATTAGCATTATAGCTGTCATGATTAAAAGTGCCATCCTCATTCTTCTTAGTTCTTAAAAATTCTTCACCAGCTTGAAAAAATGGTATCCCCTGAGATGTTAATACTATAGCTGCAGCAAGCTTATTCATGTTTATTCGTTGATTTATGGATGAATCTGCATTTGCCATAGCTAACTTATCCCAAAGTGTATAGTTATCATGTGCTGAAATATAATTAATACATTGATACGGCTCATTTGCCCATGACCAGCGAGAATATATTACTTTGTCATAATCTATTCCTCTTTGTCCTGTAGCACCAACTATACAAAATTTAATTGTATCCTCGAGACCACATCTTCCATTTACAAAGCCTTTTTCATTAACATTAAATACATGGCCTTTAACTCCATCCCTTGTATCGTCACTAAAGGCTGCGATTTGCATCCTATTATACTTAACAATGTTCTGCTTTGTTGATTGTATATCTCCATTTAATGGAGTATAACCTCCAGTCCAGCCTTCTCCATAGATAATTATTGATGGATCAATTAAATTTAATTCTGTTCTTATTTTTTTCATAGTTTCTATATCATGTAGCCCCATTAGATCAAATCTAAATCCATCAATGTGATATTCCTTTGCCCAATATATAACAGAATCTACTATAAGTTTTCTCACCATAAATCTTTCTGAAGCAAGTTCATTTCCACAACCTGAACCATTAGAAAAATTACCATCATGATCCTGCCTATAATAATATCCCGGTACTGCTAAGTTAAGATTAGAGTCATGAGATCTATAGGTATGGTTATAAACCATATCCATTACAACTCTTATCCCTGCTTTATGAAGAGATAAAACCATTTCTTTAAACTCTCTTATTCTAGTTTCTCCACTGTAAGGATTTGTTGAATATGATCCTTCAAGTGCAAAATAATTTTTAGGGTCATATCCCCAGTTATATTGAGGCATATCTAAATTTTCCTCATCAACAGTTTCATAATCAAAACACGGCATTAAATGAACATGAGTAATTCCTAAATCCTTAAGATAGCTTATACCTGTCTTTGAAAATTTCCCAGGAATACTGCTATCTTGTTGAGTAAATGCAATATACTTACCTTTTTTTGTATCATCTATTCCTGACATCTCATTAACTGAAAAATCTCTAATATGAAGTTCATAAATAATAGCCCCAGCTGCACTACTAAGTTCTGGTTTTCTGTCTTCACTAAAGCCTATTGGATTAGTTTCTTTAAGATTAACTACCATGCCACGCTTTCCATTTACACCAATAGCCTTAGCATATGGATCTGTGACTTCTCTTTCATTTCCACTATTAGTAATAAAATAATTATAAAAAACTCCATTTAGATCTCCATTAACTTCTATATTCCAAGTTCCCTTTTCTCCTCTATTCATTTCTATAATTTCTTGTGGTGGACTATTATAATCTTTCTCATTACGCGTAAATAACGCTAAACGCACATTATTGGCATTTGGTGCCCACACTATGAATTTTGTTTTCTCCTTAGAATACTCTATGCCTAAATCTCCATTATAGTTATTATTCTCATTATCTAATAAATTCATTTTTTAATTACCCCTTCAAAATCTTACTTAATCTTTTCTATTATTTTTGATGAGAAAGCGGGTACTTTAATACTGACTCTTCCGCCAGTTATAATTTCCTTTGATGAATCTAATAAATCTACACCTTCTTCAAAAGATATATCAAAGTCTAAGATACTTTCATTATCACTCAAATTTAATAAAACATAAATCTTGTCATTTTTACTTGTTCTTGAAAAAACTAACTGTTCATTTTTTATTACAACATTGTCAAAAGCCCCTTCTTTTAACGCTTCACTTTCACCCCTTATTTTTCCAAGTTTGATAATTAAATCACATAACTTATCATTTTCTTCTTTAAACTTATCAATATCATATAATGGTCTTAAAAGATCATCGCTACCATTTGTCTTTACTCCTTTAATACCATATTCACTTCCATAATATATGCTTGGTACACCAGGCATTGTATATAAAATTGTATATACATTATTCAAATAGTTATCTGTTTTAAGTGTACTTGCTAATCTGTTCACATCATGATTATCTACGAAATTATATAAACATAAATCTTTATATATTCCACCATTGCCAAATAATCTATTTAAAGAATGTGCAATTTCAAAATAATTCTTATCATTATGACTTGAATAAATTCCTTTATAGCATTCATAATTTGTTACAGAATGAAGGCATTCATCATTAGCCCATCTTTTATAATCTCCATGAATTATCTCACCCATAAGCCAAAAATCTTCTTTCTTAGCCTCTGTGCATCTTCTTAGCTTTTTAAAGAATTCTAATTCAACTTTATCTGCTGCATCTAGTCTTAATCCATCTATATCAAATTCATCTATCCAAAATTCCACTGCTTTAAGTAGATGATCTACTACTTCATCATTCCATAAATTCAATTTTACAAGATCATAGCATCCATTCCAGCCTTCATAACTAAAATTATCACCATATGCACTTTTATTATTAAAGTTTAAGTTAGCAAACCAATTAGCATAAGGTGATGAACTTCCTTTTTCTTTAACATCATTAAATGCCCAAAAATCTCTCCCAACATGGTTAAATACACCATCTAAAACAATTTTAATATCATTTTCATGCAATTTTTGGCATAAATTCTTAAATTCTTCATTGGTTCCAAGTCTTTTGTCTATTTTATAATAATCCTTAGTGTCATACCCATGATAAGTTGATTCAAATACTGGTGAAAAATATATTGCATTTATATTCATTTCTTTCAAATGTGGTATGCACTCTTCTATCATTAATAATCTATTTTTTTCCTCATATTCCCTATTTGGTTCTAGAACTCCACAAAAACCAAAAGGGTATATTTGATAAAATATACTTTCTTTAATCCATGAATTCATAACTTCTCCCCCTTTGTATACATATAAATATATTATACCATTTTATTGCATTTTTTCATATTTTAATGTTGACTAAGTTATAATTCGAAATATTCTCAACTTTTAATACTATAAATTCGCTTTAATTTCAACTGCATATATCTAAGAAAAGATAATTTTAAAAAATATTTTATCTTACTATTACCCTATGCATTAAGTACTTTATTGATTATTATAAAAAACAAATTAATATATTTTTCATTATCACCTTATAGGAATAATTTAAACCAATTTTTCTTCATACTAGAAAATCAAAATATTAATATAAAAATAATATTTTCATAAATAGAATTTAATAAATTTTATGATATAATTCTTTTTGACATAATACATACTGACTATAAAGGAGATACTATAATGAAATTTAAAAAATTAATAGCAACTATTGTTTTAAGCTGTACAGTTCTTGTAAATAATATTTCTTTTGCTTATGCTGATAGTGCTAATGTAGTCACTTTAGGTGCAAACCTAAGTGAAGAACAAAAAGAAAAAATGTTAACTTACTTTGGTGTAAATAAAAATGATGTTGTAATACTTGAAGTAAATAATGATGATGAAAGAAAATATTTAGAAGGCATAGCAACTGAAGCTCAAATAGGTAAAGCTACATATTCATGTGCTTATGTTGAGCCTACAAAGTCTGGCAGTGGAATTAAAGTTAAAACTGCAAACTTAACTTGGGTTACAAGTTCAATGATAGCAAGTACCCTAGCTACTTCTGGAATGAATTCTTGTAATGTTGTTGTTGCTTCATTATTCCCTGTATCAGGAACTGGCGGATTAACTGGTGTAATGAAAGCCTTTGAAGATGCAACTGGAAATAAACTTGATGAAGAAAAAAAAGAACTTGCTTCTGAAGAATTAATAACTACCGGTGACTTAGCTGAAGAAATCGGACAAGATAAGGCAACTGGTGTTATAAATGATATTAAAGCTGATATTATAAAAAATGATACTAAAGATTTAACTCAAATAGCAGATACAATAAACAATGTAACAAATAATTATAACATAACTTTGACAAGTGCTCAGGAAGAGCAAATTAAAAACTTGATGACTAAGATATCCGAACAGAATTATGATTATTCTACTATGAAGAATACTTTAGAAAATGTTTCTGATAATGTAAGTACAAATTTAGAAGCAATGGGTGAGAAAGTTAAAAACTCCGGTTTCTTTGACTCAATAAAAAATTGGTTTAAAGATTTATTTTCAGGAAGCAGTGATAATGACTTAGGAATACTGCAAAATACTAATGATTCCATTCTTGGAGATAATACCCAAATTGATGCAACTGAAGCTGATGCCATAACAGCTGAAACTCCTAAAGAAGATGGATTCTTAAAAAAAATATCAAATTGGTTCCGTAACTTATTTAGTGGAAATGCAGCAAAAGATATTGATTCATCACAAAATGCAGATAAAGAATCAATAATTCCTGAAGATGCAGAGGAAGAAACTCATTTTGAAGATGCTAATTCAACTGAAAGCTCTTCTACTGAAAATACAGTGGATTCTTCTGAAGATGCTAATTCTTCAATTGAGAATTCTTCAACATATAATACTGAAATTGATACTAATCTTCCAAATAATACCAATGCAAATAACAATTAAATTCATAAATACATAATCAAATTTTATTCAAATTCTATATAAAAAGCTGTACTGAAATAAAAATTATATTTCTATTTCAGTGCAGCTTTCTTATATATTGCTTATAATTTTTAATCTAATTGATATTAAATTTTAATTGAAAATTATTATTGACAATTACTAGTTTATAGTTTATTATAAATATATGGACAAGTTGGATATACTTAGTAAAAATAAATAAAAAAGGAGATTTTATTATGAATGAAAATTATATTAATTTAATATCTAAAGATATGAATAACTACCTTTCTAATTTAAATGTTTTATATACAAAACTACACAATTATCATTGGAATGTTGTTGGAGAGGGATTCTTCACTTTACACGTAAAACTTGAAGAGCTATACAATGCAGTAAGTGATGAAATTGATGTTATCGCAGAACGTATTATAATGATTGGAGGTAAGCCACTTGGATCTTTAAGAGAATATTTATCAAATTCTACTTTAAAAGAGTCAAGTAGTAATGACATAAAATCAAAGGAACTTGTAGAATCACTTCTATCAGATTTCAAACTTTTACTAGATGAATCTAAAAAGATACATTTACTAACTAATAGTAATGACGATCCTGTGACTTCAAGCATTATAGAGAATTCTATTTCAAATTATGAAAAGAATATTTGGATGCTAAGTTCATATTTAAAATAATTTATTTAAATAGAAAAATTTAACTTCAAAAAGAAGGTATATTAAAATGATAATAAATCATTTTATATATCTTCTTTTTTTAATATTTTATATTTTTATTAATAAATTTTTTTATTAAATCACATACTATGAATGAAATTTAATATTAGGAAGGTGTAACTAATGAAAAAACAAACAATAAAATGTCTAACAGCCTCTTTAGCAATTATGGGATGTATATCTTCAGTTCCTCAAAGAGTATTAGCAGATACTATGACATCTCTCGATGATACATCAATAGTAAACATAACTTCTTCTTTAACTCACAAGGATAAAGACAAAGATAATTCTGACTGCAAAGATGAAAAGAAAGACGATAAGAAGAAATATGATAAAAAGGATAAAAAGAAAGATGACTGCAAAAAAGAAGAAGTAAAAGAAAATAAAGATGATTGCAAAAAAGAAGAAAGAAAAGATAGTATCTTCAATGAAGAAAATGAAAAGTATCTTTCCAAAGATCAATGTAAGCAATGGAAAGAAATAAAGCAATGTAAGGAAAAAGGCGATAAGCTTACAAAAACACAAGAAGATTTCCTTAAAACTGTTGCTGATTGCGTTATAAAAGGAAAGCTTGGAGACAAAAATTATAAAGAATATCAAGAATTAATGAAGAAGAGAGATAGTAGTGGAAAACTTAATAATGAAGAAAATAAAAGATTGAAAGAATTAATAGATATGATTAATACTGCAAAAACTTCTTCAACTGCTAAAGATTTTTTTAAAGACTTTTTAAGATAATATATATGAAACTATATATATAAAGACTTACTTCAAAAGCATTTTTAATGTAATTGAAGTAAGTCTCTTTAAAGTTTAAAGTTTAAAAAATACTCCCACTATGGCAGCAGTTCCTATATAAACAACTGGATGCTTTTTATATTTCATTACTGCATAAAAAATAACTATAAAAATAATCAGTGCTTTTATATTAATCAAATCCATAATCTGCTTGCTTACTTTATATACATCAATGTTAAGTAGTGCAATTTTTACCACTTCATATCCTGCAACAGCTATAAGTCCTACACTTGCCGGCCTTAGACCATTAAATACAGATTTAACTGTGGTATTTTCTTTAAACTTTTCTAAAAACTTTGCAATAATTAAAATCACTATTATTGAAGGTGTTATAAGTCCTAAGGTTGCTATAATTCCTCCAAGAATCCCACCAGTTTCAAATCCTGAATATGTAGCTATATTAACCCCCATTGGTCCTGGAGTTGATTCTGAAACTGCAACCATATCTGCAAGCATTGATTGATCAAACCAATTATATTTATATGTTAAATCAATTAAAAAAGGTAGTGTTGCAAGGCCTCCACCTACTGAGAATAAACCTATCTTGAAATACTCAACAAATAATAGTAAATATATCATGATTTACTTCCTCCTATGTTTTTATTTAAAAATCCAATTATCCCTGCACCAATTACTATATAAATTGGTGATAAACCTAATACCGAACCAAGAACAAATGCAGCTATTGCTATATATATTCCAATTAAATTTTTTACCGAACTTTTCCACAGCTTAATAATTGAACTTAATATTAATGCCACAACAGCTATTCTAATACCTCCAAAAGCATGTTTAACCACTGCCAACTCTGCAAAATTCTTCAAAAAAACTGCAATTACTATTATTATAACTAAGGAAGGAAATACAACTCCTAAAGTTGCAAATAAGGCTCCCATAGTACCTCTTGTTTTATATCCAATAAAAGTTGCAGTATTAACAGCTATTACCCCTGGAGTACATTGCCCTACAGCATAATAGTCAACTACTTCATCTCCTGTAGCCCACTTCTTATTTTCAACTATTTCTTTTTGAATCATAGGAAGCATTGCATATCCTCCGCCAAAAGTTAGTCCTCCAATTCTACAAAAAGTCAAAAATAAATCAAATAATTCTTTCATAAATAATGTCCCTCTTTCCTTTTATTTATATGTAAAATTTTTTATACGCATTGTTATTTACTTGCAATATTTTTATATACTGATATTATTATTTTTTCAATATTACTTCTAAATAATACATTTTTAAGAATTTTTATAATAGCTGCACCAATATTTATTATTACTCCATTTAGTAGCTCGTATATTTAAACTTAATTTTTTTAAATAATCCATTATTTTTTACATAAAAATAAAGAAGTAAGAAATATCTTCTCACCTCTTAAATATGATACGTTTATATCTATTTTTTATTTTAATTCACTATAATTTTCTTCTTTGAATCCCACTAAAACTTTATCTTCTGTAACTAAAATAGGTCTTTTTATTAACATCCCATTTGTAGCTAAAAGTTCACATATCTCTTCCTTTGACATGTCTTTAACTTTATCTTTTAAATTCATCTCTTTATATAACTTCCCAGAAGTATTGAAAAACTTTTTAGGCTCAAGTCCACTCTTTTCTATGTACTCTGATAATTCTTCTTTTGTAGGTATATTTTCAACTATATTTATACGTTTAACTTCTAACTTATTATCATTTAAATATTTATATGCTCTTTTACATGTAGTACATTTAGGATATTCTATGAATAACATATTTAACACTCCTCACCTATTATTCTAATTTATAGTAATTATTAATTAGAATTAATTCTTCCCCTTACTTTAACATACTTATTGGTTTTAGTAAATAATTCTTTGTTGAATAATAAAGATTATTAATTTAAAAACATTGACTAATAATTCTTCATTTCTATAATTTTATATTATATTGCTATAAAATTTAAGTATCCTTTCAAAAACCGGAAATGCGATTTTATCCTTTTCATTAAAAGATTCATGCCTTGCATCATTAATTTTAACTAATTCACAATTCTCAGCATACTTTGCAAATGTATTTTGAGCTTGTGGCATTACATGAGTATCATTTTCTGGTTGTAATAGCATAACTGGTATTTTTACCTTTGAAGCATTTTTTTCTTTTCTTAACCTTCTTGTGGCTTTAGATGCTTCTATATACCAATTTGCAGATGATCCTCCTGTCTGAAACACCTCATTTTCTACCATTTTATTATATGAATAGTCATATCTACCTTCACAAGTTGTTACTCTGTTTGGAACTTTATAAGTTCCATTATATGGCTTTTGCCCTGGTAAATATGTATTTCCAGATTTTATTAATTTTAAAATTCTTGAAACAACTTCAGCTACTATTGTAGGGTACTTACCAGTATTAATTTTATGCATAGGAGCACTTAAAACTGCTGCTTTAAAATATTCTGTATATTTTTCTAAGAATACTGTACCTATTCCTCCACCCATTGAATGTGCAAATAGCAGTAATTCTTTTTTCTTACTATTCGGAATCACAACTTCTTCAATAAATATTTTAAAATCCTCTATATAGTAATCAAATTTCTCTACATTTATTTGTGACTTGTCACTGCCTAACCTATTTGACCTACCATGTCCTCTATGTTCCATAATATATACTGAATAATTTTCTCTTAAAAAATAATATATAAGTTCATTATATCTCTCAATAAACTCTCCAAAACCATGACATATAACAATATTACCTTTTGGATTTTCTAAAACAAATCTTTCGTAATAAAGTTTCAAATTATTACTTCCAAATAAATATCCACTTTTTCTTAATGAATCTAAATAAGGTTCAACCTTAGTTTTCATTTCTTCCTCAAAATTATTTTCGGAAATATATTTATCAGTTAATTCATTAATATCTAAATTATTTTCTTTCATCTTGTCCTTCCCCCATAAATATAATGTTTCTGCTCTTTTATATTATATTTCATTCTTGTATATCATATAATATTAAAAATTAATTTTTAATACTTTTATAATATATATTTAGCGTTACGTCGATATATATCCTTAAAAAATTGAATTTTTTAGTTAAATAAAAAAGTATGTATAGCCAGAGTAAAACTATACATACAACTTTAATTATATATTAAATTTCAACGATATTTCTTTTACTTTCTTTAATACAATATGCATAAGTACAGCATTTATAGGAATCATCACAAGATTTTTAACTAATCTTGGACCAAGTAATGCTATAAATGCATTTTTATAAAGAATTGATAACCAATATGTGTTTAATATAATGTCCACTATTAATATTATTAATGTAACTGTAACAAAACATCTTTTTAAGGTTATTTCTTTCTGATAAAGTACTGCCCCATATATTAATCCGGAAACTATAGCTGATATAGTGAATCCAGGAAAAAATGCTCCTTTAGGATAAAGTATATAATTGATTATATCTGATAATCCTCCACATACACCTCCAACTACAGGACCAAAAAACATGCCAATAGTTGCACTTGCTAAGAATTCAAAGCTTATATGAAGTGTTGGCAATAATTGAATTGTGAATAAATCCAAAAGTAAATGTACTGTGATTAACAGTGATGCCAATACTAAATTTCTCACATTTTTTAATTCTTTTGATGAAGAAATCATCACTTCTACAACATTTTTCATAACAAAAATCCCCCTTTCATTTAATCCTGCAAAAAATAAGCAGGGTCATTTCAGCTAAACTTAAAAGTTAGTTGTTTTTAGAAAAGTCTATAACTTATTTATTGCTGAAATAAAAGAGAGATCTCTTTTAAATACAGCGGAATGCAATATCTGCACCGCAAACTTCTAGAGTTTTTCGTTTAAGAGGCAACTTCCCGTCCTTCTTAACACTTAACGCGCAAATACCTACTCTGTACATATTTTTTTAACTTTTCCTGATATAGTATATATCTTTTTTTATTATTTGTATATATTATTAACATATATTTCTATAATATATATCAACAAATATTATAAAATAAACTATAATTGTAATTTATAACCATCTTAATCTAAAAATTTTAATATTAACTTTCTTAATTCATCCTTATTACTAAGCATAGCTGGATGATTTCCTCTTTCAAAAACTCCCATTCGTATACCTCCTCTCAACTTACAACAAAACACCCTTTAATACAAATTATACTATGTATTAAGTAAATCCTTAATTTAAATAACAACACATAATACGGACTTAATTAAGTGTATAAAAAAATTTAAAAAAGAAATAAGCTGGCCCTCTATTCAATAATTTATCAAGCATTGAATTTTATCTTTATCTCTAAAAAAATGCTTATTAAACTGAATAGAATACCAGCTTTTTATATAATGTATATAATTATTTAACAATAAGTTCTTTTATAAATATATCTTTTTCTTTACTTAAATCTACAAATTCTCCATCAACTAATATTAATGGCCTTGATATGATCTCAGTATTTATTTGAAGAATCTTTCCTTCTCTACCATCACTTAAGATAACATCCTCACCCATGTAATAATTTGACACATGTTCTAAAAATATCTTAGCATACGAATAATCAAATTTATCTAAACTGTTCTTTTTTATTTCTTCTAATGTTTCAAATGGCCCTTTTTTAACTACCCCTTTTATATTAGAATTCATAACATCTAGTTCATCTGCAATTGCAATTATTTTAGCAAAGGGATGAATCTTTTCACCTTTTACTCCTAAATATCCCGAACCGTCTTCTCTTTCATGATGCATTAATACTCCATAACTTACAGACTTGTCTAAGTAAGGTATAGAATCTACAGTTCTATATCCAGTCTTAGTATGTTCTCTTATTTCTTTATATCTATCTTGCAATAATATATCTGGTTTAGATTGAAGTTTAGCATCTAATTTTATTATTCCAAAATCATGTAATAATGCTGAATAAATAAGAAGATTAATTTTAGGTGCATCCAAACCTATCCATCGTCCAAGCAATGCACTTAATGCTGCTACGTTTACACCATGTCTATATATGCAATCTTCTCCACTACCTTTAAATAATATATTACTTACTACTACTTCTGTAGATTTAATTTCTTTTTGTATTTTATCTGCAAATTCTCTTAAGTCATTATTAACCTTAAGATCCTTTGTTCTTTTCATTTTTTCAAACATGTTTTCAAGATTTGTGCTTACTTCCCTGAAAGTTTCTTCAACTCTCTTTAGCTCTTCTTCTTTACTACTTTTTTTAATAACTTCATCTGGAATTGTAACTTCAACCTTATCTAGAAAGTATGCTCTATTTAAAACATTTATAAGTTCTTCTGTAACAACTGATCCTTTCTTTATTAGAAGGCTTCCCCCCTTGAAAACATCCTTTGCAACAATCATTCCTATTTTCAATTCATGAATATCTAAAAGATTTCCTTTATTGCTCATAACCTCTTACCACCTAACTATAAATTTAATATATTTTTATAAAACTAATTTTTCTATATATAAATCCTTTTCCTTAGTTAAATCAATGAATTCACTACTCTTTAATACCAATGGTTTTTCTAAATTATTCGGATTCATTTGTACTATTTTACACTTTTCTCCATTATTAAGGATTACTTCTTCACCTAAATAGTAATTAACTATATGTTCAATAAAAACTTTAGAATATTCATAGTCAAGTTTTCCCAAACTTTCTGTTTTTACAATTTGCAACGCTTCAAATGGTGGTCTCTTTTTCTTATATCCTCTATTAGAATTAATTGCATCAAAAACATCTGCAATTGCTATTATTTTACCAAACTTATGAATCGCATCTCCCTTTAATCCTAATGGATATCCTGAACCATCTTCTCTTTCATGATGCATCAAAACCCCATATAATACAGACTTATCTAAATATGATATATTTTTTAGCGCTTTATATCCTAAATTAGTATGAGTTTTTATAACTTCAAATTCACTTGTTGTGAGTGCTCCATTTTTATTTAGTACTTCTTTATCTATTTTCATTTTTCCAATATCATGCAAGATGGCTGAATATATCAATTGATTTATTTCACTCTCTTTCATACCCATCCATTTGCCTATAAGTGCACTTAAAGCAGCGACATTTACCCCATGCCTATATACACTATCTGATCCACTTCCTTGTAATACTATATTCTTAATAATCACACTGGTTGGCTTTATCTCATTTTGTATTCTTTCAACAAATTCTTGCAATTCATTTAATACTGAATTCTTTTCTCCATTAATTAATCTGAAGGTTCTTTGAAGTCTTATAGCAATTTCTTTGAAATCCTCATCAACTTTAGTATATTCCTCCAATTTCTTTTTGCTAATTTTATTTTCTTCTGTTACTGACTCTTCATATACTTCAATTTTACCAATGAATAATGTTCTTTTTAACTTTTGTATAGCTGCATTGGTTATAGAAAAATCTTTTTTAAGAAATATACGTCCACCTTGTTCAAGATCTTTTGCTATTACCATTCCAGCTCTTAGTTCACTAAAATTAATTACCTTAATCTTTTTATCCATTTTCCCCTCACCCATCCTCTTATATTTATCCCTTATTACTTTATATTCAACACATTTCCCTTGTATTATTCCCCATAGCTGCTTATATTCATCTATTGTCTTTTCATATTTATAAGCTAAACCTTATAATGTATCTCACTATATATTATTCTATATTTTTCACTTTTTGTCAAAAATACTTTTTAATCTTTGTAATCCTCCTATAATAACTCCACCTATTACAAAAAATATAAAATTAAATGTTGTTAAAGACATAGGATCTTTAGGTACTTCTAAAGATGTCGGCCCCATAAATACAGCATATATTGAACCTATCATAAGACCTATTATTAAGTAAATTGTTTGAGATCTATATTTTTCTAAGACCATCTTAACAATTTTTATTATTGAAAAAATACCTGTAAGTACACCAAATCCAAAAATCATAACTATCGGCAAGTATTTAAAATTAAAATGCAATACTTCTTTTACTGCATTAACAATTGGTGCATAAAGTCCAAAAATAAGTAATAAAGTCGACCCTGATATTCCAGGAAGCACCATAGCCGAAATAGCTATCATAGCACATACAAATATGTATATTGAAAGACTAATAGATAGGTTATCAATCGACACTTTAACTCCACCTTTAGCTGGATTAAAATAAGTTATAGCTGCAACAATCACTATTCCTATTAATGTAAAAATCAAATTAACGTATCTATTCTTTAAAATCTCTTTTTCTTCACTTATTATTATTGGTATTGCAAATATAATAAATCCTATAAATAATGAACTAATACTATAAATATGAATCTCAAAAACTTCTCCTAAAAATAACATTGCTAAAACAAAACCTGTTACCCATCCTATGCCTATTTTAACTAAGAACTTTATAGCTTCAATCTTTTCATCTTTTTTTCCTGTAATTAAACTATCTAAAGATCCTATAAATTTATCATAAAATCCTAAAATAAAAGCTATTGTTCCTCCAGATACTCCTGGAACACTATCTGCTAGTGCCATACAAAATCCTCTTATAAAGTTTATTAAATACATGTCCTTCTCCTTTTTAAGTATAAATTTTATTTTCTAATATATTTTAACATAATAAGAAGTATAATTTTAATCGAATTCAACAATTCTTAATTATTTTTGTCACATTTTGATCATGAAATATTACAAATCCCTTATAAATAATTTCCACAATAATTTATATAAAAATACCTTAATATTAAAATAGTGCCTCGAATCTTTAAGAAAAAGTTTAATTAGAAAAGTATACTAATATAAACTTTTACCTAAAAATCTCAGCACTATTTTTAATCAAAAAACTAAACTTCTCAATATACGAGTAAACTACATATTCAGTTCAATTAACTTTTATTTAATTGGACCTGCTTTTGCATTTCCTGTTTTAGCTTTTCCTTGTATTTCTAGCGGTATATCTTTTACATCATTTTTTTTATAATGCATCTTGTGATTACTTTCTGTTCCATGTGGATCACTTGGATCTGGTCTTCTCATTCCTGCTTTAGCCATAAAGTTCATCTCCTTTTAAATAACCTTCGAACTTAGTATTTAAAAAGATAACCCAAACTATTCATCAACATAATAAATACTTTTCTTATACAAAAAATTATTTTTCATCTTCAATCCACTTATTCCATGTTTCTAAATCAACTCCAACTGTTGCTTTTTTGCCATTTCTAACAATCGGTGTTTTTATTATTTTTTGATTTTTAAGTAATACCTCTGCCTTCACATCTCCACTTCTAATACTACTCAAATTAGACTTCCCATAATCTTTCGCTTTTTCATTTATGAGTTCATTTATGCCTACTGCTTTGCATATATTGTTAAATTCACCCTTGCTCATTTCCTTTTCATTTAAATCAATAAGCTGATATTTTATTTTTCTTTCTTTAAAAAATCTTTCTGCCTTTTTAGTATCAAAGCATTTTTTAGTTCCAAATATCTGTATGTTCATTAGTTCTCTCCTATTTACTAAGATTATTAATGATAATTATTTTTTGGTATTTTAATAATATGCGGTTAGACATATTACAAATATAAAGAAATGTATTTTAAAACTGCTAAATTATAATTATAGATACTATTGCTGTAGCTATATATCCAATTATATTTGCTTTTTTTCTGATTCAATATCTCTTTCCAAAATAACTTTTTCATAAGCTTTGACCTTTTTAGAAAATTTTATACCAATAATTATCTCACTAATAATATAAGATATAAGCGGATAAAGTACAATAACCAATGTTATAACAATATATCTATATCCTATATTTAATATAAAATAAAAGCATAATATAAGCATACATAAAACAATAAAAACTATTGTTCTTATTTTAAAACTTTCATATATTCTTGCCCAACTCTGATCTGCATATACAGATTTCTTTTGAAAATCAAATATTTTTCTTTCCTAGTTTATATAATAATCCCCACTCAAATTTTGAGTGGGGATTATTACATTTATTTAGTCATCTTTAAGTTGAAATTTCTGTAACATTTTATTTAAAGTATCCGCTTGCGCTGTTAATTCTTCACTAGCTGCCGCACTTTCTTCTGCTGTAGCTGAATTTGATTGAATAGTTATTGTTATTTCATCAATTCCAGCATTAATCTGTTCTATTGATTGAGCTTGTTCTGTTGAATCATCAGTTATCTGAATTATAGCAGTAGATGCTGTATTAGCTGAACTTATTACCTGATTTAATTCCTCTGCTGTTTTTATTGCTAATTCTTGACCTTTTCCAACAGCTTTTATTGACCTTTGAATTAATATAGAAGTTTCTTTTGCAGCCTCTGCACTTCGTTTTGCTAAATCCCTAATTTCAAGTGCAACCACTGCAAATCCCTCTCCTGCTTCTCCTGCTCTTGCTGCTTCTATAGTTGCATTTAGTGCAAGAAGATTAGTTTGTGCTGCTATGTTATCAATTGTCTGCATTATTTCGCTAATATTTTGTGAAGATTCTTCAATATCAGACATTGCATTCAACATTTCCTGCATTTGATCATTACTAGTATTTACATTATTAAGTAACTGTTCTGTAACAGTATTGACCTGCTTTGCATTTTTAGCATTATTTTGTACTTTACTATTAATTTCACTTATTGATGCTGATAATTCTTCTATTGTGCTAGCCTGATTTGTTGTGCCTTTAGATAAATCCTGTGCACTAGTTGCTACTTGTGTTGATGCACATGCGACTTGATATGTTGCTTCTCTAATTTCACCGAAAATTTCATTCAAATATCCAATAATCTGATTTAGTGCTTCTGATAACTTTCCTATTTCATCAGTTGAGTCTACATCAATTGAAGTATTCAAATTACCTTGTGCTATCTTTTGTGATATATCAACTATCTTTCCAATAGGTTTAGTAATTACTTTATTTAAATACTTTATTATTATTATGTTTAAAAATACTACTAAAATAATAACAGCAACACTTATTATAAAACTAATAGTTTCTCCATTTTCTAATTCCTGTGACAATTTAATTGCTTCTGCTTTCTTAAGTTCTAAAAGTTCATTAATTCTATCTGTAGCTGAAACTATTAAAGGTGTCCCTTCAGTTCTTAATAAAGTTAAAGCCTCATCATCAAGATTTTGTAATCCAAGTTCTGCTACTTTATCTCTCACTACTGCATATTTATCTAAATCATCTACAATTTTATTAAATAGTTCTGTTTCTTCATTACTTATATTATATGATTCTGCTTCTTTTGTTAGTTTTTCAAGACTTTTTACTGAATTATCCAAGTACTCTTTTGCTTCTACTACTTCTGAAGGTTCATTTACAAAAATAACATCACGCAAAAGACTTTTTACATTTGTTGCTTCTATTGCAAATTCACCAATAACACCTTGAGCAAACCCATAATTCTTCAAAACGTTTTCATATCCAGTATTAGTTATTTTTAAAAATATCAATCCTGCAATTGCAGATATGTTCGACAGAATAACAACTATCGAAAACGAAATTATAAGTTTGTTCTTCATTTTTAAATTTTTAATACCCATTATATCCCCGTTATCATATCTGGTTAAAAACTGTAATACATCAATCCCAACCTGTAGATGTACCTTTTGATTTATAACACTATAACGGTTTCACCTACCTCTCTTTTTTAATTCATAGAATAATTAAAAACAATAATAATTCTATACTATATATTATATATGATAATAATTGAAAAGTTAATATTTTTTTACATTTTTTTTAATATTAATTCTATGACATTATGTATATTTAAAATACTATATTTTTAATAGCAAAAATCTAATAATATTCTGATAAAATCCTCTGAAAGCATCATTTTATCTGTACCTGATAATTCAGATAACTCTCGTCCTACTTCTTCTACAGAATTTGTATTTTCTAATCATCTTCTTAACCTTATTACAATCTTCCTTCCAATACTCTTCTTTATAAGAAGCCTTACTTTCTGTTTTATCCTCTAAAAGAAGAATCTTGACATTATTAAGATGCTTTGTTAATTGATATACCCATCTATATTTCACTTTAACATCAATTTTTTCATATTTAGGTGCATATGATATAACAATATATGATTCCCTGCACTTATACGTCAAAAAATATCACCCATAATTATACATTATAGGTGATATTTAGATAAATAACTAAACTTTTTAAATATTATAAGTAATAAATCATATTTGATAACTTAGACTTTCTAATTATGTTTAACCTTGAAGTCCATTAGCCTGTCTTTCCATGTTTTCTATGACAATATCATGAATTTCCCCTAATGAAGCACAATACTCAAGTACTTTCCATGGAGAATTTGTATGATAATGTATTTTTACCAATTCTTCATCACCAACTGCAAGTAAGCAGTCACCTTCAAAGTTTTTTGTAATATATTCATTTATTTCATCTTCTGAAAGATTTTCCCCTGCAATTAATAGTTGTGTATCAAATTTATATTCAAGCATATTTTATCTTTAATGAGAGAATAGTATATTTAAACCTCTCATTAAAATTCACTTCCTTTCAATATTTATAATCAATTAATAAATACTCTTATTTAAATATTTATTAAATCAATTATATCATATATTGTAAAATTTACACTACATGGTTATACGTATTTTAAAAAATCTATATTCATTGAAAAATTAAACTTTACTCTGTAACAGCTTGTTGTATAGAAAGAAACTCTGGTAATTCTAAAGCAACCTCCTGAATACTTTTTGCTTTTCTTAGTAATTTCATTGTTTTTGTATCAGGAACAGCAAAGATTCCATCAAAAAAATATTCATCATATTGTGGTCTAGGTATAAAAGCAAGTATTGGTTCTTCAAGAGAAAACTGAGCATTTACTCCCTTTTTATTACCTCTTGCATCAACCTTAATCCATTTTCCATTGAGCATAATTGCGTTATAACAATTAGTACACTCCTTAAAATTAATATTAATATTGATTTTAATTTTAATATTTATCTTTATATTTAAATTATCTACTCTATTGCTCCCTTGTCTTCCCCAAACTTTTCCAATACCTGTGAAAGATTATCTTCATCCAGCATTTCTGCCGGAAATTGATCTACAGAAAGTGAATTTACCCACGAAGCTCCACCACTGCCATCCTCTGGTTTATTACTGGTAGGTATAAGAATTACACTATATTTTTCTACTGGTATACCTTTATCTTCAATAACTGTTTTTAAACGTAGTACAACTTTCGAAATTTTCTTCCAAGTAATATCATCTGTAAAAATACCTACTCTTGCTTCAAGAGGTATAGGTGGATTATAAATATCAAGTTCCATATCTCTCTTTAATTTTTTAAGTGACTCATTTGAATTATTATCTTCAATAAATTCAAAACTTGCAAATTCAAAATCATAATCCATATTACCTTCTATAATTTCATCAGCCTTTTTATTAAGTTCAGAACTTAATCTTCTATATGTAGTAAAATTGTTTGCCACCTCATATTCATAATCATCAAATTTAATGTTTCCCAATTTATCAGTATTAACAGTAAAAATAGTGTCTTTACTATCTTTTGATTTTACTATTACATTATAAGTTCCAAATTTAGAATTATAATCTGCATGTTCAAATTCTAAATTCATATTTTTATAATTTTCTTTAACATATTCTTCAACTGATCTTTCAGATAATATTTTAGAAACTGGATTCCCCACAAAAGAATTAACAATTAAAAATAATATTATAATAAAAACAAAGATTAATAGATAAGAATTTGTTTTCTTATTTTTCATTTTTCTCCTTCTTCCTTTATGTATAAACATATTAATCAAATAAATTTATGATAATATTGTACCATATTATTACATATGATTCCTATAAATGTATATAAGTTAACATTTAAAAAATATGGCAAAACTAGCTTGCAGCTGCCAATCTATATGGGCTTATATTTCTTAAAAGGCTCAAAATCGTGTGTTTATCAAACAAACGCAATTAAAAATTCTTAAGTTCTTAAGTTCTTAAGTTCTTAAGTTCTTAAGTTCTTAAGTTCTTAAGTTCTTATAAGTTTAAGATCAATATTGATCTAAGTCCAGGATTTACTACAAGTAATTATTAAAATATATGGATAGACAATAATAAAAACTTCCACTTATTAAACTTTAGATTTTAAACCAAAGATTTAATAAGGGAAATTATTTTTTTATACTAATTCTGTATTATCTTCAGGAACATAAAATTTTTTCACTTGTAACTGAGATAGTTTTTCTAAAGTAAAATAATTTCGTATATGTTCTCTTGTCTCAATGCAATGATTAAATGTATCTAGATGCACTATTATAAATGTGAGCTCTGGATTTACATTTATAGTTTTTTCAATATCTTTTATTGTCATAACTATAGGCTTGCCAACCATAAATTTAGGTGATCCTGCATTTATAACTAAAATATCAGGATTAAAGTTTTCAATATTTTTCTTAATGTTTTCATTATAAATTGTATCACCTAAAAAATATATTGTTGGTTCATTTTCAGCACTTAATATATATCCGCTGGCTGTTCCCATTTTTACGCCTATTTCTCCAACTCCATGCTGTGCTTCAACCCTATTTATCTTAATATTTTTATATTTAAGTGATTTTTTAATAGGTATAATGTTTTTAAAACCATAAGAAATAAATGCATTCTCATCATCACTTTGGCAGATTATTTCTTTATTCTTATTTAACAATTCTATTGTTTTTTTATCAAAATGGTCATTATGAGTATGTGTACATAAAACCACATCGCAGTTAAGTAAGTCCTCTCTAGGTGTCTTTAAATCTACAAGCGGATTAGGTCTTTGATTAGGTGTCATATCAATTGGAGGATATTCTCCCTTAGCACCTAAAACTGGGTCTATTAATATCTTTATACCTCCATATGTTAATAAAGAAGTAGCATGTCTTACATGTAAAAATTTCATAATCATCATCCTTTACTAAAGTAATTAAATATTTTATATTAATAAGTGTAATATTTGTTACATACTCATTCAATTTTGATGTGAAAAACATTTACTTCTTTAAATTTCATTATGAAAAAGTTTGGGGATGATTAAAATTAATGTTGATAATATAGATATTCAGATAATAAATTTATTAAGAGAAAATTCAAAATTATCATTTAAAGAGATTGGCGGTAAGATACATTTAACAGGACAAGCAGTTGGGGCAAGGGTTAATAAACTCATTGAAAATAATGTTATAGAAAAGTTCACTATAAAAACAAATAAAGAGTTATTGGGGATTAATATAATAGCTTTAATTAAAGTATATATGAAAACTAATGCCCATAATAAAATGATAAGTATAATTAAGAATAATGATGAGATTGTTGAAGCACATAAAGTAAGTTCTGATGCATGCTATTTTTTAAAATTAGAAACAGATAGTAACCATGTGTTAAATAAAATTCTTGATGAAATAAATGAATTTGCTAATTACCAGTTATCATTATCAGTAAATAAGATAAAATAGAAAAAGCAAGTAATGACATAATGAAAATAAATTTAATTAATAAAAGGAGCATTTACAATATGGACATACTAACATCTACAGTTGGCTATGCATTTTTGCAGACACTCATAATAATGTTTGAATTGTTTGGCATAATTATAATATTGGGACTATTGCTTGGATATTTAAGAAATAAATCAATTAAAAATATTTTATCTTCAGTGGGATTTAATGGAATTATATTCACCTGCCCTGGGGTATTTATACATGAGCTTAGTCATTATGTTTTTGCAAAAATCTTCAGATACAATATAAGAGAAGTAAGACTTTTTAGACCTATCAAAGGTGCTCAAGATGGAGTTTTAGGATATGTTAATTTTTCATATAATGAGAGAAGCATATTTCAAAAGGTAGGTTTATTTTTTGTTGGATTCGCACCTATATTTGGTGGCACTTTTTGTCTTCTAATAGCAATGAAATTTCTATTACACGATACATATACTCTATTGGTAAATAACATGCATGCTTCGTTAAATAATATAAATATATTAAGTATTGACTTTTTTGCATTTCAAATTAATATTTTTAAGCAAATACTTATTTCAATGTTTTCATTTAATAATATCTATACATTAAAATTTTGGGTATTTATTTATATTGCTATTTGTGTGTCTTCCCATATTGCATTAAGTGATGCGGATTTAAAAGGTAGTTATAGTGGTATTATCACTATATTCATAATTATTTTTGTATTAAACCTATTCAGTGGAATAAATATATCACTACCTTTAATAACCACATATAACATCATTATTGTTATATTATTAAATACTTCATTGGTATTTTCAGTACTGCATCTTCTTTTTACTATATTATTCAAAAAAATTATCTCAAATTTTTAATAAATGGGATAATTCTTTTACTACATTATTTTGAGATAATTTCTACTCCATCATTTGTTACAAGAAGTGTATGTTCCCACTGCGCTGAATAAGAACCATCCTTTGTCTTTACTGTCCATCCGTTCTTTTTGTCAATAAAAATCTTTCTATCACCAGCATTTATCATAGGTTCAATAGTAAATACCATTCCTGGAACAAGGACCATTCCTGTTCCTTTTTTACCATAATGATAAATTATAGGGCTTTCATGAATAGCAAGTCCTACACCATGTCCACAAAATTCACGAACTACAGTGTAGTGATTATAGCGAGCATGCTTTGCAATTACTGCTCCAATATCTCCAATAGTTGTTTCAAATGGTTTTATTATTGCCATAGCCTTTTCAAGACACTCTTTTGTTACTTTTACAAGTTTCTTATTTTCCTCACTTACATTTCCAATCATAAACATTCTTGATGCATCTGCAAAATATCCATTCAAATTAGTAGTTACATCTACATTTACAATATCTCCATCCTTTAATATTCTGTCTTGTGATGGAATTCCATGACACACTTCATCATTTATTGATACACATACACTTTTAGGGAACCCCTCATAATTCAAATCTGCTGGGACAGCCCCATGACCTATTGTATATTCATGAACCATTTTATCGATTTCTTCTGTAGTCATTCCTTCTTTTATGTTTTCTTCTACAAGATCAAGAAGTCCATTATTTATTATTGCTGCTTTTTTTATTCCTTCAATCTGCTTTTCATTCTTTATCATATTCTTAAGCGGGGTAATCTTTCCTTTTGATCTTAAAAAATTTATCTTTTCATCAAATTCAAGATGACATATTTTATATTTTAATCCACTTCCACACCAACATTTATCATTTATATTATTCTTCATAAAATTATATCCTATCTATATAAATTAAATTTATCTTTGTTATATTCTTTTCTATTATTTTTTCCTATAAAATTACACAAAATCCTTTATGATTATTAAATTCAGCTTTTCTGCATTCACAATAAAGTACAATAACTACAAGTGCATCTCCAACATATGGTCTTATAAATTCATCATGTACAAATAATGCGATGAGTATTTCTATTAATAACAACATAATAAACCATATGGTATATTTTTCCCACTGCTTTTTCTTCTAGCTTACTTATGGTAAAATATCTATAAAATATTTCTAACTAAAGTAGGTGTAAGTTATGAAGATGCAATTTGATGGAGCTATAATTAAAGAAGGAAAAGTAACTTTTGCAATAGCTGTTGTAAAGCCTTCTGTCTTTGCAAGTTCAGATATAGAAAACCTTCGAAAGGATTTTTCTCGCTCCTTTGGAAATTTACCTGTAGTTCTTATGGCACAAAATGCTCAAGGCACTCCTAGATATAGTGGCAGACGTGATATTGTAAATTTCATATCTAAAGTACCTTTAAGCCATATTCCATGGAAAAAATATACTATTAATTTCTATTATTAAAATGAACTTCAATTAATAATATTTTTTTATAAAATGATTTTATATTATTAATTTAATATGGATGCATTCCGTTTCTTGAAAGTCCAGTATTTTCATCTAATCCAAACATTACATTTAAATTCTGAACACCTGCATGTGCTCCTCCCTTTCCAATACTATCTAAAACACTATACACAACAACTCTATTTCTCCTTTCGTCAACATCAACACCAATATGGCAGTAATTTGTTCCAGAAACTGCTGAAACCCATGGATATGGTTCATATATATAACTTGATTTTTCATCCTTTTCATAATTAAGCACTTTGATAAAGCCTTTACTATCATTATAAAAACTTTGGTACAGATCTAAAATTTCCTTTCTTGTTACTGTTTTATTAGGAAAGCAATGTGATATTGTTAAGATTCCTCTTGTAATTGGAACATACGCTGTAGAAAAATGAACACTCACTTTATTTTTTGTAAATCTGGATAATTCCTGTTCTATCTCATATGTGTGTCTATGATTAACTACATTATATGGAAGTATATTGTTTCCTATCTCTGGGTGATGTACAGTTGTATTAAGCTCAGCCCCTGCACCCGCTGTGCCAGAAAGTCCATCCACTACTATTTTGCTTGTATCTATTATTCCTTCCTTTACTAATGGAGCAAGTCCAAATATTGCTGATGAAGAATAACATCCTGGATTTGCAATAAGTTTAGCATTTTTAATATTTTCTCTTTTAAATTCAGTTAATCCATAAATAGCCTCCTTTACAAGTTCTGGATTAGTATGCTTCATACCATATATTTCTTCCCAATCAGTTATATTTTCAAGTCTGAAATCCGAACCCAAATCTATAACTTTAGTGCCTTCTTTTAGGAATTTTTTTCCAAGTTCAATGGCGTGTCCTGAAGGTAATGCAATAAAAACAACATCGCAAGGACTAATTTCTTCAATTTTGCATAATTTAATATCTAGTCCATAAAAATTCCTGTGAAAATCTGATACATAATTATCATGTCTACTTGTTGCCCAAGCAACCTCTGTTTCTGGATGTTCTAAAAGTACTCTAAGCACTTCCCCTCCCATGTAGCCTGAAGCTCCACATATACCAACTTTTATCATTAATTTCTCCTCCTATTTTCTTGCCACAAAAAGAAAAGCCCTAAGCTGATTTAATAATCAACTTAGGGCGAATATACAATCCGTGTTACCACCTAATTTCAGAAATAACTGCACTCAATCAGTACAAAGATATACTCTTGATACTGTTTTCCTTTTAACGGTAGAATCTCCGATGAAGCCTACTAAAAATTACATCTTTCGGTTCATAGCTCCAAGACTGGTTCAATATTTTCTCATTAAAGTTTTTCACCAAACAACTTCTCTCTTAAAAATCAAAAATACTTACTATTCCTTTTCATAGCATTTATAATTTATTGTAACAATCCTAACATAATTACTCTTATATGTCAATTTATACTTTTCTAAATTTCAGATTTTTCTACAATCGCTCATAAGCAAATAACCTAAATCTTGCATTTATCGTGCTATTACTCATCATTCTTTTTATTATTTTTATCAATTGTATCTGCAAGTGAATCACCACTATTTTCAACTACCATTTTAAAACTTGATACTACTTTTATTAAAAATGATGGCAGTGGCACATCTAGTTTCATTAAATTCTCTAATATTGATATTAATTCATTGATTATAAGCCATATAGCAACCAAAAGTCCAAAGAATGTGGTCATTCTCATATTAATATTTACTACTTCTGCAACGTTTATGATTGTCCAATCTACAATCATTCCAACTGCTACAGCTACTCCATAAAGAAGTTTTTTTACTATCCCCCATAATCCAGTTTTGCTATTTAATACATTACTTTGAAAGGCTGATAACATTCCAGTTAGATAATCTATAATAAGCACTATTATTAACATAACTATTATGGGGGATAAAATTCCTAGCTTTGAACTTAAGTATGCTGCTATGGTTACTAATGTTGATTTTAAGATTATTGCTTTTTCTTCTATTTTGATCACCTTCTTGCTTTTCACTTATATAATTATTTAATTTGAGAAATTAAGATATACTTATATTTTTATTGATAAACTTATTACTTTTCTTTACAATTTCAAAATAATATATTCCATATTTGTAATTTATATTTTTTTATGATAAGTTTAGTATTATGTTTGTTTTTAGGAGGAATATATTTTATGAAATTTAAACCTATAACACTTTTACTTTTAGGTACATTGGCTAGCACTAATATTTTATTTGGGTGTAACAGCACTATTGAAACTCCTTCTACTCAAAATAATTCTGTAGAGAGCAAAGCATCTGTTGAAAATACTATTAGTGATTTTAATACTGAAAATGAAACTTCTTCAGATTCTAACGATAACACTAATACTAACTCTGACAATGCTAATACCTATGATAACTACACATTAGAAACAAAAACTTATACTTCAAATAATATAACTATTACTTATCCTCAAATAAGTAATCTAAGCGATACTAAAAAAGCTGATTCTATAAATAAGCTTTTAGAAGATGTGGCATTAAGTTCATTAAATACGTACACACAAGATGATATGAACACTTTAACTATAGAAGTTAATTATAAAGTAACCCTTCAAAATGAAAGATATTTATCTATTGTTTATTTTGGGTCTAGCTTTTTAGAAGGAGCAGCATATCCAAATTCACTTTTTTATACTGAAAATATAGATTTAGCTAATGGCTCTATTATAGGTCTTTCAGATTTTTCTGATATAAATAATATTGCAGCTAAATTGAAAGATATATCTTCTGTGAAAGCTTTAGCAGATGAAACTGAATTATCTGATGCACATAAGACTTTCCTTATGAATATAGATGATTCTGAACTTTTAAACCTTCTTAAAGATTCAGATTTCAAAGTTGTTAATAATTCACTACAAGCTCCTTCTAATGGAACTTATAGTTATATGACAGATGAAGGCATAGTAATTAGCTTACAAGTGATTCATGCTTTAGGTGATCATGCTGAGTTTTTAATTAAATAGTATTTTTAATATTAAAAATGTGATGTATTAAAAACATTTATTTAATACATCACATTAAAATTTTATTTAAATACATTTACGCAGATATTATAATATTTTTTTCTTTCTTCAAGTCCATTTGTTCCACCATTTACTTTTTTTGTTATGGTTTCAACAGATGCACCCTTATCACAAAGAGAATTCATCTTATTATTCATCCACCAAAATCCAGCACTTGTCCATGGATATTTTGCTGCTACATATTTAACTCCATCCATTATCTTATTATCACCAATATAGTTTGAAAATGCTTGATAATTATATCGTCCTGTTAATTGAATATATCCTGCCCCTTTATATTTTTTACCATCACCAGGTTGTGTATTCCCTAAATCTTCTCTGCCTTCGTAATCACTTCCATCTGCTATTTCCTCTTTATAAAGTCCACAGGCTGATTCGTGACTACATTGACTTATGAAATGTCTAATTCTTTGAGTCGTTGTTATTTCAAATAGCTTTAAACATGAATTCAAGTCATTAATTTGATCTGTTGATACACTTTTCCATCCGATACTATTAAGTTGACTTATAGTAACTATTTGTTCACCTGTTGGAGTACTTGGAGTTGTACTTCCACTACTTTTTAGAGCTTTTAATGTAGCTGCTCCAACCATCCCATCAGCTGTTAACCCTTTTGATTTTTGGAAATTTACTACTGCATTATAAGTTCCTTCCCCTGCAACACCATCAGTACTTAAACCATATCCGTGGTTATTTAATAATGTTTGAATATTTTTGATGTCCGCTTTTAATACATTCCATGTGCCATCTCCTACAATTCCATCAGCTGTTAATCCTTTTGCTTTTTGATACTTAACAACTGCATTATAAGTTCCTGTTCCAAAATTTCCATCAATTGTTCCTGGGCTATAACACATAATTTTTAATCCGTATTGTAAATACTTCACATTTGCTCCTGTTGATCCTGTTTTTAATAACATAGTTATCTCTCCTTTTTAATTAAATTGTTTCTTATCATTTTAAAAGTAATTTTTATTTGCTTAATATGAGCTTTAAGACATAAAAATAAGGCATTTAAAATACTGCCTTAATCTGCTTTTTTACCTAGGATTATTAAACTTTGTCATTTGCTCAATTCAGCATCTTCTTAAACATATACTGTTTATCCTTATAAAAAAGGCAACTACAAATTAATGTAATTGCCTTTTATGGTTTAAGGAGTTTGGTATATGAGAGTGTATAAAAGAATTATTAAGTTAAATATTTCTTAATTAATTCTTTCAACAATATCATTATATTACTTTTAAACCAGGAAAAAGTGTTGATTTACTGTTTTAAAATTGTACATAATAAGTAATATGGATACTTAAAATATTTCTATGTATAAAATCTTAACTTACTTTATATATTGTACTAAAGTATATCTCCTAATAATCATATACCTTATCTAAGCTTACTATTTTTAAATAATATTTAAACCTATTGCATTTCAACATTTGCAAATTCTTTATTCAATGATACAGAATCTTTTCTATTTACAATTGATAAAATCACAGCTAAACATAATCCAATAAAAACAAATCCAACTAGAACTAATGTTGCTGCATTAAATCCAGTAGCAACAGCATCTTGCTCTTGAACTAGACTATTCAAAGCTTTTTGTTGTGTAGCTGACATAATGCCTATAAATAATGACGCTCCAATCGCAGATGCCAGTTGTTGAAGAGTATTTAATATAGCTACTCCATGTGGATAATATTCTTGTGGTAATGTACTAAGAGCAGTTGTTTGAGAAGGTGACATTGTAAGCGCAATTCCAATACCTGCTACTATATATAACACAATAATTGTTATAAGAGATGTATGAGAAGTTGCATTAGATAAAATAAATAGTGGCACTAGAATTATAGCAAATCCTACTGGTAATAAAATTTTTGCTCCTAATTTATCATAAATTTTGCCACCTAATGGAGTTATAAATCCACCTATTAGTGTTGATGGAAGTAATACCATTGCTGCTATGAAAGTACTTGTTTCAAGTGCACCTTGAAGAAACATAGGTAACATTACAGCCATAGTGAATATTGTCATCATTGATATCATAACAAGTACTGTTCCTATTGAAAATACTGAATATTTAAATGCACGTATGTCGAGCATTGGATCCTTTAAAGATAATTGACGTTTACCAAATAAAATTAAAGATATTATTCCGATAATAAATATTAAACAAACTATCTTGATATTTCCATTTCCACTAATACTACTTATACCATATATAAGACCGCCAAACCCTATAGTTGATAATATAATTGATATAAAATCAATCTTAGGTTTTGTAAGAGTTGATACATTCATTAAATAAATTGAACCTAAAATCATAGATAAAATTATAATTGGAATTAATACTATAAATAGTGAATGCCAACTATAAAATTGTAATAAAACCCCTGCAACTGTTGGTCCGAGAGCTGGTCCAAGTGTAAGTGCAGCACCGCATAGCCCCATTACTGAACCACGATTTTTAGGTGGTGTTACTACTAATACTGTATTCATCATAATAGGAATAATCATTCCAGTTCCTGCTGCTTGTAGGATTCTTGATATAAGTAACATTCCAAATGATCCTGAACAAGCTGCCGCTATTGTTCCAACTAAAAATATAGTCATAGCTACTAAATATAACTGTTTTGTTTCAAATGTTTGAATTAAAAAAGCTGTAACCGGAACTAGAATTGCTACAACTATCATATATGCAGTAATTATCCATTGTATTGTTCCTGCTGTAACGTTCATTTCCGCCATTAGATCTGATAAAGCAACATTTAATATAGTTTCATTGAATACTGCTATAAATCCGCTAAATACCAATACTGCTATTATTGCTTTTACATTAACCCCTGCTGTGATTTTTGCTGTTTTTTTTGTTTCCATTAAATTTTTTTCCTCCTTATTATTTGACTAGCCTAAATATAGACTACAAAAAAATGCGTTGTACCGATGGCAAGTGGTATGACCATCGGTACAACGCATTGACTTTTTTTAGTATATCATAATTTTTTTTCCTCGTGTAATACCCTAATTTTATTTTTTTATTTTTTATAGTACATAACTATAGATTATTTAGTCAGATTTTGCACTTATTTGTGATAAAGTTTTCCACCATAAATCTGCTCTAGAAAACACTTTTTATGGGTAAATAAGTTCACTTAACTTTCTAATTATTTTATTTTTAATTTTCACGCAATAGTCCTTATCAAATCCTAGCTCACTTCCTATTGCAATCCAAGTCTTTTTCTCTTTACTAAAATATCTTAAGCTAACCAATTTATATTCACTTGAATTAAGCTCTCCTAATGCTCCATCAATTTTCACTTTTAAATCCTTATTATATTTAAGCTTTGCTTTAAGAATATCAATATGTTTTTTTAGATTCTCTTCTCTTTTTATAACTTCATTTTCCACACTTGAATTAAATGCGTTGGTTTTACTTGATTTCTGTTCATAAGATATTGCCTTGAGTGTTATATCATTTAAAAGATTTTCTATATCTATTTGAATATTTTTAATTCTAATCTCCATGCTTTTATAGTTATATAAAGTTTCTTCTGTTTTCTTAAACTTCTCCTGCATCCTTATTATCCTCCTCAGCTTTTTAAATATTGCATTATATCTCTATATTAATTTGCAAACATTTTTTCCTCATACTCTGAAACTTCTTCCTCTTGCATTTCCTCTTTTGAAAGATTATATACATTAAGTTTTTTTAGTTTTTCCGTATCAAACAAGTCAACCCATACTGGATTTGAAAAAGTATTGAAACCAGTTAAAAACCTTATTTGTCTTGCATTTATCTTTTTTATATATCCTGACTTAACTGCTTGCTTTCTAAAATCCTTTAATTTTAAAGGTACAACATCTGCTGATCCATAATCTTTAATAAACTTAAATATTTCATCAATCATCTTTGAAGACCTTATAAATACATTATCATCCTTAATTTCTATCATTGGTCCACTTACTCTGTTGTTTGCAATCATGTCATTATAAAGTATCAGCATTTGCTCTACTGTTGTTTTAGCATCTTCACTGCCTTCAAGAACTTCTTCTTGAATATTTTGAATTATGTGCTTTTCATAATTTTCTACCTTTGAAATTCCATATCTCTCCATAAGAGTATTAAATATCTCTATTCCACATCCTATATTTAGTGCAGTTGTCATAGTTCTATCTTTTAATACTTTAAATTTTTCCCTCAAACCTTCTCTTATAAATTCATATTCTTCTATTGACATATTCACTATCTCATCAATAAGACTTCTTCCAAATTTATTTAATATATTCTTATGACTCATAAGCCAGAATGCAGCCTCACTGCTTTCTTCTGTACGCTCATTTTTAGAAATATAAACAATACATGAACGTGTTATTAATGCTTTTTCTTGGTTCGGATAATTTTCTTCACCTGCCATTATTAGTGGTCTTTCCAGCCTGAAAGTTCTTGTTTTAAAATTTTTTTCTCCTCTTGAAATAACTGTTTTATCATAAGCATTTCTTAAAATATCACTAAGACGCTGTAGCTTATATCTATCCATCATACTTGGCTTAAATTCATCAAAAATAATTGGATAATTGCCTGTACTTAAAATTTTTATCATTGCAAATGGAGTGGTCGATATTGACTGCTTATCTTCTAGGGGATAATTAAGAATTGGTGCAATTATTTGCTCTAGTATAGTGGATTTACCACTTTCAGACTCACCAACTATAAGCAAATGATGCATTTTTTTGTCTAATGAAGAATTTTGATATACTGCAAGATCATTAATTACAGTTCCAATAATACTCAAACTTTTTTCAGGCGATAAAAATTTAAATATTCTTTTTTTTAGTTCTATCAATTCCTCTTTATTTATTTTTTCTTTGCTTATAATATCTATCTTATTTTCTGATGATACAGTTTCATAATCTATTTTGTCATTATAAATAGTTCCTTTACAGCTTATAAACCCAAGCTTCTTATTTTTTAAAATAAA
The DNA here is from genome assembly GCA_015058475.1 of Clostridium butyricum. Classification (GTDB taxonomy): domain Bacteria; phylum Bacillota; class Clostridia; order Clostridiales; family Clostridiaceae; genus Clostridium; species Clostridium butyricum_B. The sequence goes on along the minus strand of SVCF01000016.1, from coordinate 10,761 downwards.
TTTTGCTCCTAAATGTATTTCTTCATTTTCTAAAGCAAAATATTTGTTAATCCACATTTTTAACTTAATCAAATCTTCCATTTTTCCTAGAAACGTCAAATCTATTCCAAGAAAGTTCCTAAAAGTTTTTAAATCATCAAATATATTACTACAGCCTATCTTTTCAATAATTTTGCCTTCAACACTGCTTTTAAACTTAAGTTTTATGCCTTCACTTTCTTCATCTATCTTTACTATTTTTTTAGCTTCAAGAAGGTTGAAATCTGAAATGTATATTTTACTTTCTTTAGATTCTTCTTCATCTTTTAAAATTTTTATCTTATATATACCTCGATTATCCTGTGCATATTCATACTTGTCCTTTAAATCTAAACTTCTTTCAAAAGCCTTAAGTAAATCTTGCTTAGTATGTCCACTTTCCATCCAGTCAGTAACATCTTTATTTTCACCCAATTTCTTAATTCCTGGCAAATTTATTATTTTAAACTTTGCAGAATAACTAATAAATTCTTCTTTAATTTTTGATACATAGTGATCTCCAGCCTCGCCAGTATCACCTATAACATAAATTTTCATATTTTCACTTTTGATTTTTTCAAAATCTTTGAAACACTTTAAGGAACTTGCCACATAATCTTTATTTTGAAACATATGATTTATACTATTAGCATCTTTTTCACCTTCAACAAATACTATTATCTTGCCTTCTTCTATTGCTTTTAATAAATTAAAGTAATTATATGGCACTTCATCATATCCACGTTTATTTACTACTTTTTCATCATTAATATGATAATACGGGGTTTCCTTAGAATTATCTGGCTTCAAAAATTTTGCCTTAGCATATATAGGCTTATTATTTTTATCCACAAAAATAAATAATCCAAGAAACTTATATCCTTTTTTATTAGATCTCATTTGATATTTAATATAGTCTTTTATTTTTTCTTCAAATATCTCTTTATCTGTTGGCTTTTCATGAAGTCCTAAAAACTTCTTAGCTTCCTTAAAATTTAAATTTTTATACCTCATTACAAAATCAACCACATCACCTTGAATGTCTGTGCTAAAATCTTTAAATTTTTGCTTATTTGAATTGCTGTCAAAATATATGCAAAAAGAAGGTGTTTTTTCTGCCTTAAATGGAGAATGAATTTTGTTTTCCTTATTAAATTTTTCTGCTGTTAAATTCTCTATTACACTCTTTAAATCTATATCATTTATTTCTCTCACCCCCCTCACACCTCCTATAATTTAAAACCATTGATGCGTTCATAACTTGTCATTTTTTTACCTGTATAATTTTCAATTTCCATAGCTGCAAGGCTTACTTCTTTAGTTCTTAAATTAAATAAATTTATATACTTAATACATTCTTGAGCTGTATGAGTTTTAAAATATTCTTCAGCATCATTGTTTTTCTTTAGTTTTTCATTGTAGTTCTGCTTGAGAATAGTTAACTTATCCAAAGATATCATGCCTCCATTTTTATTCTTTTGATTTAGCTCATATATAGTATTTCCTATCATGCAATTACTATAATATTCATAGTAAAATCATATTAATAAGTTACTGCTCTTTTCCAAATATGTCTTCTTCCTTAACATCAAAAGCATTTGCTATAGCTCGTCTACTATTTTTTCTAGGGTAAATATTTCCCTTTTCCCATCCCCAATATGCCTTTTGTCCCGTAAAACATTTTTCTGCTGTTTCTTCCTGATTCCACCCTTTAATAGTTCTTAAGACCTCCATCTTCTTGAACCATGGTAGATTTTTTATTAAATCTGACATAAATATAACCTCCCTTTACGCATATTTACCGCTTTTCAGCTTATAAATATATTTTACGTCTTTATGTCGTATTTTTCAAATTTCTCTATACGTCTTATAACGTCGTTTATGGATAAATTTGGGATGATATCATTGATTCTCTTTAGTTTTCTGTGATTTATTGGCATAATGACGTTAAAGACGTAAATTCTAAATACAACAAAAAATAAGCATCAATAAAAGCATAAATTGATACTTATTTCCTGGTGAAGATAATATATTTATCTAATCATATATTCTTCTAATAATATTAAATATTAATAAATTATATAATTTCATATAAAATGGCAAAAAAAGATGCCATATCCTCTCAAGATTAGCATCTTTCCTTTAAATTAATAATCAAATTTTTAAGCTATAGGAGCCATAAGAATTTTTCCTGTTCCTCTATATACATTTACAAATCCTTCTCCTGAAACAGCAGATCCAACTAAGCTCTTACTAGATTTTTCAACTCTGAAGTCTAATGACTTAGACCATGCAATTGCAAAATTTCCATCTATTCTAACTTCATCATTATCTAAGACAAATTCTATAAGTTCATCTCTTGGAACTGGGCTTTCAAGTACTGCAATCCCATCACCTTCAAGGCATAAATTAAATAATCCTTCATTTCCAAGCATAGCTGAAGAAAGATTTGTTCTAGCAACTACTTTTTGTTTAACTTTTGATTCACATGCAAGAAAAAGACCATCATCAAGCACTAATCCATTCCATTCTGAAATGTCTTCAAGCAAGATATGTTTGTATGTAGGTTCAAGCATTAATAATCCAGTACCTTCATATTTAGGCTTAATTGCAGATTCTTTTGTTACCTTAGAAGATATTGCTTTACCTAAAAAATCTCCAAATCCCTTAACATCTGCTGCCATCTTTACATTTCCAGAAGTCCATTGCATTGCTCCTGCACTTATTGTGTATGCATTTCCATTTAGTTCAATCAAGACTTGCCTCTTTCTTACATTCATTTCTGATGCATAGTATGCAGAAATTGCATTTTGAGTATTAACACTTAAATCCTTTTTATATTCAAGAACCTTAACTCCACCTTTATTTGCTATAATTTCTATGTTCTTGTTATCATAAAGATTTTTATATGTTATCATTTTTATCATCTCCTAAAGTTTTTTTATTTAATTCTAATTATAAAGTATATTGAAATATATTACAATTAATTTATAATTTTGAATAAATATTAGTTACTTTCCAAAAATTCTTATCCAATTTTATAAAACTTTAAAAGTATTTTTATTTTCATAACTTTGCATAATACCACCCTACTATCATAATAAAAATAGTTCCAAAAAACACCCAAAAGATCACTTTTGAATTTTGTGGTATTTAAAACTTCAATTAGCTTTTTTACAAACTATAAAATTGATACTCTCACATAAACACTTCTAGCTTAAAGAGTATGTTTTTTCAACATATCCTACAACATTAATTATGTCATTTAACTTTCCTTCTGCCGATACATAATGAAGTGTGTTATTTTCATCTTTAAAATGCCATGATACTAGTGTAATTCCTTCATTTTCATAGATTCCATATACCTGATAAGCCTCATAAGCTCCAATATTAACCTTTGCACCTACTACATCCACTCCATCATTTTTCATATTCTGAAAACTATTTTCAGCTGCAATTTTTGCATCCTGTTCATAATTTTCAGATATATTCATTGTTATAATTAATGAGCCTGATGGATCTGAATATTGAATTACTGATGTATCACTTGGAAGATCAACATCTTTAAAATTAACCCAATTATCTGGAACTTCTACAAATCCATAATTCTCTCTTCCAACTTTTTTTGTTTCAGCAGAAGTTACTTCTCCACTGACATTATTCTGCATTAAATCCTCTGTCTCAGGTTTTATATTATTACTATCTTCCTTCTTTTCTTCATTAACTATTTCATAATTTTGTTTATTCTCATTTACATTCTGTTCTTTCTTATTACATCCATATAAATTACTAATAGATAATCCAACCATAAATAAAGCAATAAATTTCTTTTTCATAACTTACCTCCAAAATCTATTTTTATCTTAATACATAATTAGCACTATTTTACTTATATATGAATCAATATTTTTCTTTCAACTTAGCTATAATTATTTTATCTGATAATATCATCAGCTTTTTTTTCCCTGAATTGCTCCTATAATCACTTTATCAATTTTATTAAGAACTATTGCAGTTATAATTGTACCTGCATAAACTGCTGCCAAATATAGAATTATATTTTGAATAGTTATGTATTGTGAGTTTAATGCAACTAAGAAAAATCTATGAACAAGATAAATTTCAAGTGCTATTTTTCCCAAGAAATCTAGTATCTTGTTATTTATTCTTACTTTCATTGTTAAAATAAGAATAAAGCTTACAAAAGCTAGTGTTGCACATGATTCACATAAAAGACATACAACTGAACATGCTTTTCCACTTAATCCTGGACGATAATAAGAAATTTGCATTGTCGCAACAATTGCAACACCTGTTAATACAATTGTTCCAATGCCAGTAATAATTAATAAAGCAGTATATCTTCTTTTTATAAATGAAATAACCTTTTCTTCATTTTTAGCTACATACATACCTATAAATAGTAAAATACTTGAATTATACCACCATTCACCTTGAAGCCAAAAAATTCCATGGCCTGCTGCTATTCCTAAAATTAAATATATTATCGAAAAAATTCCCATTATTTTGAATGCTTTATCTTCATTTTTGCTATATTTAAAAGCAAAGAAAAATACAATATAAAATATTGCAATGGTAATCATATACCATGCATTAGAATTCATAAGAGTAATACCTAAAAATGTTGTTATTCTAAAGAAAATAGTATCCATTCCCATTACAAGAGGATTCATATCATTATACATTGCTCCACCAGTAATTAATACGATTACAGTAAGAATAGTATTTACTACATACAATGGTACAAGAACAACTGGCATCCTTTTTCTTAAGAAACTCTTTAAATAATTCGGTTTAGTTTTATAGCTTTTAAATAATCCATAACCTGAAAAAAAGAAAAATACTCCTACAAATACAAATCCAATCATTGCAAATATGCTTAATGCTCCTGCTCCTTGTCCACTATAGACGAATGGTTGAACAAAATGATGTGCAATAATACATATAGCACAAAATCCTTGTATCCCCTTTGATACTTTTAAACTTAAAAAGTCTTCATTAAAATTTCCTTTTGGCGCTATTTTTACACCTAAAAACAAAATAAATGCAAGAATAAGCAAATAAATCCACATTATTATTCCCCCCATATTTTAAAATATTAACATAACATATATCAATTTAAACATTTGTATTTTGCATATATTTTTATCTACATTTATACATGTTATATCTTTTTCAAACACTTATTGCTTTCTTTATTTAGTATATCAAATATTATACATGGTATATATTAATTTTTCCTTAAATACAATTCACTTTTAATACCTACTCTTTAAATTAATTATATTTTCCTTTTAAATTATACCATTTTTCTTGAATAAATTCTTTTTATCCATGTTATTACTAATATCATAGTAATAGTACTTTTACTAAAAATAATAAAAAAATTCCCCTTTTCAGAGAAATTTTAATTAATATTTTTATCAAATTATTTCATATGGCATCTACCATTTCCAAAATCATTCAAAGCCTCAGATACATAACTTGCTTTATATTCTGCAGTTATTTCTGAAATTTCTTTTTCTCCATCAATGTATGGCTGATACATATCATATCCGTCTGAAGTGTCCTCACAACAGATATCACTATATCCTAATGAATCTCTTACAATCTTTTCTCTTTCTGCTCTTGTTGTATTTTTAATTAAAAACTTCTCCATTTTTCTCCTCCATGCAAGTTTATTAATCCATTTATTTCATCCTATTTTCTTCGCCTACTGAATAATATTATTGTATATAGAGTATATTATGTCAATACAAGATATTATTATTTATAATGCACATAATAATTAAATTATCTAACAAAAACTAAGACATTCAATAGATGAAACAGTTACATGAGCTAAATAATAAAATAGAATTATTTAGAAGTTTTAATATTATGATAATCTATCAATTTGCAGTTTTTATCTTGAATCATTTTCTTAGTACCTTCTTCACTTTTTGGAGCTTCTCCACCTCCTGAGCACATGAAAATTTCAACTTCTTTTCCTTCTGGCAATAAATTGACCATTGAATTAAATGCAGGTGCTGGAAATCCAGCCCATATTGGAGCTACAAATATAATACGATCAAAAGTTCTTAAATTCTTGTATTCTTAAATTATTAAATTCTAAAGTTCTAAAAATTCTTAAGAATTTTAGAACTTTAGAATTTAATAATAAATCTTGTAAATCTAAATTTGTACTAGAATTATAGTTTTTTCTTTATTGGTATAAGCAAATCAAGTTGTATAAATGAGTTTTCTTCTTTTAATGAACAATGTGTAAAAGCATTTAAATGTTCCTCAAGACATCCACCCATTCCATAAGGTTCACGTTCATCAATTTCATATTCTTTATTATTCTTTGCCCAGTTATAAAATTCCTCCCACTCATGAAAATCTCCCATTTTAATGCAATGTGCAGCATATAATCCACCATCAAACTTCTTTTTAGTAAGTGGCTCTGGTAAATTTATATCATCAGGAATTGTAACCCAGAATTCATATCCATAATGTTCTACATTTTCCTGAGGTGATGGATTATTAAAACCAATCACTCTAAAATCAGGTTTTAATTCAGTTAACCTGACAGATTCTATAAATTCATCAATTGGTTTTTCTGCAGCATCTTCAGGATTTGGACCTGTGTATTGACTAGATGCAACTGTCATTGGAGGAAGATATATTATCCTCACATCTTTCATTTTATCAAGTGTTTTGTTTGCATTATTGATTTCTTCCATAGACTTTTTCTCCTTTAAATTCATTTTTGAAAGGCTCAAGGATTCAACAAGCATCAAAATTTCTTTATCACTAAGTATATCAAAATTGGTTTTAAGTCTTATGTGTTCACTTAATTTATCTATAAATGTCATAAGTACATTACGAACAGTGCTCATAGCTGAAATT
>SVCF01000016.1:0-3731 GCA_015058475.1 Clostridium butyricum | reverse complement strand
TCTTCATAACTTTCTATAATCTTTTCAATTACTCCCATATATTGTTTACAACTAAATTATATCATATATGATTAATACTCATATCTCCCAGCTTTAAAGAAGCCTTTATAATTTACTATATAAAATAAAAAATATAGACGAAAAATAAGTGTAGATGTTTAATCATATATCATCTACACTTATCTAGTTCAAAAATATTATTTACTTTCGATTCTTTAATATATTGGCTACATATCAAAACTTATTTAATTGCACACAATTCAATATATCCTCTTGTTCCAATTGGCTCAAGCTGAATACGTGGGTTTGTATCATCCCATGAATATCCTATTACAGATGGATCATATTTCTTTATAGAAGCCCATACTTCCTCAATTGCCTGACCATAATCCTCTTCTGCAAATGGTTCTCCCTGGAACATTAAATATTTTGCAGCAGGCAGATTAATCACATCAAAACCTTCTGGGATAATACCATCATAATCAATATTAACTTCAACACCTTGTACATATTCTGATGTTCCAGGAGTTCTGTATTGAGATGGAAGCCAAAGACAAACAGGTTCACCATTTATTGATTTTATGCTTTGTAGGAGTCCCCAAACATCACATCCTACTTCTTCACAATAAGCAAAATAGTCATTTGCCTTAATGCCTCTTTTGATTATTACTTTTCTAGCTGGTTTTTCAATAACTTGAATAAATACATTTTTTAAATTATCCATTGCTTTTCTCCTTTCAACATTCCTAAATTTGACCCCATATGGAGTGAATAAATATAAGGGAACAGGCTTCGAAGCGTATTCATGAGGATTATAACCAAATTCACGAAAAAATGCTCTCTGATATCCATCTACACTTCCAAATCCAACTTCAAAAGCAACATCTGCTATTTTACACGATTCATCCCTAAGCTTTAATGCGGACTTTGATAAACGTAGCTTACGAATGTAATCAGCAGGTGTCATATTAATATGTCTCACAAACAATCTATATGAATACCATGGAGAAAATAAAGATATTTTTGATAAATCTCCTAAAGTGATATTTTCATACAAATGTGCCTCAATGTAATCCTGCATTTTCTGAACTGCTTTTATTTGTTCCTCCATACAACTCATCTCCTTACACAAATTATTATAAAAATTTTGAAAGAAAAACTCTCGACTTTTTTTGCTAAACTATTTTGCTTTCACCTTTTATCTTATCCTTTTCATGTATACCAAAAAAGATGCCGCAAATTATTTAATGTGGCATCCCCATTTTCATATTATTGTATATTTTTCTAGAATAATAATTTCTTTAAATAAGCTTCACATATGATTATTTTATTATTTTTTTAACTATTAATAGCTTCCTTCCATGAATCATTTTTATTATCTTCCACTTCATTACACGAATCATTCGATTCATTTTTCTTATCTGCAGATTCATGAATCTTCACCATAACTGTTCTAGCTATTGGCTGTGCAATAAATAATTCTACTGCAAGAGATATTGAGAAATTACGTGGCCATTTATAGAAAAATTTATAAATCGGCTCCATGCTTAATGTTCTAGTACCAATCCATGTTCCTATAACAGTTAATAACATTGACATCAAAAATACTGTGCACAAAGTATTTATAATAATATGAGCATAAAAACTGTCTTCTCTCTTTACAAATTTGTTTGTTAATAGTTCTGCTGGCTTATTTGTAATTAAAACAACAGCAATTACAGCAAGCCATATAAATGGGATCACCTTTAATACATCTGCCCATATGTACATATGAAAACCTGCTTCAAAACAAGTAATTAATGGTGCAATAATATTTACTGATAATATTGATATAACAGCCATAAATATAGCAGTTTCCTTTCCGTTTCTTGGTAACTTCTTATAAAATTCCATACTTTAAGTTCCTCTCCTCTTTCACTTTTTAATTATTTTTAATAAACAATACGCAAACAAATAAAGCGTGAAACCAATAATTACTTACTGATTTCACGCTGAACAATTATACGCGCATATTCATTTTTCTTTTATCAGTGTAACACATTTTTCTAATTTTATCAAAAGAATAATTAAATTTTATTTAATACACTTTAAAGCATTTAAAATATCCTTTTGAACTAGTGGTCTCATACTTTCTGGATAATTTGATACATTTGCAGATGATAAGGCTGTTTTTATTATTTCCTTTAAGTCTGGCTTATATTTTGCTATATTAGGAAGACCTTTAATACACTGTCTTGCTGTTATTGGTTTGTCATCTGTAATATGTTCTAAATAGATGTCAATTATCTCATCAATTTTATTATCTTCATCCCACTTTGCATTAGCAGCAATAAGAATAAGACCTCTATTTCTTACATAAGAATTACTGCTTTCAAGCATATCAGAAAATTGGTCAAAATATTGATACACCTCGTTTGTACGATCAATTTCTTTTTCTAGTTCCTGCATAGCACCACAAGCAATCTTATTGTTTTTTGAATGTAAGTTTTCCATTAATTCCAATATATCTGCCATAATTATATCCCCCTAAATCTTTAGTTGATATCTATTTTCTAACACTCTTATCCTTACTTCTCACTTATCATTATTTCTTTTTAACTCTTCTAAACATATGATGATTTTCAATATATATTGTTTGCTAATATAAGTTTACTCTGTGAATCTAAGTAAATACCCATCTGGATCTTGTATAAGAAATTCCTTCTGAATTTTTTTCTTTCCATCACATATATATATTGTTTCTTTCAACTCTCTATAAATTTTAATTTTACTATTTTCAATAATATTATATAATTCTTCAATATTGCTACATGCTATAGAAAAATTTATACCTCTCCCTAATGGATATTCTAAACTGCCAATATTCCAGCCATCTGAATGAATTTCTTCAAACATAAACTGACTTTCCTCATAAGATAAAAACATAAACTTTTCGTTGATTCTTTCATATTCTAATTTAAAACCTAAAAGAGATATGTAAAATTTCTTCGTACGCTCAATATTAGTTACTGATAATTCTGGTATTAATGCATTGAATTTCATAATTATTCTCCTAAAAATCTTATATTTTCCTTTTTTCATTTTGAATAATGCGATATATTAGCTTCTTATTTATTTTTATACTTTATAAAAAACTCTAACTTATTAAACTTTATAGTTTATGAATAGAATCTAAACTATAAATTCAAATCACTATTTTCTAATGTAAGTGCATTAATATCATGTGGAGCTAATGTTAATGTATTAATTGGGTATACAATTCCTATTTGGGGATCATTATATGCAATTTGCCTTGAATAACGTGGATCAAATGTTTCATCAAAACGCATAACATTTCTTGTATCATCTTCCAATGAAATAAAAGCGTGCCCGAAACCTTTAGGAATATATATCTGTTTTCGATTATCCTCACTCAATTCAACACTAACCCATTTTAAATATGTAGGTGAGTCTTTCCTCAAATCAACAGCATAGTCAATTCCTCTACCTTTAATGCAATATAACAATTTAGCTTGTGCTTTGGGACTGTTTTGAAAATGTATTCCGTAAAGTGTACCTGCTTTAGTAGAACAATACATATATTCCTCGATATAATCAAAGTAAATACCTTCCTTTTCTAATTCATTTCTAGAATATATTGGATAGGAAAGTCCTCTATTATCATTATTAGACTCATATTCAATAATTTTTACTTCTTCTAAATCTGTACTTACAACTTTCAAAAAAATCAT
>SVCF01000059.1 GCA_015058475.1 Clostridium butyricum | reverse complement strand
CCTGAGCCAGGATCAAACTCTCAATAAAAAGTTTAATCTTTGCTCTTACTCATAAAAGAATTGCTGGTTTACTAATTATTTATTATATTCTGTTCAATTTTCAAAGATCATTCACTGCGTTCTCTCGACCGCTTTATTATAATAACATTCTTAATTCTCGTTGTCAACATTTATTTTTTATTTTTTTAAATGCTGATTGAATTAATTCTTGTCTTTATGTTTGCATCTCTGCACAACGAATATTATAATAACATGTTTTTAAAACTATTCAAATTTATTTTTACTTATTTATTAAGTTTACTCCGAAATTTCATTTATTTTCTTTATAATTCTCTAATTTTTATATTAAGATACGCTTGGGTTAGTTGAATTATTAAAATTGTTAATATAAATCAATTAATGAATATAAATACAATATACTTCTTTACTCTTTTTTTCTTTTACCTTAATATATAAAGTGTCATTACCTTTTTATAATGTATATAATTTCTATATACATTATATATGACACATTATTTATATATACTTATTAACTCTAAATTCTAATTAAGGAGATTTTAAAATGAATAAAAAAATATCTTATCTAATATTATGTTTAACGTTAACTACATTTATAGGATGCATAACAAAAGATGATAGTTTAAATAACACAACTTCAAATAATAAACATGTTCTAAGTTCATCTGCTAATTCTAGCACTACCAAAGAATCTACTTCTTCTAATCTTAAGCTTACAGATAACTTAAACTACTATTCTCCTTTCATTTTTTATGGTACAGACTTAATTTTTTCTAATCCTGAAGAAAATAATAGAATATCTATAATTCCAGATCCAATAAAACCAGAGATTTTAAAAAGTGAACTCATAACTGACTTTGCAGATTATTCAGCAGATAATATCGCTTTAATTAATGATATATTATATTTTTCAAATGGATCTGATAATAATTCTTTATGTTCTATCGATATTAACAACAAGAATTATACTAAGATAAATACACATTCTATAAATACTCTTACTAATTATGAAGACAAATTATTGTATACTAATAAATCATCAAACAATCACCTATATATTTTTGATACAATAACATCAGAAGTGGATCAAGTCACTTCCGATAGTGTAGGGGCTTTCATTGTAAATAATGGATATATTATCTATCAAAACCTTACTGACAATTCTAAAATATACTCTATTAATATTGATGGCACCAAAAGACAAAAATTAACTGACTATACCGCCAATAGTTTTATGAGTTATGATGGTGAATTGTTGTTTTTTAATTCTTCAGATAACAATAACCTTTATTCCATTAACCCTTCAACTTTAGATTGTAAAAGACTTTGCATCATGAATGGCTCCCAGCTACAAAATATAAATAATTCTTTATATTTTATAAACAAAGATGATTTTAATTATTTATATTCTTTAAATGTAAACTTAGATGAAGGCACTGTTAAATATTCTACAGAGATAAAAGAGAATATTAATAAGTATTATGCCACTTCTACTGGTATTTTTTACGAGCCATCTACAAATGTCAATAATATTAAGTTCAAAGAATTTTCATCTAAGTAATAAAAAACACACTCGATATTTACAATCATCGAGTGTGTTTTTTATTTTTTCTATAATGAATTTACTATATTCTTAAACGCATTTCCCCTAGCCATAAAGTTAGGAAACATATCAAAAGAAGCACACGCAGGTGATAGCGTCACCACATCACCATCCTCCGAAACTTCTTTAGCTATAGTAACAGCATCTTCTAAAGAAGATGCAATTTTTATATTAACTTTTAACCCTTTTTCTTTTTGTAATCTATCAAATACATCTTTAATTTTATCTTTAGTCTTTCCTAAAAGAATTAAACTTTTTATATAAGGATAGCCTTCATACGCTAATGGTTCAAACGGTATATTTTTATCATAACCTCCTGCAATTAATATAACTTTTTTATTAAATGCTTTAAGCCCAGCTAACGTTCTTGTAGGACTTGAGGCTATCGAGTCATTATAATATTTAACACCATCAATCTCTCTTACAAATTCGCATCTATGCTCTACTCCCGTGAAAGTCTCAGCTACTTTTTTCATTGTTTCTATAGACACATCACCTTTAGTAGCAATAAATGCAGCCAAATAATTCTCAACATTATGCATTCCCTTAATGACTATATTATCACTATCACAAACTTTTTTATCTTCAAGATAAAGACTACCGTCTTTAAAATAAGCACCATTTTTTATTACTCTTCTAGAACTAAATTCTCTTACAATTCCTTTTGCTTCCTTTTCAAATGAATATGTTATTTCATTTTCTCTATTAACAATTAATATATCATCTTTTCTTTGAAATAAAAATATATTCTTTTTAGAATCTATATATTCTTGCATATCTTTATGCATGTCTAAATGATTTGGTGCTAAATTAGTACAAACAGCTATATCTATCGCTTCATTCATTGTCATAAGCTGAAAGCTTGATAATTCTAAAACCACCTTATCTTCATCTTTTATATTTTCTATTTCTGAAAATAATGGAGTTCCTATATTTCCACCAACCCAAGTCTTATATCCTTCTGCTTCTAATAACTTAGATATTATTGTTGTTGTTGTTGTCTTGCCATCACTACCAGTTACAGCATATATCTTCCCTCTAGTATATCGAACAAATTCTTCCATTTCAGAGGTTACGTAGGCACCTTCATTTTTAACCTTAATCAACGCATCACTATCTATTCTCATTGATGGCGTTTTAAATACAACATCAAATCCAGTAAGATTATCTAAGTAGTGTTCTCCAAGTTCTAATTTAACTCCTCTTTTATCAAATTCTAGTGCTATGCTACCCAATTCACCTTTCTTTTTCTTATCAAAAGCTGTTACTTTAGCACCTAAATTTAATAAGAAGTTTATTAAAGGAATATTGCTTACTCCTATTCCTACCACCCCTACATTTTTGCCAAATATAAAGTCTTTAAACTCATTAAAATCTCTTTTCATTTTTGCCTCCAAATTTATATTATATATAATTATACTACTCTGAAAGTCAACATTCTATATTAATACATCTTTATAAATTATGCACTATAATTAATTTTGTAATCACATTTTTATACAAAATAAAAGTTGTTTTAGAATAAATAATTATATTCCAAAACAACTTATTGTATTTAATTAAAACTCCAAACTCTTTTGAATATAGTTTTCCAATTCACTTATCTTTATTCTTTCTTGAGTCATTGTATCCCTATCTCTTATAGTAACTGCTCCATCTTCTAACGTTTCAAAGTCTATTGTTATACAATATGGAGTTCCAACTTCATCTTGTCTTCTATATCTCTTTCCTATGCTTCCTGTTTCATCGAAATCAACATTAAATTTCTTACTTAATTCAGCATATATATCTAATGCTTTATCAGAAAGTTTTTTAGATAAAGGTAATATAGCAGCTTTAAATGGCGCTAAAGCAGGATGTAAATGCATTACCGTTCTAACATCTCCACCTTCTAATTCTTCCTCATCATATGCTTCAACTAAAAATGCTAAAGCAACTCTATCAGCACCTAATGATGGTTCTATAACATATGGAATATATCTTTCATTAGTAGCTTGATCTAAATAAGTTAAATCTTGGCCTGAATGTTCTTGATGTTTAGTTAAATCATAATCAGTTCTATCAGCTATCCCCCAAAGTTCTCCCCAGCCAAATGGGAATAGATATTCTATATCAGATGTTGCATTTGAATAGAATGATAATTCTTCTTCACCATGATCTCTCATCCTTAAACTTTCCGGTTTAATATTTAAATTAAGTAGGAAGTTCCAGCAGTAATCTTTCCAGTACTTATGCCATTCTAAATCTGTTCCTGGCTTACAGAAGAATTCTAATTCCATTTGTTCAAATTCTCTAATTCTAAATATAAAATTACCTGGAGTAATTTCATTTCTAAAAGATTTACCTATTTGTGCTATACCAAAAGGTACTTTCTTTCTTGAAGTTCTTTGAACAGCCTTGAAATTAACAAAAATACCTTGTGCTGTTTCAGGTCTTAAGAAAATCTCTGCTTTAGCATCTTCAGTAACACCTTGGAAAGTCTTGAACATAAGATTAAATTTTCTTATATCTGTATAATTCATTTTTCCACATTTAGGACATACTATATTATTTTTTTCAATATACTCTTTTAATTGCTCATTAGTCCACCCATCTGCACTAGCAACTTCTGCTCCATTCTCTGTCATATGGTCCTCTACTAATTTGTCAGCTCTAAATCTAGATTTACACTCCTTACAATCCATTAATGGATCTGAAAAACCACCAACATGACCTGATGCAACCCAAACTTCTCTATTCATTAATATAGCTGAATCTAAACCTACATTGTATGGACTCTCTTGAACAAATTTTTTCCACCAAGCTTTTTTTACATTATTCTTAAATTCTACCCCTAATGGGCCATAATCCCAAGAATTAGCTAATCCACCGTATATGTCTGAGCCTGGAAATACAAATCCTCTGTTTTTACAAAGTGCTACAACTTTATCCATTGTCTTTTCTACTGCCATTATTATCCCTCCAAAATATTTTATTATAAAATAAAAAAGCCTTAACCATAAAGGGACGAAATTTTCTTCCGCGGTTCCACCCTTCTTGGCTATAGCCCAACTTTCTACACTGATTACACTCAAAAGCTCCATTCATTCTAATTTGATAATGATTTACACCAGCCACCATCTCTCTTTGATCTCATTAAAACTACTCTTCTTTTTCATCGTGTATATTTAGTTTTATAAATCTATTGTATCAAAATGCGTTTATATGTCAAGTTCATATTTTAACCTTATTTATACAATATATATTATATAAAAAAAGATAAAAAAAATGGCTCCGCGAAGAGGACTCGAACCTCCAACCTATCGGTTAACAGCCGAGTGCTCCACCATTGAGCTATCGCGGAACGTCATTACTTTTACTATTATAACAGGTTTCTGAAATTACGCAACCCTTTTTTATAATATTATAAAATTTTTTCAATACATTAATATATATATTAACTAGCACTATAAGACCTTTTTTATATTAAAACATCTCTAATTTTAAGCAAAAAAAATGGCTCCGCGAAGAGGACTCGAACCTCCAACCTATCGGTTAACAGCCGAGTGCTCCACCATTGAGCTATCGCGGAACGTCATTACTTTTACTATTATAACAGGTTTCTGAAATTACGCAACCCTTTTTTATAATATTATAAAATTTTTTCAATACATTAATATATATATTAACTAGCACTATAAGACCTTTTTTATATGATAAATTACAATATCAAGTGCAACACTAATTAATCATAAAAAAATAACCCATATGGGTACGTTCATGTTAAA
>SVCF01000058.1 GCA_015058475.1 Clostridium butyricum | reverse complement strand
AATTCTCTAACATCAATTTCATCTGTACATGCATTTGCTGCAAAGGAGCCCTGTACATAATTTCCCTCAAAAAAATCCTTAATTGAAATTCGTTCATCATTCTCTATTTTCTTAAGCAATGCTTTTTTCTCATTAGCTGAAGGATTTAATTCAACTGCAGCATCATAATACTTATTTGCTTTTTCTTCTTCCCCTAACTTTTCATAGATTTTACCTACTTTATTACAATAAAGCTCACTCTTGTTATTAATCTTAAAAGCTTTTAAATAATATTCCAAAGATTTCTCATATCTTTTATATCGTTCATAATAAGCACCTAACGAAAAATAACCTTCTGCATCACTTGGATTTTCCTTAATCGCATCAATATATTTTTTTAAGCCTTGCTCTATTTGAGTATTCTCTAAATTTATTGCTTTTTTATAATAGTTTTGCGCCTTATTCATATCCCCTAGTGTTTCGTAAATATCTCCTATAATCTTGCAATAATACTGGTTTTCTGAATCTGCTTCAAAAGCCTTTTTATAATACTTTAGTGCTTTTATAAAATCATTATTATTTTTATAATAATTACCTATCCATGAATTAAGTTTAGGATCATTAGGACTACTTTTTAACAATTTCATATATTTATCTAATTCACTATCCATAAAACCTCCTATTTTTATGCTTTAACTTAATTTTTTCAAATAAATGTGTTTATTTATTTAATAAATGTAAATCTCCCATACTATTCTCCTCAGTTTCTGCCTTATAATTAACTCTATACAAGTCAAAATCTATTCTACTGGGTATCCGATTTTTCTTAAACTTTCAAAAACTTCTTCACAATCTCTATTCTTATTTAAGCATTTAATCATTTCTTTTGTTATAGGCTTAAAATAAAAAATATCCTCAATTAATTTAATAGGTAGCCTATCTTCTAAATCATCATAATAATCCTTTGCCCATTTTAAATATTCATCTGGATTAGTATAAATTCTGCCAAGCATATATACAGCTCCATCATCATATTCTTTTGGAATCTCCACATTTCCCTTTTTCCACTCATACGCTTTACTTTCTCTCCAAATACAAAAGGTCACATCTTCTTTTTCAATTGCCTCATCTTCAAGCAATTTTAATAACTTATCCGGAACATCTTCATATATGCCATTCCAAACCTTAAATTCATCTTGAGCATGAGGTGATAATTCAGATTCATGATCAAAGCCTTTAATTATGCATCCATCCTCTGAAAATAATATGTGCATATTATCACCACCGCCATTATCTATTTTTCCTAGAGAAACTTTATTTCCCCAATTGGGATCATAACTATATATTCTAATCCATTCTTCCTCATTAAGAATAATATCTAATGCAGACATAGATATGATGCTTTTTTTCATCACATCTATACATGGTACATTCTTTAAAGTACAATATGTTTGATTAAATACATAATTCCAATTTAATTCTTTATAATAAGAAAGTTCATTCCATCCATCTTCACTTTCAAAGGCACCAACATAAAGTATTTCTCCATTGTTTATTATCCATTCTAATCCATGCTCTATTTCCCAATCACAATTTAATTCTAGGTGAATAACTATCTTATCATCTTCTTTAGGTACATCAATAATTAGAACCCTTGGACTTATATAAGATAATACATCTCTTACTGAATTAAATTCTGGTATTTCTTCATCCCCAACATCATTACAAAAATCTATACAGTAATTTATAGAATATTGGCATAAGTCATCTATAATTTTTTCATCCATATTATTTAAAGCCTTAGCACATAGATTGGCATATTTTAAATCTATGTGCTCGTCCATTAATACATCAATTGTTTTATGGAATAAATTAAACTCTACTTTTCCTTCTAAGCCATACTTTGTTTTTTTTATGCTACTAATCATTTTTATCCTCTCCAATACCATATAACTTATGACATCTTGTACTTTCTTATCTTTAATTTATTATTCAAATAACTCTTTTGCTTTTTTAGCTATACGCTCACCAAATATCTCAAAGATTTCTTTACTTTCTTCAAAATTTTCTTTAAGTGCAACAGCACCTAAATGAAGATAAGGTTGTCCCAGTGCAGATCCTCCTGAATATACAAGCATTCCTTTAACCATAAGATGATTTATTATAGTTAACATTGCTGTTGAAGCTCCTCCCTGAGCATAATCTGCTGTAGCAAAGACTGCACCTATTTTTCCTTCCAAATTACATCCCCAAGATTCGTCAAACCATTTTTTAATTTGCCAGCATGTATTTGCATAATAAGTTGGTGTACCAAATACAACTGCTCTGCTTTCCTTTATAAAATCATAGTCAATATTTTCAATATCAAAAACCCCTACTTCCATATCTTTTTCGCTTTTCATTCCCTTTGCAATTACTTCTGCCATTTCCTTTGTTTTTCCTGTTTTACTAAAATAAATTATAGCTAATTTCATATTATATTGCCCCTTTTCATTTTTTATACATAGCTATATTTTATCAAACTAATTTTGTATTTTCATCCATAAAATACTTATATTTAGATTAACTCTATAATTTGCATATAACTTGAATAATAGTACTTTTTTAATCTATCTTGAATATTATAAACCTTTTTATAATACTTATTATTTTTTTAACACCCAATAGAGATAATATATAATTAAAATTAAGGACACTATAAATTTTATTTTACTTAAAATTTATAGTGTCCCATTTAAATTTAAAATTTCTCAAAAACATTTTCTTGCTTTTAAATATCATAAAAAAGACTACAAGCTATGCAGGTAAATATATTAAATTTCACTATCCCTAAATTCAATTTGAGTACCTTCTGGTGCAATCACCTTAAATAAATACCCATTTTCAACTTTATACACTTCTTGGTTATTTTTTCTTTTAAAATTCTTATATCCTAGCGACTTTATTTTATTGTATTCATCATTAATATCATCAACTTTAAAACACATATGCACAATTCCCGAACTTGATGAGGTATATTCTTTAAGCTTTTCACTTTCTTTATTTGTTTGAAGCTCTATCATAAATTCTCCAAGCTTTAACCAAGTATTATACTTTCTGCTATGAAAATTCTCTGTTTCCTGAATTAATTTGAATCCTAAAATATTAGTATAAAAATTTAATGATTCTTCATATTTTTCTGTCTGAATACAAACATGATGTATAACTTTCATAATATTTTCTCCATTCATTTGCTATGATTTTCAGTTCTTTTTCTTAAATCTTATATTCTTTAATACTGCTTAATGATTTTATTGTTCTGGCTTTCCATTTAGTGTATCTAATCCTAAATTCCCAGCTTCTAAGATTATTTTTTAATAGTTTGTTGAATTTAAAATAAAAATATTATACCTGTTCCTATTTTATAAGTAAGATAACTAGCTATTGTCGATATTAAAATTCCCATTAAAATACATATGATTTTCTCTTTTACTGACTCATATTCCTGTAATGATTTAAATATTGGTTTTAAAATACTAAAAATCTCAAATAAAATTATAAGAATTAGCACTCCATACATCAACATAAACATATTTACTTTATCTCCTTCTCAATAAATTTTTGGCTTAACATAAAATTTATTTTGAGCTTATTAATTTAATTTCCCTATCCTAAACTTTTATTTTAATTTAGTAAGTGACAAATTCATGATGACTGTCCTGTCACCAACACTGTCCTCAAAATTTAATTTCACAGGCGACTGTAACCTAGTTAGAATCCCCAGAATTTAATTCATCCAACAATCTATAAACACGCTTATTTAACAATGGATGAATTTTATTAGGTGCTATTTCACAAAGAGGTTTAAGTACAAATTCTCTTTCTTCCATTCTTGGATGTGGAAGAATTATTTCCTCATCATCGCTTAACAAATCATCATAAAAAATAACATCCAAATCTATTATTCTTGGCCCCCATTTTATGCCCCTTTCTCTTTTCATTTCACTTTCTATAGATAAAAGAACTTTAATTAATTCTTTGGGAGAAAACGTGGTTTTTATTTTTAATGCACCATTTAAAAATTCATCTTGTTCAGTATATCCCCATGGTTCTGTTTCTAAAAACGAAGAAATCTTTTCTATCCTTATTTCATTAAATTCTTTCATTTTTCTAATTGCTTCATTCAAATTTTTTTCCTTATCCCCAATGTTACTCCCTATTGAAAGGTATGCTTCATGCCACCTTCTATCAATTTCAACTGCTGCATAATCCAAATATCTTCCTATTGGTGCCCATGGTTTTTTTAATGTAACTTTTATAGAATCTGCAAGCTCATAATTATGTAAAATATATTCTGCTACCTTTTCTGCTGCTGTTTCAATTAGATCATAAGATTCTGATGTAAATATTTCTTCTATTTTATGACAAAGCTCACCATAGTGTATTGATTTTGTTAAATCTCCACTTTTACCTGCTTCTCTTAAATCTGTAGCAACTTCTAAATCTAAAATAAATTTTTGTCCTAAAATTTTTTCTTCTTTAAATACTCCATGTTTTGCAAAAATCTCAACATTCTTTAAAATTATTTTATCCATAATAATTCCTCTACTTTACTTTTAGTGTTATTTCTTTCATTAATATAAGTATTTATATGTAATCACTACTCTACTTTTAATATTGTATCTGCCATTTTGCATGCTCTTTTATTTTCAAGTACATCATGAACTCTAATAAATTCACATCCATACATTACTCCCATAACAGTTGTAGCTAAAGTCCCCTCTAATCTTTGTTCAACTGGAAGATTTAATGTATTTCCTATCATAGATTTTCTAGAAGTTCCAAGTAAAATTGGATATCCCATCTTTTTAATTTGTGGTAAATTCTTCATGACAATTAAGTTTTCCTTATATGTTTTAGCAAATCCTATACCCGGATCTAAAATTATATTTTCCTTTTTTACCCCTGCATTTATTGCAATATCTATACTTTCATTTAAGTCTTCTATTACATCTTTCATTAAATTTGTATACGGAATATTTTCTCTATTATGAGTAAGTATGCAAGGAACATTATATTTTGCAGCCACCTCGGCTATTTTTTTATCTCTTTTAAATCCCCAGACATCATTTATAATGTCTGCACCTGCTTTAATTGCTGCTTCTGCAGTTTTTCCTTTATAGGTATCAATAGATATTGGAATCTCATATTTTTCTTTTATTGCAGATATAACTGGTACAACTCTTTCAATTTCTTCTTCTATTTCAACAGCTTCAAAATTAGGCCTAGTAGATTCTCCTCCAATATCTATAATATCAACTCCCTCATTTATCATCTGCTTAACCCTTTCAAGTGCAGTTTCAATATTATTAAACTTGCCTCCATCTGAAAATGAATCAGGAGTTGCATTTAATATTCCCATCACATATGTTCTTTCGCCTAAAATAAATTCTTTATTTCCTAACTTCATCTTAGCTTCTATCCTTTCTAATGCCCTCTAAATAAGCAAATTCTTAAGATTTACTATTTCTATATTCTTGTATTCTTGTATTCTTGTATTCTTGTATTCTTGTATTCTTGTATTCTTGTATTCTTGTATTCTTGTATTC
>SVCF01000015.1:61702-65468 GCA_015058475.1 Clostridium butyricum | reverse complement strand
TATATATTACTTTCATTAAAAGAGCCTAGTCATGGATATGCAATTATGCAAAAAGTTGAAGAGCTAAGTGATGGAAGGGTAAGAATTGCAGCAGGAACAATGTATGGTGCAATTGAAAATCTATTAAAACAAAAGTTAATTAGGAACTATACTACTTACAAAGAAACAAGATTTTAATAATATGCTGGATATTTAAAGATAATAACTTAAATTTAATATACCCAACACACTATCTTATATATATTATGTTAATGAACTTTCTTCATCTGGAGGGTTTATATATTTATTTATTAAGACAGCAATAATAATTCCTATTATTGTATCAAAACTTCTACTAATTGCATAAATATATGCATTAGCTTGAGATGCAGAGTTTATCATAATTGCTATGAGGACAATACAAGAAACCACTACTGCTTCACGTTTATTTACAATAGTACATAAATATATAGAAATAGAAACACCTAAGCCTGTCATTATAGGAGTAATCAAATTAAAAAATGGGAATACAGAATTTAAATAAATCATAATTATTCCAACTAGGCCTCCAATAATAGTACCTATCGTTCTATTTAACCCCATAGAAATACTACTAGATACAGTGTCTTTCATACAAAAAACAGCTGCAATGCATGCAAAAAAAGGATTTTCACGATTGAATAACTGAAAAATAAGCATGCATAATGTGACAGCAATAGCAGTCTTTAAATTTCTAAGCCCGATTTTAGGTAGATTAATATTTATGATTGATTCACCCCTTATAATAAGATTGGTAATAAAAGCCTTGTATAGTAGCGATATTATAACATGAATTTTAAAATAAAAAACAAGCTATATTTAAAAATAGGTTAGTATTGCATATAAGTAAGACTAAGAGTATAATGTAGATAATTTGAAATAAAGCATACAAATTATATTGTGTGAAAATAATAATTGATTATACTAAAAAAATAATATAAAATAATTATTGTAAAGATATAAATGCTATGAAAAGAAGAGTAATAAAATAAGCATTCTATAAGAGAGCTGACATTTGCTGAAAGTCAGTGTTTGTGAATTTTATGAAGATGGTCTTAGAGCAGATTTTTTGATCCAAACATTTGGGGTAGGGAGATACGGTGGCAACCGTTACATTGCAAGGTGATGATAGTCACCTGATGAGTTATTTATTGTGAGATAAATAAGAAATAGAGTGGTAACACGTATAATACGTCTCTATATAGGTTTTAATATACCTATATAGAGCTTTTTTATTTATAAAAATATTCATGAAAGTCAATTAGAAATTTTATATTTGATTGCAAATCATGAACTGACAAAAGGGAGGAACACAAGAATGTGTACAGATTGTAAAAAACCATATTATATAACTACACCAATTTACTATCCATCAACAAAACTACACATAGGAAACACATACACAACTGTAGCTGCTGATGCTATAGCTAGATTTAAGAGATTAACAGGTTATGATGTAATGTTCTTAACAGGAACAGATGAACATGGCCAAAAGATTCAAAGAATTGCAGAAGAAAAAGGCATAACTCCAAAACAACATGTAGATGAAATTGTTGCAGGAATTAAGGACCTTTGGAAGATGATGAATATAAGCTATGATAAATTTATCAGAACTACTGATGATTATCATGTAAAAGCTGTTCAAGATATATTTAAAAAATTATATGATCAAGGTGATATTTATAAGAGTTCTTATGAAGGCTGGTATTGTACTCCATGTGAATCTTTCTGGACTGATACTCAATTAGTTGATGGAAACTGTCCTGATTGTGGAAGACCAGTTGAAAAATCTAAAGAAGAAGCTTACTTCTTTAAAATGAGTAAATATGCAGATAGATTAATTAAGTACATTGAAGAAAATCCACATTTCATTCAACCAGAATCAAGAAAAAATGAAATGCTAAACAATTTCTTAAGACCAGGTCTTCAAGATCTATGTGTTTCAAGAACTAGCTTTGACTGGGGAGTGCCAGTAACGTTTGATGAAGATCATGTTGTTTATGTATGGATTGATGCATTATCAAACTATATTACTGCACTTGGATATGGTCAAGAAAATAAAGAAATGTATGATAAATACTGGCCAGCAGATGTACATTTAATAGGAAAAGATATTTTAAGATTCCACACAATTTATTGGCCAATTATGTTAATGGCTTTAGATTTACCACTTCCAAAGCAAGTATTTGGTCATGGCTGGTTACTTGTTGATGGTGGAAAAATGTCTAAATCTAAAGGAAATGTAGTAGATCCAGTGGTTTTAGTTAATGAGTTTGGAACAGATCCAGTAAGATATTATCTTTTAAGAGAGATTCCATTTGGAGCAGATGGATTATTCAATAATGAAATATTTATAAAGAAAATAAATTCAGATTTATGTAATGATTTAGGTAATCTTTTATCTAGAACAGTTGCTATGATTGAAAAATATTTTGGTGGAGAAATTCCAGCACAAGCTGAAAGTGGTGATTTTGATGGAGAATTAATAGCTTTAGCATTAAGTACTCCTGATAAAGTAGAAGATGCAGTTAATAATTTAAATCTTCCACTTGCATTAGAACATGTATTTGAATTGATTGGAAGAGCAAACAAATATATAGATGAAACAACTCCTTGGATTTTAGCTAAAGATGAAGATAAAAAGGCTAGACTTGGAACTGTTCTTTATAATTTAATTGAAAGTTTAAGATTTGCTTCAGTTATGATTTCAGCATTCTTACCAGATACAGCTAAGAAGATAAATGAACAAATAAATACAGATAATTTATCATGGGAGTCATTAAAATTATTTAATGGAACAAAAGTTGGAACTAAAGTAGTAAAAGGTGACAATTTATTCCCAAGAATAGATGTAGAAAAGAAACTTGAAGAATTAGAAGCATTAAGAGCTAAAATGAATCCAGTACCAGCAAAGAGAGAAATAACTCCGATTAAAGAAGAAATCACAATAGAAGATTTCGAAAAAATTGATTTAAGAGTAGTAAAAGTTTTAGCATGTGAACCAATTAAAGGAGCTAAAAAATTACTTAAATTAAAAGTTGATTTAGGTGGAGAAGAAAGACAAGTGGTTTCAGGAATTGCTTCATATTATAAACCAGAGGATTTAGTTGGAAAGAATGTAGTTTTAGTTGCTAATTTAAAACCAGTTAAATTAAGAGGTGAATTATCACAAGGTATGATTTTATGTGCAGCTACTGATGATGATAAAGAATTAAAAGCAGTTGATCCGGGAGATATAATCTCAGGAAGCATTGTAAGATAATATTTATAATAAATTTTTAGTATAGATGTGAGGCGTGTTTAGTTAGTCTAAGCATGTCTCGCATAAATTTTATACACATATAAAAAGAGCAGCTATGCTGCAATTCGGAACTTAAAAATAATAAATATTTGAATGAGTATTTAAATAAAGATAAAATCTCCAGAATATACACCCGTAAAATTGGTGCGTTAGCAGCCATTAAATTCATTTAATCTATAAAAAGAGTAGCTATGCTACAATCCGGAACTTAAAATAATAAATGTTTGAATAAATATTTAAATAGAAATAAAATATCCAGAATATAAGAATATACACATATAAAAAGAGTAGCTATTCTACAATACGGAACTTAAAAAATACTTGAGTAAATATTTAAATATAAATAAAATACCCAGAATATAAGAATATAAGAATATAAGAATATAAGAATATAAGAATATAAGAATATACACTTATAAAAAGAGTGGCTATGCCATAATTCGGAAC
>SVCF01000015.1:14399-61602 GCA_015058475.1 Clostridium butyricum | reverse complement strand
AGAATATAAGAATATAAGAATATAAGAATATAAGAATATACACTTATAAAAAGAGTGGCTATGCCATAATTCGGAACTTAATAAAAAATACTTGAGTAATTATTTGAACAGAAATAAAATGCTAAGAATATGATTATTTTATGCTGGTTCTAGTGTGAATATTTAATAAAGAGGGGGGAAAGATTTTTGAACATTATAATTGGAAATGCTTGGCCTTATGCAAATGGAGATCTTCATTTAGGTAGGATAGCTGTTTTGCTTCCAGGAGACGTAATAGCTAGATATCATAGATTAATGGGTGATGATGTAGTTTTTGTTTCAGGAAGTGACTCACATGGAACACCAGTTACTATAAAGGCTAAAGAAGAAAATATTACTCCAGAAGAAGTGAGTGAAAAATATCATGAAAGAATTAAAGAATGCTTTGAGAGATTAGGATTTTCATTTGATTTATTCACTAAAACGCATACAGAATATCATTCAAAAAAAGTCAAAGAATTTATAATAGAGTTATATACTAAAGGATATATATATGAGAAGAATGTAGAAGAAACTTATTGTGAGCATTGCAAAGAATATCTTTTAGATAGATATATTGAAGGAGTTTGTCCGTTTTGCGGAGGATATGCAGTTGGGGATCAATGTCAGGAGTGTTCAAAGATATTTGAAAGTGATGAGCTCATAGATAAAAAATGTTCATTTTGCAAATCTACTCCAATAAGAAAAGAAACAAAACATTTGTTTTTTGCTTTATCTAAATTAGAGAATGATGTAAAAAGGATTTATATAAAGCAAGATGGATGGAGAGAAAACGCTCAAAGAATAACAAAAAGATATTTAGATGAAGGCCTTAGAGATCGTGGCGTAACAAGAGATTTTAACTGGGGTGTAGATGTGCCTTTAGATGGGTATGAAGATAAGAAAATATATGTTTGGATAGAAGCAGTTATGGGATATTTAACTGCAAGTATGAAATGTATTGAAGAAAGACAGGAAGATTATAAGGAATATTGGGATGGTGAGGATAGCAGAGTCTATTTTGTACATGGAAAAGATAATATTCCATTTCATACAGTAATTTTTCCAGCCATTTTATCTGGATTAGGATTAAAAAACCCCAATATAAGAGAAATATCAAGCGAATATCTAAAGCTTGAAGGAAAGAATTTTTCAGCTGCAAAGAATTGGGCTGTATGGGGAAAAGATATACTAGATAATTATAATGTTGATTTAATAAGGTATTATTTAATATTAAATGGACCTGAAAGAAAGGATACCGATTTTTCATGGAAATCATTTATTATAGCAAATAATAATGATTTGGTTGGGTTATTTGGAAATTTAGTAAATAGAATATTAGTATTTGCAAAAAATAACTTTGATAATTCTATACCAAATGGAAAACTTGATAAGAAAATTAAAGATGAATTATTTAGTTTTTATTGTGAAATTGGAGATAATATTGAGGACGGAAATTTTAAACAGGCTTTGGAAAAAGTGATGTCTCTCATTAAAATAGCAAATAAATATTTTGATACATCAGCACCATGGATTAGCATAAAGAAAAATAAAAATAAATGTGCACAAGATATATATACTTGTATTCAATACATTGCAAATATATCTAATGTAATAGAACCATTTATGCCATATACAGCAGAAAAGATTAGAGAATTTTTATTTATAGAGAATCCGGTGTGGATGCCAATAGAAATTAAAGAAGGAAAAATAAATAATATACAAATTTTATTTGAAAGAGTTGATAGAAAAAATATCGATCAGGAAGTTGAAAATTTAAAAGAAAAATGCTATTAGTTTACTATAAAAAATAAAATTATATAAATTGAAAGCGCCTCAGTAGGGGATACGAGGCGCTTTCTTAACCAATTATGGTTAAAGGGGTAAATAATAATGCTTTAACTACTTTACAAGTAAAATATTACTCTAGCAATATGTCATTTGTGTGACAGTGAGGTATTATTTAATAAGAAATAATAATTTATTGAGAAAATTAGGGATAAAAATATATTAAGACTTCATTAATGAATATACATTATAGTTAATTATGAAAAAGATAGTAAATTTAAGCGAACAATTGAATAATAATACAAATGAATTTATTATTAAAGAAAGAAAATTAAAAAGGAGGATATCAAAGTTGATATTAAATTTTGATAAAAGTGTGATATGGAAGAAAGATTTTTGATTATAGATAGTCATGCTCATTATGATGACGAATCTTATGATAATGATAGAGATGTTATTCTAAATGAGCTTAAAGAAAATGGGGTTGTAGGAATTTTGAATTGTGCAGCTTCATATAGAAGTTTAAGTACAACTAATCAATTAACTAAAGACTATGAGTTTATTTATGGTGCATTGGGAATCCATCCGGAAAATGCAAATGAATTTAAAGAAGATACAGCAGATGAAATAAAGGAATATATTAAGAATAATGATAAAATAGTAGCTATTGGAGAAATAGGATTAGATTATTATTGGGAAGAAAATCCACCTAAAGAGGTCCAAAAAGAAATCTTTAGAAAACAAATGAGATTGGCAGATGAACTAGATTTGCCAGTAGTTATACATGATAGAGATGCTCATCAAGATACTTTAGAAATAATAAAAGAATTTCCAAATGTTATAGGAGTTGTACACTGCTTTTCAGGAAGTGTAGAATTTGCTAAGGAATGTATTAAATTGGGATATTATATTGGATTTACAGGGGTTGTAACATTTAAGAATGCTAAAAAAGTAGTTAAAGTTGCAAAGGAAATTCCAATAGATAGAATTTTGGTAGAAACAGATTGTCCATATATGGCACCTGAACCTAATAGAGGAAAAAGAAATAGATCAGATTATATAGAGTATATAATTAATAAAATAGGTGAAATCAAAGAAGTAGAGCCAATTAAGGCTAATCAGATTTTCAATGATAATTTTAAAAGGTTGATTAATAAGGAAAAATAAGGTAAAATATAAAATGTACCACTTCATTACTACTATTTATACTTAAATTGGAATGTTTGAACTTAATACTAAAAATAAATATCATTTGTTTTACTTACAAAGAAGTATGGTTAAAATCGCTATTATTTTAATATTTTATTATTTTTATGCACAGAGTGCATTAATACTATACTTCACAGAAATGCAAGAGAATCATAATTTGACAACTTTGTAGGATTAATATATAATGCAAAGGACACTCTTGCCAAAGGAGGGAAATCAATGATAGAAAGTTTAAAAAGTTTTATCAAAGAAAGTTTTTCAAACAGTCCTAAGGCAAAAATTATTTGTGGAGCAGCCGCACTATTTGTGGTTGTAGTTGTTACAGTAGCAACAGTAGCAAATATGAGAAAAACATTAACATTAAGTATAGACGGTAAAGACGAGACTTTTGTCACATACAAGGGGACTGTTCAAGATGTGCTGCAAGATAAAGGGGTAGAAGTAGGCCCTAAAGATAAAGTGCAACCATCGCTAGAAACCAAAGTATCTGAAAATGACGTTATTAAATTAAGGACACCTGTTAAAGTACAAATTACAGCAAATGGGACACGTTTTGATGTACAAACTGCAGAAAATACAGTTAAAGATATGTTAGAGGCAGAAAAAGGTACATTAAATGATCAGGGAATTAAATTTGAAAAAGACATAGATGAAGTGTTTCCAGGATTAGATACGAATATAGAAGAAGACTTAGATATAAAAATTGTACAAGTAGAAACAAAAGAAATTGTTGAAACAGAAGCCATCAAGTTTGATACAATTATTGAAAATGATGCTGATTTAGATATCAGTGTTCAAAAGGTTAAGAGTGAAGGAATTGATGGTAAGAAAGAAATTGCTTATAATGTAGTTTATAAAGACGGAGTAGAGGTTTCTAGAGAAATAAAAAGTACTAAGACTATTTCAGAACCACAAAATGAAGTGATCATTAAAGGGACTAATCAAGTTTATGCAAGTAGAGGTGGAGAAAATATAACTTATAAGAAAAAAGTAAGTTGCATATCTACAGCATATACTGGTGGTGGTATTACTGCTACAGGGAGAACACCTGTTAGAAATATTGGTGGTTTAAGTACAATAGCTGTTGATCCATCTGTTATTCCATTAGGAAGTAAAGTTTATGTTGATGGATATGGATATGCTATTGCATCAGACACTGGTGGTGCCATTAGAGGAAATTCAGTTGATTTATATCTTAATTCTACGAGCGATTGTAGAAACTGGGGAAGAAAGCAAGTTAATGTACTAGTAGTTGCTTATCCAGGCGAATGGTAAGCAGAATAATAGAGATAACAAGCGTTATCTCTATTTTTTTCTTTAAAATATAAGAATTTTGGAATATTATTAATAGTAGGAAGAAATTTATAATTTAATAGATAAGTATAAATAATAAAGAGGAGCTATTGTTAAATATATATACTTAACAATTGATAAAGGAGAGTATAATTTTGATAAAAGAAGTAATTGTAGTTGAAGGCAGAGATGACGTGGATGCAGTTAAAAAAGCATTAGATGCAGAAATAATAGCTGTTGGTGGATTTGGAATTAATGCTAAAATCATTGATAGAATAAAAGAAGCACAAAAAAGAAAAGGTGTAATTGTATTAACTGATCCAGATTTTGCAGGAGAAAAAATAAGAAGAATAATTTCTAAAAGAGTTAAGGGCATAAAACATGCCTATATTTCGAGAGATGATGGAACAAAAGATGGAGATATAGGAGTTGAAAATGCTACACCAGAAGTAATATTAAGAGCATTAGAAATGGCAAAGATTACACAAGAAGAAAAAAATGAATTCTATACAATGCAAGATATGTTTTATTTTAAATTGACAGGGGATAAGACATCTAGGGAAAGAAGAGAAGCACTCGGAAAGATACTTGGAATTGGATATGGAAATGCAACTCAAATGGTTTCCAGATTAAATAATTATGGAATAAGTAAAGAAGAATTTAGTAAAGCTATAGAAGAAATAGAAAAACAGTTGGAAGTAGGTAGTAAATAAATGGATTTGAAGGATTATAAAACACAAGAATTAGTTAAAAAGTATAATTTTAAATTTTCTAAAAGTTTAGGCCAAAACTTTTTAATTGATGACTCAGTACTTGATGATATAGTAAATGGTGCAGATGTAAATGAGGAAGATTTTGTTATAGAAATAGGTCCGGGTGTAGGTACATTAACAGCTCAACTTCTAATGAAGGCTAAGAAAGTAACATCAATAGAGTTAGATAATGATCTAATTCCTATACTTGAAACAGAACTTGGAGAACATGAAAATTTCTCTTTAATACATAAAGATGCATTGAAAGTTGATTTTGAAAAATTAATAGGTGATGAGGAGAGTGTTAAGTTAGTAGCTAATTTGCCTTATTATGTTACGACACCAATTATAGTAAAGCTTTTAAAAGAAAGATATAGATTTAAATCTTTGACTATAATGATACAAAAGGAAGTTGCTGAAAGAATTAATGCTGAGCCAGATTGTAAAGAGTATGGTTCTTTATCAGTATTAGTGCAATATTATTGCAATACAAATATAGTAAGGATGGTTCCACCAACTTGCTTTATACCAAGGCCTAAGGTAGAATCGATAGTAATAAGATTAGATAGATTAGAAAAGCCACGAGTTGAAACTAAAGATGAGAAACTTATGTTTGAATTAGTTAGAGCTGGGTTCAATATGAGAAGAAAGACTTTATGGAATGCAGCGAAGACATTAAAGTTAGAAAAAGAAAAATTGGAAGAAGCATTTGAAAAGTCTGGAGTAGATCCAAAGAGAAGAGCAGAAACATTAACACTAGAAGAATTTGCTGTTTTAGCAGATTGCATTTATGATATGAAAAATAATTAATACTCATTTAGAGACAGTTGGCATTAATGCTTTCTGTCTTTTTAATATGAAAAAAATCATAATCCCTATTTTAAAACATATAATGTATGGAATAAATATATGTGGAGGGAAGATTAATTTGTCACATAATAAATTGTATAGAAATTTTATAATATTACAAGAAGATGAAAGAGGGTATTCATCAGAAAGTGAAAAGGCTCTTTCTGGATATGCAAAAGTAGAAGCTAAGGGTGACAAGTGTAAGATATCTTTTTATGCTCAAAATCTTAGAAAAGAAGATAACTATTCTATGATGCTTATTTGTTGTAAAAGGGATTTTAAAGAATTAATTGATTTGGGGCCTTTAGCAATAAATGAAGTAGGAAAGGGAGACACAAGTAGGGAATATTATATAAATAATATAGCTGGACTTGGAATATCATATGAAAAAGTTTCAGGTGCGGCTATATGTAAAACATCTGGAAATGAGATTAATTTTATAATGCATGGATTCATGAATGGAGATGAACCAACTGAAAATTGGAGAAAATTCAAATTAGTTAAAGTTGAACTAAAGAAAGAAGATTCAGTATTAGAGGCTAAAAAGTCTAATGACAAGGTTATAAGTTCTAAGGTAGAGGACATAAATCTATCAGAAAGGAATGAGAACATAAAAGTAGAATCTGTTGAGAAGAATGATTCTAATATTGAAGCGATAGAAGAAAAAATATCAGAAGAAATATTATCGGAAGAAGAAAGAAACAAATGCAAAAAGGATAAAAAGTGTGAGAAAGAAGAATGCAAGAAGGTAGAATTTAAAAAAGAAGAACACAAAAAAACTGATAAAGATGAATGTAAAAAGATTGATAAAGATGAGTGCAAAAAGATTGATAAAGGTGAGTGTAAAAAAGAACAATATAAAAAGTGTGATAAGGATGAAGCGAAGAAAGATGAATGTAAAAAAGATAGCTTTGAAGAAATGATTGATAAACTTTGTGATAAGATTGATGATTGTAATCATTATATAGATTTAAATATACATGATATTGATTGTGAATATATAGTATATGGATTTATAAAAAAGAAATATGATAAGAAGTATGAATGGAAGAAATTCAAAGTAAAAAAGGAGAAAGAGGATTTTGGCTATAAGGGAAATATAAATAAAAGGATAGACGAGAATACAAGATTAGACTTAGATTTAGAACCAACAGATTTTGATAAATATGAAAAAGATATTAGAGGCTTAAATGATTCTAATATGAATGGAAATGTCAATCAATACTTTGAAAAAATAGTAAGAGGATTTGATGTGTATGATGACAAATTAAATGATATTGATAATTGTAAATGGTATAGAGTTAATGTAGATAGTATTGATGATTTGTGTAATGAATCAAATTATAATAAATATACATTAGCATATTATCCAATGATAAATTATTATCCATATATAAGTAAGAATAATCATTTCTTATTAGGATATAAATGTGATACAGGAGGAGAATTACAATATATAGTATATGGAATACCAGGATCTAAAGATAAAGAAGAGCAACCATATGGAGGAAAAACAGGATTTGTAACATGGACAAGTAATAATAAAAGAAGTCAGGGGTATTGGCTAATGTTCTATGATTTTAAAAATTCTTCAATTGTAGTACCTATGAAGAAATAAAATGAATTTTAGCAAACATGAATAAAAAACAGTTAATTGTTACGTCCATATTATTGTCATTAATGTTGTTACTATCCATAGTTCAAGGATTTTTCGATGAAAATTTTAAGCAGGTAGCTCTTACAGATAATGGAGTAAGTGAGTTTAGAGAATATAATTTTGATGAAAGTAACTATATTATTTCTTTACCAAATGAATGGATGGTAATTGAGAAAATGGGTGATAATCAATATACAACCAATGTATTGAATTTTACAGGTGGAAATAATAAACTTACTGGTTCTCTACAAATAATAAATACACAAGATAAGATAGACATTTTTGCAGAGAAGGATTCTAAAAACCAATCTTTAAAGTATTCTAATTTAGAAATAATGCCTTATAAGGATAAGAATAATACTGGTGTTTTATCAACATATGAAACTAGTATTAGAAATGGATATGATTTTAAAAATCAATGCTATTACTTGCAATTAGAAGAAGGTAAAATAATTAAGATATTATTTAATGTAAAAGATAAAAATTATAAGGAAAATATAAAATCAGTATTTAATTCAATTGTTTCGAGTGTAGAACTTAACTAAGCGATAATATTTGCCAATAACAATTATTAGTATTATAATTTTAAGTACCAAGGAGAAGGTATAACCTTATCCTTGGTACTTGTTTAATATAAGGAGGAAGTGAATGAGAATAACACTATTTGAGATATTTGGCCTAAAAATTAGAAGTTATGGATTGATGATTGCGATTGGAATAATTATAGCAGCTGCTTTACTAATTAGAAAAGCTAAGAAAAAAGGATATGATGAAGATTCATTATTAAATTTAATTATATTTAGTGTAATAGGTGGTATTTTAGGGGGGAAACTATTATTCATAATAACAGAATTTAAAGATATATTAGAAAATCCAAGTATACTTATGAATTTTGGATATGGATTTGTTATTTATGGTGCAATAATAGGTGGAGCGTTAACTATATATTTATATTGTAAGAAAAAGGGATGGAATGCTTTGGAATTATTAGATATGACTATTCCAGGTGTTGCTATAGCGCAGGGATTTGGACGTATTGGATGCTTTTTGGCAGGATGTTGTTATGGGGCTGAAACAAGCTTACCAATAGGTGTTGTATTTCCTGAAGGATCTCTTGCACCATCAGGTATTCATGTACATCCAACTCAAATATATTCATCACTTTTTGATTTTGCATTAGGAGCTTTTCTTTTATATTATTCAAAAAAAGAGAGGCAATCTGGAAAAATAGTTGGTAGCTATTTAATTATATATAGCATAGGAAGATTTGGGGTTGAATTTTTAAGAAATGATCCAAGAGGTAGTGTTGGACTTCTTTCTACTTCACAGTTTATTGCAATATTTACTCTATTGCTTGGAATAATTATTTTTAATATCCATAAGCTGACTAAAGGAGCTAGTAAAAATTGAGAAAGAATAAAATATTAATTTTAAATGTATTAGTAATACTTATTATAAGTAGTGTATTTTCAGGATGCACCTTATTGGATAATATAGCCATTAAGGTTAATTTGAGGAATGAAAAATTCGAATACATAAAGCAAAATAAAGTAGATAAGATAATAATCCAAAATGTGAGAGATAGTGGATTTAGATTTATAGTAAATGATCCACAAGCAATAAATGATATATATAAAATTTTGAAAAAGGGAAATGTAGTATCTGAAAAGTCATCTCTTGATCCAGATTATATTTTTGAGGTATGGATAGGAGATGAAGTAAAAAGTTATAATTATATAGTAGGAACAGATGAAAAGGGTAAGGGAAACTTTTATAATGATCAAGAGTCATTTATAATACCCAAAACCTTAGAAAATACTATAATGCAAAATCTTTCATTTATAAGAAAACCAAGAGACTTTCAATATATATATTATCAATCAATATTGAAGATTCTTGAATTGAAAAAGGATGCATTATCAGGAAATAATAAAGTAGGTATAGATATATCAGGTGATACAGAGTGCTTAAAATATATATTTTCTGTAGATTTACTAGAATTTGAAGCAGATATTAAGAAAGTATTGCCTAATGCAGAATTAGTTAAAAATAATTCTGATCAATTTGATGCTATAATCACAGTTAAAAATAGAGGATATAATACAACTGTATTTAAAACTTTGATAACTGTAGATGATAAAAAAAATAACTCTTATGAAAATTACTATATCCAAGCTGAATATAGCTATAAGGATTGGGATATTAACATAAGTGAAGCAAATGAGAAACCTAAAGATTGGTAAATAAAAGGAGGATTACGCGATGGGAAGCTGTGATGGTTGTCCAAGTAAGGATACTTGTCAAACAAAGAAAGAAGATTGTAATGGACCACAATCTTTAAAATTACAACCAAGGTTTGGTAAAATAAAAAATGTTATAGGTGTTATAAGCGGTAAAGGTGGCGTTGGTAAGTCAACTGTAACAGGAATTATGGCAACAATGTTAGCTAAAAAAGGCTATAAAGTTGGTGTGCTAGATGCTGATATAACAGGTCCATCTATGCCAAGAGTTTTTGGTATTAATGAAAAGAGAGCTGGAATTGTACCTGTAAATGAAGAAGTGGTTAGGTTTGATCCTGTAGAAACTAGTAGTGGAATAAAAGTAATATCAATGAATCTTGTTAATCCTGTAGAAGAAGAACCTCTTATTTGGAGAGGCGGAATTATAAATGGTGTGCTAAAGCAAATATTTATTGATACTAATTGGGGAGAATTAGATTATTTACTTATAGATATGCCACCTGGCACAGGAGATATTGCATTAACTGTAATGCAAGAATTCCCTATAAATGAATTGGTGATTATTTCAACACCACAAGATATGGTATCAATGATAGTTAAGAAAGTTATTATAATGGCTCAAAAGATAGGCATTAAAATCAGAGGTGTTGTAGAAAATATGGCTTATATTAATTGTCCAGATTGTGATAAAAAAATCAGGGTATTTAGCAATAAGTCATCTGAGGAAAATGCTGAATATTTAGGTATACCATTATTAGGGGAATTACCAATAAACATTGAGCTTACAGAAGCTTTAGGTGAAGGTAAATTAGAGGAATATGTTAAAGAGAATCCGTTATATTCATTAATATTTGAAGGATTGTACTAGAATTAAAAGCACTTCGATGTATTGAGGTGCTTTTATATATATATGAATACTTTTTTTTGATAAGGAAATAATAATAATGAAATTTTTTTGAGAGGAAGTATGAAGATGAAAGCTATAGTTGATAAGGATACTTGTATAGCATGTGGATTATGTCCATCTATATGTCCTGAATGCTTTGAAATAGAGGATGATGGAAAAGCAGGATTCATAGTGGATACAGCACCAGAAGGTTCTGAAGAAGAAGTACAAGAAGCAGCAGATAGCTGTCCAGTAGCTGCAATTTCTACAGAAGAATAAAATTTTACTTTTGTCATTTATCTTAAACAATCATTAAATACTATATATAACAATTCCTAATTATAATAAAAATGATTATAATTTTTTATATGAATATAATCATTTTTATTATATTTTAAATCTTTTATTATTCTGTAATACCAACATTAGAAGTAGCATGAATTATTCTATTTACTGGAAGAATAGATATTATTACTAGACATATAATGCCTTCTATTCCTATTATAGGGCTATTAACAAATAATGAATAAATCCAAGGAGACATTCCTTCGGGTGAATACATACCAAAAAAAGCAAATCCTGATATAAAATGACATATAAATCTAAAGAATACTGATATACCAACTCCAAGTAAATGCTTCTCTTTAAATAATCCAGCAAGACCTAAAGCAGTAAATGGAAGTGGATAATCAAATAATACTTGAACTGGATGAAGTATATATGGATCCATAATAAATGTAATGACTCCATAAAGAAATCCTGTTAAGCAGCCTATTTGTGGTCCATACATAAATGCAATGAGTAATATTGGAACCATACTACCTAGAGTTATACTTCCTCCTTGAGGAAAATGATAAAGCCTAAGGATTTTTAGTATAGTTGCTAAAGCTAATGCAATACCAATTCGCGATATTAATTGAGGTGTGAATTCTATTTTTTTTGCTTTAATGAGCATAACAAGTAATACGACACATCCAATTATAGTAGCAATTGTTAGCCAAGCATTCTGTGGATTTTCTGTAAATTGTTCCTTAATATTAGGAACAATTTGAGTTAATGAAAAGAATTCATCTTTCCAACCAAAAAAAATTTGCATAAAAAAAACCTCCTTCGTGTGCTTGTCCATAATAGTTTTTATGGATTGGGTAAGCTAGAGAATAAATCAAAATTACTAATCAAAAAATTAATATGATTTAGACTCCATACAGGAGATATCAACCGAATAAATAGTATTTATTTTTATAAGGTTGCGTTCCCTACGCTAGAATTAACTAGATCAGGTTTAAAGGGTTTATGAATAATCAAATCTCAGCATAAAAGCTCCCCTAGCACATTACTATAACATTGTATAGTTTAAATTAAAGATAGTCAATTAGGTTATACATGTTTAACTTATCGCTATTATCATGATGAGAGATAAATGAAGAGGTATTTTCATTTAAAGGCATATTATAGGTTCTAAGTGAATTATTTAATAAATTGTGAGATGACGTAGTGGAAAGTTGTTGATTATTATCAATTATAGAATGTTCTTTATATGTAGAATCAAGTATAAATCCCTTCATATTAAACTACCTTTCATATTAGAATAATATATAAATGATTATATATTATAATTATTTTTAACAAAAAAAAATTTTTTATTCTAAATATAATCAAGTCTATAGATTGATAGCTAGGTTAAATCTACCTTAGGTAACATTTAGAATTAGTCAACTGGGTGATATAGTCAAAAATTCGAATAATACGAAGATAATAAGACTTAAGTAGATATAATTTAAATATTTTAGCTTAAAAATAGAAAGTTAGAACTATTGCTAATGGATATTTAATAAAGTATAATAAGACAGTGATAATACTATATGTTGTGTTTTGGGAGGAATAATAATGCTATATGTTGTAAAAAGAGATGGGAGACAAGTGGATTTCAACTCTGATAAGATAGTTCAAGCAATAAAGGGTTCAGCAAATGAAATTGGTTTAGATTTGAAGGAAAGTCAAGTTTTAGATACTGTAAAAAGAGTTATATCATTTATAGAAGTAGAAGCAAAAATGACCATAACAGTAGAAGAAATTCAAAATTTGGTTGAAAAGGCTTTAAGTGAGCAAGGTCTTAAAGAAATTGCTATAGCATATTCAGGTTATAGACAAGAAAGAACAAAAGTTAGAGAAATAAAATCAGATTTAATGAAAGCTATACGTAGTATAGGTGTAGAAACTGATAGAGATAATGCAAATGTAGGAAATAACTTTAGTTCGAAGTTATTGAGAATAGCATCAGAATCAAATAAGTGGAATACTCTAGCTATAATGCCTAAATTTTTAGCTAAAGCACATGAGACTGGGGATTTATACTATCATGATTTAGATAGCTATAATTTAACTGTAAATTGCTTACACATACCTACTAGAGAAATATTAGAAAAAGGTTTTAATACTGGGTATGGAACAATAAGTACCCCAAAGAGAATAGAAACAGCAGCTGAACTATCATGCATATTGCTACAATCCACTCAAAATGATATGTTTGGAGGACAATCACACCCAGATTTTGATAACGATATGGGAATCTTTGTGGAACCAACAAGAGAAGAAATCAAAAATGAACTTGAAGAATTAGGTTTATCACAAGAAAAAATTAGTGAAGTGTTGGAGAAAAAAGTAAGAGAAAGAGTACACCAAGCTATGCAAGGTGTTGTATATAATTTAAATACAATGCATTCGAGAGCTGGATCTCAAGTGCCTTTTAGTTCAATAAATATTGGATTGCCTAATAATGAAGATGCAGCATTAGTATGTGAAGTTTTTCTTTTAGAGTATGAAAAAGGACTAGGAAAAGGAGAACAACCTATTTTCCCTAATATAATTTTTAGAGTTAAAGAGGGAATAAATAGAGAAGAAAATGATCCTTATTTCTATTTATATAAATTGGCTTGTAGAGTTGCAGCAAAAAGAATGAATCCTACATTTATGAATATAGATTCAGATTTTAATAAGGAATATTATGATAAAGGATATGTTCCAGCAACTATGGGATGTAGAACATATATAATGAAGAATGTTAATGGTGATCCGGGATGCAAGGGTAGAGGAAATATTGCACCAACTACTATTAACCTTCCAAGAATAGGATTACAAGCAAAAGGAAATATAGATAAATTCTTCGAAATATTGAATTCAAGATTAGAATTAGCAAAAGATTCATTACTTCATAGATATGATGTTTTAAAAAATCTAAAAGTTAAGGATTTACCTTTTGTAGTTGGTCAAAATCTTATGAAAGGTTCAGAAAATTTAGGACCAGAAGATTCAATAGAGCCAATATTAAAACAAGGAACTTGGGGAATAGGATATATAGGTTTAGCAGAAACATTAGTAGCATTAGTTGGTAAACACCATGGTGAAGATGAAGAAGCAAGAGAATTAGGTGTAAAAATCATTGAATATATAAGACAATATACAGATAGATTGACTGAAGAATTAAAGCTAAATTGGAGTTGTTATGCTACACCTGCAGAAGGACTTTCAGGAAAGTTTATTAAACAAGATCAAAAGATTTTTGGAATAATAAAAGGTGTGACAGATAAAGAATATTATACAAATAGCTTTCATGTGCCAGTTGGATATCCAATATCAATAAAAGATAAAATAGATATTGAAGCTCCTTATCATAAACTATGTAATGGAGGACATATAAGTTACATTGAAGTAGATGATTTTCCAAAAGCTCAAAATGTTATGGATATAGTTAATTATGCATATAAGCATACTAATATAAGTTATATAGGTATAAACTTTCATATAAGATATTGTAAAGAATGTGGTACATATCTTCAAGCAAGTGATAGCAAATGCCCTAAATGTGGAAGTACGGATATTCAAGGAATATCTAGAGTGACAGGATATTTAAGTTTAGATGAGAGATTTGGACCAGGAAAGTGTAATGAAAGAGAAGATAGGATTTCTCATACACAAAGTCATAATCATAACTATTAAAAATTTAAATGGATTATTATAAATATTTATTAGAGTTGTCAAAATGGAAAATAACGTCTGTTTTGACAGCTCTTTTTTAATATATATGGAATTATCTAATTATAAGATATAGAAATTATAAAAAGTAACATTAATACAGTATTGATTTATGATTGATTAGTAATATTTTTAAAAATGTTGCAATATTGAAAAAAAAACTTGCAATAATACTATTAATTATTAGTAAAAGTAGATGAATTTAAATGGTGTATGCAGGAATAATGCTATATCGTTGCAAAAAG
The DNA here is from genome assembly GCA_015058475.1 of Clostridium butyricum. Classification (GTDB taxonomy): domain Bacteria; phylum Bacillota; class Clostridia; order Clostridiales; family Clostridiaceae; genus Clostridium; species Clostridium butyricum_B. Next base: position 46,633 of record SVCF01000015.1, on the reverse strand, counting down.
AGAATCATAAGTATTGGCAGTTAATTCATAATGTGATATTATAAGATTATGCATGAAAAATATACAATAATTTAGAAAATTTGCAATACAATAAGTAGTAATTATAAATTGGGGGAGATTACAATGGCAGTTATTGATTTGAAAAATGGAAGTAAAGTAACTGTAGTAGATACTACACTTAGAGATGGCGAACAAACAGCAGGAGTAGTTTTTGCTAACCAAGAAAAAATAGCAATAGCAGAAATGTTAAGTGATTTAGGGGTTGACCAACTTGAAGTAGGTATACCTACTATGGGTGGCGATGAAAAAGTGGCTATAAAAGAAATTGTTAAAAGGAATTTAAAACCAAGCATCATGGCATGGAATAGAGCAGTAATAAGTGATATAGAGCAATCAATTGATTGTGGAGTTGATGCAGTAGCAATATCTATTTCTGTATCAGATATCCATATACAACATAAATTGAAGACATCTAGAGAGTGGGTTCTTGAGAATATGGTTAAGTCTGTAGAATTTGCGAAAAAGAATGGTCTTTATGTATCAGTAAATGGAGAAGATGCATCTAGAGCAGATAGAGACTTTTTAGTTCAATTTATTAGTGAAGCAAAAAAAGCAGGAGCAAATAGATTCAGATATTGCGATACTGTAGGTATTATGGAACCATTTAAAATAAGAGATGACATAAAATATTTATATGATAATACTAACTTTGATATAGAGATGCATACACATAATGATTTTGGTATGGCAACAGCAAATGCAATTGCAGGTATCAAAGGTGGTGCGTCACATGTTGGTGTAACTGTAAATGGATTAGGAGAAAGAGCAGGAAATGCTGCATTAGAAGAAGTACTAATGGCACTTATGTTAGTTTATGGATATAAGGGCGATAATATAGATACAAAAATGTTTAAAGATGTATCAGAATATGTTTCAAGAGCATCAGGCAGGGAACTTCCAAAATGGAAAGCTATAGTAGGTTCAAATATGTTTGCTCATGAATCAGGAATTCATGCAGATGGTGCTTTAAAAGATCCTAAAAACTATGAAGCTTTCGATCCAGATATAGTTGGACTAGAAAGACAGATATTAATAGGAAAGCATTCTGGACGAGCTGCTGTAGTTAATAAGTTTAAAGAATATAATATAGATTTAACTGATGAAGAATCGAAAGGAATATTAGAACTTGTAAGATCAACATCAGTTAGATTAAAGAGAACTCTTTTTGATAAGGAAGTAGTTCAATTGTATAAAGAATATCAAAGAATAATATCTAATAAGTAAAAGTTACCTAAAGATAAGCTGACAGATAGTACTTGATGTTTATTTTAGGATAAAAATATTATAAAGCAATGAAATAGGGGGAGATATAGGTGGGCGATAATTTAGTTTACAAAATTTTAAAAACACACATTGTAGAAGGAGAATTAAAAGCAGGAGAACCAATAAGCTTAAAGATTGATAAGACTTTAACTCAAGATTCAACTGGTACTATGGCATATCTTCAATTAGAAGCTATGGGAATAGATAGAGTAAAGACAAAGAAGTCAGTAGCATTTATAGATCACAATATGTTACAACAAGGATTTGAAAATGCAGATGATCACAAATTTATTCAAACTGTAGCATCTAAGTATGGTGTATATTTCTCAAAGCCAGGAAATGGTATATGCCATCAGATTTTCTTAGAAAGATTTTCAACACCAGGAGACACTTTAATAGGTTCTGATAGTCATACACCTACAGCAGGTGGTGTAGGAATGCTTGCAATGGGAGCTGGTGGTTTAGATGTTGCGCTTGCAATGGGAGGCGGAGCATATAACATAAATACTCCAAAGGTTGTTAAAATTGAATTAACAGGAAAATTAAAAAAGATGGTATCTGCTAAAGATGTTATTTTAGAAGTTTTAAGAAGATTAACAGTTAAAGGCGGAGTAGGTAAAGTATTTGAATATTCTGGAGAAGGTGTTAAATCACTTTCAGTTCCAGAAAGAGCGACTATTACGAATATGGGAGCAGAACTTGGAGCAACAACTTCAATTTTCCCAAGTGATGAGAGAACATTAGAATTCTTTAAAGCACAAGGAAGAGAAGCTGATTGGATAGAATTTAAGCCAGATGCAGATGCAATATATGATGAAGTGGTAGAAATAGATCTAGGAGAACTAGAACCACTTACAGCTAAACCACATAGTCCAGATAATGTATCTAAAGTTAAAGATGTAGAAAAAATTAAAGTAGACCAAGTATTTATAGGAAGCTGTACAAATTCTTCATACGAAGATTTGATGAAGGTTGCTAAAATATTAAAAGGAAATAAAGTCAATCCAGATGTTAGCTTAGTTATTGGACCAGGTTCAAGACAAGTTATGGAAATGCTTGCTAGAAATGGTGCGTTAGCTGATATAATTAGCTCAGGTGCGAGAATCCTTGAAAATTCATGTGGACCATGTATAGGTATGGGTCAAGCTCCAGGAACTAATGGAATTTCTTTAAGAACAGTAAATAGAAATTTCTACGGCAGAAGTGGAACTTTATCAGGACAAATATATATAGTTAGCCCAGAGACTGCAGCAGTTTCTGCTATAAATGGGTATTTAACTGATCCAAGAGAAATGGATGTAGATTTAACAATAGAAATGCCAGAAAGATTTATTATAGATGATTCTATGATTTTATCTCCAGCACCAACTAATGCTGAAGTTGAAGTTGTTAGAGGACCAAATATTAAGCCTTTCCCAATAGGAAAAGAATTAGGTAGTGAAATTGATGGAAAAGTAATAATTAAGGTTGAAGATAATATTACAACAGATCATATTATGCCTTCTAACTCAAAACTATTGCCATTTAGATCAAATATTCCTTATCTTTCAGAGTTCTGTTTCAATACAATTGATGAAGAATTCCCTAAGAGAGCTAAAGAAAATAATGGTGGATTTATAATAGCAGGAGATAACTATGGTCAAGGATCAAGTAGAGAACATGCAGCATTAGCACCATTATATTTAGGAGTAAAAGGTGTTATAGCTAAATCATTTGCAAGAATTCATAAAGCTAATTTAATTAATAATGGAATAGTTCCAATGGAATTCAAAAATGTAGATGATTATGGCAAAATTGATCTATTAGATGAGTTAAAACTTGAAGGTATTCAAGATGCTTTAAAAGCTGGTATAGTTAAAGTTAAAAACTTAACTAAAGGAACTGAATATGAAGTAGAAGTAGATTTAAATGAAAAAGAAATAGAAGTTATACAAGCTGGTGGAAGATTAAATTATGTGAAAAAGAATAGTTAAAGATTTACTATTTTGAAGATAATATAGTATTCTAAAATAATTAATAATAGAAATATAGTATTAGGAACATTAGATTCTTAATGCTATATTTTTTTGCTTATATTGTAAAAGGGGAGAATTACAATAAATTTTAATTATTATAGTAGAAGAGGCGATTTCAGCAAAAGGTAAAAATAGTGATTTTTTTCATTATGGTTACTATAAGAAGTATATGACATTCTTGGTGCTAATAGGAATATATTAATATTTTTAAATGTATTAAAAAACTTACCATATAGATATTATAAAGTTGGATAGAGAATTCTTAAACACTACACATAAAAATGAAAAAGGAAATTAATCTTTTATAAGTTTTAGTGAACAGGTATAATAAAATATAGTAGAGTAATTAAAGAGAAAGAAGCGGTTGACTATGGAAAAAAATATAAGATTATCAGGAATTGCGTATGAAAGCTTGGTTAATGGACCAGGAATGAGGAGAGTATTCTTTTCTCAAGGGTGTAAACATAATTGTGACGGATGCTTTAATACAGATACACACGACTTTAATGGTGGAGAATTAAAAAATATAGATGAACTAATAAATGATGTATTAGAGAATCCTATGTTAAGTGGTGTAACTTTTAGTGGTGGAGATCCATTGGAGCAGGCAGATAAATTTGCATATATGGCTAAGGCTTTTAAAGAAAATAATCTAAGCATTTGGTGTTATACGGGGTATATGTTTGAGTATATATTAGAAAAACAAAAAGAAAGAAATGGTTGGTATGATTTGATTAGAAGTATTGATGTTTTAGTAGATGGAAGATTTGATATAAATAAAAAAGATGAAAATTTAAAATATAGAGGATCTTCAAATCAAAGAATAATTGATGTGAAAAAAAGTTTGGAATCTGGCGAAATAGTTACAATTATATATTAAAAATTAAAGAAAAAATGCAAGTATAAATAGAATAACGATATTTTATTAATGCATAAATTTAGGGGGGACAAATTTGAATTACTCTTTAGAAAATAATAACTTAAAAATTACGACTAGAACTCAGGGTGGTGAGATAACTGCTATAACTAGTAAATCTGATGGAAGTGATTACTTGTGGGATGGAAATCCTGAATATTGGAAGTATCATGCGCCTATATTATTTCCTATAGTAGGGAAGGTAGTGGATTGTAAGTATAGAATCAATGGAAAAGTGTATGAATTACCACAGCATGGTTTGGCAAGAACTTCTGAGTTTACTCTTTTCGAGAAAAAGGATGATGAAATAACATTTGAATTAAAATATTCTGATGACATCTTAAAGGTGTATCCATATAAGTTTTCTCTAAAATCTAATTATAAATTGGAAGGGAATACTGTAAAAGTTACGTATATTGTAGAAAATATAGATGATAAAACCATATATTTTTCTATTGGATCACATCCTGCATTTTTATGCCCAATAGATAAAAACGATAATTTAAATAATTGCTATCTTGAATTTAATAAAAAAGAAACAAGTAAGAGAATAGTCATTACAAATCAAGGATATCTTTCAAGTATTAAAAATGATTGCTTAGAAGATACTGATAAAATTATGTTGTCTAAAGAACTATTTAAAGATGATGCATTAGTATTTAATGATTTAAAATCAAACAAGATAACTATAAAATCAAATAGTAATGATAAATGTTTAGAAGTAGATTTCACAGGATTTCCTGATATGGGAATATGGGCACCTAAAGATGGAGCTCCATTTGTTTGTATAGAGCCATGGTATGGTCATGCAGATTATGAAGGATTTAATGGTGAGTTCGCTGAAAAAGAAGGCATTATGTCATTGAAGGTAGGAAAAAAATTTAATTGTACATTTAGTGTAACTATTAAATAAATATTTTATGATAGTTAAAAATCTATTTACAAAAACAATATACCTATAGCTAGTTATTATCAAAAATAGCTATAGATTTAAGAATATAATATTGTAATGAAAATAATCCACAAAATTAGTATAAAAAATATTAAATTTGTGGATTATTATTAGTAGACTGGGGATAAATTAAGATAAAAAGGATGATGCATATGATTTTACAGAAGGAGTTTTTTAAGCAAGGAGCTTTGGTTTTAGCAAAAGAATTATTAGGAAAGGTTCTTGTTAGAGAATATGATGGAAAAATACTTAAAAGTAGAATTGTTGAAACAGAAGCATACATAGGAGAAATTGATAAGGCATCACATGCATATAACGGAAGAAGAACCGAGAGAACAGAGCCGTTATTTAAAGAAGGTGGCATAGCATATGTGTATTTTATCTATGGTAAATATTTTTGTTTTAATGTAATAAGTGGCGATGAGGATAAAGGTGAGGGAGTTTTAATAAGAGCAGTTGAGCCACTTAATGAATTTGATTATATAGCTGAAAAAAGGTTTAATCAAAAGTACAATGAATTAACTAAAAGTAAGGAAAAAACACTTACTAATGGGCCATCAAAGTTATGCTTGGCTTACTCCATTGATAGGAATGATAATTATAAGAAATTATATGAAAAAGGAGATTTATACATAGAAGATAGCAATAAAAATGAGCCATCTGAAATAATTGAAACTACAAGAATAGGTATAGATTATGCTGAAGAAGCTAAAGATTTTCTATGGAGGTTTTATATAAAAGATAATAAGTATATTTCAAAGAAATAAAAAAATGGTAGAGAATATGATATACTCATCTACCAATTTAAAGTATTTAAACTTACGTACTCTTTTTATTAAAAGCGAAAAACTTCATTAAGATAAATGTAACAGGTACACCTATAATGGCAGCAGAAATATATGCTATTAATTTATGTAATCCTAAAAGATTAAATACCATATAGACAACTACATTTTGAATTATAAAGTTTGGAATATATGAAATGGCAAATTTTATAAATTTGATAAAATAAAGTTTTTCTTTAAAAGTAACTAAACTATTTAATATGTATGAGATAACAAGCGCAGAAATATATCCAACTATAAATGCTAAATTTTCATTTAAAAAACTTGAATATATATAGGCAAATATGGTTCCGTTAAAGGTATTTATAACGCCTATAGTTACAAATAAAATAAATTCTTTTGAAAAGAAAGTAGATTTAAATTTTTTAAATAAATTTTCCATAAATAAAGTACCTACTCATCTTTCTCTGAATTTTTTATTAATTTATCAGCAATAATAAATCTTGGCCTTTGTTTAGTTTCATTATAGATCTTTCCTATATATTCTCCAATGACCCCGAGACATAAAAGTTGTATTCCACCAAGCATCCAAATAGAGAGAGTTAATGATGTCCATCCTGTAACAGTGTGCCCAAAAAATTTAACAATAAATGAATAAATTAATGCTATTAAGCTTATGAAGGATATAAAAAACCCTAATCCAGAAATAATTCTTATAGGCTTTATACTTAAAGAGGTTATTCCATCCATTGCGAATGCTAACATCTTTTTTAATGGGTATTTAGATTCGCCAGCAAATCTTTCATGGCGCTCATATTCAACTATGGAATATTTATATCCAATTAAAGGAACCATCCCTCTTAAAAATAAATTAACTTCTGTAAACTGAGCTAATCCTTCTAATGCACGTTTGCTCATAAGGCGATAATCAGCATGATTATATATCATATCAACACCTAATCCCCTCATAAGTTTATAGAAGGCTAGAGCAGTAGTTCTTTTAAAGAACGTATCTGTTTGCCTTGATGATCTAACACCATAAACAATATCACTTCCATTGTAGTATTGTTCAACAAATTTATCTATAACATTGATATCATCCTGTAGATCAGCGTCTAATGATATAGTCATATCTGCATAGTCTTTAGCAGTCACAAGACCAGCTAATAATGCATTTTGATGTCCTCTATTTCTAGAAAGATTTATACCAGAAAAAATATTATTTGTATTATGAAGAGCTTCAATTATACTCCATGTTTTATCATTTGAGCCATCATTGATAAAAACTATTTTACTGGCTTCTGAAATTATATCATCGTTAATCATAGTAGTAATTTTCTCGAGTAATCTCTTAGCTGTTTCATGTAATACCTCTTCCTCATTGTAACAAGGAATTACTAGGTATAGAATTTGTTTCATAAAATCGCCTCCAAATAATTATTATATCATTAATTATTGCCAATATTAATATATAACTTAATTATATAATAGAATAATATTAAAAATATTCTAGTAGTAATAAAACACAATGTAAAAATAATATAACTTTTAAAAAATATTTTATATAGAGAAAAACATAAAAGCACTATGACAAGATCTTCAAAAAACTAACAATAATGCAATTAGGAGGTTTTTTCTATAAGTAAAATTAATAGAATTAATGTTGTTAAAGTAGTATAATTATATATAATGATAAATAAAAAGCAAAAAAAGGAAATGGGGATTGTAGTGTATAATGCAATTGATTTAATTGATAAATGTATAGATATAGAAAATAATAAGCGTAAAATATTTGAACGCTTTATTGATGATAGAGATTCATCAGTAAAACTAAAGATAATAGCAAAAGTTTTCTTGAAGAATGGTGATAGAATAATAAATTATTATAATCAATTAAAAAATAGAGTGAAAAATTCAGAACTTGAAGAAATTGATTTTAGAACATATGATAAAATATCATTTTTAATAAATGAGTATAACCTAAGAATACGTTCTATGAATTTAGATAAGATTTCTGTAAGAGAATATTTAGAGATACTTTTAGAATTAGCTAAGGATAAATATTCTTTATTTGTTGATATACAAGGCAGGCTTTATAATAATACAACTAATAATCAAGGTAAAACATATGAGCTATTATCTAAGATAATTGAATATACTGAATATCAAGTTAAGATAATAGAAAAAACAATAACAAAAAATGAGTACCATTTTTAATATAGGTACTCATTTTTAAATTAAGATAGTTTTGAAAATATATCTATTAAATGATACATTTTCAAAAAAGGTATTGAAAATGATTAGAAGTGTGATATAATAAAAGTGTAAACGATATCAAAGTTTTTCGACTATGGTAAAAAATATTATGGGATTATGAGGGAAAAAAGAGCATTATTGCTCTTTTTTCGTGCAATAAGTAAAAGCATTTCTTTATTCAAGAAATGCTTTTGTTATCTTTTATTAATATGCTTAAGTAATAAATTTATTAAATTTATTAAATTTAGAATTCACTTGTTCCAGTTGTTCTAGGGAATGGAATTACATCTCTAATATTACCCATACCAGTAATATACATAATTAATCGTTCAAATCCTAAACCAAATCCAGCGTGTTTTGTCTCACCATATTTTCTAAGTTCTAAGTACCACCAGTAATCTTCTTTATTAAGACCTAATTCAGCCATTCTAGCTTCTAATACATCAAGTCTTTCTTCTCTTTGACTACCGCCAATGATTTCGCCTATACCAGGGACTAAAAGATCTGTAGCTGCAACTGTCTTATTGTCATCATTCATTCTCATATAGAATGCTTTAATCTCTTTTGGATAATCAGTTACAAATAAAGGTTTCTTAAAGTGTTCTTCAGTAAGATATCTTTCATGCTCAGTTTGGAGATCAATTCCCCAAGATACTGGATAATCAAATTGCTTTCCACATTTTTGAAGAATCTCAACAGCTTCAGTATAAGTAACTCTAGCAAAGTCTGATGTAACAACATGATTTAATCTTTCGAGTAAACCTTTATCTACAAATTGATTAAAGAATTGCATTTCTTCTGGGCATTCATCCATAACATATTTAATTACATATTTAAGCATTGATTCTGCCAGTTCCATATCATCTTCTAAATCTGCAAAAGCTATCTCAGGTTCTATCATCCAGAATTCAGCAGCGTGTCTAGTTGTATTAGAATTTTCAGCTCTGAATGTTGGGCCAAATGTGTATATGTTTCTGAAAGCTAAAGCAAAACATTCTCCGTTTAGCTGTCCTGAAACAGTAAGGTTAGTTTCTTTACCAAAGAAATCTTGACTATAATCAACTTTTCCATCTTCAGTTAGTGGAGGATTTGTAGGGTCAAGAGTTGTTACTCTAAACATTTCTCCAGCACCTTCACAGTCACTACCAGTAATTAATGGAGTATGAGTATATACGAAGTTTTGATCTTGAAAAAATTTATGAATAGCATAAGCAGCTACTGAACGTACTCTAAATGTAGCTGAAAAAGCATTACTTCTTGGTCTTAAGTGAGCAATTGTTCTTAAGTATTCAAATGTATGTCTTTTCTTTTGTAGAGGATAATCAGAATTTGACATACCTTCTACAATAACGTTTTTTGCTTGAATTTCAAATGGTTGCTTAGCATCTGGCGTAGCAACTAAGGTACCTATAACAGTTACTGATGAACTTATAGGTAATTTTGAAATTTCTTTAAAGTTTTCTAATTTGTTATCAAAAACCACTTGGATGTTCTTAAAGAAAGAACCATCATTAATTTCTATGAAACCAAAGGCATTTGATGCTCTTAAAGTTCTTATCCATCCAGATATACTTACATCCTTTGATAAGAACTCATCAGTATTTCTATAAAGAGTTCTAATTAAATTTGATTTTGCCATTTATATGACCTCCGTTATTATAAATAAATATATAACATGTGTAAAAAATTACATCTTATATTGATAACATTCGAAATATTTTATTCAATATTTCGAATTTAATTATTGTTAAAATAAGCAATAAGTAGATTTTACAATACTTTCTTGTTGAATGCAAATTGATCCATTTAAGTAAGTAGCTATTATAGATATAGTAATAATTTTTTACAATATCTAGTAATACTATTCAATTCCCTTCTCAAAACTTTGAATTAATGTGGGTGGAAACTTAAGCATAGTCATATCTTTAATTATTTTTTTTACTTCATAGGAAATTTCTTTGAATTGAGTTGTAACGTTATATTCATTATCAATTTCAATTATACAATATGTGCTATTTGGACGACCTATTTTGGGTTTACCGACACTACCAGTATTTATGTAAATCTTATCCTTTATCTCTTTGATTGCTGGTAAATGAGTATGGGCACAAACTAAAACATCTTCATTGATTGAATTTAGATATTCCTCTGTATTATTTTCATCAACAAATAAATATTCATTAATTCTAGATGGACTACCATGAACAAATAGTATATTTTTATTACCAACTTTTAAAGTTAACGAAGAAGGTAATCCTTTAAGATAAGACATATTTTCAACTCTTAACTCTTCAATTGTCCAAGGCAAAGAAAATCTATTGATTTCTGTTTCTCTAATATAAGAAAATTCATTATCTGTTACAGCGTTGTCATAATTTCCCTTTATACAAAGTATATTTCTTCTTCTAATCATAGAAATAGTTTCATTTGGATGAGGACCATATCCAACCAAGTCTCCTAAACAGATTATTGTATCAACTTTTTCTGAGTCTATGTCCTCCAATATATTTATAAGAGCATAGATATTAGCGTGTATATCTGAGATCACTGCAATTTTCACAAAAATCCTCCTGTCAAATCAGTTTGTAGTTGATAACTGATATAATGTATTGTAACTATAGTTGTCAATTATGTACTGTTACTAAATAAAAGTATTACTATTTATTTTAAGGTTTATACTATTATTATAGCATCTACTTAACAAATAGCATTATTATTTTTATAATAAAAGTTGCATAATTAGTATTGTTTTTAATATTAAGGAGGAAAAGAGAATGAAACAAATTAGAATAGAAAATGTAATTGCAAAAATGAGAGAAAATAACTTGAAGCAGATTATAATAACATCTACTGCATCTATATATTATTTAACAGGAAAATGGATTTCAACTGGTGAGAGAATGATTGCATTATATCTAAATATAGATGGAAATCATAAATTCATAGTGAATAAACTTTTTCCGATAGAAGAAGACTTAGGAGTTGAGATAGTTTGGTATACTGATAGTGAGGAACCTATAAATATATTAGGAAATATAGTTGAAAAGAATCAAGCACTAGGTGTTGATAAATTCTGGCCAGCACAATTTCTTATTAAATTAATGAATATGAATATTATTTCAAAGTTCGTAAATTCTTCAGACATCATAGATGAATTAAGAATGAGAAAAGATGATGAAGAAAAAGAACTTATGAGAAAATCATCTCAAATAAATGATAGGGTTATGAAAAGATTTTGGAAAGAGATTAAAGAAGGATATACTGAAAAACAATGTTCTAGAATATTAGCAGAATTATATGAAAAAGAAGGTGCTCAAGGATTTTCGTTTGAACCAATTGTTGCATTTGGAGCAAATGGAGCTGATCCACATCATGAGTGTGATAACACAAAATTAAAAAAAGGTGATAGTATAGTTATAGATATTGGTGGATTATATAATCATTATTGTTCTGATATGACAAGAACAGTGTTTTTTAAAGAAGAACCAAGTAAAGAAGACAAAGAAGTATATGAAATAGTTAAGAATGCGAATTTGAAAGCTATATCAAAGGTTAAAGCTGGCGTTAAGTTCTCAGAAATAGATGCTGCCGCTAGAAATTATATAACTGATAATGGATATGGAGAATATTTTACTCATAGAACAGGACATAGCATTGGAATTGAAGTGCATGATAGGGGAGATGTAAGCTCAGTAAATAATGATGCGGTTCAAGAAGGAATGATTTTTTCAATAGAGCCAGGAATATATCTAACTGATAAAATTGGAGTGAGAATAGAAGATTTAGTACTTGTAACTAAAGAGGGATGTGAAGTTCTTAACTCAGTTTCAAAAGATATTACAATAATTTAATTTGTAATTTAAGAAATTTAATGAATTTAACTCAAATAAAGGATTGTATCAATATTAATTTTGATACAATCCTGTTACTATAGATTTATTTAGATTCTAAATATTTTTCTCCAACAATAACTACATCTCCAGCACCTACTGTTAATAATAAATCATCAGTACCAACTTTAGATTTAACATAGTTTAATGCTTCATCATGTGATTGAACATTAGTACATTTTATTCCTCTTTTACGTATAGCATCTCCAAGCATATCTGAAGATACTATGCCAGTATCCTTTTCACGTGCAGCATATATATTCATTAATATAAGTTCATCTGCATCATCAAAAGCAGTAATGAATTCATCAAACAATGCTTTGGTTCTAGTATAAGTATGTGGTTGGAATACACAATATATTTTATTGTGATCTATTTTTTTAGCTGTACTTAAAGTGGCTTTAATTTCTGTAGGATGATGAGCATAATCATCAATTACGGTAACTCCATTAGCTTCCCCTTTATATTCAAATCTTTTATGAGCACCCTTACACTTAGATAATCCACTAACTATTGAATCATAAGGTATATTAAATATTAGAGAAACACAAATTGTGGCTAAAGCATTTAATACAGTATGTTTTCCTGGAATACTTAAAGATACACTAAATAAATTTTCGTTATTCCTATATACATCAAATGACGCACAACCCATTTTATTAAAAATAACATTCCTTGCAGTTACATCTGCATTTTTAAATCCATAACTTAGTGTATGACATTGGGCTTTATCTATAATATCTCTAACTCTAGGATCTTCTCCGTATCCAACAAGATATCCATCGGATGGTATTAGATTAGAGAACTTCTCAAAAGTTTCAGATATTTCATCGATATCTTTATAGCAATCTAAATGATCAGCATCAATATTTAAAATAACCCCAACATAAGGGAAGAATTTTAAAAATGAACGTTTGTACTCACAAGCCTCAGTTAAGAAATAATCACTATTACCAATTCTAAAATTACCATCAATTATATCAAGTTCTCCACCAACAAGTATAGTAGGATCTAAATTGCCAGCGAGAGTTACATGGGATAACATTGAGGTACATGTAGTTTTTCCGTGTGTACCAGAAACAGCTACATTATATTTATGACCTTTCATTATATGACCTAAAAATTCTGCTCTATCCATTAATTGGATATTTTTCTCTTTAGCAATCAAGAGCTCTGGATTATCAGACGGTATTGCTGCTGTATAGACAATTAGATCAACATCAGTAATATTTTCCTTTTTATGACCTATGTATATTTCAGCACCAGAAGTTTTAAGCTTTTTAAGTGTTTGGGAATCTTTAGCATCAGATCCTGATACTTTAAAACCGCTATTTAATAAAACAGCAGCAAGTCCACTCATACTAATTCCACCAATACCGATAAAGTGAACTTTCTTATTTTTATCTTTTATAAAATCAAAAGACATAATAACAACTCCTTCTCATAAAAGTATCTATAATTATTTAAAAGAATAAGGAAAATTATAGAACCAATAAATTTTTACATATAAAATATTGCAAAAATTAAATTTTACGTTAATATTAAATAGCTATAATAAAATTTATTATAACTAAAAATATAATTAAATGATTAATTACCATATATAATTATATACATTTTTCAGATAATGAACCATACAAAAATAATAAATACGTAATATTATATGTAATTTTATTAGGTTTGTTAATTAAATTCAGATATAATATTAAGTTTATATATAAAAATATTGCTATTAATTTGAATTTAGAATAAAATATGAATATTAATAGCAATAAATTAAAATAAAATTCGTGTAGGTGATTTTAGTGGAAAAGTTTACGAGAAATAAGAGAGTGGTCGCGATAACTAAAATATTATTGGAAAATCCAAATAAAATAATTGGGTTAAATAATTTTTCAGAGTTATTAAATGCAGCTAAATCTACAATAAGTGAAGATATAGTTGTAGTAAGAGAAGTTCTTGAAAGATTAGAAATGGGTAAAATTGAAACTATTGCTGGAGTAGCTGGCGGTATTAGATATGTTCCAGGAATAAGTAATGAACAAAAGCATAATTTTGCATTAGAGCTATGTAAACAATTAGAAGATGGAAGTAGGGTAATTCCAGGAAATATGATTTACATGACAGATTTAATGTATAATCCTCAAATAATAAATAAAGCTGGAGTATTGCTATCATCATGTTTTCAAGATAAAAACATTGATTATGTAATAACTGTAGAAACAAAAGGAATACCATTAGCTTATGAAGTGGCTAGAAACTTAGGAATACAATTAGTTATTGCTAGAAGAAGCAGTATAGCAACTGAAGGTTCTACGGTTACCATTAATTATGTGTCAGGAACAAGTGGGAGATTACAACAAATGGCTCTTTCTAAAAAGTCTATGAAGTCAAATAGTAGATGTATTTTTATTGATGACTTTATGAAAGGTGGAGGAACTGCTGTTGGAATTAAAGATTTGCTTAAAGAGTTTGATAGTGAGTTAGTTGGAATAGGTGTTTTAGTAGATAATCAAGGAATAGAGAAGAAATTAGTTGATGAATATGTTTCAGTAGTAGAGCTAAAAGCAGTAGATAAATCAGCAATTATAGGCGTTCAACCTTCAAAAATATTTTCATAGATTAACGAATAAATAATAATACATATAAATATTGTTGTTTAACCAGTATCCTGAGTTAGTAATATTTTAAATTACTCTATAAATTTTATCGAAAAATTTTTATTACATAGATAAAAATATCAGAAAATAGGGTTGATTAATATATATAATCAGAAAAATTTTAGATAAAATCACATAAAAATAAATTTTCTAATAATTTAACAAATATAAAAAAGGAATTTAGAAATTTGTGGAGAAATTATATAAATATGAAACTTTATTAAGCAACTGGGAGGGGTATGGTAAAATGCAAATTACAGACGTTAGAATTAGAAAAATCTCATCAGAAGGTAAGATGAAAGGAATCGTTTCTGTTACATTTGATAATGAATTTGTAATTCACGACATCAAAGTTATAGAAGGACAAATGGGGCTATTCATTGCTATGCCAAGCAGAAAAACACCAGATGGAGAATTTAAGGATATAGCTCATCCAATAAATACAGAAGCAAGAGAAAAAATTCAAACTGCAATTTTAGAAGCTTATGAAAAAGCAGTAACTCAAGAAAGTACAGAAGAATAAAATTATGAAATAAGAGGAAGTATTATGCTTCCTCTTATTTTGTTATAATTAATAAATTCCTAAAATTTTCATGGGTTGAAATAAAATTATCTTTCAAATATAATTAATTAGAATAATAGAATAGGTAATAATCCTATAAAAGAGGTGTGATTGTAATGTATAAATGTGCATTAATTTTAGCAGCAGGACAAGGAAAAAGAATAAAATCAGATTTACCAAAAGTTCTTCACAAGGTTTGTGGGAAAGAAATGGTAAAGCATGTTATAGATACAGTTAAAAAAGCAGAAATAAATGATATAAATTTAATTATAGGTAAGGGTGCAGAACTTGTAAAAGAAAAAACAAAGGATACAGGAGTTTTTTATTCACTTCAATCAGAACAATTAGGAACTGGGCATGCCGTTAAATGTGCTAAGGAATTTTTAGCAAATAAATCTGGAGTTGTAGCTGTTTTTTCAGGAGATACACCTTTAATAAAGCAGTCAACTATTGAGAGACTAATAGATGAGCATATAAACAATAAAAATGCAGCAACAATTTTAACTGCCATAGTAGATGATCCGACTGGATATGGGAGGATAGTAAGAGATGAAAGTGAGCGGGTATTAAAGATTGTTGAGCATAAAGACTGTAATGAAGATGAACTTAAAATTAAAGAGATGAATTCAGCAATTTACTGTTTTGATATAGAATTATTAGTTAAATCATTAGATAAACTAACAAATAACAATAATCAAGGAGAATATTATCTTACAGATGTAATTGGTATTTTAAAAGCAGAAGGACATTTAATTGGTGCAGTTGTAACTGAGATTGAGGAGACTATAGGTGTAAATTCTAGAGTACAGTTAGCAGAGGCAGAAGAGATTCTTAGAAATAGAATTAATATTATGCATATGGAAAATGGTGTTACACTAATAGATCATAAAACAACATATATAGGTCCAGATGTAAAGATAGGAAGAGATACAATAATATACCCTAATAACATACTAGAAGGAAATACTGAAATAGGGGAAAATTGTTTACTATACCAAAACTCAAGAATTAAGGATAGTATTATAGGTAGTGAAGTAGATATTCAATCATCTGTAATATTAGATAGTAAAATTGGTGATAATACCACTGTGGGACCTTTTGCATATATTCGTCCTGATACAGTTATAGGTAAGAATGCAAGAATAGGAGATTTCGTTGAAATAAAGAAATCTACTATTGGAGATGGAACAAAAGTGTCACACTTAACGTATATTGGAGACGCAGAAGTAGGAGCAGAATGTAACTTTGGATGTGGAACGGTTGTTGTAAATTATGATGGAAAAGAAAAACATAAAACAACTATTGGGGATAATAGTTTTATAGGATGTAATACTAATCTAGTATCACCAGTTAAAGTGGGAGATAATAGTTATATTGCAGCTGGATCTACTATTACAGTAGAAGTAAAAGAAGGAGATCTTGCTATAGCAAGAGCTAAGCAAAGAAATATAAGTGGCTGGGTTGAAAGAAGAGGATTAAAAAAGTAGCAATTAATATATAATAGCTAATAATTTTAAGGAGGTCTTCAGATAATATGATAACTCATGGAAAGAACATAAAAATTTTTACTGGTAATTCTAATCCAAAGCTAGCACAAGAAATAGCTGATATATTATGTGTACCAATGGGAAAAGCAAAAGTTTCAACTTTTAGTGATGGGGAAATATCTGTTGATATTTCTGAAACAGTAAGAGGGACAGATGTATTTATAATACAATCTACTTGTTCATCTGTGAATAATAATCTTATGGAATTATTAATAATGATTGATGCCTTTAAAAGAGCATCGGCAGGAAGAATAACAGCTGTTGTTCCATATTATGGATATGCAAGACAAGACAGAAAGGCAAAATCAAGAGATCCAATAACAGCAAAATTAGTAGCTGATTTATTAACAACTGCAGGTGCCAATAGAGTATTAACTATGGATTTACATGCTGCACAGATTCAAGGATATTTTAATATTCCAGTAGATCATTTGCTTGGATGCCCAATACTTGCAGAACATTTTATAAATAAGGGCTTAGTTGATCAAGAAGATGTAGTAGTAGTATCGCCAGATTTAGGAAGTGTTACTAGAGCGAGAAAGTTTGCAGATAATTTACATGCGCCAATAGCAATTATAGATAAGAGAAGACCGAGAGCTAATGTTTCCGAAATTATGAATATAATTGGCGATATAGAAGGAAAGAGATGTATATTACTTGATGACATGATTGATACAGCAGGAACAATAACTAATGCTGCTAATGCACTTAAGGATTTAGGTGCTAAAAATGTTTATGCTTGCTGTACTCATGGAGTATTATCAGGGCCTGCTATGGAAAGAATCAATAATTCAGCAATTGAAGAATTGGTAATGTTGAATACAATACCATTAAAAGAAGAAAATGATAATTATAAGATTAGATCAATATCTGTTGCA
This sequence comes from Clostridium butyricum, assembly GCA_015058475.1. GTDB lineage: Bacteria > Bacillota > Clostridia > Clostridiales > Clostridiaceae > Clostridium > Clostridium butyricum_B. The sequence continues at coordinate 28,849 of SVCF01000015.1, read as the reverse complement.
CCACTCTTTGCAGAAGCAATTAGAAGAATTTATGATAATCAACCAATAAGTAAATTATTTGAATATCAAAAATGATACATATTGGAAATGTCCCTCTATGGCATTATAGCTATAGAGGGTTTTTGTAGTATTAACTCTAACAAAACAAATTTAGTCAAGTTACCTAAGAAATTAATAATAAATGAATTAAATTTATTAGTAAGTGATAGTTTGCTATAAAAATACTTTATTTACTATAGAGTGTAATACATAATTATATATAACAAACTTTTAATGTTTTGGAGGAAAATAAAAGATGGAGAACTTATCAGATAAAATTTTAATTGTAGATGACGATGAAAATATTAGTGAAATTTTAAATATGTATTTAAAAAGTGCAGGGTATACAACTAGAATAGCAGGAACAGGGAAACGTGCCCAAGAGTTATTTTTAGAGTATAGTCCTAATTTAGTACTTCTTGATGTTATGATACCGGGTATAGATGGGATAGACGTACTTAAATGGATAAGAAAGCAAGGTGAGGTCCCAATTATAATGCTTACTGCAAAGGGTGATACTTTTGATAAAGTTTTAGCATTAGAATTAGGAGCGGATGATTATATAGTTAAACCTTTTGAACCAAAAGAATTAGTAGCAAGAGTTAAAGCTGTATTGAGAAGATATTCAGCTGATAGTATTAAGAATGAATCAATAAACTTAAGTGATTTATCAATAGATCCAAGCTCATACAATGTTATATTTAATAAAAAAGACATAAAAATGCCACCAAAGGAATTTGAACTTTTATATTATTTGGCGAAAAATAGGAATAAAGTGTTTACAAGAGAGCAATTGCTTTGCGAGGTATGGGGATATGATTATCCTGGTGATTCTAGAACAGTAGATGTTCATATTAAAAGATTACGAGAAAAGTTAACTGGCGGAGAAGAATGGCAAATAGAAACTGTTTGGGGTGTAGGATACAAATTTGAGGTGAAATAATGAAAAATCATAGTTTATTACATAAATTAATGATGATAAATGCCATTATTATGGCCTGTGTGTTAACTTTTTTAGCATGTACATTGTCCGTATGGATAAAAGTAAATTTCCTCACAGAAAAAGAATATCAATTTAAACACATAGGAACCTATATAGCAAGTATGACTATAAATTATACAGGAAATCAACAAAACGAAGAAGAAAGAGCTATAAAATTAAAGAATATATTAGATATATCTAGTGAGGCTATTAATGCAGATATATGTATATTAGATGAAAATATAGAGATGTATCTTGCCTCAGAGAATCTAAGTAATTTAGCAAAGGTTGATAATATTAATATTTCAAGTGAAAATATTAGAGAGTTGAAAAGTGGGAAAACAGTTGAATATATAAAAAATAACTATACTTTTTTGTACCCTATACTTGAAGAGGGGCAATTTAAAGGATGTATAGTTATGGAATGCCCTTTGTTTTTAGTTAAGGGGCAGCTAAATAAGATTTATACTATTATCTGGCTATCAGCCATACTTTTTATGATTGTATCTACAGTAGTATTATCATTTTTTACAAATAGAATATTAATTAATCCATTATATGAAATAAGCACAGTTGCTAGAAAGTTTGCTAATGGAGAAGTAGATAAAAGAGTAAATATATTTTCAAATGATGAAATAGGCGAATTAGCTAAATCATTTAATATAATGGCAGAATCGTTAGAGAAGGTAGAAAATAATAGGAGAGATTTTATATCCAATGTTTCACATGAATTAAGGAGTCCTATAACTTCAATTAAGGGATTTATAGCAGGAATAATAGATGGAGTAATCCCAAAAGATAAAGAAGGGTATTATTTACACCGAGTATATAATGAAATACAAAGATTAACTAGATTAATTAATGATTTACTTGACTTATCAGCAATTGAATCAGGAAAATTAAAGTTTAATATTAAAAAAGTGGATATTAATGAAATAATAAGAATTTGTATTATAAATAATGGTCAGAAGATAAAAGATAAAAATATAGAATTAGTAGTTAGCTTGAAAAATGAAAAATGCTTTGTAAATGCAGATGAGGACAAAATGATGCAGGTAGTTACAAATCTTCTAGACAATTCTATTAAATACTGCGGAGAAGGAGGGCGTATAAAAATAAGTAGCTATATTAAAGGTCAAAAAGTTTTTATTCAAATATATAATAATGGACCACAAATAGAAAAAGAAGAGATAAATAGAATTTGGGATAGATTTTATAAATCAGATAAGTCTAGAACCAATAAGGTTAGTACAGGATTAGGTTTACCAATAGTTAGAATGATATTAATGCAACAAGGTGAAGAAATTTGGGCAGAAAATGATGAAGTTGATGGTGTTAAATTCATTTTTACACTCACTCAATTTAAAGAACTATAATAAAGGAGTAAAAGAGTATGTTTTTAATAGTTGGACTTGGAAATCCAGGAATTCAGTATGAAAATACAAGACATAATATAGGATTTAATGTTATCGATAATATAGCTAGAGAGTATAATATTCAGATAAATAGGGAAAAATTTAAAGGAGTATGTGGCGAAGGATTCATAGCGAATAAAAAAGTAATGTTACTAAAGCCTACTACATATATGAATCTAAGTGGAGAGAGCGTAAGGGAAGTAATTGATTTTTATAAACTTACTAATGAACAAATAATAGTTATATATGATGATATAAGCTTAGAGGTAGGAAGACTTAGATTAAGAGAAAAAGGTAGTGCCGGTGGACATAATGGAATTAAGAGTATAATAGCGCATCTAGGAACTGACATTTTTCCGAGAATAAAAGTGGGCGTAGGACAACCTAATGTTGATTTGGTTAAATATGTGCTAGGAAAATTCACAAAAGAAGAAATGGATATTTTAAAATATAGTATAGATGCAGCTACAAAATCTGTAGAAGAGATAATACGATTAGATGTTAAGCAAGCTATGAATAAGTATAACGGATTTAAGCCAAATATAAGTATTTAAGGATGGTGCAGAATATGAGGTTAAAGGGATTATTGGAGCCTTTAGAAGGAAGCGCAGAATTTAAAAATATAGAAAATTCAATTAAAGGTAAAAAATATCCTATAGGAATATATGGTATATCAGAATCTGGTAGGGGATATATAATAGATAGTATTTTTGAAAATGTTGATAGGCCTATAGTGATAGTAACTCAAAGTGATATAGAAGCTAAAAATCTTTATGAAGATTTGATATTATATACAAATGAAGTGTACTATTTTCCAGCTAAAGAAGTAGTATTTTATAATATTGACGCTATATCAGGGGATTTAAGATGGGCAAGATTAACAGTAATAAATGAAATACTAAATAATAAGAAGAAAATAGTTGTTACGTCTATAGATGCATTTGCCTCTAAATACACACCTCGTAATTTGTTTACTGAATATAGTATGAATTTGAAACAAAATCATGAGGTAGATTTTAACGAAGTATCTAGTAAATTAGTACAATCTGGATATGAGAGAGTAGAAATGGTTGAAGGTAAGGGGCAATTTTCTTTAAGAGGAGGAATTTTAGATGTTTTTCCAACTTGCTCAAGTTATCCATATAGAATTGAACTTTTTGGTGATGAGATAGAATCAATAAGGACTTTTAATATAGAGTCACAAAGAAGTATTGAAAAAGTTAAATCAGTAAATATATTTCCAGCAAAAGAAATAATACTTTCAGGTGAATCAATAGAATATGGACGAGAAAAATTAAAATCTGAATTTAAAAAAATAGAAGAAAAGGATAAAGATAAAGAAAGAATAGAAAAATTAAGAAAGATATTAAACAAGAACCTCGAATCATTAGAAGAAACTTCATCCTTTGAGACTATAGATAGTTATTTAAATTATTTCTCAGAAAAGACAGAAAGTCTCTTTGATTATTTTAATGATTATTACTTTATACTGGATAGTGTTCAACGATGTGAAGGAAAGCTAGACTCTACATATATTGAATTTGAAGAAAATTTCGCTGCCTTTTCGCAAAGAGGAGATATTTTTCCAGGACAAGGAGAATTATTGTTTGATAAAAAAGAAATAATGGATTTATTTCAAGATCAAAAAATAGTTTTTTTAGAAGCTCTAGAGAAGAATTGCGAATGGCTTGAACCATGTTCAAAAATTAATATAAGTCAATCAACATTAACGAATTATCAAGGGCAATTGGATTTATTGATTGATGATATTTTAAAAAAGAAAAATGAACAGTACAAAACATTAATATTATCAGGTACAAGGGCAAGAGGAGAACGTCTAGTAGATACTTTAAGAGAAAGAGGAATTGAAAGTTCATATAGAGACTCAATAGATGAAATCAAATTTGGAGAAGTTGTAATAACGTTTGGAAATCAGCTTAAAGGATTTGAATATCCAGAGTATAAAGTTTGTGTTATTTCAGATAAGGAAGTATTTGGAGAAGCAAAGAGAAAACTAAAAAGTAAAACCAAATCAAAGAAAAAAGGTATTTCTAAAATTAAAAGTTTTGCTGAACTTAAGCCAGGAGATTATGTAGTTCACGCGAATCATGGAATTGGTGTATATAAAGGTATAAAGCAAATTGAAGTGGCTGGACATAAAAGAGATTATTTAGATATTGTATATGATAAAGGGGATAAACTGTATGTTCCGGTTGATCAACTGGATTTAATACAAAAATATGTTGGAAGTGAAGGAAAATTTCCTAAAGTAAATAAGCTTGGAGGAAGTGAATGGCAAAAGGTTAAAGCTAAAGCTAGAAAATCAATTAATGAAATAGCTGAAGATTTAGTTAAACTTTATGCAACAAGAGCAACTGTAAGAGGATACAGATTTTCTAAGGATACACAATGGCAAAAACAATTTGAAGATGAATTTCCTTATGAAGAAACGCCAGACCAATTAACATCACTAGAAGAAATCAAAGGTGATATGGAATCTGATAAACCTATGGATAGACTGTTATGTGGAGATGTTGGATATGGAAAAACAGAGGTTGCATTAAGAGCGGCATTTAAATGTGTTATGGATGGAAAACAAGTAGCATTTTTAGTTCCAACAACTATCTTAGCAGAACAACATTATAAGAATATGAGAAATAGATTTTCTGATTTTCCTATAAAGGTTGATATGGTTAGTAGATTTAGGACTACAAAGCAACAGAAAGAGACACTTCAAAGACTTAAAGAAGGAAATGTTGATATTTTAATAGGAACACATAGAATAGTTTCAAAAGATATTCAATTTAAAGACTTAGGATTATTGATTATTGATGAAGAACAAAGATTTGGGGTTAAACAAAAAGAGAAAATAAAGAGTTTAAAAAAGAATGTAGATGTGTTAACACTGAGTGCTACTCCAATACCAAGAACTCTTCACATGTCTTTAACGGGAGTTAGAGATATATCAGTCATAGAAACACCGCCAGAGGACAGATATCCAGTACAAACGTATGTTGTAGAACAAAATGATCAGCTTATAAGAGATGCTATTATTAGAGAAATAGGTAGAGATGGTCAAGTATATTTTGTCCATAATAGAGTAGAAGATATTGAAAGGATGGCTAAGTATGTTCAAGAATTAGTGCCAGAAGCAAGAATTGGAATAGCACATGGGCAGATGGGAGAAAGAGAATTAGAGAAAGAAATGATGGACTTCATGTCTGGAGAGCATAATGTACTTGTTTGCACCACAATAATAGAAACCGGAATGGACATTCAAAATGTAAATACTATTATAATATATGATTCAGATAAAATGGGATTGTCACAGCTTTATCAATTAAGGGGAAGAGTAGGAAGATCTAATAGAATAGCATATGCGTATTTGCTATACACTAAGGATAAGGTATTAACAGAAGTTGCAGAAAAAAGGCTTAAAGCGTTAAGGGATTTTACAGAGCTAGGATCAGGATTCAAAATAGCTATGAGGGATTTGGAAATAAGAGGTGCTGGTAACATGATGGGTTCATCTCAGCATGGGCATATGGCTGCTATTGGATACGATTTGTATTGTAGAATGCTTGAAGATACTGTTAAATTAATTAAAGGCGAAATAAACAAAGAGCCTGTTGAAACTACAGTGGATATAAAGGTAGATGCTTTTATATCAGAAAATTATATAGAAGATGAAATGCAAAAAATAGAGGTTTATAAGAAGATTGCTTCTATTGAAAATATTGATGATTATAATGAAATAGAAGAAGAATTGCAAGATAGATATTCAAAAATACCTGAATCAGTTCGTAATTTAATGGATATAGCTTATATAAAGAATAAGTCTAAGACTGTATTTATTGAAGAAATAAAAGAAACTCCTAAGGAAATAATATTTAAATTTGCAGAAGGTGAAAGTGAATATTATAATATTTATGCAAATCTTATCAGAAAATATAAAGATAGTGTAGTATTGAAATTTGGATTAAATCCATATTTTTTATTTAAAATAAAAGGAATAAAGAAAGAAAATAAATTGGAGTTCTTAAAAGAAGTAGTTGATGACATAATCCTGTAATAAAAGAATGATATAGTAAACTATATTATTAGATTTTTATAATAACAATATTAAATAAATATTAATTAATAATTGAAAAAAATTGAATTGTAAAAATAATATTGATATACTAATATTATGTTTTTTACAGCAATACTTAGAAAAAGCGAGGGGAATACTTTGAAAAGATTAAAAAAAATTATTGCAACTGCTACAATTTGCACGCTAGCAATATCTATGATGGGTTGCAAAATGATTGAAAAAACACCTGAAGCTATAGCAAAAACAGTTATTGCTAAAGTAGGCGATGAGAAGATTACCAAAGGTGAACTAGAGACTGAACTAGAAAGAGCCGGAGTTATACAACAAATAAAGGCGACTTATGGAGAAGACTACGAAAGCAATGAACAAGCAAATGCACAAATTAAACAAGTAAAGCAACAATATTTAGACATGCTAATAAATCAAAAAATAATGTTGAAAAAGGCTGCTGAGCTAGGAATCTTACTTTCAGATGAGGAAGCTAACAAAATAGCAGATGAAGAGATTGCTAAATTTACAGAAGCGTATGGCGGTGAGGATCAATATAAGCAGGCATTGGAGCAATATGGTTATACGGAAGAAAGCTTCAAAAATATTCAAGTAGAACAAGCAAAATTGAATGCTATATATGATGAAATGACAAAAGATGTTAAAGTGACTGATGATGATTTGAAGAATTATTATGAAGAAAATAAAGATAGTCAATACACTACTGAAGGTGAGATAGACTACAATAAATCTCTAGAAGTTGCTAATTCTATAAAAGCTAAATTAGATGCTGGTGCAGATTTTGCTGAAACAGCTAAAGAGAAATCCACTGATCCAGGAACAAAAGATAATGGTGGAAGTTTAGGTTTTGTAAAATACAATGACACTCAATATGTTACTGAGTTCATGGATGGATTTAAAAACTTAAAGGAAGGTGAAATTTCACAGCCAGTAAAAAGTCAATTTGGATATCATATAATTAAAGTTACTGGAGTTACAAATGAAGGTGCAGATGTATCTCATATTTTAATTGCAGAAAGAGGAGAAAGTACAATTACTCCTTTTGAAGAAGTTAAAGAAACAATTAAATCACAATTAACTAATGAAAAAACAAATGCAACATATACAGCAAAACTAGAAGAATGGAAAAAAACAATAGATATAAAGACATATGAGAATAGACTATAAGGAAATCTTTCCCTCTTTAAAATAAGAGGGAAAGATTTTTTTAGTATAATATAAAATTTAGTTATTAGTGCATAAAATTTCTATATATTCAAATAATAATATCGTAAGATCACTAAGATAAAATTATTTAAGCGAAGATATAAGAAAGGAGTAAGTTGTTAGAAAGAAATAAACGATTTTATAGAGATTTTATCTATAATTGTTGAAATAAATATAGTATTTTTATAACCTTTCTACAACGGTGAATAACTAATGAAAGCAACAGGAATTGTTAGAAGAATTGATGACTTAGGAAGAGTGGTAATTCCAAAAGAAATAAGAAGAACTTTAAGAATAAGGGAGGGGGATCCTTTAGAAATTTTTACAGATCGTGATGGAGGAGTAATATTAAAAAAATATTCTCCAATTGAAGAATTAACTGATTTTTCAAAAGAGTATTGCGAAAGTTTACAACAAGTTATAGGACATATTGTATTAATTTGTGATAAAGATGCATTTATATCAATTAGTGGGGCTCCTAAAAAAGAGTATATTGAAAGAAAAGTAAGCAATGAACTAGAGAAAATAATGAATGATAGAAAGACTGTATTATTAAATAAATCTTCTGGAACAGTAATACCATTACATAATGATGATGATGATGCAGAATATAATAGTCAAGTTATTGCCCCTATCATAGCAGAGGGCGATGAAATAGGTGCTGTAATCATATTATCTAAAGAAGATGTAGAATTAGGCGAAGTCGAAACAAAGTTAGTTGAGACAGCAGCTTCATTTTTAGGAAAACAAATGGAACAATAATATAAAAAATATCTATTAAATTTATTAATAATAAAAATAAAAGTCATAATACCTCCAGATTTACAATAAAAATTATTAATAGTATGTAAGTTTGGAGGTGTTTTATGAAGAAACAATCACTTATAAAAGCGACTTTAATTCTTGGCGTGGCAGGTATATTAACAAGATTTTTAGGATTATTTTTTAGATGGCCATTAATAATGTTAATTGGTGATGAAGGAATTGGATATTATCAGATGTCTTATCCGTTATATATGTTTTACATAGCATTAGCTTCAGGTGTACCTGTTGCAATATCTAAAATAATATCAGAAAGAAATGCGGTAAATGATATAAATGGAACATTTGAAGTAATGAAAGAATCTTTCATTTTAATGGCAATAATAGGGACAGGCATGACAGTATTTTTATTTTTCTTTGCCAAGCCTATAATTTATTATCTTAAGTGGGATGAAAAATCGTATTATTCATTAATAGGAATTTCCTTTGCTCCTCTTATTATTTCTTGTATGACTATACTTAGGGGGTTTTTTCAGGGATTTCAAAACATGACCCCATCAGCTATATCTCAGATAATAGAACAAATAGGACGAGTACTTTTTGGGGTGGGATTAGCTATTATTCTATTGCCAAGAGGTATAGAGTATTCTGCAGGTGGAGCAGCGTTCGGTGCAACAGCTGGAGCTGTATTAGGAACTTCCTACTTGTATTCAAAATATAAAAAAATAAAGAAAGAATATGGAATAAAGAAGATAAAGACTAATTCAGATGTATTAAATACAGTGTTAAAGATTGCAATTCCTATTTCTTTAGGAGCTACAGTAGGGACTGTTATGAACTTAATAGATTCGATTCTAGTACCCCAAAAGTTATTGCAGGCAGGATTTACAAGCACTCAGGCAACTGTCTTATATGCTCAATTAACAGGAAAAGCATCAGTCATAGTTAATATACCGTTAACTCTTTCCATGGCAATTTGTACATCTTTAATTCCTATAATAGCGGAAAATTTCATATTAAAAAAGAATAGTGAGTTAAAAAATAAAATAGATATGTCTATGAAAATGGCAATGGTAATAGCTATTCCATGTACATTTGGATTGTTCTTTTTAGCTGAACCTGTTATGAAATTTATTTTTCCAGGAAGGTTTGAAGGATTTGAAATATTAAGATATTTATCTATATCTATACCGTTTATAATTATAACCCAGACAACAACTTCTATTTTACAAGGAACAGGAAATTATATAAAGCCAGTCATAAATTTACTTATTGGATGTATTGTCAAGATAATTTTAACGTGGGCTTTAATACCAATTAAATCTCTTAATATTTATGGAGCAGTTATAGGAACTATAAGTGCTTATATTATTGCAAGTATATTAAATATTATAACATTAAAAATTATGCTAAAAATAAAATTAGATTTATATGAAATAGTAATAAAACCTTCATACGCGTCAATAATTATGATAGTTACTGTTATGTTGAGTTATAATATTATATATAAGTATACAATAAGTAATGGAATATCATGCTTATTGTCAATATTTATAGGAGGCATAATCTATGGTATATTAATAATATTATTTAAAGTATTTAGAATAGAAGAAATAAAAGATAGAATTAAAAGGATATAAAAAGGAGAGAAGTCTAATGATAAAAATAGTTGGATTAGGGCCCGGATCAAAAGAATCATTAACAATAGGAACATTAAATGAACTTAAAGGCAGTAAAAATATATTTTTAAGAACAGAAAAGCATCCAACAGTAGATTACTTAATAGAAAAAAAAGTTAAATTTGATACGTATGATAATGTATATGAAATAAAAGAAAACTTTGATGAAGTATACTCTAATATAGCAGAGGATTTAATTTGTAGACATAAAGAATGTGGAGAGATAGTATATGCAGTTCCTGGACATCCGTTAGTTGCTGAGAAATCTGTTTTTAATTTGATTGAATTATGTAAAAAAGAAAATATAGAATATAAGATAATACCTGCTGTTAGTTTTATAGATGCAATGATAGAAGGATTAAAAATAGATCCAATAGAAGGGCTTAAAGTAATAGATGCATTTGATATAAAAAATCAAATATTAGATAAAAGAATAGGAACAATAGTAACACAAGTATATAATACATTGATAGCATCTGAAGTTAAGCTTAGATTATTAGAATATTACAATGATGAAACAGATATATTTTATGTAAGAGCAGCGGGGATAGAAGGTGAAGAAAGTATAAGAAAAATTCCACTATTTGAATTAGATATGCAGGAAGACATAGATTATTTAACATCTATATATATCCCAAAAGATTTAAACAATAAAAAAGACTTTAATGATTTATTAGATATAATAGAGGTATTAAGAAGCGAAGATGGGTGTCCTTGGGATAGAGAACAAACTCATAAATCCCTAGAAAAGGCTCTTGTAGAAGAATGTTATGAAGTCATTGATGCGATAGATAGAGAAGATGAATATTCGTTGATAGAAGAATTAGGAGATGTGCTTCTTCAAGTTATATTTCATTCATCTATAGGAAATGAAGATGGATATTTTAACATTGGGGATGTTATAGAGAGCATTTGTAATAAGATGATAAATAGACATCCACATGTTTTTAATAATGATGAAAATCTATCTTCAACTAAAGATGTTTTGGTTAAATGGGATGAATTAAAAAAGAAAGAAAAAGGATATTCAGGACTTATTGAAGAAATGAACGGAATAACAAAGGGATTACCAGCACTTTTAAGAGCACATAAAGTACAAGAAAAAGCTAGAAAAGTTGGATTCGATTTTAAAAGTATTGATGATGCAATAGAAAAATTAAAAGAAGAAATTAAAGAAGTAATAGATGTATATAATATGGAAAATATGGATAAAATAAAAGAAGAGGTTGGTGATTTGTTGTTTTCTTGTGTAAATATCGCCAGACTTTTAAAGGTTGATGAAGAAATTTCTTTAAATAGTACTATAGACAAATTTATACAAAGATTTGCGTATATAGATGAAAAGGCAAAAGAAAAAGGTATTGAATTAATAGATATGAGTTTGGATGATATGAATAAACTTTGGGAAAAATCAAAAAAATAGATTAATATATGAATATATTAAAGGAATTTTCTAGTTTTTGAAGAATAATAATTTATAAAGTAACTATTGTTGTATTTTGTTTATTGTATGATTTTATGTTAACTAATGAAAGAATTCGTTTTTCTATAGACTCTTATAGAAAGTGGTTATATAATAAAGGGGTGCAACTTAGTACATAACAAAGAACAGTTTAAATAAAATGTAACTGTATTTTTAAGGAGGATGTTATTGTGAATAAATCAGAATTAATTACTAGTATGGCAGAAAAAAGTAAATTAACTAAAAAAGATGCTGAATTAGCTTTAAAAGCGTTCATTGAAAGTGTTGAAGAAACTTTAGAAAATAAAGAAAAGGTTCAATTAGTTGGATTTGGTACTTTTGAAAGCAGAGTAAGAAAAGCTAGAAAAGTAAGAAACCCAAGAACTGGAGAACCACTTGATATTGCTGAAACAACTGTTCCAGTATTCAAGCCAGGAAAAGAATTTAAAGATAAAGTCAATAAATAATAATTGATTTTAAATCAGAAAAATTGAACCCGAATTTTTTCGGGTTCTTTTAATATAAGGAGAAGAGATGAGACTAGATAAATATTTAAAAATTTCTAGAATAATAAAAAGAAGAACCGTGGCTAAAGAAATATGTGAGAGTGGAAGAATAAAGATAAATGGTAAAGTAGCAAAGCCTTCTACAAAAGTAAAAGAAAGTGATGTTATAGAAATAACTTTTGCTAATAGAATGCTTAAAGCTGAGATAATCAACATTGCTGACCATGTTAAAAAAGAAGATGCAAAAGAAATGTATGCTATTTTAGAAGGTGAAGAAGATAAAGAGTAGTAAATAATGACTACTCTTTTTGCATTTAATAAATATTCTAAATTCTAAAACTGATTATATAATCATATATGTATATAAGAAGAATAGAGGAGGAATTTTTATGGAGAAAAAGGTAGATAATAAACTGGAAGAAAATAAATCTAATTTGAATTTGGAAAGTAGAAGAAAACTAACTATAAGTGGTGTTGCCGAAGTTATAAGTTTTGATGAACTAAAAATAGATTTGACTACTAGTTTGGGTAACTTAACTATTAAAGGTGAAGAATTAAAAATGAATAAGCTAGATGTGCAGAATGGAGATGTAATTATTGAAGGAAGTATTACATCAATGATTTATAATGGAAAAGCAACAAAGAAGAGTAATGAGAGCATAATAAAAAGATTGTTTAGGTAGGATGAAGATATGCCGTTAGAAATAAATATGCAGTTTAATATTGTATTTTTTAGTATATCAGCAGGATTTATAACAGGAATATTATTTGATATGTATAGAATAATCAGAGGATTTAATAATATTAAAGTTGTTATGGCTATTGAAGATATACTATTTTGGATACTTGCTAGTATTATTGTATTTACTTTTCTATTATATACAAATTATGCTTTTCTAACTCCTTATGTATATGCTTTTATATGTTGTTCGATTTTCTTTTATATAAAATTCATTAGTAGATATTTCTATAATATTGAAAAAAAATTATTAGATTTATTATTAAAAATCATTAGAGTGACTTTTAAAAATTTGGGTTATCCAATAAAAATAATGATTTATAAGCTTATAGATAAGAATAAATAAGAAAAATTACTTGAATAATATTAATATAGTGTTTACAATATAATTAGGGTAATTTATAAAAATAGAGGTTCTATATTATGAGAAAAAAGTCAATATTAAAGAAATTGATAGTTATTGTATTTCTATTTATATTTTCTTTTGGTTATATTAGGCAGATGATAACCATGAATAGAATAGAAAAAGAAATAGAAATCAAACAATCTCAGTTGGATGAAATTAAGGCTAAACATGAAAGGCTTCAGGATGAAGTTGATAAGATTGATCAAGGCTCGCTTGATTATCTAGAAAGGTTAGCGCGAGAAAGACTTGGAATGATTAAACAAGGAGAGAAAGTTGTTAACAGTGAAGAATCAAGAGAAGAGGATCCTAATTAAATTTTTATAAAAAATTATCTTAATTAATTGAATAATATATAATAAGTATTAACTAATAATTATGTTTAAAGTGAGAGCAGTTGCAATGCGATTTGTTCTTCAAATTAATATATTTTCAAATTCAAGGAGGAGTCGTTTAAACATGACCTTAATCGCAGGAAACATAGTAGAGGGCACAGTGGTTAACATCACAAATTTTGGAGCTTTTATTGAAGTTGAAGGCAAAACTGGATTAGTTCATATTTCAGAAGTAGCAGATTCTTATGTAAAAGATATAAAGGAACATCTTAAAGAACAAGATAAAGTTAAAGTTAAAGTTATATCAGTTGATGATAATGGTAAGATTAGTCTTTCCATAAAACAAGCAAATACTAATATTCCCAAAAAATCAGTTAAGCCAGCAGATATTGACTGGAAAGCATCTGAAAAGAAAAAATCTGGAGCAAATAGCTTTGAAGACATTATGTCAAAATTTTTAAAAGATAGTGAAGAAAGAATGCAAGATGTAAAAAAACATCAAGAGTTTAAAGGTAAGGGTGGAAAAAGAGTCTAATTACCAATACACATAACATATATAAGCTTTATTATGTAGGATGAATTAATAATTGGCTTTGTTTGTGCAATTATATTTATTCTACATTTATTTTATGGCTAAATTTAATTAATTAAAATAAATAATAATATTATTAAAAATTGTGTTGACAGTAATAGAATTATGCATTATAATAAATTTTGTTGTTAGTAGCTAATTAGCGCAACATGCCGAAGTGGCGGAACTGGCAGACGCACAGGACTTAAAATCCTGCGGTGGTTAAACACCGTACCGGTTCGATTCCGG
>SVCF01000015.1:0-14389 GCA_015058475.1 Clostridium butyricum | reverse complement strand
GCCGAAGTGGCGGAACTGGCAGACGCACAGGACTTAAAATCCTGCGGTGGTTAAACACCGTACCGGTTCGATTCCGGTCTTCGGCACCAAAATATAATAATTATTTAATATCGCGGGGTGGAGCAGTTGGTAGCTCGTCGGGCTCATAACCCGAAGGTCATAGGTTCAAGTCCTGTCTCCGCAACCATAAAAGTAAATTAAATAATATAGCGTAAAATAATACGCCGAAGTGGCGGAACTGGCAGACGCACAGGACTTAAAATCCTGCGGTGGTTAAACACCGTACCGGTTCGATTCCGGTCTTCGGCACCAAAGACTTAAGCATTTGCTTAAGTCTTTTTTGTTTTTTGAATTTAAATTAGGGGGAACTTATGGAAAATATAATATTATCGTTAAACGTTGTTTTACCTTTATTTCTTACAACGATGTTAGGATATTTAATTAGAAGAATTAAAATGATAGATGAAAATACATTGAAGGTTATGAATAATATAACATTTAAGATTTTTTTGCCTATACTGCTTTTTAATAATGTGTATAAAACAAATCTAAATGGCACTTTTAATATTAAATTAATGTTTTTCGCGCCAGTATCAATAATAGTAAGTTGTATATGTATGTGTATAATAATACCATTAATTGAAAAGGAGAATAGGAAAAGAGGAGTATTGATACAAACAATTTTTAGAAGTAATTTTGTTTTATTTGGAATACCTGTAGTCTTATCCTTATTTGGTGATGAGGGAGCTGGAATAACTTCATTACTTATAATGGTGGTGGTACCGTTATTTAACTTTCTGGCGGTGATAGTTCTAGAGGTGTTTAGAGGTGGAGAAATTAGTATAGAAGATATAGCAAGAGGAATTATTAAAAATCCGTTAATTATATCATCTGTTTTAGGCTTAATAATGATGCTGATGGAAATAAAATTACCTATTTTTTTAGAAAAAACTATAGGAGATATATCTAAGATAGCAACGCCTCTAGCCCTTATAATATTAGGAGGGTCTTTTGAATTTAATAAAATAAAAGGAAACATCAGAAATATATTTATAGGAGTTGTTGGAAGGTTAATAATTATTCCATCTATTTTTGTTCCGATAGCAATAACTATGGGATTTAGAAATATTGAGCTTGCAAGTGTACTAATTATGTTTTCAGCTCCTACAGCAGTATCTTCATTTACTATGGCTCAACAGATGGATGCAGATAGTGAATTGGCAGGACAATTAGTGGTATTTACAACAGGATTTTCTATTATAACTATATTCTTTTGGATATTAGTAGTTAAAGAGTTAGGTTATTTCTAAAAATAAATAATTTATAAATATATTCATAAATCTAAAAATAAATGAAATTTATTTATGATATAATATATAAAATAAGTAATATTAACGACAAATTAATTAATATATATTCAATATTGATAAAAACCTATGTGAATTCTAATATCACGTAGGTTTTTTGATATTTTATAGGTAGTGTTAGGCGTGAAAAATAAAAGATTAAAACATTAAATAGTAGAGAATTTTAGATGATGTTGTCCTACGAAACTTATATTGCAAGAACAGGTTATGACATATATCGAAAAAATAGGGTGTTATAATCTAATTACAATATTTGGAAGTGAGGCGGCACAAATGCAATATGAATTAGATTTGAGTAATTATAAAGATATAGGTAAAGAATATAAGCTAAAGACAAACTCGTGGCTGAAAATATCAGTAGTAAAATTAGTTGTGATTTTTATAGTTGGAATATTACTCGGGAGAGTAGTATTGCTATTAAATAGAGCTGATAATCAAGGAATTGCACCATTTGGTATAGCATACTTAATAGCTATATTTACTGTAAAAAGAAATAAAAAGAAGTGTATTTTAGCATCTATTGGAGTGTGCATTGGATATTTATCAATGAAGGACTCAATAAATGATTTGTATATATATTTAGTATCAATAGTTATTTTAAGTATTTATTATCTGTTAATTTCAACTAAGGACAAAGTAAAATCTGAGATTATAAGTTTTGGTATATTATTCAGTGTATTTAGTATATGTGGTACATTGATATCTAAGTATGAAGTTGGAATTAATTTAACATTAAGTTTACTTCAGACTCTACTAATTATATCTATATATCATGTTATAAAGTATTCATTGAAATCGCTAGATGAATTAAATATAAATAGCAATGTCTCGGCGGAAGAAATTGCGAGTATATCTATATTATTTTGTTTAATTATAACAGGGATAGGAGAAATTTATATATTAAATTATTCTATTAGAAATATTATGGCTTTGACTTCAGTTTTAATTATAGCTTATATAGGAGGGGCTAATTATGGAGCAATGATTGGAGTTTCTATGGGGTTAATATTAGGAATTTCAGAAAGCGATATGGTTTTAAATGTAGCCTTTTATGGAGTTGGAGGACTTATAGTTGGAATATTCAAAGATACAGGAAAAATTCTTTCGATACTTGCAGGTATAATAATATATTTTTCACTAGCACTATATTCAAACCAATTAACAACTAATTTAATTATTGAAGTGTTAGTAGGAGCTGGTTTATTTTTATTAATTCCTAAATCGGCATATAGAAGCATCGAAATTGAGATAAATCCAGAAAGAAAAAAAAATGTCATAAGTAATATCAGTCTAAATGATATAAAGGAAGAATTTACACTAAAGATTAGAAGTATTACTGATGTATTGAGCGCAATTTCTACATGTTTAGGTGAAGGTGATGATAATAAAAATTTATTGATTAAAAATAAGTCATGTGCATTAGTGGAAAATCTAGCAGAAAGAAGCTGTAATCAATGTATAAAGAGAGATATATGTTGGCAAAAGAACTTTAATCAAACATATATATCCTTTCAATCTCTGTTAAATAATTATGAGAATGGAAAGCCTAAGATGCCTAAAGAACTAGAAAAAAAATGTATTAAACATCTGTCTATATTAAAGAACTCAGAAGCTATTATTAATAATCACAATTTGAATGAGGATACTAAGGAAAAAATATATGAGGGGAGGCAAGTATTATCAGAACATATAAATAACATAGGAGTTACATTAGGTAAAATATTAGATGATTTTAAGCGAGAAATAACAATATCGGATGATTTAGAGAGAATTATAAAGAGAGGGCTAAATAAAAATTTCATAGATTATAATGGTGTATTTTGTTATACAAACTACGAAGGAAGAATAAAAATTAAAATAAGTATGAATAACTGTGAGGGATGTGATCTTTGTAGTAAAAATATTTTGCCAGTATTAAATGATATAATTAAAGTTCCGTTGAGTATCAGTGGTGAAGGATGTAATATTAATCCTAAAAATAATGAGTGTACAATAACGATTGAAGAAGCACCTAAGTATTATGTTAGATCATATGCAGCTATAGATATTAAAAATGGAGAAATTCAAACAGGAGATTATTATAGTTTTGGGAAAACAACAGATGGATACTATACTATTATTCTAAGTGATGGAATGGGATCGGGTCCTGAGGCGGGTGAACAAAGTAAGTCAACTGTAAATTTAGTTGAACATTTAACAGAAGCTGGTTTTGGAGAAGATATTACAGTTAATACTGTTAATTCAATAATGGGAATGAAATTCGCAGAAAATGAGAAGTTTGCTACTTTAGATTTAAGTAAGATTAATCTGTATAATGGAAAAGCATCGTTTATAAAAATAGGTGCATCGCCTAGTTTTATAAAGAAAAGAGATGGTATACACAAAGTGGCTTCTAAAAATTTACCATTTGGGCTTGTAGATGAAGTTGAAGTGGAGGTAATAAATGAAGAGGTGAAACCTGGTGATATGATAATAAGTGTGAGTGATGGTATATTAGATATAGATAAATTAAATGTAGGAGATGATTCATGGATTGAAGAATATTTGAAAGAGAATAATTATGATCCAATACAACTATCAGAAAATATATTAAAAAAAGCAAAAGAGCTTAGTAATGGAGTGTTACAGGATGATATGACGGTAGTGGTTTCTAAGATTTATTCCATAAGTTAGTATATAATTAAAGGCTGTTTCGTTTGAAACAGCTCTTTATAATTTTTCTTAACTATATATTTGAATTAATGATGTTTACATTTAGTATATATATACGTACAATAAGTATGTGCAAAAATATTATATCGTTGTAATAATAAAGTAGGAAGTGTTTATTTGGAAAACAAAGTAAAGAAATATATAAAAGAAAATGGATTGATTAGAGAAGGAGACAAAGTACTAGTGGCTTTATCTGGTGGACCAGATTCTGTTTGTCTTTTAAATATATTGTATAATTTAAAAGATGATCTCAAGATTAGTTTGGGCGTAGCACATATAAATCATATGCTTCGAGGAGAAGATGCGGATAAAGATGAAAAATATGTTAAGAGAGTTTGTGAAAAAATTGGAATTCCTTGTTACATAAAAAGAGTAGATGTTAATGCATATTCAAGCGAAAATAAAATGTCTTCGGAAATGGCAGGAAGAAAAGTAAGGTATGATTTTTTTGAAGAAATATTAAAAAAATATAAATATAATAAAATTGCAACTGCACATAATGCAAATGATCAAGCTGAAACTATAATATTTAGACTTATCAGAGGAAGTGGATTAGAAGGTCTTGGTGGAATTAAGAATTTTAGAGATGAAAA
This sequence comes from Clostridium butyricum, assembly GCA_015058475.1. GTDB lineage: Bacteria > Bacillota > Clostridia > Clostridiales > Clostridiaceae > Clostridium > Clostridium butyricum_B. The sequence continues at coordinate 9,717 of SVCF01000015.1, read as the reverse complement.
AATAATACGTCCTATATTATGCTTAAGTAGATTTGAAGTTGAGCAATATATTAATGAAAAGAAAATAGAGCCAAGAATTGATAAAAGTAATTTTGAAAAAACATATAATAGAAATAAAATACGTCTAGATATTTTGCCATATATAAAGGAAAATTTTAATAAAGATATAATACAGACATTAAATAGAACAGCAGTATTGTTACAAAAGGATAATGAATTCTTAGAAAAAGAATCTTTAAAACTTTATAAGAAATCTTGTATAGAAGAAGATGAATACTTTATAATAAAAAAGGACACATTTACAAATGATGATGTCGTTGTTTCTAGAGTTTTAAGAAATGCATTGATAAGGTATTCGAAGCAAAGCTATGATTTTGAAATGAAACATATATATGATATTATAGAATTGGCTAGAAAAGGTACTGGTAGGGAGCTTGATTTGCCAAAGAATATTTTTGTTGAGAATATATATGGAGATATATATATAAAGAGTAGGTTACAAAAGCATATATTATATAATGACAAGATAAAACTAAATAAATTCTCTATAAATAATAAAAAGATTTTATTTCATGATTTTGAAATAAAATTTTCTATAATAAATAATTATGAAAATTCTAAATTAAAAGAAAATAAGTTTATAAAATATTTTGAATTTGATAAAATAGAAAGTGAAATTATTTTAAGAGCTAGAGAAAAGGGAGATAAAATAATTCCTTTAGGGATGATAGGATGTAAAAAGGTAAAAGATATATTTATTGATATGAAGATTCCAAAGGATTTGCGAGATTCTATTCCTATATTATGTTTTGATGATAAAATAGCATGGATTATTGGAATTAGAACTTCTGAAGAATATAAGTTGTCTAGTAATAGTAAAAATATATTAAAGGTAATTGTAGAGAGAAAGGGTCGTTAAAAATGAAGGAAGATATACAAGAGATATTATTTTCAAGTGAGATATTAACTGAAAAAGTTAAAGAACTAGCAGAAAAAATTACAAATGATTATAAAGGAAAAGAGTTAGTTGTAGTTGGAATTTTAAAAGGATCAGTTGTATTTGCGGCTGAATTAATAAAGAATATTTCAATTAAATGTGAAATAGACTTTATGGCAGTATCTAGTTACGGGAATTCTACAGAAACATCTGGAGTTGTAAGGATACTTAAAGATTTAGATAGTAATATTGAAGGAAAGAACATATTAATAGTAGAGGATATTGTGGATACTGGAACAACATTAAAGTATTTACTTGAATATCTTAAAGCAAGGAAAGCTGACAGTATAGAAATAGTTTCCCTATTAAATAAGCCAGCTAGAAGAAAAGTAGATTTGAATGTAAAATATATAGGATTTGAGGTTCCTGATGCATTTATAGTGGGTTATGGAATTGATTATGCTGAACAATATAGAAACTTACCTTATATAGGAATATTAAAACCTGAAGTATATGAAAAGTAAAAAATGTAAATTGTTGTAATAAGAATTGCCCTATGATAAAATTTAAAAGTGATAGAGAGGGGGGGCTTGAATGAAAAAATATTCGAGCACAGCTGTATGGATTGTATGTGCAATAATGTTATTTTTAGCAGCTGCTATGATGTGGGAAACGGGAAAAACGTCTACTACTATACCATTTAGTACATTTTCACAAAAATGGAATGCAAATGAAATAGATAGTATTGTTGTAGAAAATAATAAAATAGAAGGAAAGACAAAGGATAATAAAAAGTTTAATACGTATGCACCAGATGAACAGCTTACAGTATTGATGGAAAATCATCAAAATTCTAATGTAGTAGTTAATTTCAAACCACCATCAAATAATGCAACGTGGTTAGCTACTTTATTACCATTTGTTTTACTAGCAATAGTAATTTTTATGTTCTTCTTCATTTTTACTCAACAGTCTCAAGGTGGAGGCGGTGGAAGGAGTGTTATGAATTTTGGCAAGAGTAAGGCTAAAATGGTTACTCCTGAAAGTCAAACAGTTACTTTTGCTGATGTGGCAGGAGCAGATGAAGAAAAAGGTGAGCTTGAAGAAATTGTTGACTTCTTAAAGCAACCATCTAGATACATTCAAATGGGTGCACGAATTCCTAAAGGAGTTCTGTTGGTTGGTCCTCCCGGAACAGGTAAAACTTTGCTTGCAAAAGCTATTTCGGGTGAAGCTGGAGTGCCGTTCTTTACCATTTCAGGTTCTGACTTTGTTGAAATGTTTGTTGGTGTTGGAGCATCAAGAGTTAGAAGTTTATTTGAAGAAGCTAAAAAAAATTCACCTTGTATAGTATTTATAGATGAAATTGATGCTGTAGGTAGACAAAGAGGTGCAGGTCTTGGTGGAGGTCATGATGAAAGAGAACAAACTCTTAATCAATTATTAGTGGAAATGGATGGTTTTGGAGCTAATGAAGGAATTATTATGATAGCAGCAACTAATAGACCTGATATATTAGATCCAGCACTGCTTAGACCAGGAAGATTTGATAGACAAATACTTGTTGGTGCCCCAGATGTAAAGGGGAGAGAAGAAATACTAAAGGTTCATACTAAGAAAAAGCCTCTTGAAGAAAATGTTAAATTAGAAGTTTTAGCTAAAAGAACGCCAGGATTTTCAGGAGCCGATTTAGAAAACCTAACGAATGAAGCTGCTTTACTTGCAGTCAGAAGAAATAGAAAACAAATATCAATGAATGAGATGGAAGAAGCAATAACTAGAGTAGTTGCTGGCCCAGAAAAGAAGAGTAAAGTCATAACTGAACATGATAAGAAATTAACTGCTTATCATGAGGCAGGGCATGCTGTAGTCATGAGATTACTTCCTCATTGTGATCCAGTCCATGAAATTAGTATAATACCAAGAGGCAGAGCGGGTGGATATACAATGCACCTTCCTAAAGAAGATACATCATATACATCTAAAAGTAAGCTGAAAGATGAAATGGTAGGGCTTCTTGGGGGAAGAGTAGCTGAAAAGTTAATACTGGGAGATATAAGTACTGGAGCTAAAAATGATATTGATAGAGCTAGCAATATAGCAAGAAGCATGGTGATGGAATATGGAATGAGTGATGTGATAGGGACTATTTCATATGGGTCAGATCAAGATGAAGTATTCTTAGGAAGAGACATAGGAAAGGGCAGAAACTTTAGTGAAGAACTTGGAGCTAAGATAGATAAAGAGATCAAGAAAACAATTGATGAAGCTTATGACAGGGCTATTAGCCTGTTAAATGATAATTTGAATAAATTACATGCTGTAGCTGAAGCATTAATTGAAAAAGAAAAGCTTGATGCAAAAGAATTTGAAACTATTTTTATGAATAGTTAATAATGTAATTAAATTTATTTGTGTATCTAGTAAAATCAGAAGTTATTGATTTTATTGGATACACATTTTTATTTTCCGGGAAATAATCATTATAAATGTATATATATAAATTATAATTAAATACGAATAATAAAATCAAAAAAAATATAAATATTCGAAAAAACTTTAAATAAACTATATTGGATGGTATAATATATATTGAATTTGTAATAAAAGAGTATATTTTAGTACATAGATTAGGGGGAGTATTGTATGAAAAGCGATATACAAATTGCTCAAGAAGCAAATATGAAACCAATAAAAGAAATTGCTGAAGGCTTAGGTCTTTGCGAAGATGACATTGAGTATTATGGGAAATATAAGTGTAAAATTTCGTTAGATGTATATAATAAAGTAAAAGATAAAAAGGATGGAAAGCTAGTTTTAGTAACAGCTATAAATCCAACACCAGCAGGTGAAGGGAAATCAACTGTAACAGTCGGATTAGGGCAAGCTCTTAATAAACTAGAAAAAAATGCAGTCATAGCTTTAAGAGAGCCTTCTCTTGGGCCTGTCTTTGGGATTAAGGGAGGCGCTGCTGGAGGTGGATACTCTCAAGTTGTTCCGATGGAAGATATAAATCTTCATTTTACAGGAGATATGCATGCAATAACATCAGCTAACAATTTATTATCGGCTGCTATAGATAATCACATTCACCAAGGTAATGAATTAAGAATTGATTCTAGAAGAATAACTTTTAAAAGAGTTATTGATATGAATGACAGGGCATTAAGAAGCATTGTTGTTGGAATGGGTGGTAAGGTAAACGGATTTGTTAGAGAAGATGGATTTACAATAACTGTTGCCTCAGAAATAATGGCTATATTATGCTTAGCTAAAGATTTAGAGGATCTAAAAGAAAGAATGGGAAATATAGTTATTGGATATGATTTAGACGGTGTACCTGTATATGCAAAACAGCTCAAAGTAGAGGGTGCAATGGCATTACTAATGAAAGATGCTATAAAGCCAAATTTAGTTCAGACCTTAGAAAATACTCCAGCGTTAATACATGGAGGACCTTTTGCGAATATAGCGCATGGATGTAATTCTATTATGGCAACAAAACTTGCATTAAAACTTGGAGATATTGCAATTACAGAAGCAGGATTTGGTGCTGACTTAGGAGCAGAAAAGTTCTTTGATATAAAATGTAGATATGGAAATTTAAAACCGTCTTGTGTTGTGATAGTAGCTACTATTAGAGCATTAAAACACCACGGGGGAGTTAACAAGGCAGATTTAAATATTCCTAATGTTGAAGCTTTATCTAAAGGGATATCTAATTTAGAAAAGCAAATTGAAAATATTAAGAAATTTAATGTTAATGCAGTAGTAGCAATAAATAAATTTGTTTCAGATAGTGATGAGGAAGTTAAATTTATAAAAGATTATTGTGAAAAAATAGGCGTTAAGGTTGCTTTATCTGATGTGTGGGCTAAAGGTGGAGACGGTGGAATTGAACTTGGTAGTATAGTGTTAGATATGCTAGAAAATGATAATTCGGATTTTTCTCCAATTTATGATGAAAATTCTACAATAGAAGAAAAAATATTAACTATATCTAAGGAGATTTATGGAGCAGATGATGTTAATTACACACCAGCAGCAAAAAAGCAAATAAAAGAATTAGAATCATTTGGTTTAGATAAGCTACCTATTTGTATGGCAAAAACACAATATTCATTGTCAGATAATCCTGGTTTGCTAGGTAGAGCTAAAGACTTCACTATAACAGTTAAGGAAGTAAAGGTATCAAATGGAGCAGGATTCATAGTTGCATTAACTGGTGATATAATGACTATGCCAGGATTACCAAAGGTGCCAGCGGCAAATAAGATGGATGTTTTAAAAGACGGAGAAATTGTAGGTTTATTCTAAAAGTATTTGTTTGATAAACTCTTGACAAATATATGAGAATTGTTAAAATTATATTGTTATTTTGGAATGTATTTAAATTAAGGCAGCTCTTTGGGCTGCTTTTAATTTAATTTTATAAAGGTGGTGCTTTTTGTGATTTTACTAGTGGATGTTGGTAATACTAATATTGTTCTAGGTGTACATGATGGAAATAAATATATAGCTAGTTGGCGTATATCTAGTGATGGAAATAAAACTTCTGACGAATATAGTATACAAGTAATGCAATTATTTAGTGTGAATGGTATTGATTCAAAGGAAATAGAGGGTGTTATTGTTTCGTCTGTTGTTCCTAATATAATGCATTCTTTGGAGAATATGCTTAGAAAATGTTTTTGTCATGAACCAATAATAGTTGGTCCAGGAATAAAAACTGGAATAAATATAAAATACGATAATCCTAAAGAAGTTGGAGCTGACAGAATAGTAAATGCAGTAGCTGCACATGAGATATATAAAAAATCTGCTGTAATAATAGATTTTGGTACTGCAACTACTTTTTGTGCACTAAGAAAAAATGGAGATTATCTAGGTGGTTGCATATGCCCGGGAATTAAAATTTCATCAGATGCTCTATTTGAAAGGGCGGCAAAACTTCCAAGAGTAGAATTAGAAGTGCCTAAAACTATAATATGTAAAAGTACAGTAACTAGTATGCAAGCGGGAATTCTATTTGGTTATATTGGTCAAGTTGAGTATATAGTTAAAAAAATGAAAGAAGAAATTAATAGTTCTAAGGATAAAGAAGAGCCACTTGTAATAGCTACAGGAGGGCTAGCAAATCTTATAGCAAAACAAACTAATGTTATAGATATAGTAGATTCAGATTTAACTTTAGAAGGATTAAAAATCTTATATGAAAAAAACAAGGAGTAAATCTAAATGAAGATAGGTAATGTTACCCTTGATAATAATGTATTTTTAGCTCCTATGGCTGGAGTTACTGATATATCATTTAGAGGGTTATGTAAAGAAATGGGATGTGGTTTAGTTTATACAGAAATGGTGAGTGCAAAGGCACTATATTATGGAAGTGAAAATACTCAATCACTTCTTAGAATTGCAGATGAAGAAAAACCGGTAGCAGCTCAAATCTTTGGAAGAGAACCTAAAATTATGGCTAAAATTTGTGAAGAACATTTAAATATAAGAGATGATATTTGCATTATAGATATTAATATGGGATGTCCTGCCCCTAAAATTGTGAAGAATGGGGAAGGATCAGCTTTAATGAAAGAACCAGAGTTGGCATTTGAGATTGTTAGAGAGATAAAAAAGGTGTCTAATAAACCTGTAACAGTAAAGTTTAGAAAAGGCTTCGATGAAGATAATATAAATGCTGTAGACTTCGCAAAGGGCATGGAACAATCTGGGATAGATGCAATTGCGATACATGGGAGAACACGAAAGCAGATGTATCAGGGCACTGCTGATTGGGAAATAATTAGGCAAGTAAAGCAAAGTGTTAATGTACCTGTTATAGGTAACGGAGATGTATGCACTCCAGAAGATGCAATGAGAATGTCGAAGCTTACTAAATGTGATGGCATAATGATTGCTAGAGCAAGTCAAGGTAATCCGTGGATATTTAAACAAATATTGAGTGCACTAAATGGAGAGGAAATAAAAAAGATTACAGATGAAGAAAAATTAGATATGTGTATTAGACATTATGAATTGGCAATAAAATATGATGGAAATTATAAAGCTATAAGAGAAATGAGAAAACATGCATCTTGGTATATAAAAGGTCTTCCTAAATGTACAGAAATACGTAATAAAATAAATACTTTAGAGGATAGCAATGAGGTTCTGGAAATTTTAAGGGATTATAGAAATGAATTGTAGTATTTAGATTAGGATTTATTGACATATTATATACACTGATTTATAATTATTAAAATGATTTCAAGATAATAAATAACAAATATTATTGAGTAATTTAATTATATTAGTATTTATAGTATTACTAGATATTTTGAATAAATTTTAAAATTAATAATTCTTAGTATAAAAATAAGTATATTAAGTATATTATATTAATATTAAAAAATAAGGTTCTAAAGGGGAGTTAAATATATGAGCGAATCAAAACAATATGTTATGACCTATGAAGGCGTAAAGAAATTAGAAAATGAGTTAGAATATTTAAAAACAGTTAGAAGAAAAGAAATCACTGAAAAGATTAAAGTTGCTTTAGGATATGGAGACTTGAGTGAAAACTCAGAATATGATGAAGCTAAAAATGATCAAGCATTTGTTGAGGGAAGAATAGCTCAATTAGAAGCAATGTTGAAAAATGCAGAGGTTGTTGATGAATCAGAAATTCCTAATGATGTAGTTTCAGTAGGAGCAAAAGTAAGGGTTAAAGATTTTGAGTTTGATGAGGAGGTAGAATATATAATTGTAGGTTCAGCTGAAGCAGATCCTATGAATTTTAAAATATCAAATGAATCTCCTGTTGGAAAAGCTTTAATAGGAAAAAAAGTTGGTGAAATTGTAGAGGTAGTGATTCCAGATGGAATGAATAAGTTTGAAGTGTTAGAAATAAGTAGAAGTTAAAATTGGAGGGACAACAATGTCAACAGAAGAAATGAGTATACAAGAGTTGGAAGCTCAATTTAGTGAGCAAGAAACTTTAAGAAGAGAAAAACTAGCAGAATTACAAAGAGAAGGTAAAGATCCGTTTGATGTTTATAAAGTAGAACGTACTCATACATCAGAAGAAGTTAAAACCAACTATGAATCATTAGAAGGTAAAGAAGTAACAGTTGCAGGAAGAATTATGTCTAAGAGAGGTCAAGGTAAGGTTGTGTTCTCAGACATATATGATAAAGACGGAAAAATACAATTATTTATAAAGATTGACATGGTTGGAGAAGAAAATTTAAAGCAATATAAAAGCTTAGATTTAGGTGATTGGGTTTCGGCTACAGGTGAAGTATTCACAACTAAGACTGGAGAGGTATCTGTAAAGGTAAGTTCTTTTGAATTGATCTGTAAATCATTAAAACCATTACCAGAAAAATGGCATGGATTAAAAGATCCGGATTTAAGATACAGACAAAGAGAATTAGATATAATTACAAACCCTTCTGTAAAAGAAACGTTTATTAAAAGAAGCAAAATAGTATCAGCGATGAGAGAATTTCTTGATAACAAGGGATTTTTAGAAGTGGAAACACCAACACTTTCACCTATAGCGGGTGGAGCAGCAGCAAGGCCATTTATTACTCATCACAATAGTTTAGATATAGATATGTATTTAAGAATTGCAACAGAATTATATCTTAAGAGATTAATAGTTGCTGGTATGGAAAAGGTGTATGAAATAGGAAGAATATTCAGAAATGAAGGAATGGATGTTAGACATAATCCAGAATTTACCTCTATTGAATTATATGAAGCTTATGCAGATTATAATGATATGATGGATATTACTGAAAATATGATTGCATATATCTGTGAAAAGGTAAATGGAACAACAAAGGTAACTTATCAAGGAACTGAAATTGATTTTAAACCGCCTTGGAGAAGAATGACAATGATTGATGTTGTTAAGGAATTTGGCAAGATTGACTTTAATGAAATTAAATCTGATGAAGAAGCGCGAGCAATTGCAAAGAAACATAACTTAGAGTTTCCTAAGCCGTTGGATACAGTTACTAAGGGAGAAGTACTAATTGCTTTATTTGATGAGTACGGCGAAGAAAATTTAATTCAACCAACATTTGTTATGGATTATCCAGTAGAAAATTCACCTCTAACTAAGAAAAAGAGGGGGAATGAAGCATTCACAGAAAGATTTGAAGGTTTTGTCTTTGGTAGAGAATTATGTAATGCATATTCTGAACTAAATGATCCTATAGTTCAAAGACAAAGATTTGAACAACAAGCTAAAGAAAGAGAACTTGGTGATGATGAAGCGTATATGTTAGATGAACAATTCATGAGCGCTCTAGAAACAGGTATGCCACCTACTGGAGGTATGGGACTAGGTGTTGATAGATTAGTTATGCTTCTTACTGATTCGGCTTCAATTAGAGATGTAATATTATTCCCAACAATGAGACCACAAAAGTAGTATATTATATAGAAAACTAGGCATAACGTATATGTTTGTGTCTAGTTTTTATTTATTTAAGATAAAGTATAATATTCTTATAAAATAAATTGCAAAAAAATATTATAAAAAGGTTGCATAATTAAAAAAACCTGTTATAATAGTAAAGGTAATGACGTTCCGCGATAGCTCAATGGTGGAGCACTCGGCTGTTAACCGATAGGTTGGAGGTTCGAGTCCTCTTCGCGGAGCCATTTTTTTTGCTTAAAATTAGAGATGTTTTAATATGACGAATTGTCAAGCTAAGTGCAACACTTAGCTTGCTCTTCGCTAAACGCCTCTAACGGAGTCTTGTATCCAA
>SVCF01000057.1 GCA_015058475.1 Clostridium butyricum | reverse complement strand
ATAATGGCAGGAAGCTCAGTCCTTGGAGCTTTTAATGGAGCAGTAATAGGTGGATGTGGAACTATAATGGGGATAATAACTATGTTCGCACTTTCAAGATATGTAAGTGAGAAATTGATTAACAGATTTATTGATAATAAGAAAATAGAAGAATTCAACAGATATATTAAAAGAAATGAAACAATTGTGATATTAGCATTATTTATTTTTCCAATATTACCTGATGAAGTTATTTGTATTGGAAGTGGATTAACTAAGATAAATATATATAAGTTTATAGGTATATCAGTTATAGGAAAGTTAATCACTTCATTTTCTTTATCATATTCATTAGAAATAATAAAGGTAGATTATAATATGACAGCAATCATAGTTGGGATAAGTATATTGGCTGGATTAATAAAATTTTTAAAATATAAACAATCATCAAACTTTTAGGTTTAACATTAATTCATATAACTAGACTTGTGCAATGATTTGAGAATATATGTTAAAATATGATTGAGGTGGAAGTATGTTTAAGCTACTAATAAAGCAAATATCTAATAAAGTAAAAAAAAGTATAAATATTAAGATTAGTATATGGATATGTGCATCATTAATTATTAGCATTGTATCTGGAATAGCAATATTTGAAATAATGAAACCAATTCATTTTATAAATGTAGAACATGTTGATTATGATAAAGACAGATATGATACAGAAGAAAATGTTTTAGAATTTATTGATTGTTTATATAATGAGGAAGGAAATAAGGAAGCATATATTAAAGAAAATATTACAGACTTTAAAGGAAACACATATATTGTTGATGAAAGTGGAAATGTAAAGTATAAAAATATAAATGATGGATATGAAATGATTCAAAATATAAACATTGATGCTTTTAAAAAAGAAATAAAGGAAAGCAGAAATGATGAATTTAAGGTGGTGTATCCATTAACCATAAATAATGGTATTTATTATTTAATTATGATAAAGAACTTAGAAGGAAAAACCTTATATACTTATGAGATTAGCTATGCAGTTTCAATAGCAAGTGCATTAATATTATTTATAATTTTAATTTATTTAGGAATTAGAAAAAAAGTTAAATATATAGAATATATATCTTCAGCTATAAATGAAATATCTAAAGGAAATTTGAATTATGATTTAAAAATTGAAAGTGAGGATGAACTGGCATATGTAGCAAATGCTATTAATTTAATGGAAAAAAATCTTTTAAATATGATCGAAAAAGAAAGAGAAAATGATAAAATGCATCGCGAATTAATCACAAACATTTCTCATGACTTAAAAACACCTCTTACTATAATACTCGGGTATTTAGATATTATAAGGACAAGGTCATATAAAAGTAAAGATGAAGAAGATAAGTATATAGAAACAACTTATGAAAAGGCGTTAGTACTTCAAAAGATGATACTTAAATTATTTGAACTTGTTAAGCTTAGTGATAAGGATACGACGATAAATAAAAGTGATGTAAATATAAACAAGCTTTTAAGACAAGTTATTACAGAGTATTCTCCAATAGCAGATACAAAAAATATAGAAATTGAATTTAAGGATTCACAAGACATAATAGTTTTAAATGTAGATTTGGACAAGATATGCAGAGTATTTGATAATTTAATTAATAATGCAATAAAGTATTCAAAGGAAAACGAAAAGATAACTGTAACTTTGAAGGAAGATTCATCTGGTGCACTTATTTCTTTTAGGAACAAATATGAAAATATAAAAGAAGAAGATTTAGATAAATTTTTCAATAGATTTTATAGAAGCGATAAAGCTAGAAACAGTTCAATAGAAGGAAGCGGAATAGGATTATCTATAGTTAAAAGAATTATAGAACTTCATAATAGTCATATATGGACTGAACTCCATGATTCAGAAATTTGGTTTGTTATAAGATTGAGGGGATAAAACTGTGAATAAAAAGAAAATTTTAATAGTAGATGATGAAGCAGATATTAGAAATATAGTGAGTATTTATTTAGAAAATAATGATTTTGAAACATTAAAAGCAGAAAGTGGCAGTAAAGCGTTAGAAATTATTCAAAGTGAAAAAGCTGAATTAGCTATTTTAGATGTCATGATGCCTGATATGGATGGAATCACATTATGCATTAAAATAAGAGAAATAACAAATATTCCAATTATAATGCTTTCAGCCAAAGATACAGATATGGATAAGGTTATGGGGTTGACTTGTGGTGCTGATGATTATATAGCCAAGCCTTTTAATCCAGTAGAGCTGCTTGCAAGGGTTAGAGCACAACTTAGAAGGTTTAATGAGCTTAATACTGTGCAAATGAATAGTGAAGTATTGAGGTATGATAATTGTATATTAAATCTAAGTACACATAAGCTTATAAAAAAAGATGAAGAAATAAGGCTTACTCCAACAGAATTTAAAATATTAAAATTATTATGGATTAATAGAGGTATTGTATTTTCTACAGAAAAAATATTTGAAAGAATATGGGGAGAAGAAGAATTTGAAGTAGATAATACAGTTATGGTTCACATTAGAAATTTAAGAGATAAAATAGAAGATGATAACAAGAAACCTAAATATATTAAAACTGTATGGGGCGTGGGATATAAATTTGGAGAGTAATAATAAATGTAAAAAAATTTAAAGAAGCAATTGATGAAAGAAAAAGAGTAATAAAATATGTTTTAATTGATAATTTTGAAGAATCTATTTAGAACTTGTGTAAAAGCAGGTTCTTTTTTTATAGAAGTAGTTGCGTTTTTAGAAATCGCTATAAATATTTAAATTACTGCAAATACTAGACAGTAAGTGTAACTGTCTGGAAAGGAGTAATATTAAATGAGTAAAAAAGTAATTATTATAGGTGCTGGAATTGGAGGCTTATCTACTGCTTTAAGGCTTTTAAAGAATGGATATGAAGTAGAAATTTATGAAAAGGATGAAACAATAGGTGGGAGAGTTAATATCATAGAAACTGAAACTTTTCGTTTTGATTTATCAGCTTCTATTTTGATGATGCCTGATTTATATAAAGAAATATTTTCATATGTTAATAAAGACTATAAAGATTATTTAGAATTCATACAGTTAGATCCAATTTATAGGCTTTTTTTAGCTGATAAAACTGCTTTGGATTTCAATAACAGTATTTCTTCTTTAACAATAAACTTAGAGGAAATTTCAAAAGAAGATTCTTTAGGCTACTTTAAATTTATATCGGATGTTTATGAAAAGTATTTAATTGCAAATGAATATTTTTTACAAAGACCCCAAGATAATTCAAAAGATTTTTTTAATTTAGAAACTCTCATAAAAGCTTTAAAAATTAATACTCTTTCTACCCCTTATGAATATATTTCAAAATATATTAGAAATGAAAAACTTCGAGAATTTTTATCCTTTCAGTCAATGTATGTTGGCATATCTCCTTTTAATGGTCCGAATATCTACACTCTTATACCTGCTGTTTCTCAGCTATATGGGTTATGGTATCTTAAAGGTGGTATGTATTCATTTGTTAAAGCTTTAAAAAAGGTAATAGATGAATTGGGTGGAACAATAAAGGCAGGAATAACTGTGGAGGAAATTCTATTTTTAAAGGGTAAAGCTATTGGTGTAAAAACATCTACAGGTATTGAAAAAGGAGATATAGTTGTATGCAATGCAGATTTTCCTTATGCTATGAAAAATTTAGTAAAAGATGAGTATTACAAAGATAAGTATACTGATAAAAAGATATCTGAAATGAAATATACCTGCTCTACTTTCATTATTTATTTAGGTCTTAGGAAAAAATATCCTCAATTAGCGGTTAATAATATATACTTAAGTGAAAATTTTAAAGATAACATAGAAGCAGCATTTACAGGTAACTTACCTAAGAATCCGTCTTTATATATTTATTGCCCTAGTAGAATAGACAGGAGTATGGCAAAAAATGAGGGTGATTGTTTAAATATTATGCTTCGAGTACCTAATCTCTTTTTTAAAGAAATAATTTGGGATAAAAATACTATTAATTTATTAACAAATACAATTATGAAAGAATTGAAAAACATTAAGGGACTAGAGGATATAGAAGAAAATATTGAATATATAAATTACCTTACCCCACTAGACATGGAATGCAAATTTAATGCTTATGGTGGTACAGCTTTTGGCCTTAGTCCTACTCTAACGCAAACAAACTATTTTAGACCACATTTCAAATCAAGTAAAGCTGATAATTTATTTTTCGTGGGTAGTTCAGTGCATCCTGGTCCAGGAGTATCATTAGTCTTGAATTCAAGTAAATTAGTAACTGAAGAAATTTTAAATACTACAAGTGACTTTTCTTAATTACCTATAAGAAAAAAATGAATGTAATTTTCAAATAAAAGATTTATAGAATTTTTTTAAAACAAAGTAAACACTAACTAGTATGAGGGGAAAGAAATGAAAAAATTAATGTATATAACAGTAAATTCAAAACCAGAATAATATCATCAAATAAAAAAGTAGGAAAGGCTCTTGTGAATAGATTTATATGATAGAGATATAAGAAAGTAGGGAATTATTATGAATATACAGTATGTACAAGGAGATTGTATTTTTACCAGAATCAATAAATTGACTAAACAGTATGAGTATTTAACAGAGGATATATATACAGATGTGATAATAGTAGGAGGCGGAGTAACTGGAGCGATTTTAGGGTACTATTTTAGTAAAAATAATATTAATACTGTTGTTTTAGAGAAATCAAGAATAGCTCATGGGAGTACTAGTATAACAACTTCACTTCTTCAATATGAGCTTGATAGCAATGCCATGGATTTAAAGTCATATACATCTATGGATAATATTATAAGGTCATATAAGATGGGGATAAAGGCATTAGATGAAATTGAAGAGTTTATAAATGAATATGGAAATACTTGTGATTTTAAAAGAGTAGATAGTTTTCTATATACAGCTAAAGATATAGAAAAAAAAGAAATTGAAGAAGAATATAAGATTAGAAAGGAAAATGGATTAGCTGTAGAATTTATTGATAAAGATAATAATCCATTTTCTTTTGATGTAAAGGCTGGTGTATTAAGCAAAGGTGGAGGTGCTCAATTGGATCCTTATAGATTTACTCATGCTTTGTTTAAGGTAAGCTATGAAAAAGGATTAAGAGTATATGAAAACACAGAAGTTGTAGATGTTAAGTATAGTGAGAATGGGGTTACTGTAGAAACTATATATGGACATAAAGTTAAAGGTAAAATTGTTATTGTGGCTACTGGATATAATACAAGTCTTTTTACTAAAAGGGCCTTCGGAATAAAAACTACTACCTTTAATATTGCAACTAGGCCAATAAATAATATAGAAGACATATACAAGGAAGTAAATGTTAGAGATAATGAAGTACCTTACAATTATTTAAGAACAACTAGTGATAATAGAATAATAATTGGTGGAGAGGATATAAATTTTCTACCAGATATATTTAACGAAGAATTATGCAATAAAAGTTATGATAAGTTGGAACAAAGACTAAAAAACTTATTTCCACATCTAAATATAGAGATAGAGTATAGATATTGTGGGGCTTTTGCATCTACTCAAGATAACTTGGGGTTCTTAGGGAAAGATCCTAATAATTCTAAGTTGTGGTACTGTTTAGGATATGGGGCAAATGGCATTCTATTTGCTGTACTAGGTGGAATGATGCTAAGTAAATTATATTTAGGAGAAGTGCATGAAGAT
>SVCF01000014.1 GCA_015058475.1 Clostridium butyricum | reverse complement strand
ATATTATTTTTAGTATCACAAAAGTGGTTTATGCAAGGAGTAGGAGACACTGGAGTTAAAGAATAAAATAAATAAAAGACGTAGAATCAGAGTTTAGTGAAGAACAACCGAAATTCAATATATGATAGGCTCGATTGTGAGAAAATTTGAGGCAAAAATTCTAAAGATAGAGGATGCACCCAAAACAGTTTGCTCCAAAAATAAATTTTAGACAAACAATTTTGGAACATCCTCTATCTAAGAATTTAAAGCCTTAAATTTTTAATACAATGCTACGCCTATTCATATATTGAATTTCTTTGTTTTCTCTAAAATTATAGATATCCAACTTTTCTTGTTATAATTTATGGTTTTAAAAATTCTATGACTAAAATGTAGTCCTTAATTATTTGTAGAAATTATTAATAGGTTTCCTTTAATGATACTATTTTTTAATAATAGAATATTAACTTTTTTAAACTTTAACATATATAGATAACTATTTCTTAATATAAAAATCATTATATTTACAGTAACATAATATTGATACTATGAGTTTAGATGAAACAAAGAAATGAAGATTTCATGTTCTGCGGAGACTTTGCATTCAAAAAATGAGCTTTAAAATTCTTACATCAATGATTGTTCCAAAATTGTTTGTCAGATTTTATATCGGAGCAAACGGTTTTGGGCACAATCATTGATGTTTGAATTTTTAGTTCATTTTTTGTAGCAAAGCGAGCAGAACATGAAATCTTTATTTCGGTTGTCATTCACTAAACTCTAGTTTTACACAATATATTTATTTTTAGTAAAACAATCTTGTGTTTTTTATTTAAAGAACTATTATGTTATAATAGAAAAGAATATTTATGAAAATGTGAAAGGCAGGATTTTTTATGGATTATAAAATAAGCGTAATAGTGCCTGTGTATAAAGTTAAAGATAGAATTATAAGAACTTTAGAATCTTTAAAGGAACAAACTTTTAAGGAATTTGAAGTTCTATTTATTGATGATGGATCTCCAGATGAGAGTAGTGATTTTGCAGATAACTACTTAAAAGATACTGATGTAACATATAGAATAATAAAAAAAGAAAATGGTGGTGTAAGCTCTGCAAGAAATTTAGGGATAAAAGAAGCAAAGGGAGAATATATACAATTTTTAGATTCTGATGATTATATAGATAAAAATATGTTAATGGATTTTTATAAGCAAGCTGAAGGAGAGAATGCTGATGTAATTTATTCTGCATATGTTTTTGAAAATAACGATAAGTCTCGAATAACTGATAATCAAAAAGATTTAAAAGAAGGAACATATTCAGGAATAGAAAGTGCAATTGGATTAGCATATGGTATTTCATATACTCATATAATGGCAAACTTATTTAGAAGATCTATACTTTTAGAGAATGATATTAAGTTTGATGAAAATAGAAAATTTGCTGAAGATATTTCCTTTATGATTAAAGTATATGCACATTCAAAAAAAATATATTGCATTAATAATATTTATGCTCATTATGTTAAATGGGAACAGTCTGTTATGAATAATATTTCTATAAATTATTTGGATGTGTATTATTCCAATGTTGAAACGTTACAATATATAAGAGAGAATTTTAATAATTCAGATTTAGAAAAAGCAATGATTCAAAATAGAATTCCAGCTGGTATTGTAAATATTTTTGCAGCTTTTTGTGTAAAAAATGATTTGCGTCAAAAACTTTATGAATTCATAGATAAAAAAGAAGTAAGAGATGCTCTTGGAAAATATAGAATGGTTAGATTTGAGAAAGATAGATTAAAATACTTACTGTTGAGTAAAATTATACTTATTAATCCTAAAATTGTGGAAAAGTATTATTTGAGAAAATAATTAGATTTTAATTATTAATGAATATTAATAGCTGATCATTAGAAAGAGGTTTGTAATAATGAATGAAGAATTGTATAACGGTAAAAATTATGTGGATTTAGATCTTAAACATGCACAAAAATTAATGACAGAAATTTTAAAAGAAGTACACAAAATTTGTGAAAAACATAATATAAAATACTTTTTAGATGCAGGAACATTAATAGGAGCAGTAAGACATAAAGGCTTTATTCCTTGGGATGATGATTTAGATATAGGAATGTTAAGGGAAGATTATAGAAAATTCCTGAAAGTAGCAAAAGAAGAATTACCAGAGAATTTATTCTTACAAACATTTGAAAATGATAAACATTATGATATTTACCAAGTTCCATGTAAGATAAGATATAATAATACATTGTTTATACAAAAGGTAATTGCAGAAAATCCTAATATGCATAATGGAATATATATTGACGTTTTACCTTATGACAGTCTTCCTAAAAGTAAACTTGTTTATAAGATTCAAAGAAAAATTAGTAATAATATACTAAAGAGCTTTGTACGAATGCGTGAGATACCAGAAAAATTAACTTTAAAAAATAAGATAACACATGCTCTTTACAAGATTATTGTAAATACTCTTAAAGATGAAGGAAGAGAAAAATTATTTAATAAATTAATTAAATGGAATGATGTGAATTCTCCTTATATGGCATATGGAGTAGATACTCCTTGGAGTCAATATGTATATAAAAAAGAAGATTTCTTTGAGGTAACTAAATTAGAATTTGAAGGGGAATATTTTTATGCACCTAGAAATGCAGATGCAATATTAACTCAATTGTATGGTGATTATATGACTTTGCCAAAAGAAGAAGAAAGACAGTGGCATGCTAAAATAATTAAGGGTGATAAATCTGTGCTTAATTAATCGTTGTTTTAATTTATGTTAATTATAAATTAATATGAAATTTTACTTAAGAAATAGCGCTATATATTGCATATAAATTGCAATGTTAGTATAATTCAAAGTAGTTAATCAATACAAAAAAATTTTATTGATGTATTGTGGATTACAAAGGAGAGATTGGTATTGATAGATGTATCTATAATTACTCCAGTATACAATGTAGAGGCATGCATTGCCAAGAACATTAATTCAATTATAAATCAAACATGCAAAGATTTTGAATTAATTCTTATAGACGATGGTTCAAAAGATAAAAGTATAGAAATAGCTAAAGAATTATTAGAAAAATCAGATGTTAATTATAGAATTATAACTCAAGAAAATAGTGGAGTTAGTGTAGCACGAAATAGAGGGATAGAAGTAGCTAAAGGAGAATACATAACATTTTTAGATTCAGATGATTATTTTCATGAAAAATTTATTGAACTAATGTATAATAAGGCTAAAAAATCAGATTGCGACGTAGTTTTTTGTGATTATAGTGAAGTTAATTCTAAAGGAGAGGTTCTGGTTAAAAATAGAACAAACTATTTAGATGATTACATAGATGGAAGATGTGCGGCTTTAAAACAATTAAGTGATGATATAACAATAGGTATGAGAAGTGCTATATATAAAGCTTCAGTAATTAAAGAAAATAACTTGAGGTTTGATAGTAATAGAAAATACGGTGAAGATATGATATTTATAGTTAAAGCTTTAATGCATTCAAAAAAAATCATATCAATAAATGAAGTTTTGGCATACTATGTTATTTGGGAAAATTCAATAACACAAAATGTGTCATTAAAGCATTTAGACTGTTATAATTCATATGTTGATTTGCTTGATTATGTAAGACAATATGGAGAATGTAAGGAAATTGAAAAGTTCTTAGTTGAATTTAAAATTCCATATTCTATTTCACATATATTTTCTGTATTTTCAAGAGATAAAAGTTTTCATGGTGAATTATTTAAGTTTTTAAATAAACCTGATGTTAAAAAATCACTTGAAAATTATAAAATTCAAAGAACTGATAAAAATAATATAAGATACTTTATTCAATGCAAATGTATAAGGTATTGTCCAAAAGTAATGCTTAAAATAT
Organism: Clostridium butyricum; assembly: GCA_015058475.1. GTDB lineage: Bacteria > Bacillota > Clostridia > Clostridiales > Clostridiaceae > Clostridium > Clostridium butyricum_B. The sequence goes on along the minus strand of SVCF01000014.1, from coordinate 63,285 downwards.
TTGATATTTTAAGATAGGAATAAAAGAATGAGAAGATATAGATTTACAATATATAAATAGAATTTGTTTATTCATTGTAAAGTGAGCAAGGAGTTCGTTATGAGGATTTGGAAAACATTAACTATTATGATAATTGATTTGTTTATGGTTAATATAGCATATCTTTTTGCCATAAATATAACACAGGTGGGGGCATTTAAAGAAATTGCAGGAATATACTCACAAGATGTAATAGTATTAAGCCTAATATATTTAGTATGTTTCTATCTATTTAAAATGTATGATAGCCTTTGGCATTTAACAGGAACCGATGAATTTTTATTAGGTGTTGGTGGAAATATTTTTGCTAGTATATTAACTATAGCATATACTAGACAATTAGGGGCAACAATTCCATTAAATGTATGTGCGGTAGGAACATTACTAGCAATTTTCTTTGTGCTAGGATATAGAATTCTTTATAGAGTTTATAGAAGAATACTTTTATATGTACCATATAAATACTCATCAGATCAGCAAAGAGTTATGGTTGTTGGTGCTGGTTCTGCTGGAACAATGATTATAAATGAAATGCTTTCAAGAAGAGAACTTAAATATAATCCAATTGTTCTTATAGATGATGATAGAGATAAGCTTGGAAGAAGAATTTCAGGAATAAAAATAGAGGGAAATAGACATGATATTCCTTATATTACAAGGGAGCAGGAAATTGATTTGATTTTGATTGCTATTCCTTCACTTGATTCTAAGAATAAAGCAGAAATAATAGATATATGTAAAGAAACTAACTGTAAATTAAAAATTATTCCAGGAATGTATGAGATAATAAATGGAGATGCCACAGTAAGTAGGATTAAAGATGTAGATTTAGAAGATTTACTTGGAAGGGATCCAATTCAACTTGATAATAGAGGAATTGCAGAGTACATAGAAAATAAGACTATTTTGGTTACTGGAGGCGGTGGATCCATAGGTTCAGAGCTTTGCAGGCAAATTGCAGTGTTTAACCCTAAGAAGTTGATTATTTTTGATATTTATGAAAATAATGCATATGATATACAAAATGAGCTTAAAGACAGTTTTCCAGATTTAGAACTTAAGGTTCTTATTGGTTCAATTAGAGATAGAAATAGGCTTCATGAAATATTCACAAAGCATAAGGTTGATGTTGTGTTCCATGCAGCAGCACATAAGCATGTACCTTTAATGGAAGATAGTCCAAAAGAAGCTATAAAAAATAATGTTTTTGGAACATTAAATTTAGCACTTGAAGCAAGTGAAGCTAAAATTGATAGATTTGTAATGATTTCTACTGATAAGGCAGTTAATCCAACCAATATAATGGGTGCAACTAAAAGATTATGTGAAATGATTATTCAAGCTGTAAATAAAGAATCGGAAACAGAATTTGTGGCAGTTAGATTTGGTAATGTTCTTGGAAGTAATGGTTCTGTGATTCCATTATTTAAAAGACAAATTGCAAATGGAGGACCAGTCACAGTCACTCATAAAAAGATAATAAGATATTTTATGCTTATTCCAGAAGCAGCACAGCTTGTGCTTCAAGCAGGCGCATTTGCTAAAGGTGGGGAAATATTTGTATTAGATATGGGGAAACCAGTTAAGATTTATGATTTAGCATGTGATTTAATACGTCTTTCTGGACTTGAACCTAATAGAGATATAAAAATTGTATTCACAGGTCTTAGACCAGGAGAAAAGTTATATGAAGAACTTTTAATGAGTGAAGAAGGCTTAGAGGATACAGTTCATAAAAAAATTCATGTAGGGAAACCTACTTTTGAAGACATACACAGTTTAACAGTAAAACTTGAGCAATTACACAATTTATTAGAAGTTGATGATATAAAGGAACTTAAGCGTCAAATGCAATTAATTGTACCAACGTATCATTATAAAAATGAAGATGAAGTAGCTGCTGAAAATGCAGATAAGGAGTAAATATGACTAGACAGAATAAATATACAATGACATTATTAATAATTGTTTGTGGAATAGCTGCTGCATTAGGATTTCTAAATAAAAGTTATTTAGTTTCAGGAATGTATATAGGAACAGTTATTTTAACAGGTTTTTTAATGAGAGAAAAAGATATTTATGATCAACTTTATTGCATTCTTTTAATTTCATTATGTTATGATTATGTACTTCATGTACCAGGCGTAGAAAGTATATATATGTTTCACATAATTTTAGCAGCATTTTCATTAATGTCTCTTTACAAGTTATTTAAAGATCGTGAAGTTTGGAAAAATATAAATAAAGTTGTATTATGCATTTTTATAATATGGTTTATTTATATGTGTGTTAGTGTTACATGGGCTTTAAATAGAAATTTAGCAATAAAATATATAGCAATATATATTATGATGTTTGCGTTTATAGTAGATTTAATGATATATAACATAAATAAGGAAAGATTAGAAATAACAATTAGAATTTTACTAGGAATAATATGTCTAACAGTATTAGTGGGGGTTGTTGAGTTAGTATTAGGTGAGCAGCTTCCAGTTAAACATTATGCTGATGCGTTTGATAATTTATCACCAGAACATAGGAGTATTATAAATGCAAGACCAATAGCTTTCTCGTTTAATACAAATAATTTAGCAGCAACTTTAGCAATTTTGTCACCTATATGCTTTTATGCTATTTACAAGTTTGAAAATATAATATTGAAGGTTTTATTTACAATAATATCAGTAATGTCATTTAGTTTAATAGTTTCAACTACATCAAGAACTGGAAGTACAGCATTTCTATTTGGCTTTATTGTATTTATAATATATTCATTATGTAGTATAAAGCGATTAGGAATAAAACATATGATAATTCCAATTATATTAATAGCAGGTCTTTTGGTAGCTTTTAACTATAGTGAATACTTATTAAAGCCAAAGCCAGTAGGTGGTAAAAATGTAGAAAATATTACACTTGAAGATAAAATGCATGCATTAGAAGATATCCAATTTGAAGAAGGTGGAGAAGGTTCTGTAAATGTAAGAGGAACAATAATAAGAGACGTATTAGTTGAAGGTTTAATACATAATAAGAATTATTTGGGATATGGTGTAGGAAATGTTGAACAATATGTAAGAAATCAAGGAAATACAGGAACAGTATTCAGTCCTCACTGTTATCCAATTGAAATATTAGCTGATTTTGGTGTTCCAGGTGTAGCATTATATGGAGTATATTATTTATATCTACTTATAAGTAATATAGTTATCGGAATTAAAAACAGAAGTTTAATGTGCTTTGCAGCTGCTTCAGGTCTTATTGCTTTTGCACCAGCAAGCTTTGGACCAAGTTCAATAACATATGTATTTTCTTATTGGCTGTTAATGGCATTTTCTATAGCATGTATACAAGTTTATAGAAAAGAAGATACAGGTTCTTTTAAAAGAACAACTTTTAAAGAATTTAAATTTTACTAAGAATTAATTGATGCTTTAAAGAGAAATTTATATTTTTCTTTGAAGCATTTTTTATTTATTATAAATTGCTGCTCTGATTATAAAAGGAGAAAATAATAAAGAATTATCTGATTTAATGTAAATATAGGTAATTTTGAAAAATACTTTTGTAATTCATTAATTACTGAATATAAATTACGCTTAGTTCTATTGAATCCTGTTCTATCACTAATATTAGGAAATAAATCTTTAAAATTATCAATTCCATTTAGAAAATATTTTAGTATTAAGATTTTATAAAATTTGACGATAAAATAAAATATCTAGATATAAAAGGAGTGAGAGAAGAATGAGGCAGGAAAAATTACAACAGATTATTGAAATGCTTTCAATTATGCAAAATATGATTGATGATGATTTAGCAATAGCAGTATGGGACAGAGAAGGAACAGTATTATATTTTCAAAAATCTAATACTTTTTCATTAACTTTAGATGTAGGATATAAACATAATGATAGAAGTGATAAAATATTTCATGTAATGAGCACAGGAAAGGTTGTTCATAACATTCTTCCTAAAGAAGCATTTGGAGTTTCAGTTGAAGGAAATATAGTTCCTATATTTGATAATGGTGAAATAGTAGGATGTATAACGTGTGTTTATTCTGTAGAAAAATTGGAAGAAGCAAATAGAGTAAAACAGATATTAGAAGAATCTAAGGATTCAATTTGTAATATTTTAAATGATGCAGTGGAGATAAAAAATGATTTAGAAGAAGTCAATAAATATATGAATAATTTAGAAAAAAGCATAGAGGCAGTATATGCAGTAGTGGATTCTATAAAATCGAATACATCAAAAACAAAAATGCTTTCCTTAAATGCAGCTATTGAAGCTGCAAGAGCTGGTGAATATGGAAAAGGATTTACTATAGTTGCAAATGAAATGGGAAAATTAGCCCAAATGAGTACTGAATCTGTAGAGGGTATAAATAATACTTTAAGTGAAATGATTACGTCAATTAATGATGTTACAAAATCAATTAATAAAGTTAATGAAGCTTCATTTAAAAACTCTGAAACAGTTGATAAGATGTTATCAACATTTAATGAAACAATAAAATAATAAACTTAATAAGATTTTATTTTGGAAACATGAAGTTAGTATATGTTTCATAATTTAACGCGTTGTGCTATTTTTAAAATCACAAAAATTGTAATTTTAAAAAAGCGTAAAATTTATCTAAATAAAATTTTATACTTTTTTTATATTAACTAGCACAACGCGTAAACTTAATTAAATAATTCACCTTTAAAAGCTCTTTGTATCAATGAATTGAAATTATCTTCCATCTCTTTTAAACTCTTTTCTGCTTCAACTTTTAATTTGCATGACAGTTCTTTTTTCTTAAAATATATATTATCTTAAATATTTTTCTATAATATCAGTAATTATTGAAGAGGTATCTCCATTACCAAAAGCAGAAGAAGGAGTACCAGTAGGATTAAAGTTTTCGATTGCATCTAATATTTTTTTAGAATCACTTCCAACTATTGTATTCCATCCATTTTGTACTGTTTCAATCCATTCTGTCTCATCTCTCATTGTAATACAAGGTTTCTTTAAGAAATAAGCTTCTTTTTGAACTCCTCCACTGTCTGTTACAATCTTACATGCATTTTCTTGTAGAGAAATCATTTCTAAGTATCCAACAGGATCAATTATTTGAATGTTATCTCCAACTTTTAAGTTATATTCACTAATAAACTTCTTAGTTCTTGGATGAAGCGGTAAAATTATTTTTTTACCAGATTCACTTAAAGCTTTTATTATTGATGTTAATCTTTCAATACTGTTTGTATTTTCAGCTCTATGTATTGTTGAAAGAATATAGCTGTTTGGAGCTAAATCTAATTTTTTAGTTATAGTAGAAACTTCTTTTGCTCTTTCTTTAAATAAATTAATAGCATCATACATAACATCTCCAGTGTTGTATACGCCTTTTGTTATATTTTCTTTAGTTAAGTTATTTATTGCGGTTTGTGTTGGTGCAAATAATAGATTAGAAATATGATCTGTTAATATTCTATTTTGTTCTTCAGGCATTGCCATATTAAAGCTTCTAAGTCCTGCTTCAACATGAGCTACAGGAATTAATAATTTACTAGCACATAAAGCACCAGCTAAAGTTGAATTTGTATCTCCATACACTAAAACCATATCTGGCTTTTCTTTTAAATATATATCTTCAAGAGCAATTAACATGCTTCCTGTTTGATTACCATGATTAGAAGAACCAATACTTAAATTATAGTCAGGCTTTGGAATGCCTAATTCTTCAAAAAAGATATCAGACATATTATTATCATAATGTTGGCCAGTATGAACTAATATTTCACTATTATCATTTCTTCTTATTTTGTTTGAAACTGTTGCAGCTTTAATAAACTGTGGTCTTGCGCCTATGACAGTTAATATTTTCATAGAGATTGCCTCCTTAAGCTTTACTTAATAAATCTAAACTCATTTTATCATATATACAAACTTAAGCACAACATAATTAAAATGCGAAGCATTTTATAATTGACAATGGACAATGAAGGAAAAAAGTTTTCGACTTTTAATTATATATTGCATCGTTATTGCTTTAATAATAACATCTACTTTAAATTAAAGGATATTAAATACTATCTTTTTAGATAGTTAGAATAAGTGCTACGGACTTTATTTAAGTTTTCTATGTTATTTATGCTATTGCTCTTTTTCATTGCTAGCTCTAATATTATGCAGTCTAGTAAAGAAAGTGATGAAACCATTGAGTGATATTCATTAGATTCACCTCTATAGCTATATAACATAAGTGCTGAATAATCATTTAGTTTAGAGGATATTAAATCAGTAAATACTACTGTATTATATGGAACAATTTTGCTTTGTTCTAAAAGTACATGTACCTCTGGGAGTATTTTAGAATAACTAAAAATAATTACTAAATCATCTTTTTTTATATTAATCAAATCTTCAAATAGGCTAGAGCCATTTCCTATGAATATTAAATTTATTCCAAAACGCTTTAATCTATATTCAAATACTTTAGCTATTCCGAAAGAAGCATCAGGAGCATATACATATATTTTTTGTTTATTTAATATAAGGTCTATACATTCATTAATCTTATTTTCATCCATTGAACCCATTGTTTTATTAATATTGCTTATGTTTTTTAACATAATGTCTTCAATAGGACTATTTTGTAATGTATCTATAGTTGATTTTACTTTTGATGCAGGAGTTATGCTGGGAGATAAATTAATATTTTGCTTAAAACCTTTTATATTAGTAAAGCCTATTTTTCTCCAGAACCTAGATAATGTTGTAGGACTAACACCTAATTTTTCAGATATATCTTTTGATGTTACATAAAGAATTTCTTCCTCATTTTTAAGAAGATAATTTATTATTGCTAAATCACTTTTGGATAATAGATTTTTATCAAGATTTAATAATTCTTTTATTTCCATAAATTTTTCATTTACAGTTTTTATGAAATATATGCTTAGTTCAGATTCTGTGTGTAAAAAACTGTAAATTAGGCCACCCCCTTAATGATATCTATATCTATTATAGGGGTATTGTATGATTTTATGCAATAAAAATAACAAAATTATAATTTTGAAATTTAATTAACGGTATCTTAAATTAACTATAATACTCTCTTAACAAAAATAATGGAAAATGAATTTAGATGATGCAAGAAAACTTAAGATTAGATTTAGAGGATGAGGTGATTATATGAGTATATATTTTTCTTCGACATTAATGTGGAACAAGTCATTAGATGAAATAATGAAGAAAGCATATTTAGAAGGTTTTCAAGGAATTGAATTATGGATGCAGCAAGTTGAGTATAAAAAATACTCTGTAAATGAATGTAAACAAGCACTAAAAAAATATCCAATAGATATTACTATTCATGCTTACAGCTGGGATTTAAATCTTTCTTCTTTAAATGAAGGAATAAGAAAAGCATCTATTAATGAAATATTAAAAAGTATTGATTATGCACATTTAATAAAGGCAAAGGATGTTACGATTCATCCAGGCAGGACAACAATATTTGGCTTTGAGGATAATAGTAAGGATTTATTATATAAATCATTAAAAGAAATAAGTGATTATGCAAAAGAGAAAAATATAATTATATCTTTAGAAATAATGGAAAAAGTATCAAAAGAATTTATTACAAGTGACATAGAGTTAAAGGAATGTATTAAGAATCTATATGAAGATTTTCAATATACATTAGATGTTGCTCACTGCACAAATGAAGAGGAAGTATTTAATTATTTAAATTCAGTAGATAGAATCTCTAAAATTCATATAAGCAATAAAATAGGAAATAAACTTCATACACCATTAAGTATAGGAGATTATGATTTTCAAGAATTACTATTTAAATTAGAAGAAACAAATAATCCTTTAGTTATAGAAGGTATAGACTACTCAGATGATTTAGATATTCTTGAAAATAATATAAATTTTATAAAAAGTATTAAGGGGGAAATATCGTGTCAAAGAAAAGCAAATTAATTTCAAGTCTACTTAGTATTACATTATTAGGAACATTATTTATAGGTTGTGGACAATCAGTTACTAATAAAGGAGAAGAAGTGAAAACAGCAGAAGGAACTCAAGTAGAAGCAAAGGCAGCCAGTGGAGATATTACAATTTATACATCACAACCAGAAGAAGATATTCAAAAACTAATTGAAAACTTTAATAAGAAAAATCCAGATGTAAATGTTAATGTGTTTAGATCAGGAACAGAAGAAGTTGTAAGTAAAATTCTTGCAGAAAAAGAAGCAAATGCAGTTCAAGCTGATTTACTTTTAGTATCTGATGCTGTTACATTTGAAGCGTTAAAAGAAAAAGATATGCTTGAGACTTATAAATCAAGTGAATTAGAGGGAATTGATTCTAAATATGTGGATAAGGACAATATGTATACAGGAACTAAAGTAATATCTACAGGAATAATAGTAAATACAAATAACGTAAAAGTAGATCCATCAAGTTTAAATGATTTATTAAAACCAGAAGCAAAGGGAAAGGTTATTATGCCAAGTCCTTTATACTCAGGAGCAGCAGCATATAATGTTGGAGTTATGACTAGAACAGAAGGACTAGGATGGAAGTTCTTTGAAGGCTTAAAAAGTAATGAAGTACAAGTTGACAAAGGTAATGGGGCAATATTAAAGGCTGTAGCTGGTGGTCAAAAGGATTATGGCTTAATTGTAGATTATATGGCAGTAAGATCTGCAAAGGAAGGTTCACCAGTAAAATTCATTTATCCTGAAGAGGGTGTTCCAGCGATTACAGAACCAATTGGAATAATAAAAGGAAGTAAAAACTTAGATGCAGCAAAGGAATTTGTTGACTACATATTATCAGAAGAAGGCCAACAAGTTGCAGCAGATATGGGGTATGCACCAGTAAAATCATCTGTAAAAGCTCCAGAAGGATTAAAATTAACAAAGGATTTAAAAGTAATTTCATATGATAATGTAGAATTGTTAAAAAATAGAGAAGAAGATAAAAATAAATTTAGCTCATTATTTAATTAAAAAATATGGGGGAATTATATATGACTGGTATTTTAAAGAGTAAAAAAAATTTCATTACTGATTTTCTGTTCTATGTAATTATTGCATTTGTTTTTATAATGCCCATAGTAAGACTGTTTTTAATGAGTTTAAAAGTAGGAGATACATATGGAATAGGAAATTACATAGAGCTATTAAAGGAAGTAAGAACAATAGAATCAATTAAAAACACAATAATTATTTCTGTATTTTCTACAATATTAGCATTAATAATGGGAGTATTATTTGCTTTCTTAGTAGCATATACCAATGTTAAGAGAAAAGGATTAATTGAAATTTTAGTTTTATTACCATATATAATTCCTTCTTACATTATAACCTTATCGTGGAGTAATTTATTAGAGGCAAATGGCTCTTTAAACAACATAATTAAATCGTTTGGAATAAATGCCATAAATATATATTCTTTAGAAGGAATAATACTTGTTTTAGGTATATGTAATGTGCCAGTTGTATTTCTTATTACTGTAAATATGCTTAGAAAAATACCAAGAGATTTAGAATGGGCTTCAAGATCCTGTGGATATGGCAGGTTTGAAACTTTATATAAGATTAATTTGCCACAAGTGATGCCAGCAATAATAAGTGGAGGAATTTTAGCTTTTCTTGCAGCAATTGATAATTTTTCAGTTCCAGCATTTCTTGGAATTTCATCAGGAATTCCAGTATTAAGTACTTATATTTATGAAAAAGCAATAAGTTTTGGTCCAAGTGCATTTAGCATAGCAGCTACTTTAGCTATAATACTTTCAGTAATTGCATTAACAGGAACAGTGCTTCAAGGTAAGCTTATAAAGAAGAGCTCTAATTTAGATACAATTAAAGAAGATAGAAGTGTTAGAATTGAATTTACCAAAACAAACAGAAAAATAATTGAATTAGGAGCACTTATATTTTTAATTGTAATAAATATAGTTCCTTTAATTGTTATGATAAGTTCATCATTCCAATCCGCATATGGTGCAGGATTAAATTTGAAGAATTTATCATTAAAAAATTATATCTTTCTATTGAAAAATAAAGGTGTTAAGCACGCTTTCTTTAACAGTATAACCTTAGCGGTTATAGCAGTAGCTGTATGTATAATAATTGGTACAGTAATAGCATATATAAAGGTAAGAAATAATTCAAAAGTTATGAAAGTTGGAGAATTTAGTGCAACTTTAACTTACGCAATTCCAGGAATAGTTCTTGCCCTTGCAATGATATTTCACTGGGTAGAGCCAATACCAGGATTCAGACCAGGAGTATATGGAACTATAAAAATACTAATTATTTCCTATATTACAAGGTATTTAATACTTCAGGTTAAAGGAAGTACAACAGCAATTTTAGCAGTAGATCCTGCATTAGAAGAGGCTGGAAGAGTAAGTGGAGCAAGTAAGTTTAGGTTGTGGAAGAAGATAATGATACCACTATTATCAAAACAGGTTTTATCAAGTGCTTTTTTAATATTTATGGCAGCATTAACAGAGCTTACTTTATCTTCAATGCTTGCAGCAGCAGGTACTAAAACAATAGGGCTTACTATTTTTAACTATCAGCAGGCAGGAAGCTATAATTTATCAGCTGCAATGTCAGCAATAATAGTATTTATGATACTTATAGGATTTATTATATCTAAATTTATAAATTTAAAAAGTCTAAAAATTAAATGAAGGTGAAAATATGAGTATTAAAATAGAAAAATTATTAAAAAAATTTGATAATTCTGTAGCTTTAAATGAAGTTTCAGTTGATATTAAGGATAAAGAATTTATTGCGATATTGGGACCATCAGGCTGTGGAAAGACAACACTTTTGAGATTAATTGGAGGCTTTGTTGAACCAACAGATGGAAGTATAGAGTGTAATGGGAAAATATATTCAAATAAGAAAAAAACAATTCCAGTAGAAGAAAGAGATTTAGGAATGGTCTTTCAATCTTTTGCACTTTGGCCACATATGACAGTAAGAGAACATATAATGTTTCCACTAGACAGTAAGAAATATAAAAAAATGAACAAAGAACAAAAAATAAATTTAGTAGAAAAAGCACTAGTTTCTACTGGACTTGAAAAATTAGCAGAAAGATTACCAGGAGAACTTTCAGGAGGGCAAAAACAAAGAGTCGCTTTAGCAAGAGCAATAGTAAGCAAGCCTAAAATATTACTTATGGATGAGCCATTAAGTGCATTAGATGCAGAATTAAAAATAAGTATGAGAAAAGAAATTCAAGATATTCACAGAAATACTGAAGCAACTATTATATATGTCACCCATGATCAGTCAGAAGCACTTGCCATGGCAGATAGAATCATAGTTATGAAGGATGGGAAAATTGAGCAGGTTGGTACTCCAAATGAAATATATTTGAATCCAGAAACAGAGTTTGTAGCTACTTTTGTAAGCAAATGCAATATAGTAAAAGGACAATGGATAGATAAAGACTCATTTAAAGTTGAAGGATCTAACATTATTTACCTTGGAGAAAATATAGCTGATAACTTTAAAGAAAATGGAATTTATCCAGTAAGACCTGAAGAATTTAAGATATATCCAGAAAGTTCTGTATGTGAAGGTGAAAATTCTTTAGGTGGAATAAGTGGAATTATAGTAAATAAGCAATATCAAGGAAGAGAAATACATTACTCTGTTAAATGTAATAATGGAGTATATACTGTTTATGAATGTAATAATAAATTTAATGTAGATGATAAAGTATATATTCATAAAATAGGTAGAGAATATGATGATTTATATAGAAAAAAAATAATATAAGACTAAGTACTAATTAAAAATAATAAAACAATTATTTATTCTAATTTTTGTTTTTCCTCTTTTTAATTAGAAAAACAAGTTAATATAAAGTATGTTTAATAGTTAGGAGAAGATATGAAGGCGCTTGTAGATTTACATACTCACACAATTTCTAGTGGGCATGCATTTAGTACATTAAAAGAAAATATTGAAGAAGCTAGAAATAAGGGATTAGAAGTTTTAGGAACTTCAGACCATTTTATAGAAATGCCAGGAACTGCTCATTTAAGCTTTTTTGGAAATTATAAAGTAATAAAAGAAGAAATAATGGGCGTTAGAATACTTAAGGGAGTAGAAGCGAATATAGTTAACTATAATGGAGAAGTTGATCTTACATCAGGTATATACTCTTCGTTGGATTATATAATTGCAAGTCTACATCCACCATGTATAAAGCCAGGAACAATTGAAGAGAATACAAATGCTATACTTAATGCAATGAAAAACCCTTATATTAAAATAATAGGGCATCCTGATGATGGAAGATTTCCTTTAGATTATAAAAGGCTAATTGAAGGTGCAAAGAAAACAAATACTGTTTTAGAGCTTAATAATTCATCACTTCATCCAAAAGCATTTAGATTAAATGCATATGAAAACTTAAAAGTAATGCTTGAGTTATGTGCAGAAAATGAAGTGAATATAATCTTAGGAAGCGATTCACATATATATTATGATATTGGTGAATTTAAAAAAGCATATGATTTATTAAAAGAATTAAATTTTCCTAAAGAATTAGTTATTAATTTTGATTTAGAAAGACTCAATAAGATATTGATTAATAGATAGTTTATTTTAAATAAAGTAACGTTACAATATAAAAAAATGTAACGTTACTTTATTTGTATAATTACTTATTAAATTTTAATAAAGTTTTTCAACTATTAATCCAATAAGACCTGGACCAGTGTGAACGCCAAGAACTGGACTTATGCAACCGCCTATATTACATTCTACTAAATTTTCATAATTTTTTATTTCATCATAAAGCATTTGTGCTTTATCTGCTGCATTTCCATCCATGATCCATACCTTACAAGGTCCATTTTCTACATAAGGCTTTAATAAGGATGCTATTCTAGAAATTGATTGCTTACTACCTCTAACTTTAGAAACTGTATGATATATTCCATCATCACCAACAGTAATGATAGGTTTTAGATTAAGAACTCCGGCGATAGTTCCTGAAACTTTACCTATTCGTCCACCCTTAATTAAGTACTCCAAAGTTTCCATTGTGAAGAAAACATCAACTTTTTTTATAAAAGTGGGAAGAAGTTCAACTATTTCATTAAATGATTTACCTTCATTTATCATAGTTAAGGCTTCTAGGGCTATTGCACCTTCTGACATTGTGAGTGTCATAGAATCAAATACAAAGGTTTTAATTTCAGGAACACTATCAGCTGCTAATCTTGCAGAGTTGAAACTCCCCGATAATCCACTTGAAATTGTAATTATTATCGCATGTGTATATCCATTTTCAACTGCATTTTTTAATGCAGAAATATAGCTATCAACACTAGGAAGAGATGTAGACGGAATTTCTTTTTTTAGTGATTCATAAAGCATGTCGGGATTAATATCAATTCCATCAATATATTCTCTATCAGAATAGATAACTTTAAAAGGGACAACAGTAATATTATTAGATTTTGCAAAATCTTGTTTTATATCAGAAGCACTGTCAACTATTAATGCTATTTTTTCCATGTATAAATCCTCCAAAAATATTATAATCTACAAATATTATAACATTGTTGATAGAATTATCAAGAGTGATATAGTTATCAATAGTGATAATGTATTTTCGATAAATATTTATGTATTGCCATTGCTATTCTAAAATCATAGATTTTGGATTTTTCCTGTGATATAATTAATAAGTTAAAGATGAGGACAAAAAACATAGAATATGTATTTTAATTATAAAACTTATTAATACTAAATGTAGTAGATTAGTATAGAAGTTAATTAGACTTTTTATTAAAGAGGAGAAATTATAATGAATATCTTACTTATAAATCACTATGCAGGTTCTGATTATCATGGAATGGAGTTTAGACCATATTATATGGCTAGAGAGTGGAAGGAAATGGGGCACAATGTAGTTATACTTGGTGCAGACTTTTCACATTTAAGAAAAAAGAATCCTGTTATTCAAGAAGATTTTCAAGAAGAAATAATAGATGGAATTACATATGTATGGGTTAAAACACCAGAATATAAAGGTAACGGAGTAGGAAGAATAAAGAATATATCTACATTTATGTGGAAATTAAGATGTAACTATAAAAAGGTAGCAGATAAATATAAGCCAAATGCAGTTATAGCATCATCAACATATCCATTAGATATATATCCAGCACATAGAATAGCTAAAAGATGTAATGCAAAGCTTTGTTTTGAAATACACGATTTATGGCCGTTAAGCCCAATGGAAATAGGAGGATTTTCTAAAAATAATCCTGCTATAGTTGTGCTTCAAAGAGCAGAAGATTTTGCATTTAAAAATTCTGATGTTATAGTTTCAATACTTCCTGATGCGGATAAACACATAAAAGAAAGAGGATTTAGTACAGATAAATTTGTTTATGTACCAAATGGAATAATAGTAAGTGATGAAGAAAAAAATCCTCCTATGGAAAAAACAATAGAAAGATTACAAGAATTAAAAGACCAAGGATACTTCTTAGTAGGGTATACGGGAAACCATTCACCTGCTAATGTATTAGATACATTGATTGATGCAGGAAAGCATACTGCTGACGAAAAAGTTAAATATATATTAATTGGTAACGGAAATGTTAAGGATCAACTTATTGAATATGCAAAATCTAATAATGTAACTAATGTAGAATTTTTAGATCCTATATTAAAAGATAATATGGATAATGCACTTCAACTATTAGATGTATGTTTTATAAGTTTAAAGAAACAAAACTTATTTAATTATGGAGTTAGTCCGAATAAACTATTTGATTACATGATGGCTGCACGACCAGTAATATATGCAGTTGAAGCTTCGAACGATCCAGTAAAAGATTGTGGGTGTGGAATTACAGTTCCAGCAGAAGATCCAAAAGCAGTAGCAGAAGCAGTAATGAAAATTAAGAATTTATCAGATGAAGAAAAAATTGAAATGGGACAAAAAGGCAAAGAATATGTCTTAGAAAATCATATGTACCATCCATTGGCTGAAAAGTTCTTAAATGCACTTAAGTAAACTGTAGAAAGGGAATCTTATGAATAAATTTAACAGAATAATAAAAAGAGTATTTGATGTAATTGCTTCAGGAGTTGGAATAATACTACTAAGTCCAGTACTATTAATAATTGCTTTAATTATAAAAAAAGAATCAGATGGACCAGTGTTTTTTAAGCAAGTAAGAGTTGGTGAAAAAGGAAAAAACTTTGAAATACTTAAGTATAGAACAATGGTAGTTGATGCAGAAAAATTAGGACGCCAAATTACAGTTGGAAATGATAATAGAATAACTAAAATAGGTGGATTTCTAAGAAAATATAAATTAGACGAACTTCCACAATTAATAAATGTTTTTAAAGGTGATATGAGTTTAGTTGGTCCAAGACCAGAAGTTCCAAGATATGTTGAGATGTATAATGAAGAACAAAGGAAAGTTTTAGAGGTTAAGCCAGGTATAACAGATTTAGCATCTATAAGATATAGGGATGAAAATGAATTACTAGGTACTGCAGAAGATCCAGATGATATGTACATAAATACTATAATGCCAGATAAGTTGGCTTTGAATTTAGAATATATAAATAAGAGCAATATATTTTTTGATATTTATATAATAATAAAAACAATAATAAAATGCGTAAAATAATTATTAATGTTCAATGATCAATACTCAATTAAAGATGATTTTGTATACACAAAATCTAAAAATAGAAATTCTATAAAAGTTTCTTGATTTATTGATCAGTGATAATTGATAAATGATAAATGATAATTGAATAGAAGGTGTAAAAATGAAAAAATTAAAATTTGCCATAATAGGCTGTGGAAGAATATCTTATAAACATGTTGAAGCTTTAGTAAACAACAAAGAAGAAGCAGAATTAGTTGCTACTTGTGATGTTGTTTTAGAAAAAGCAGAAGCGAAAAAAGCTGAGTACATAGATGCCATGAATATTAATTCGGAAAAAGTTAATGTTTACACAGATTATAAAGAAATGATTGAAAAAGAAGATATAGATGTTGTAACAATAGCTACAGAAAGTGGATATCATGCAGAAATCGCTATTTATACTATGAAACATAAAATAAGTACACTTATAGAAAAACCTATGGCGATGTCTATTGATGAAGCTAATGAAATGATAAAAGTCGCTAAAGAGAATAATGTTAAGCTTTGTGTATGCCATCAAAATAGATTTAATAAACCAGTACAAAAATTAAGAAAAGCTATGGAAGCAGGAAAGTTTGGAAAATTAGTTAATGGTACAGCAAGAATACTTTGGAATAGAAATATGGGATACTATGAACAAGCACCTTGGAGAGGAACTTGGGCTTTAGATGGTGGAACATTAATGAACCAATGTATACATAATATTGACTTACTTCAATGGATGATGGGTGGCGAAGTTGAAAGAGTATATGCTGAATGTGATACTTTTTTAAGAGATATTGAAGCAGAAGACTTTGGTGCTATAATAATAAGGTTTAAAAATGGAGCAATTGGAATTGTTGAAGGTTCAGCATGTGTTTATCCAAAGAATTTAGAAGAAACATTGAGTATTTTTGGACAAAATGGAGCAGTAGCAATTGGTGGTCTTGCTAATAATGAACTTGAAACATGGAGATTTGAAGGCGATGATGAAGAAGCTATAAAAGAAGAAGTAAATGTTAAGATAGATAATGTATATGGAAAAGGTCATACTCCATTATTTAAAGATTTAATTGATGCTATAAATGATGACAGAGAACCTCTTGTATCTGGTGAAGAAGGTAAAAAAGCAATATCAATAATATTAGCTGCATATAAATCAAGAAAGACAGGAATGCCAATTCAATTCCCATTTAATGATTTTAAGACAACTGATATGGAGAAAAATTTCAAAGGAAGAATAGAATTTAGAAAATAATATAATTATTAAAATGGCTGTTGCACAAACTAGAATTTATAATGTAAATATAAATCGTTATGAATTATTAAGTGCAACAGCCATTTTCTATATAATTAATGTATATAATTTTATGATTTATTACTCATATTGCTAGGCTTTTTTGGAAGGGTAAATTGACATATTAATGTTACAATAATTGTAGGGATTAACCAAGCAAATCCATCATTAGCAAGTGGTATAAAGCTTAAATCAACATTTGGAATTATACTAATGATGCTAAATATTAATGATGTATAAACTCCAATCCGTATAGCATTTATATTATTTAAATACTTATTTAATAGACTTGTTACTATTAATGTAATTGCTACAGGATATAATATATTTAGTATTGGACCAGATAATAATACTATCTTATCAATTCCAAGCTGACCTATTAGTACACTTATTATAGCAATTACAACTGCATTAAATTTATATGTAAGTTTTCCATTTGATATTTCTTCAAAGAATTCAGCGCCTGCTGATAATAATCCGATTGAAGTTGTTAAACAAGCAAGACCTACAGCAATGCCAATTAGTATAGTTCCAAAATCTCCAAGAATACTTTTTGAAATAAATAAAAGTAAACTTGTTTTAGTTAATTCACCACTAAATGATAATGTTGTTGTTTGAGCTCCTAAGAACATTAAACCTCCATAAACAAAAGCAAGGCCTGCTACAGCTAAGACACTTGATTTGATGGTTATTCCGAATACTTCTTTCTTTGAATAACCTTTTTCTATTATTGAGTTTGAAATCATAGAAGCAAATAATAATCCAGCTAAAGCATCCATTGTTTGATATCCCTCGATTAGAGATGAAGATAATACAGAAGTATAATTAGTATTAGTTATTTCTCCAATAGGAAATAAGATTCCTTTAACTATTATAAATACCAGTATCACTAGTAGCAATGGAGTTAAGTATTTACCGATAGTATCTATAACAGATGACTTTTTTATAACAAAAAATAAATTAATTATAAAATAGATAATCATCCATGTTAATGCTGATATATTAGGTATAATTGGGCTTATTGTTAACTCATATGTGCTTGCAGCTGTTCTCGGAATGGCAAGCATTGGTCCTATAGCAATAAATAATATAGTAGAAAATATAAGGGCAAATTTTTTACCTATTTTAGATGCCATATTTTCAAAAGTTTCGTAATCCTTAGTAACAGCTAATATGGAAAGTAGAGGAACTCCTACGCCAGTAAAAATGAATCCTATTATTCCAATCACATATTTGCTCCCGAGTTCATGACCTAAGAAAGGCGGAAATATAAGATTTCCAGCACCAAAGAACATAGCAAATAGAGCAAACCCTATAACAATAATGTCTCTAATTTTTTTTGTCATAATAAAATCTCTCCTTAAGATAAGAAATATTCTGTAAATTCTGTAAATTAAAAATAAATTAATGTGATTAATTGGAATTTATAAAATTTACGTTTAATAAGTTTAAAAAGATATAAAATAAAAAAATCCATTAAACTATGAAAAAGTTAATGGAAGCTAACCGATTAAATACTAGCATAAAATTACGAAAGTATCAACATAAAAAAACAAAATTCTTGTTAAATACAAAAAAACAATCAGAAAAATTATTAAAAAGTTAGATAATTATTGTAAAAAATTAAATAATTATATTTTCTGTAGAAACTAATATAGTTATTTATGTGCTATAGTATATTAATTTTAAATAGGCATAAGCATAGGAAAAAATAGAATTAAAGTTTTAAT
The DNA here is from genome assembly GCA_015058475.1 of Clostridium butyricum. Classification (GTDB taxonomy): domain Bacteria; phylum Bacillota; class Clostridia; order Clostridiales; family Clostridiaceae; genus Clostridium; species Clostridium butyricum_B. The sequence continues at coordinate 44,501 of SVCF01000014.1, read as the reverse complement.
TATAAAGGTATAAAAAAGCTATTAATAAAGAAGTATAATAAGAATTATAAAAGCTGTAATTGTTTAAAATATGAAAATATGTTACCATTGTATATGAAAATTTATAATTATACCTTAATATGAGAGGATGATATGTGTATGAAAGTTAAAAAGGCCATTATACCAGCAGCAGGTCTTGGAACAAGATTTTTGCCAGCAACTAAAGCTCAACCTAAAGAAATGTTACCAATAGTTGACAAGCCAACTATCCAATATATAATTGAGGAAGCTATTGCTTCAGGAATAGAAGAAATTCTTATCATAACAGGTAGAAATAAGAAATGCATAGAAGATCATTTTGATAAATCTATAGAATTAGAATTAGAGTTAGAGAAAAGTGGAAAATCAGATTTACTTGAACTAGTGAGAGATATATCTGATATGGTTGATATACATTATATAAGACAAAAAGAACCGAAAGGATTAGGGCATGCTATTCATTGTGCAAAAACATTTGTAGGTAATGAACCTTTTGCAGTTTTACTAGGTGATGATGTTGTTGATAGTAAAACTCCTTGCTTAAAGCAACTGATAGATTGCTTTAATGAATATAATACAACCATCTTAGGAGTCCAAACTGTACCAAAAGAAAATGTATCTAAATATGGTATAGTAAATGGAATTCATATAGAAGATAGAGTATATAAAGTTAAGGATTTAGTTGAAAAGCCAGCGCTAGAAGAAGCTCCAAGTAATGTTGCTATTTTAGGAAGATATATAATTACACCACAAATATTTGATATATTAGAAAATACTAAGCCTGGAAAAGGTGGAGAAATTCAGTTAACAGATGCATTAAAAACTTTAATAAATAAAGAAGCAATGTATGCATATAACTTTGAAGGAAAAAGATATGATGTTGGAGATAAGCTTGGATTCTTACAAGCAACAATAGAATTTGCTCTTAAAAAGGAAGAATTAAGAGATGATTTTATACAATATTTAGAATCTAAGCCATGGGAACAATATATAAAATAAAATATAATAGCTTAATAACAATCGGAATTCAATATATGATAGGCTTTATTGTAGGAAAATCTGAGGTAGAAGTTTTTATAATATTTTCAATTAAAAATAAGCTTTTGATGACTAACTTTAATAATTCAAATTTCAATACAATATTATAAATATTTATATATTGAATTTCTTTGTTTTTTATAAATTCATATATTTATTTTTATAATAAATTTAAAGTTTACTATTAAAATAGCCAAGGTGCTGATTTAATAGTATATTTTTTGTGGTAAAATAAGATGTATCTAACTACAAGTAATTATTATTAATATATTATTAAAAAAATTATTTATTGTACGCATGGAGGCTAAAAATTATGAAAATATGCTATTTAGCAGATATAAACAGTGCTCATACTCATAAATTTTTAAAGTATTTTACTAATAAAGGATATGATATTCATGTTATTTCTCTTGGGAAAGGTACCTATGAAGGTGCTACAGTACATACTTTAGATATAGATGATGATGTGATGAAAAATTCATCAGAAAAGGGAAAGCTAGGTTATCTAAAGAAGATAAAAAGAGTAAAAGAATTAGTTAATGAAATAAAGCCAGATATTCTTCATGCTCATTATGCTAGCAGTTATGGATTGCTTGGAGCATTATGCAATTATCATCCATATATAATTTCTGTATGGGGAAGTGATGTGTATGATTTTCCAATAAAGTCTCCAATTCATAAAATGATAATAAAATATAATCTAAAGAAGGCAGATTGTATTTTATCAACAAGTAATGTTATGAAGTTAGAAACTAAAAAATATACAGATAAAAAAATAGAAGTCACTCCATTTGGAGTTGATATAAATAGATTTTATCCAAATAAAATAGAAAGTGATGAAATTATCATAGGAACAATTAAAACATTAGAAGAGAAATATGGTATACAATATCTTGTTAGAGCATTTAAAAAGGTAAAAGAAGAAAATAGAAATTTAAATATTAAATTGAGAATAGGTGGAAAAGGAAGCCAAGAAGAGTATTTAAAAGATTTATGTAGAGAACTTAGCATAGAAAATGATGTTACTTTTTTAGGGTTTGTAAGCCCAGATGATGTTATTAAAGAATTCCAGAGATTCGATATTTCAGTGTTCCCATCAACTCTAGATAGTGAAAGTTTTGGAGTGGCAGCAGTTGAATCAGAAGCATGTGGAACACCAGTTATAGTAAGCAATGTGGGTGGACTTATGGAATCAACTAAACCAAATGAAACAAGTTTAGTTGTAGAAAAAAAATCAGTAGAAGATTTAGTGGAAAAAATAAATCTGTTGGTTAGGGATAAAGAATTAAGAATTAAGATGGGAAAAGCAGCTAGAAAATTTGTTGAGGATAATTATTCACTAGAAAAGAATTTCGAAAAAATAGATAAGATATACACCGATAAAAAAAGTGCGAAGCACAACTAAGATCAATTCACCGATAAAAAGAGTGCGAAGCACAACTAAGATCAATTCACCGATAAAAAAAGTGAGAAGCACAATTAAGATCATTTAAATAAAGGAAACATCTTCATCAGTAAGATGAAGATGGGCTATACTGCTAGGTTCGTACCTCACCAAGCATTATATGCCAAAGAGTGGCTATGCCACAATACGGAACTAAAAAAAGAATTGAATGGTTTTTGTTTTTTATTTTAAGAAGTACACAAAAAGTGCGAAGCATAATTAAGATCAATTCATATAGGTACAATAATATTTAACTGAAGTAAGTTTTTTACACAAAACACACAAAAATAAACTGATCCTTGTTTATGTGATAAGGAGCAGTTTATTTTTGTGTGCTTGTCTATAATATTTATATGTAAATATATAGAAAATGATTAGATTCCCAGAAAAATATTTTTAGTTTATTATTATAATACACCTAAAATTATACTAAAAGATTTAATCATTAATTATCTTTTATGTTTGAAGTTACTAAAAGTACTCTTTCCAGTTTCACTTTTAAGCCTTATTCCACTATAAACTGCCAGGCATACACTCAATGTCGTCAACTTAGCAAAATAGTAATGAAAAAATCACTACAAATTTCGAATCGTATATGCCATATAGCTTAAAAAATGGTATAATTAATAAACCTACTAAAAACCATCTGACTTATGGAAAGATTCAACTTCACATAAACTATAGGTTCAATATAGTTTTCAATAATTTCAAGATTAGCTTCACTTTCTACAAACATATAAGCTAATATCACTATACCAATCAAGTTTCCAATAAAAGAATATATCCATATTTTTAAGGTATCTTTTAAGCTGACTTTTTTCTTTAAATATCCTATAAATTGGACAGTAAAAAGTTTTATAAAGAAAGTGGTATGACAATTTTAATTGGTGATGGTGTTAAAGCTTCAAAAGAAGCACGTAAAATGCCTGGAGTAAAAAAACTACATCAAGAATCTGAAAATTCTTTAAAAGGAGAATTCATTTTTGGTCATATCTTTGGTGCTATTGGTGTTTTAACTGAAAATAGTTCAAAGTTATTCTGTATTCCACTTTTTATTAATATTCAAGATGGTATAAGGACTATTCGTAACTGGATTCATCCAGAAGAAAATTATAAATATAATGTAGTTCAAATGATTGAAAATGGATTTTCAACTGCTAAAACTATGAGAAAATCAATACTTCTTTTAGATAGATATTTCCTTTCAGTTTCAGCACTTAAAACCTTAAATACCCTAAACAATACTGGTGAAAAATTAATACAAATTGTTACAAAAGCTAAACAATCATGCATTGCTTATGAACAACCTGAAGAATATATTGGAAGAGGCAGACTATGCAAAAAAAAGGTAAATCTATCAAATTGAAAGATTATTTTGAATCAAAAAAGAATCTTTTTTCAAAATCTAAAATAATGATTTATGGAAGAGAGCAAGAAGTTAACTAAAAATATCTGAATAATAGTTGATAACATTGTTTTATATAAAACTTATTTTTCTTATGTGTTAAAAAATATTGTTAATTAAATAGTTTATAAAATTAAAAAAATATATAAATATTTTCTTCAAAATATAGTATATCTTTATGCAAATATCAAAATGTATTTAGTAAAGATTATAGGATTGACAAAGAAAACTTAATTAAATATACTTAAATTAATTTAATATACTTAAATAAGTTAAAATATACTTAAAAATATATAAATTGGAGGAATTTATGGCTAAGGAGATAAAATTATCTGATATTGCTAAGCGTTTAGGTGTTAGTACTGTAACTGTATCAAGAGCATTAGCAGGGAAAAGTGGCGTAAGTAATAAAAAGAGAGATGAAATTAAACAAATAGCAGATGAAATAGGTTATAAAAGAGTTAATGACAATAGAGATAACGTTAAAAAAGATAAAGGAACTATAGGTGTGATTATTGCAGCAAGATACTTGTACGGAACAAATTCTTTTTATTGGGCAATATATCAAGAAATAGTGAAATTTCTTGCAAAGAAAAATTTATATGGAATGCTTGAAATATTGTTGGCTGAAGATGAAGAAAGATGCAGTATTCCTAAAATGATATATGATAATAAAGTTGATGGAGTAATCATAATAGGTCAGTTGAGTAGCAAATATTCTAAGTTTATATTCAATTTAGATTATTGTCCCAATATGTTTTTGGATTTTTATGATTCAGAAAATAATTATGACAGTATTATATCAGATGGATTTTATGGAATGTATAGAATGATAAATTATCTTTTTAAAAAGGGACATAGAGATATTGCATTTATTGGAACTCCATTTACAACAAGCAGCATTACAGATAGATATTTTGGATATTGCAAAGCACTACAAGAAAAAGGAATTAAAGTAAAGGAAGAATGGAAGATAGATGACAGGGATTTTGAAGGCGCTGTATTTAGGGAATATGATTTTCCAGATAAAATGCCAACAGCAATAGCTTGTAATTGTGATTATACTGCAAAGTTTGTTATTGATGATTTAAGAAAAAAGGGATTTTCAATTCCGGAAGATGTTTCTGTTGTAGGTTTTGATAATTTTATTGCTTCTGATTATTCTAATATAGGGATAACGACATATAGTGTACCGATGGAGAAAATGGCAGAAAAGTGTGTAGAAACAATTATAAAAAAGATAAATAAAGAAGAGTATCAAAAAGGAATACAGATAATTACAGGAGAGATAATAGAAAAAGATACTGTAAAAGATATAAATAAAAACTCAAGCAGATAGAACTGTTTGAGTTTTTATTATTTTTAAGAATATGATTTTCTATAATTTAGTGGTGATAATCCAGTATGTTTTTTAAAAAGATTAATGAAATGATTTACATTTTCGATACCAACATTTAAAGATATTTCATGTATTGATGATGTAGTAGAAATAAGCATAACTTGAGCTGCATTCATTTTTTTGCAAATTAAATATTCTATTGGTGATTTTGATATATATTTTGTAAAATCTCTGACAATTTTATATTTATTTATATTGTATAATCTTGATAATTCATCTAATGTATAAGAATTTTGATAGTTTTCATCAAATAATAATTTAATTTCTTTTATATATTTTGGTATACATTCTTTAGAATTCAGCTTTTTTTCTTTATCTATAATTAGATAAGTTAAAAGATTATTTAGTAAATTTGATAATATAAATTCATAATATTCAGAGCATGAGTGGCAGTAGTTAAATATTAGTTCAATTAAGTTCGGTATATTAGAAATATGTGATAATGATGCAACTACAGAGGAATTTTGTGAGAAGATTTCATAGAATGATGATATATTACTGCCATTTATAAAAAGTACTTTAAAATTCCAAGAAGAATCATTTGATTTAATTATATGAGGGATATTACAATCAAAAAATAAAATATAATTTGGTTTAAGAATAAATGAGGAATTATTAAATGATATGCTCCCTTCGCCAGACAAAGTATAGATAATACAATATGCATTTAATTTTTGGAGTTTATAAGTAAAAGAAGAATCTGCATTTATATTACTTATAAACAGTGCATAATATAAATTTTTCAAAGTGAATTCAGATGGTTTATAAAGTAACTCTAATTCATTATTTTCTATTTTTTCTATACTATTGATAGAGTTAATAAAATCTAAAAAATTGTTGGATGATAGATTTAATAGCGCCTTATTCATAAAATCTCCTTTTATATATTAGAAAATGATTAAATAAATGTTTATATAAACTTAATTTAATTACAAGTATAATATATAATTTATAGAAAAAAAAGTCAATATACATATATAATACACAATATAGAGTGATGACAAGAATTTAAATGGTAATTATAATTTTAATTAAGTTAATAATTAATTAAAAAATGAAAAGATAAAAGTTTATAAAGTAAGTTATATTTATTTTGAAAATAAATAAGGTTTTATCGTATGTTTTGATTTGTATTAATTTAAAAGGAATTATTATCAGGAGGGATTGTGTGAATATAAAATACTTTGATGAATGTAAAGCTTTTAAGCTAGATGCAAAAAATACATCTTATATAATTGCAATTATAGATGATGAGCAATTTTTAGGACATGTTTATTTTGGAAAGAAAATAATAGATGAAAATGTTAATTATCTTTTACGAACAGAAGAACCACCATTTGTACCATCTAAAAATAACAGAGACAGAGTATCTTTTTATGATAGCTTTCCAATGGAATACTCAACTCATGGTATAGGAGATTTTAGACAGACAGCTCTTTCTGTGAGAGATATTAATGGAAATACAGCATGTAAACTACAATATGTATCACATAAAATTTATATGGGGAAAAATGAACTTAATGGACTTCCATCTACATTTGGAAATGAAACAGATTGTACAAGTTTAGAAATAACATGTATAGATAAATTCCTAAATATAAAAGTAATATTAACTTATACTGTTTTTAATAATCTGGATGTAATAACTAGAAGTGTGAAGATTGTAAATGAAAGTGAAGAAAAAATATATATAACAAAAGCCCTATCAATGTGTGTTGATTTTGATGGAATGGATTATGACATGATTTCATTGCATGGATCTTGGGCAAGAGAAAGACATATAGATAGAAGAAAAGTAAGTCATGGAACTCAGAGTGTATCCTCAATAAGAGGAGAGACAAGTCATCAAGATGCACCTTTTATAGCATTAATGGATTCAAATGCTACAGATGATTATGGTAATGTATATGGATTTAACTTTGTATATTCAGGAAACTTTTTAGCCCAAGTTGAAGGATGCCAGTTTGATACAACAAGAGTTCTTATGGGAATTAATCCAACAGATTTTGAATGGGGACTAGAACATGGTGAGGAATTTGTAACACCAGAAGTTGTAATGGTTTATTCTGATGAGGGAATAGGAAAAATGACACGAACATTCCATGATTTATACAGAAATCATTTGATAAGAGGAAAATATAAAGATAAAAAACGTCCTATTTTAATAAATAACTGGGAAGCAACTTACTTTGATTTTGATACAGATAAATTGCTTGCAATTGCAAAGGAAGCATCGAAAGTAGGAATTGAAATGCTAGTTATGGATGATGGATGGTTTGGACATCGTAATTCTGATAATTCATCACTAGGAGACTGGGTTGTAAATGAAAATAAAATTAAAGGTGGATTAAAATATTTAGTAGATGAAGTAAATAAACTTGGTTTAGAATTTGGAATATGGTTTGAGCCAGAAATGATTTCTCCAGATTCATTATTATTTAAACTTCATCCAGATTGGTGCATACACATAGATGGACGTACACCAGCGTTATGCCGTGAACAGTATGTACTTGATTTAACAAGAAAAGAAGTTGTAGATTATGTTTATGATAGCTTAAAGAAAATACTTTCAAGTGCTAACATAACATATGTTAAGTGGGATATGAACAGACAGTTAACTGATATTGGAAGTAGTGTTATGAAACCAGAACAACATGGCGAGATATTCCATAGATATGTACTTGCTGTATATGATTTAATGAACAGATTAACTACAGATTTTCCAGACTTATTATTAGAAAACTGTTCAGGTGGAGGAGCAAGATTTGATCCAGGAATGCTTTACTACAGTCCACAGATATGGTGTTCTGATGATACAGATGCAATTGAGAGATTAAAAATCCAAGAAGGTACAGCTATGGTTTATCCATTGAGTACTATGGGAGCCCATGTAAGTGATTGTCCTAATCATACAGTAGGAAGAACAACTCCATTTGAAACAAGAGGATATGTAGCTTTAAGTGGAACTTTTGGATATGAACTTGATATAACAAAAATTTCAGAAGAAGACAGAAACATGATACCAAAGCAAATAGAAATGTATCATAAATATAATGATTTGGTAAGAACTGGAGACTATTATAGAATAGCTAATTATTCTGAAAATAATAGTTTTGACTGCTGGTCTGTAGTTTCAAAAGACAAAAGTGAAGCATTAGTTACATGTATTCAAGTTATGGGAAGACCTAATTATCATAGTAGAAGAATAAAGCTAAAAGGATTTGAAGAAAATTCAATGTATAAAAATGAAAAAACAAATGAAATTTATTCAGGTGGAGCTCTTATGAATGCAGGAATCAATATTACTGATTTGTATGGAGATTATTCTGGAACTTTAATTCATTTGATAAGACTATAATGTAGAATTTTGGAAAAATAGTATACGAGGAGATGTAAATATGGCAAGAATTTTAGGAGATAACTTACCAAATATCCCATGGCAAGAAAAGCCAGAAGGATTCACTGGACCTATCTGGAGACATACTGAAAATCCTATCATAGGAAGAAATCCGGTTGAAGGAGTAGCAAGAATATTTAATAGTGCTGTTGTACCTTATAATGGAGAATTTATTGGAGTATTTAGAGGGGAAACAATAAATGGAAGACCACATATTTATTTAGGACATAGTAAGGATGCAATTCACTGGGAATTTGACAAAGAAAGAATTAACTTTGTAGATGAAGATGGAAAGCCATATCAACCACTTTATGCATATGATCCAAGACTTGTTAAAGTTGAAGATGCATATTATGTAATCTGGTGTGGAGATTTTGATGGAGCAGCAATAGGAATAGCAAGAACAACAGATTTCAAAACATTTGTAAGACTTGAAAATCCATTCCTTCCATTTAACCGTAATGGTGTATTATTCCCTAAAAAGATTGATGGAAAATATTTAATGTTATCAAGACCAAGTGATAATGGACATACTCCATTTGGTGATATTTTCTTAACTAAGAGTCCTGATTTAAAATACTGGGGAGAACATAGAATAGTTATGCAAAAAGGAGGAAATGGATGGTGGCAGTCAATTAAGATAGGATGTGGTCCAGCTCCAATAGAAACAGATGAAGGATGGTTAATATTCTATCATGGTGTTACTGGAACTTGTAACGGATTTGTGTACTCAATGAGTGCTGCAATCCTAGATAAGGAATGTCCATCAAAAGTATTATATAGAGCAGGAAGTATAATGTTAACACCAGAAGAATGGTACGAAGAAAGAGGATTTGTACAAAATGTTATATTCCCATGTGCTACTTTAACTGATGCAGAAACAGGAAGAATAGCAATATACTATGGAGCAGCAGATACTTATGTAGGACTTGCTTATACAACAATAGAAGAAACTGTTAAGTTCATAAAGGAACATAATGAACTTATTGGTTTAGATAATACAGAAGGAAGAGCTTAACAATATAAAAAGTAGTAAAGTTTTTTAACTTTGCTATTTTTTTTAAAACAAAGTTAGTTACAGCTTTTAATGGGGGCGATTTAATGGGAAAAATAAAGGAGTATTACTTATACTTATCTAGAAGAAGAAATAAGAAGAAAAGTAATGATTTATCAATAAAATATAAACTTCTTAAATCATTCTATATTATATCGATTTTAGGATGTATTTCGGGAACTATAGGATTAATTCTGATACATATAACTACAAATCAATATAATAATGCATTAATTAATTACGGAATGGTACAAGGAGATATTGGGAAATTAGGAATAGAAATTGAGAAAAGTAATAGTGCCTTGAGAGATTTCTTGTTTTTGAAAAACGAAGATAGAGATGAAGCTAGAAAAGAATTGAATTGTGCATTAGAAAATATAGAAAAAAATATTGAAATTATTGAGAAGTATGTTAATGATGATGGTGATGATTTGAAAATAGAGGATATAAAAAAGTCTTTGGCAAATTATAAATTAATCAGAAATGCAGTATCTTCAAGTATAGTAGGAAATAGACAGGAAGAGGGACTGAAAACATTTAGAGAATATGGTACGCCATTGATGAATTCAATATCTGAAAAAATTTCAGGATTATTACAAAATAAAATAGATAAATCAAATCTTTTAATACAAAGGTTGAATTACTTAAAAATAATAAATAGTATACTTATTATTTTTATAACCGTATGTACATTTATTTTTTGCTCTGTCATTGCAAAGAAAACAAGTGGTGAATTATGCAAAAATATAACTCTTATAAAAAATGCTGTTGAAGAAATGGAAAAGGGAAATTTAGATGTGGATATTCAGATAAATGCTAAAGATGAAATTGGAATTCTTTCTAAAAAATTTTTGGATATGAACCATAGATTGAAAGCATATATAAGTGAAATTTCAATTATTTTAGGAAATATATCTGAAGGAAATTTAAAAAGATATCCTAAGGAAAACTATAAAGGAGACTTTTTAAAAATAAAGAAGTCTTTAGATAACATCATTAACTCATTGTCAGAAGTTTTTATAGGAATAAGTAGTTCTAGTAATATTGTGAATTTAAATTCTTTACAATTATCAGACGATGCTCAACTTATATCACTTCGATCAATTGAAGAGTCAAAATCAGTAAATAAATTAACTGAATATATAAATGTTATACATGAAAAAATTCAGAATAATGAAGATAATGCTAATAAGACCAATGAAATAACACAAGTATTGATTGAAGAAATAGAAGAAAATAATAGAAATATGAAAGATATGCTTATAGCTATGAAAAATATAAAAAGTGCAAATAATGATATTCAATGTTTGATATATAGCATAAATGAAATATCTTCTCAAATAGATCTTTTGGCAATTAATGCTTCTATTGAAGCAGCAAGAGTTGGAAAAGAAGGGGATGGATTTGCAGTAGTTGCGGAAGAGATAAGATGTCTATCAGCTAAAAGTTCAAATGCTGTAAAACAAAGTGAATTTCTTATGAAAAAATGTTTTGATGCAGTAAAAAATGGTGAAAAATTAGCCTTTAATACAGATGAATCATTAAATAAATTAATAAAAAATATAAAAGTAGCCACAACATTCATTTCTAAAATAAATATTTCTTCAACTGAGCAATCTAAGTCAATAAGTCGTATTTATGATGATATAGTAAAAATATCATGTGCTATTAAAGAAAATTCAATATCGGCTGAAAAAAGTGCAGAATCAAGTCAGCAATTATATTCTCAATCCGAAACATTGAATTCTATAATAGGGAAATTTGAAATTAAATAATTATAGACATAAAAAATTATGTTGCAGATATATTTTAAGTTAAATTAATGGAAAAATGCTTAAAATAAATTTGCAATTTTCATATCTGCGTTAGTTATAGCTAATTTATAATATAAAAAGTCAATATAGATATATAATGAGCAAGATATGATGATGACATTAATTAATAAAAGGATTAAAATATAAATTAAGTTAATTAAAGATTAAAAAATAATAAAAAAAAGTAATTTAACTAAAAAATAGCTTATAAATTAAGTTGATTATTTTAGTTTTAATTATAACTTCTATGAAAAAGTTTACTAAGATATAATTTTGTATTTTTAGTATGGAAATTATATAAGATTTAAATGCTACATAATACAGATTTATAAAATATATATTTTAAGAAATTATTATTTAGGAGGAGTATTTATGATTAAATGGAAAAAAATATCGGGAGTTATCTTATCAACAATGCTAGCATTAACTATGGTTTCATGTGGAGCTGATAAAGGACAAGCGGTTTCTGGAGGTGTTGATGAAAATATTCCGAAGATTAATGAGATTAAATTAGGGGAAGATTATCAAGATATTAAAGCTGATATAACAATTTTAACTAATAGAACTGATATCGTTGACACAATATATTCTGATTATGCAAAACAATTTATGGAAAAATACCCTAATATTAAAGTTACTTATCAAGGAATAACTGATTATGAACAAACAATGCAATTAAGATTGCCAACAGGTGATTGGGGAGACATATGCTTTATTCCAACATCAGTAGATAAAAGTGAAATACAAAATTATTTCATTCCTTTAGGTGATGCTGATGCATTAGATGAAATTTATAATTTTGGATCAACATCTCAATATGATGGAAAGCAGTATGGTATAGCAAATGGAGGTACTGCAAGTGGAATCGTATATAATAAAAAGGTTTGGGAAAAAGCAGGAATAAAGGAAATGCCAAAAACTCCAGATGAATTTTTAGATGATTTACAAAAAATAAAAGATAATACTGATGCAATACCTATGTATTCTAATTTTTCAGCAGGATGGCCAATGGGTGCTTGGGATGCATATATTGGAGGAACAGCAACAGGAGATGCAGATTATATGAATAATACAATCTGTCATACTAAGAATCCATTTGCAAACAGAGGCGATAATACAGGTGCTTATGCAGTATATAACACATTATATCAAGCAGTTGAAAGAAAATTAATCGAAGATGACCCAACAGGAACAGACTGGGAAAGTTCTAAGGGTATGATAAACAGAGGTGAAATTGGATGTATGGTTTTAGGTTCATGGGCTGTAAATCAAGCAAAGGATGCAGGAAGCAATCCAGATGATGTTGCATATATGCCATTTCCAATAAGCGTAAATGGAAAACAATATGCATCTACTGGTGGAAATTACTCTTTTGGTGTGAATATTAATAGTTCAAAAGAAAATAAAATTGCTTCAATGTTATATATTAAATGGCTTGTAGAAGAATCACCAATATATGATTATGAAGGAAGCATTCCAGCTCTTAAATCTAAAGATCTTCCTGATGTATTATCAGATTTTAAAGGTGTAGAATTAATTTCAGATAATCCAGCTAAAAAAGGTGAAGAAACATTATTTAATGATATAAACAATGAATCAGAGGTTGGATTAGGTAAAGATGATTATCCTGACTGTGAAATATTAGAATCAGCATTAAATAAAACAAAAACAATTGATGAGCTTATGGACGAATGGAATGCAAAATGGTCAGCAGCTCAAGAAAAGTTAGGCGTTGAAGTAAATAAGTAATATAAAATGATCTATATATGCAGGCTTACTTTAAAAGTATAAGCCTGCATAAAAAGTGGAGGTAATTATGAATGAAAGTAATAGGGCATTAAATGTAAATAATGAAGTGAATCAAAAAATAGATATTAAAAATTCAAAAATTGCAAAATGGATTAAGAGTGGAAAAGGCCAGAAAACATTAGTAATTTTTAGTTTTATGATAATACCAATATTATTGTTGTTTACATTTACGTATTTGCCATTTTTTAAAATGATACAGTTCAGTTTTTTTGATATGAAATATATAGGACCAAGAAATTGGGTCGGATTACAAAACTATGTTGATGTATTTCAAAGAGATGATTGTTTTAAAGCATTAAAATTAAGTATTTATTATATGGGTGGCTCTTTTGTTCAATTAGGTATTGCATTATTTTTTGCTAGTATATTAAGTTTCAAAACAAAAGGAGAAACTGTATTTAAAGGTGCAATGTTCTTCCCATATCTTATTGGTGGAATAGCAGTTGGATTTATTTTTAAGTTTTTCTATGCAAGAGGGGCAGTTTTCGATACTATATTGCAAGCAATAGGATTTGATTTGAATAATTTACCATATTGGTTGAAAAATACAAGTATAAATAATATATCATTGGCAGCTACATCTGTATGGAGATATATGGGACAAAATATGGTACTTTTTATTGGTGCAATCATGTCTGTGGACAAGGAATTATATGAAGCAGCTGACATTGATGGAGCAAATAAGTTCCAAAGATTTCTTTATATAATGCTTCCAAGTATAAAAACAATAGTTGTATTAAATCTTATTTTATCAATTACAGGATCATTAAGTGCATTCGAACCGCCTTATGTTATTACAAAGGGAACTATGGGAACAGGAACTTATTTTGTAATAATGAACAGAATAGCACATGAAAATCAGAAAGTTGGTCTTGCATCTGCTATGGCGATAGTATTACTTGTTATTCTTGTTGTATGTACTATAGCACAAAAATTAGTATTTAATTATTGGATTGATGAAGAGAAAAAAGAATTGAGAAAAGCTAAAAAAGAAAAAAAGCTTAAACAAAAAATAAATGTACAAAGTAAGGAGGTACAAATAAATGAAGGAGCGTAAAAGTATTGGAAAAATAATATTAAAGTCACTTAAATTCTTTTTATTAGTATTGGGATCTCTTATAGCAGTTATTCCAGTTGCAGTATGTGTAATAACTGCCTTTAAAACAGATGAAGAATATCAGACTACAAGTGTTATGACATTGCCTGAGAGTTGGACTTATTTTGATAATTTCATAATTGCATTTAAGAAGGCAAATATGCTGACTGGTTTTAAAAATACATTTTTAGTACTTATAGTCGTTGTTACGGTATCAGTATTTATGGGAGCTATGATAGCTTATGTTTTAAATCGATTTGAATTCAAAGGAAATGCATTAATTAGAAATTTATTCTTATTTGCAACATTTATTCCGGGAATAGCAACTCAAGTAACAGTATATCAAATAATGTATAGTTTAAATTTAGTAAACTCTCTTCCAGGATATATGATTGTTATGACAGGAACAGATGTAATTTCCATATATATATTCCTTCAATTTTTTGAGAGCTTGCCAAAATCATTAGATGAATCAGCAATTTTAGATGGATGCACATATTTTGGAGTATTTTTCAAAATATTATTTCCGCTTTTGAGACCTGCAATTATTACAGTTATGATTTTAAAAAGTGTTGCAGTTTATAATGAATATTATTTATCGAGTCTTTATCTTCAATCAAAGGATCTTGGGACAATTTCAACAGCACTTTATACTTTCACAGGACCTTATGGAAGTCAATATAATTATATATGCGCAGGTGTATTAATAACAATAATACCAGCACTTATTATATTCTTAATCTTCCAAAAACAAATATACAGTGGATTAACACAAGGGGCAGTAAAAGGTTAAGAAAATATGAGTTATGTTCATTGGAGGATTAGAGTATGCAGTTGATTTTAGCACTTTTTTTTATGGTGTTTGGAGGAACATTAACATTTATGAAAAAAGCAAGCATAATTGATATGCTTGTATCAGAATGTTGGGATAGATACAGAGCAAAGCAGAAATTTTTTGATAATTATATAAAAGTTATGAGAATTGTAGGAGCAATTACATTTTTTGTAGGATTATATATAATAGGACTTTATCTTTTTTATTTTTGGTATGGGGCTTAATAATAATTTTTGATAGGAGAATTGGATATTATGATTAGAAGAAAGTTTTTAAATAATATATCGTATACATTAATTTTATCATTACTTGTTACAGCTGGAACTTTTCAAATGTGCTCTAAAACAGTACATGCAGAAGAATTAGAAACAATATATACAGATAAAAAAGTAACTCCACAAAAACAAAATGTGGTTAATGAAGCAGAATTGAACATAATATCACAAATTAAACTGGCAGATTCTAATGCAACTAAGTCAACGCGTGGTTTATTTGCATATTTAAAGGGAATTGGAAAGACTGATAAAGTATTATATGGGCATCAAAATGAAACTCATAGGAAAGCTGTATTAAAGAATTCTATGACTAATTCTGATACAAAAGATGTAACTGGATCAATATCAGCAATATGTGGTATTGATGCATCATATACAGCTGATGAAGTTAGTCTTACAGATCAAGATAGAGCCAATGGAATAGATGAAGTAACTAAGTGTGCAGATATGGCAATAGATATAGATAATCAAGGTGGAATAATAACAATATCTGCTCATATGCCTAACTTTGAACTTGTTAAAGAAAAAGGTAAAAAGATTGATGGAAAATATGATTATTCTGAATATTCATCAAATATTACAACTGGTGATATAGTATCAAGAATAATGCCGGATGGTGATTTGAATGATGTATATTTAGGATATTTAGATAGATTATCAGAGCTGGCAAATAAACTAGAGGCTGCAGATGTTCCAGTATTATTCAGACCATTTCATGAAAATCATGGAAGCTGGTTTTGGTGGGGAAAAGCTTTTTGCGATGAAGAAGCATATAAAAATTTATACAGATACACAGTTGAATATTTAAGAAACAGTAAAAATGTTCATAATTTCTTATATGTATATTCACCTAATGGATTTGAAAATGAAGAGGATTTTTTAAGTAGATATCCTGGTGATGAATTTGTAGATGTTTTAGCATTTGATTCATATCATAATGATCCTACAGGAGATGCTGATACAGATCCTTGGATGAAGGATTTTAAAGATACAGTTAATTTAGTATCAGATATAGCAGATAAAAGAGGAAAGGTTTCAGCAGTAGCTGAGACTGGAATTATGGTTAATGGAGGAACTCTTGCTACAAATGGAAATAAGGACAAAGAGTGGTTTAGTGAAATATCTGAAATAGTAGGAAAAAGCAATATGTCTTATTACATGGTGTGGTCAAATGAAAACAGTACATCATTCTTCTCACCATTTATGGTAAGTGAAAATAAAGGACATGAAATGATAAATGAATTTATTGATTACTACAATGAAGAAAATTCTGTTTTTGCAGATGGAGTAGGAGCATATAAAGAAATTTCTACGAATATTAAAGAGAAATATTCATATGGATATATTAGTTCTCCTGTATCTGGAACAAGGATACTTAATCCAGTGAAAATAACAGCAAAACTTAATGGATATAAGGATAATCTTAAATTTGTACTAAAAAATAATGATGGAAAAATAATTAAAAATATTAATGGGAATTTTGAAAATGGAGTTTTCAGTGGTAATATAACTCAAGAAGATTTAAATGCTATTGGGAAGTGTACTGGATCAATAGAATTATATAGTGGAGATAAGAACCTTGATAAGATAAATATTATATTTAATATAAAAGAAAAAGTTAAAGATCCTAAAGTAGTTGATGACTTTGAGGGTTATGGAAATGAAAATAAACTTCTTCAGAAAGAATGGGCAACTAATTATGCATCAGGATGTTATGTAGAACCAAGGTTATCATCACAAGGAGATAATATTAATAATGGTGAAAAAGGATTAGAATTCAAATATAAGATTTCAAATGAAAAATCATCTGAAGGATGGGCAGGAATTACAACAAATCTTAATGCTGATTGGTCAGACTGTAATTCACTACAATTTTGGTGTAAACCTGATGGAAATGGCCAAAAACTTGTAATTCAAATAACAAGTAATGGTGAAGATTTTGAGGTTCATCTACCAGAGTTTGCAGGAACTACAGAACCAAAAGTTTTAACAATACCTTTTAGTGAATTTAAGGGTAAAAACAATGGAACTTTTGATCCATATCACATAGATAGATTTGGTATTTGGTGTAATACAATATTAGATGAAAATTCAAATGGTTTAGTTAATATTGATTCTTCTATGTTTTTTGATGATATTAAAGCTGTAAATTCTAAATGATAATATTGAAAACATAATTCAACATATAATATGATGGATTAATGGATAAAATGGCATATATTAAAAAAAGTTGATTTAAAATCTTATTATGGTATAATTAATATCAAAATTAATTTTAAACAATATGAAAAGTTTTCTAGGGTTCCGTAGATATATAGTATGTCTAGTCTGGTCCAAGAGGAAACGCACAGATTTTCTGTGTTCACGGAAGGATAAAAGCCTGGGAGATATTTAACGATATTTCCTATGGCTTTTTCATATTTAAGGAGGAAAATATTATGAAGAATTTTAATTACAAAGATATCTATGTAGAGGATGGTAGAAGAGTGCTTGAGATGAATGTGCTTCCAGAGAAATATTGTAATTTTGATTGTATATTCTGTCCTATAGGAAGATCTAAAAATAAAGTAGATACTCAAAAATCATTTGATGAAATAGATGATTGTTTAGCAGAACTAGAAAATAAAATTAATGAAACAAAACCAGAGCTTATATTTATTAATTCAATGGGAGAAGCACTAATAAATGATAAAATAGGTGATATTATAGATTTTATTCAAGAAAAAGGTGTTTTGGTTAGATTACTTTCTAATGGGTACCTTTTAGGAAAAGATGAATATATGAAGATTGCAGATAAATGTGAGGAAGTTATTGGAGAAATAAAAGTAATAACAGAACAACAATTTCAAAAAGTTCAAAGACCAATAGAAGGTTACACTTTAGAAGAATATATTTCAAACATGGCATTATTTAATAAAGAATATAAAGGTAAATTTATATTTGAAATTACTATAATAAAAGGATATAACGATGACGACGAATCAGTGGATAAATTAAAAAATATTATAAGACAAATAAATCCTGATAAAATTGAGATAGTGCGTATGGAAGATGAACCTTTTAATAAAAAATTGGGTATAAGCGATGAAAGGTTTAATGAAATTAAAAATATGTTATTAAATAATAATTAGTAATATTTAAGTAATGTAAAAATTAATTTGAAATACAATCATAGAAATAAATATCTGTAAAAGACTGCCCCATTAAGTTGCTTCATAGGAAATATCTATAAAAAGGTGCGAAGCGCAACCAATATCATTTTACTTATAAAAAACAATGTAGAATTAGAGTCTAATGTATAACAATTGAAATTTAAATAGTAAGTCACTTTAATTAGTAATTTTATCTATTTTATTATAGTATTAAATTTACAATTATGATATAATTAGAGTGGATTAAATTTTTTGTAGAAAATAGAGAAAAAGAAAATAAAGAGTATATCATTAATGATATACTCTTGTTATATATTAAAAACAAAATTTAAAATTTAGACTATGTCTAAGGGGGAATTTTATATGAAGGGTATTAAAAAGAAAATATTATTTCCAGTATTTCTTATGTTTATATTTTTTATTGTTTTTATATGTACACAAATTGTAAATAACATTAATATTATTAATTCAGTAAAGAAAATGCAAAGTAAACACTTCACAACTGCATTAAAAGCTGATGAATTAAAGCTAAATGTTGTACAAGTACAGCAGTGGTTAACAGATATAAGTGCTACACGTGCAGCTGATGGATTAAATGATGGATTTGATAAAGCAAAAGAACATGCTGATAACATAAAGAGGATTTCAAAGGAATTGAAGGAATTAAATCCAGAAAAGGCTGATGAAATTAATGAAATAGAAATAAGTTTTACACCATATTATGAAGTGGGAAAGAAAATGGCTGATGAATACATTAATGGAGGGCCAGAAGCAGGGAATCTATTAATGGAAGAGTTTGATACTAGTGCAGAAGATATTAATTCTAAAGTTGATAAATTAGTTTTACAATCAAAAGAAGATGTAAATCATTTTATACTTCAGATGGACAATCAAATGAAGCATAGCCTTGTTGTTATGATATTGGTAATCATTATTTTAGTTATTATCACTATTATAGCATGGATATTTACGACTAAAAAAATAGTTAATCCTATTAAAATAGTATTATCAAAGTTAAAAGCTATTGCTAATAATGGGGGAGATCTAACACAGACTATAGAATTTACAAGTAATGATGAAATAGGTGAACTGGCACAAAACTTTAATCTAATGCAGAATTCTTTTAGGGAAATAATTAAAACTATAAAAGAAGAAGCTATAAGCATAGAAAATAAAGTTGAAAATACAAATTATAATATTGGACAACTATCTTTAATGATAGAAAATGTACATACAGTTATTCAAGAGGTGTCTAGTTCAATAGAAGAAACTACAGCATCTACAGAAGAAATAACTGCCCTTACAAATGAAATAGATTCAGATATTCAAAAGATTTCAGAAAAATCAAAAGATGAATTCGAAAGTTCATTAATAATAAAAAAGAGAGCAAATGAGCTTAAAGAAGCTGCAATTCTATCTAAGGAAACAGCAGAAAAAATTAATGTAGAAACACAAGAAAAATTATTAGAAGCTATAAAAAGATCAAAAGAAGTAGAAAAGATAGATGTTTTATCTAAAGCTATTTTAGAAATAACAGAACAAACAAATCTGTTAGCATTAAATGCATCAATAGAAGCTGCAAGGGCTGGTGAGTCAGGAAAAGGATTTGCAGTTGTAGCAGAAGAAATAAGAGGGCTTGCAGAAGATTCAAGAAAAACAGCAGCGGATATACAGGATATAAACAATAAAGTTATTGATTCAGTAGATAATTTAGTAAATACAGCTAAAGGTATTGTTGAGTTTATAAATAATAAAGTAGTGAATGATTATAATATGATTGTTGACACAGGGGAACAATATAATAAAGATGCAATAATGATTAGCAATATTACAGATGACTTTAACAATAAATCAAACACTATGAAAAATTCTATAGACATAGTTACAGAATCTATAAACAATATTAGTGTTGCAAGTTCTGAATGTGCTAATGGAGCAAGCAATATATCACAAAATATGACTACTGTATCAGAAAAGTCAGAAGAAATCAAAAAACTTATCTGTGATGTTAATGATAGCACTGATAAACTAGCAAAACTTGTAAGTGATTTTAAGATTTAGAATGAAATAAAGTACAAAAATTCAAATGATTATAGATAGGGCTGTCGCATTAGCTGATGAAAAATC
The DNA here is from genome assembly GCA_015058475.1 of Clostridium butyricum. GTDB lineage: Bacteria > Bacillota > Clostridia > Clostridiales > Clostridiaceae > Clostridium > Clostridium butyricum_B. The sequence goes on along the minus strand of SVCF01000014.1, from coordinate 23,638 downwards.
TGTTATCGATAGCTCCTTTTCTTATTTTTACACAAAAAAGAGCTGAGCACTAATTTTTAGTGTGGCAGCTCCATTTTTATGGTAGAACTTAGAATTACAATTATATGAATTATAGATAACAAATCAATTGTATGGGTTCATTTTGAAAAAAGCTTTTACATATGTATAATATTACTAATATATTATCAATATTAGTAGAGGAGAATATTATTATGGAAGGAAATAATAAGTTAGCAACAAGAGAAATGGTTTTGGTGGGACTCATGATAGCATTGGTATATTTAGCTGGAAGTATAATAAAGGTACCATCAGTTGGAGGTTTTGTTCATATAGGAGATTGTATGGTATTTCTATCAGTTATTGTTTTAGGAAAGAAAAAGGGAGCAGTTGCCAGTGCTTTTGGAATGCTTTTAGTTGATGTACTTGGAGGATATTATTTATGGGCACCATTTACATTTGTAATAAAAGGAGCAATGGGTTATATTGCGGGACTTATATTAGAAAAAATGAGTGAAAATACTAAAGAGACAATGAGATATATAATTGCGTTTAGTGCAAGTGGAATATTTATGGTTATTGGATATTTTTTATCAGGAATATTTATGGCAGGATTTTTGACTAATAAAGTAGGATTAATTCAAGGATTAGCATATTCAGCTAAAGATATACTTGGAAATATAATTCAAGTTATAACAGGAATAGTAATAGCACTACCACTTACTGCAGTATTATTGAGAGCAAAGCAAACTGTTTTTAATAATTAAGTATTTAAGCTCTGACCACTATATAATTATTAGCATATCTAAGTATTTATGTATAAATATATATTATAATTAATCATATAATATAGTATAATTATATTATATAAAATAGGTTAGCACTTGATGGTTAAATTGAAAGTGGTGATAGGACAATGCAGGATTATGAAAAACTCTATAATAATTTGAAAGATGAATATGAAGCATATCAAAGATTTTCTGAGAAAAATAGACAAGAATTATGTGAAAGAAATGTTAAACTAGAAAATTCAAATAATTCTCTATTTAACATTGTGGAAATTAGTAAGTATATAAATACATTTTTTAGTGATGATAATTTAATACCGATGATTAACGATATGATAATAGGTATACTTGGAGTAGCGTATTCAACTATTTTTTTAATGGAAGATAATGAACTTGTTATAAAAGCTACAAATATAGAAGGGTTTAAGATAAACTTAACCTCGAAAGAAATTGAATGTATTCATAAAGGTCAAGAATTTTTAATTAATTCTAAAGAATCAATAAAAACAATAGGAGAGGAATGTATAGATATTCATTCTGTAATGGGAGTTCCCATACTTCTTAGAGATAAATTTATGGGGTATATAATTGTAGAGCATAAAGTATATAAATTTATGACTATAGAATTAAAGAGATTCTTAGGATCTATTGCAAATCAGATTGCAATATCGATAGAAAATTCTTATTTATATAAGCAGTTAGAAAGAATAACCCAGATAGACTCATTAATGGATATATATAATAGAAAATACTTTTTTGAGTTTATAGATAAGGTTACAAAAGAAAATAATAAAGAAAAATTTGCAATAGTAATGATTGATATTGATAACTTTAAAAAGGTAAATGATAATTATGGACACCAATTTGGTGATAAAGTATTGATTAATACAGCTAAGATTATAAAGAATTGGCTGGGTGATAAGGATATAATTGCTAGATATGGCGGAGAAGAAATAATATTATATATTACTGATTTTGATGATGAAATAAGTGTATATAATAAGGTTAACATAATACGACGTTCTATAGAAAGCTCTATGGTAAGTTTTCAAGGAAAAGAACAATCAGTAACAGCTAGCTTTGGAATATCCTATTTTCCGTTAAATGGCGAAAATATAAATGAATTAATAAGAATAGCAGATAATTTGCTCTATAAGGCAAAGAAGTTGGGGAAAAATAGAATTGTGAGCTCATATGATGAAAATTAGATACTACAGGCATTGATAGTATATAGAAGCTACCTCAAGAGTAGAGGCAGGCTTCTTTTTTTATTAAATTTATATAAAAATTTAGTTTTTTAGCCTACTTATTTAGTTATAGATAATATTAATAAACATCTATTATAATATAATTATACTAGATGATGGAATTTCTAATGGAGGATATCTATGGATATAAGAAAGCTAAATTCAATATTAAAAAGAGAAGAAGGACCTAAATTAGATTTTAAATTAAGACTTGAATTGTGGAATGAAACAGGTAAAAAAGAACTAGCTAAGGATGTATGTGCTATAGCAAATTCAAATGGAGGAAGAGGCCATATAATAATTGGAATAGAAGATAAGACTAAAAGAATAGTTGGAATAAATGATGAAGATATGTTCAAAGAAGAACAAGTTCAGCAGATAATAACAAGTAGGTGTGAACCCCCAATACCAATAGAAGTAGAATTTATAGAAATAGAAAAAAAGAAAGTTTGTGTAATTTGCATTTATGATGGAGAACAAAAGCCTTATCAAGTTAGAGAAAATGGTGCATTTTATATAAGGAGAGGATCAACAACTGATGTTATGAGAAAGCAAGAACTTGTGGCAGCATTTGAAGAGAATCTAAGCTTAACAATAGAAACATGCCCAGTAATGAGAAGTGATGAGAGTATGTTAAATATGAATTTAGTTACTACTTATTTTGAGAAAAAGGGAATAAAGATAAATGAAGAAAATAGAAAGTTTTTGTTATTAACTACAGGTATTTTATTTGAGGATAAAGAAAAGTCTAAATTAAGATGTACGTATGGTGGCTTATTAGTTTTTTCAGATAAAAATTCCTTATGTATTCCTAATAATATGATTAAGATAATTGATAAATTAAATAATGAATATGGAGAAGTTTATATTGTACAAGGAAATCTTTTATCCATGATAGATAAAGCTGAAGAAATAATAGAAAAATTAATACCAGAAGGATACTCACTTCTTTCCATTATAGAAGCAGTAAAAAATGCAGTATTATATAGGGAGTATTTTGATTTAAATAGAATAATAGAGATTAGTATAACAAAAACTAGTGTTGTGGTATGTAGTCCAGGAGAATTTATAGATTATAATATAAAAGGACAAAGTACTAATTATAATAGAAGAAATATATGGTTATATGAAAAATTAATAACAATAGATGAGAAGAATAGATTCTTAAATAATGGAAGAGGTTTTTTTAGAATTAAAAGTGGATTTAGAGGAAAGGGAAAAGTAAAATTTATTAATTCAAGAGTTGAGCATAGTTTTAAAGTAATACTTCCAGGCCCATATATAATTAACAAATAGCTAAGTAAAAATTATCTCTAATTGTAAATTACAAGGCGATTTGCATTATTGCCAAATTAAGAGGTTAGGGATATACTATAATAAGTGATATTATGTTTATAATTATTATGTAAATATTTTATAAAAAGGTAAGATTCGTATAACAATTTTATTTTAATTAGTAACACAAGATAAACATATTTTGCTTTTCATAAGAATAAAAATTTAGGAGGTTTTTGTAGTGGCAAGTGTATTAGATGAGCTATTAGAAAGAGGGTACATAAAACAATTTACTCATGAAGAAGAAACAAGAAAATTATTAGAAGAAGAAAAGGTAACTTTTTATATAGGGTTTGACCCAACAGCAGATAGTTTACATGTAGGACATTTTATTGCAATGATGTTTATGGCTCATATGCAAAAAGCTGGGCACAGACCAATAGCTTTAATTGGCGGCGGTACAGCTATGGTAGGTGATCCAAGTGGTAAGACTGATATGAGAAAGATGCTTACTAAAGAAGATATTCAGCATAATGTAGATTCAATTAAAAAGCAAATGTCTAGATTTATAGATTTTTCAGATGATAAAGCTATTTTAGTTAATAATGCAGACTGGTTATTAAATCTTAACTATGTTGACTTTTTAAGAGAAGTGGGAGTACATTTTTCAGTAAATAGAATGTTAACAGCTGAATGCTTCAAACAAAGATTAGAAAAGGGATTATCATTCTTAGAATTTAATTATATGTTAATGCAAGGATATGATTTCTATGAATTAAATCAAAAATATGATTGTAAAATGCAATTAGGTGGAGATGACCAATGGTCAAATATGATTGCAGGTGTTGAACTTGTTAGAAGAAAAGCTCAAGGTCAAGCGATGGCTATGACATGTACATTATTAACTAATAGCCAAGGACAAAAGATGGGAAAAACTGTAGGGGGAGCTTTATGGCTTGATCCAAATAAAACATCACCATTTGATTTCTATCAATACTGGAGAAATGTGGATGATGCAGATGTAGAAAAATGTTTAGCATTATTAACTTTTGTACCAATGGATGAAGTAAGAAGATTAGGTAGTCTTGAAGGTTCTGAGATAAACAAGGCAAAAGAAGTTCTTGCATATGAAGTAACAAAACTTGTTCATGGTGAAGAAGAAGCAAAAAAAGCAGAAGAAGCAGCTAAAGCATTATTTGCTGGTGGAACAGATATGTCAAATGTTCCTACTGTTACAATATCAAGAGAGGATCTTGGAAAGACTCTATTAGATGTAATTGCAGCAACTAAGATAGTACCATCTAAAAAAGAAGGTAGAAGATTAATAGAACAAGGTGGATTATCTATTAATGGAGTTAAGGTTGAAGATGTTAATAGATTATTAGTAGAAGAGGATTTTGAAGATAATATTGCTTTAATTAAAAGAGGTAAAAAGAATTATAATAAAATTGAAATTAAATAGTTAGGATATAAGTAGATAGAATTATAATTTTATATATTATTGGATAGAAAATCCGCTAATATATGAAGGGATAATTCTATTTTTTACTCTTAAATTATATTAAGGATAAGAATATAAAATTATAGTGTTTAAAATAAAAAATAACTTTAGATATTGCCAATATTAATTTATATGATATTTATCCGATAAGTATATAAGAGTAAGCGTTAGGAGAGGAAAACTATGCCTGGAATTTATAATATTAATAATGGATATGCTAATAATAATAAAAAACTTTCCAGCAAATTAACATTTGAAGTAGGAGAGAAGTTTACAGGAAGAGTAGTTGATAAGGGTGAAGGAAAGGATATTACAATAAGGTTATCTGATGGTTGGCAATTTATTGCTGAAACTGATGATAGTATAAATCTAGATCAATTAAAACTTCTAAAGTTTGAAGTTAAGGGATTTGAAAATGGAAAATTAAAATTAAAGATCTTAAAAGAAAATGCAAGTGAAGTAGCTTTAGAAGATGAAAATTTTCAAGAAATAATAGAAAAAGAAGGTCTTTCTAAAGAAGATATAAATATATTGAAAAGTATGGTAAAACATAATATATCATTAACAAGAGAAAATATAAATCATATAAAGGGATTAATTCAATTGAGCGAGAAAATGAATGGTAATCCTGAAGAAATAGATAATTTTATAAAGAGTTATTTAGAAAGTAATAACATAGATATAAATAGTCGAGAAGGTCAAGCAGCTAAAGAGCTATTAACAAAATTTTTAAATCAGTTTAAAAATATGACAGCTGATGATATATTAGCATTTATAGAAAATAATATTGAATTATCAGAAGAAAATATAAAAAGTTTTAATAAGCTTTTTAAAGAAGATTATTCAATAGAAAAGCTTTTAATAAAACTAAATGATAATTTAAAGCAAAGTGATTTAACACTAAAGGAGATTAATACATCAGAGAATACAGCAAATAATATTCGAAATATTGCTGAGAATCTTTCAAGTTCAGGTCAATCAGATAATGTAGGCACCTTGGCAACAAAGGTATATAATGACAATGATCCCTCCACTAAGAAAGTAGATGTATTGGATATATTAAGAACATTAGCAGGGCAGAAATCTAGTAAAACTGAAGAAATAATACCAAAGGAAATTGTGATTAATAGCAAAGAAAATTTAAGCTTACCAAAAGAATTAGCTGAAAAATTAGATCTTAACAATGACACATTTAAGACAATAAAAAATATATTAGATGAAGACAAATTAATTAGAGAATTATTAAATAATCAATCAGAAAAAACTGAAGATAGCTCTGTAAAGACTAAAATAGAACAATTTTTATCTACTCAAGAAGGAAAGAAAATTGTGCTAACAAGCGATGAATTTAAAGAGTTAACTAAATTTGTAAATAAAAAGTTTGGAGATATAGAAGTAACTCAATCTAATTCTTCTCAAAATAATGATCAAATTAAAAAAGAACTTTCTGAAATAAAAGATTTTGAGATTGATAATTTATCAAAAGGATTAGTAAATAACAAAGATGATATAAAAGTTCAAATAAGGGAAAGAATAAATAATGTTGCTGATATTGTTAAAAATTTATTATCGCATACTGAATTAAAAGAAGATGTTTATGACAAAATAACAAATTTAATAAGAGAAAATATAAGTGATATAAAAGTATATAATACAATAAGTAATGAATACTATTATGTTAATTTCCCAATACAAAGCAATTTGCACGAATATCCATGTCAATTAATCATTAAGGATAATAGAAAAGATGGTAAGAAAATTGACCGTACTAATGCTAAAATGGTTGTTAGTGTTAAAACTGTTAATCTAGGAGAAATTGATGGTTATATAACTATGACTCCAGCTAAAATAGATATAAAATTAAAATGTGATAGTGAGTTTACTAATATTTTTAACAAAAATAAAGACAAATTAATAACTGGGTTAGCATCAACAGGATATTATGTTAATGTTACTGTATCGGCAAAAGAAAATCCAGCAAATATAGTAACTTGTAGAGACTTCTTTAATGATATTAATCTTTCTAATATAGATATAATGGTATAAAAGAATTTACAAGAGACTGTTAACAATGTAAAATGAAAAAGAAAAATCTTAAAGTTTGTATTTTAGTTTATATTTATTTACTTAAAAACTTATTTTATAGAATAGCTAGGATAACTATTCTATAAAATAAATTGAACAATTATAATATAGGATAGATAATAATTAGATAGCTGTAATGGGATATGAGGGAGTAGATAAAAGTGTAAGGAGAGTAACAAAAGTTATGGATCAGAGAAAAAAAGCAGCTGCATTAAAATACGAATATAATAGTGATGCTCCAATAGTCACAGCATCTGGTATGGGGCATATTGCTGATAAAATACTTGAAAGAGCAGAAGAAAATAAAGTACCAATTGTTTATAATAAAGAATTAACAGATTTACTTTGTAATGTTGATGTGGGGGATGAAATACCTACAGAATTATATGAAACGGTAGCGCATGTAATTGCATTCGTTACTGATTTAGATAAAAATTTGAAGTAAAGATTACATTTATACAAATAAGACGGTTATAGTACAGAAAGGTGAAAAAAATGGCGCTTTATACCATTTCAGACTTACACTTAGGTTTTAACGTTGAAAAGCCTATGGATATATTTGGAGATAAGTGGAAAAATCATTGTGAAAAAATAAAGAATAACTGGTTAGAAAAAATAACTGATAATGACACAGTTCTTATTGCTGGAGATATATCTTGGTCTCTAAAGGCAGAGGATAGTGTATATGATTTAGACTGGATTAATGATTTGCCAGGCAGAAAGATTATAAGTAAGGGAAATCATGATTATTGGTGGACTAGTATATCTAAGTTAAACTCAATGTATGAAAAAACAAAGTTTATTCAAAATAATTATTATATTTATGACAATTATGCTATATGTGGAACGCGAGGATGGATTTGTCCGGGATCTAATAATTTCACATTAAAGGATGAGAAAATATACAAAAGAGAATTAATACGACTTAGATTATCATTAGAAGCAGCTAAAAAAGATAATTATGATAATATAATAGTTATGTTACATTATCCACCTACAAATGAAAAGTTTGAAGAAACAGAAATAATCAAAATACTCAAAGAATTTAATGTTAAGAAAGTTATATATGGACACTTACATGGACCTGTATTATTTGGAAGGTTATTTGAGGGTGAAATAGATGGAATAGAATATATATTGACTTCTGCTGATTATCTTAATTTTAACCCTAAACAAATTTTTTAAAAAAATAAGTCAGAACATTTTTGTGAAAATGTTCTGACTTATTTTGGTTTTATTATAATTAATTATTAAACTAGTTTTGATATAGAATTAGTAAGTGAATTTACATTTTCGATTTCACTCTTAACTTTGTTTGATAAATCTTCTGCTAAATGTTCATTTTCTTCAAAAGATGAACTTAAATTATTAACAGATGATATGACATGATCTTTTTCAGAAGAAGCTGATGTAAGATTTTCAATACAAGTTAAGATTTCATCAGTTGCTTCCTCTATAGATGTCTTTATTTCAGAAAAATTACTTTTAGCATCTTCTATTGAGTTATGTTGAGTTGTTATAGCTGAGTTACCAGAATTCATTGCATTTGAAGCACTGAGTATATCAACTTTAATTTCATCTAAAATTTTAGTTATACTTTGAACTGCTTCTTTGGAATTTTCAGCAAGCTTTCTTACTTCGCCAGCAACAACAGAAAAACCTTTACCAGCCTCGCCTGCTCTAGCAGCTTCAATAGCAGCATTTAATGATAATAAATTTGTTTGAGCTGCTATTTGACTAATTGAATCAGTGATACTATTTACTGATTCAAGCTTAGAAACTAATGCATTTACGGTAGTTGTTGATATACCAAATGCATTTTCAAGTTGATTTAGTGATGTATCAAGATTGTTAAGAGTACTAAGTCCAGTATCAGCCAATTTATCGGTATCTAAAACTTTTATATGAACATTTGTAATATTAAGTGCTAAATCTTCCATATTAGAACTAAAGTTAGACAATATATTTTGAGTAGTTTGAATCTCTTTAGTCTGACTTTTATTAGAAGAGACTAAAGAATTAACAGAATAATTAATATCGTTAATATTACTATTAATATTACTAGAGATGGATTTTAATTCACTAAAATCATTTTCGTTTTTATCTAAATCATTGATAATAGTAGCAGGTTCTATGATTTCTTTATTAGTCGAATTAATATTTTTAGTTTTGAATAAGCTCATACTATACCTCCAAAAGTAAAATTTAATTATTTTTTCTTTTTATAAGATCCTTTCCATTACGGGCTAATTCTTTAATTCTATAAGAAGTATTAATACCAACTATAGCTTTAGAATACCAACGTAATGCTTCATCATCATTTCCAATCCTTCTATTAAGATCCCCAAGCAAATACATTAATGAATCTCTTTGTAGTCCATATATAGGGAATGGTTCGTTAATATATGCATCATTGAATCCTTCAAGAGCTTGGACTAAAAAAGTATTTTCATGCTCACTATCTTCTAGGAACCTATACATCCATGAAATTTTTAAAGAAATCATAGCTTTTGTGCTAGAAGGCATTTTTGTTAAAACTGCATTTAATAATGCTAATTTATATCTTTCTATAGCCATGTTTGCATCTAATATGGCTGGATATTCTCTAGGTTTCCACTTAGGTGTTACATTACTACGAACAAGTTCTTGTCTAAAAGATCTTAATTTTTCGAAATCTGATTTCATTGCAGCGTATCCACATGAGTTACAAATCCAAACATCATAAAAATATGGATTTGCTATATTATATCTAATGAAAAAATCAGAATCTTTAGATAGTATTCTTGGCGATTTTGATTTTACAGCTTTTGTTTTAAAATGATTATTACATACAGGACAGACTACACTTTTATCAAATATGTGATCTTTCATAGTTTCATACATTACCATGCACCTCATATTATTATACAAATATTCGAATGTAAAAATATACATACATATTACATAATATATAATATATATTATATATTATATCATAGAAAGTAATTATATATGATATAATATATAAATATTTTTATAAATTTATTATGTTCTATGATACATAATTCTAAGTTTCTGATATAATAATAAAGACGATGTAATTAAAGGGGAATATTTATATGGCAATAAATAATTGGAAAACTTTTTTAATGCCTTATGAGCAAGCAGTAGATGAGTTAAAAGTTAAATTGAAATCAATTAGGAAAGAATATAGGAAAAAGAATGAATACTCTCCAATAGAATTTGTAACAGGAAGAGTAAAAGAAATTTCAAGTATGCTTGAAAAAGCCAATAAATTTGAAATTCCACTAGATAGAATAGGGTATGAGTTAGAAGATATAGCAGGCATAAGAATCATGTGTCAATTTGTTGATGACATAGATACAGTAGTGGGAATTTTACGAAGACGTAAGGATATGCAGATACTTTATGAAAAAGATTATGTAAGAAATGTTAAAGAAAGTGGTTATAGAAGTTATCATATGATAATAAAATATCCACTTAATATGGCTGAGGGAGAAGTTGAAATATTAGCAGAATTTCAAATTAGAACATTGGCTATGAATTTCTGGGCGACAATAGAGCATTCTTTAAATTATAAATATAAACAACATATACCAGAGAACTTAAAAGAAAAGCTTAAAAGTTCTGCTGATGCAGCATTTAGACTAGATGAGGAAATGTTAGAAATTAAGGATGAAATTAAAGATGCCCAAAAATTATTTGAAGTAAAATCTCATTTAATATCAAGTATAATGAATTCACTCTTAACATTGATATCTTTAGGAAAGAATGCAGAAGCAGCCAGATATCAAAAGATACTAAATAAATTGATTGAAGAAGGAGAAGTTTGGGAACTTAATAGTTTACTATTCTCAATAAATCGTGACATTGAAAAATATAAAGAATAAAAATATGTAGATGGTATAGTACTATCTACATATTTTTTTTGAACTATATGATAGAATAGTATTATTAACTAATAAAGTTTATTAAATAAATATAATATAAGGGAGGAAGACAATGAATAGTGACGATATATTTTTAAATTTAAAAAATAAACCATCATATATAAATAAAATTTCAAATCCTACAGAAGAAATGTATTTATATATAGTCAAAAACAATGGAAATAATGTTAAATATATAAAAAATCCAAGTGAAAAAATCCAAATAGAAGCGATTAAGAACTCACCATTAAGTATTAAATATATAGAAAATGCAAATGAAGAAGTAAAAATATTATGTGTTAAGAGCTTATGGAATTCTTTGGATTTAATAAAAAATCCAAGTGAGTTAGTAATTAAAGAAGCAATAAAGTCAAAAGGCTGGGCTATTCAATTTGTAGAAAATCCAAGTGAAGAACTTCAACTTCTGGCTGTAAAAATGGATTATGATTCAATTAAATATATAGAGAATCCATCAAAAGAAGTACAAATAGAAGCAATAAAAAATTATTATGCAGCAATAAAATTTATTAAAAATCCTACATTAGAAGTAAAAAAACTAGCAATTAAAGCAAGTGGTGAAGCAATAAACTATATCTCAAACTATGATCTAGATGAGCTTAAAGCATTTATTAGTGAGAATATAAATGTAGTTAAATATGTGTATGAAAGTATAGATGTGGAATTAGTTATAGAAATTTTGATAGATAAAGTAAAAGATGAGAATGTAGAAGAAAAATATATTAAAGATTTTATAGAATTAGAAGTTTTAGAAATGGATAAAATCAATTTTATTAGAGAATATGGATGCAAAAAAGTTAAAAAGATAGTAGTAGATTATAAACTATCAATGTAATGAAATGAGGTGAAGTTATGAAGTATTCAGAATGTTTAAATACAGTAGAACTAATCTTAGAAACTAATGATGTGCCATTAATTGTTGGTGAAAGTGGAATAGGAAAAACAGCATTAGTAAAGTATATTTCCAATAAAAATAATTACCATTTAGTTAATATAGATGCAAACTTATTAAAAGAAGGAGAAATTGGAGGATTGCCAATAGTTAAAGATAATGTAACTATATATGCTACTCATCATAAATTAGTAGAAATAAATAAAGCATTAAAAGAAGAAAAACATAAGAATGTAATTTTATTTATTGATGAATTAAATAGATGTGATCATACAGTTGCACAAGAATTGATGAATCTTATATTAAACAGAGAAATAAATGGTTATGTTTTAGATGAAAGAGTAAAAGTTATAGCGGCAATGAATCCATCTAATAAAAATGATGGTTATTATAATAGCCAATATGAAGTAGTTGATATGGATCCTGCACAAGAAGATCGTTTCGTTTGGGTTCAATTAGATTCAGATATAAAAGAATGGATTAAATGGGGAATGAGTGAGAATGGAAATATACACGAGCATATTATAGAATTTTTATCAACATTTCCACAATATCTACATACACCAGATTCTAGAGATACTATCAAGGCAACACCTAGAAGTTGGGAGAGGGTATCTAAGGCATACAGTGTATATATAAAGAACAAAGAAAAATATTCATTTAATATCTTTTTAAATGCTGTAAAAGGGAATGTTGGAGCTAACATAGCTAATGATTTTGGTAATTTTATTATTAATCAAAGAAAACCATTAGTAAAAGTTGAAGAAATCTTCGAAAATGACATATTGAACGTAGAACTAAAGGAAAAAATTAATAAAGAAAATCATTCGAGATTATATATATTATGTAAGAGTTGTTTGAAATATGTTAATGAAAACACAAATGAAAGAAATATAGATTTATTTTCAAGCTTCATAAATTTATATCCAAGGGATTTAAGACTTGGAATAATGAAGGAAATAAAAAGAGATTATAAAAATAAATTATATGAAGATTTATTGGATAATGAGAATTTTTTAGAAGCATTTTTTAATATCTTTAAGTGAGGGATGAAAAATGGATTTTAATGATAAAAGGGAATTACTTTTAAAAGAATGTTATGACTTTAATAGTGCACAACAATTTAAAGGAAATTATGAACGAAGGTTTTTTGATTTAATTGAAGATATAATATTATTTTTGCTACAAAGTGAAGATGCTTTCTTTGGTCAGTTTTTACTTAGAGTAAAAAGAAATATAAGAATAGATATGGAATATCCTATAGGAACTATTCCCAAATTAGATGGATTTAATATGTATTTTAATCCATATCTTTTTTTGATTTATGATAAAAGAGAAATGTCAGCCTTATTAAAACATGAAATTTATCATATTATGAATTCACATTTTCAGAGAGCAAAAGTTATGAAAGGCAGATTTTGTAGTGAGGCAATTAGTACAGCTTTAGATATATCAATAAATCAATATATAAAGAATTTGCCTGGATTTAGTAAAAAGCTTCATAGTATTAATATGGAATACAATATTGAACTTAAAGAAAATAGAAGTGCTGAAGAATATGCTGAAATAATTCATAAGTCAATAAAATCTAGAATAAAAGAAGAAAAAATAAGTACAGATAAAGATGAATATGAATTGAATATGGAAAAAGCACATGAGCTATGGGGAGAAATAGATATAGCAGAAGATGATATTAAAAGTTTAACTGAAAAAACTGCAATTAGCGCATATAATGAAAAAGTTCCAGAAACATTGAAGAATATAATATTATCATATAATGAAAGTCCGGAGATACCATGGCAGGTTATTTTGAAAAATATACTTCCTAATGTGAAGTATGGTCATAAAAAAACTATTACAAGAAGAGATAGAAGACAACCAGAAAGGTTAGATATAAGGGGAAGATTACCTAAAAATGATACGAAGGTAATAGTAGCAATAGATATCAGTGCAAGTATGAGTGATGATGATGTAGAAAAAATACTGATAGAAGTATTAGGAATAACAAATGTTACAAAAAATGATGTAACAATTATTGAATGTGATAATGAAATAAGAGCACTTTATAATCTAAAGAATAAAAATGATATTAGAAAGAGAAGTAAAGACAATGGGTCAACTAAATTTTCACCGGTATTTAAGTATATATCAGATAATAACTTAAGAAATTCAGTGTTGATTTATTTTACAGATGGGGTTGGAGAAGAAGAATTATCAATAAAGCCAATTAACAAAAAGACTTTATGGGTGATTTCAGGAAATGAAAAACTATCGTTAAAAGATCCATGTGGAGAAGTAAAAAGAATAAATAGTGAAAAAACTTATGATGTAGAGAGAAATTTAGGATTACAAATGGTAAATGAAGTTATCCATGATTGGGCAAGGTAACTTTATGGAGTTGGAGTTGTCGCACAAATTAGAATTTGTAATGTAAATATTAATAAGTGTGCGACAGTCCCTAATTATTTATATATGCTAAAATTTCAAATGTAATGTCATTATTATTATAAACAGGTAGAATTAATGCGATAATTTTAAGTAGTTAAAATCAAGGTTGTATGTTAAAATATACAATGGAGAGGAGGACTATTGTTTTGAAAACGAAATTTACCAAGAAAGATCATACAATAGCTATAGTCTCAGTTCTTATAATAAGCATAATTTTAAATATTTATTCATTATATAAGGTAAGTTCTTATAAATACAAATTAGGACAACAGTCCTACAATTATATAGAAGAGATTAGGCAAAGAAATGAAAGTAATATGGAAATACTCTCTAAGGGTTTAAAAGATGGAAACATAAAAAATGAAGAATTATTAAAATTATATAAAAATTATGATATTATTGCAGGTGATATAATAGGATTATGGCAAAGATATGCATCATATTCTCAAAAAGGATTGAGTTTTTTTAATAAAACTATTGATACAAATAAAGCTATTGAAAATGATATACATGGACAAATTAAAGAGTATATTATTTCTACATTAAATAATGAAATGAGAAATGAACAAAGTAAATTAGCATTAATTGATGAAGATAAATTATGTTTTGAAGCTATGTATAATATGTCTAAAAAGATATATGATTATTTTAATGATTTTAATGATAGGGTATTGCAAGGAAGTACAGGAGAAGAAAAGGAAAAAAAAGTGATTAAGAAGCATTACTGGATTGATATACTCGAGGGAATATATGATATAAGTGATGAATATGTAAATATACAATGGAAAATTAAGACAGATGATGTTTGATGCTTTGAGATAGAGAAGTTGTTTATTTAAAGTATTCAGTAATTCACCTTATACAATTAAAAAAGAAGAAATCTATATAGATTTCTTCTTAGCAATTGCATTAAATAAATGCAACCTTAATTTGTAGAGTTTAATTGTAAATTCTTTTAGTGACATCCACTACAAGAACCACCACAGCCACCTTCTGGTGCTATTACAGGTTTTAAACTTAATCCATTACCTTCATTTTCTTCACTAGAAAGAATAATGAAGCCACCAAATTGATCAATTAAGCTTTTTTCGTATATAAATGATATATCATTTATTGCTTCAACTTCGTCCGCATCAGTTGGTTGTGATACAGAAATATTGAAAATTGGTCCGCTACAAGCAAAACCAGCGAAATTTATTCTAATATTAAAATCAGATATATTATTTTCTTCTAAGAAACCTTTAAATTCTTTGTAAGCTTCTTCACTAATTGTTACATTTTTCATATTAACACCTACTTTGTTAAAAAATTTGACACTATGTCAATATAAAGAGTATAACATATATAATTTAAAATAAAAAGGTGGTTAAATATTAAAGAATAATTATAATTAGTTGTAATGGTGAAATTAACATTTCATTTATATAATTTGTGATAAAAGTATAGATTATACTAAAAAATTATGATAAGTTTTTATATAATCTATATAGAAATTGTGAGTAAATAAGATAGTTACAGGCAAAATATTAATATATATAGACTAACAGAACATAGTATTTGAAAAGGAGAACCAAAGACATGAAGCCATATAATTTGGGATTTATACACGAAAAGATAGAGAAATATAATAGCATAATAAATAAATTAGAATTTGAAGGATGTTCTGTATGTAAAGACAAAGTTAATCTTAAAGAAACCAATGGATATATGTGTGAAATGTGTGAGGATTATTCATTTGATAGAATAAAACTTTTTAAAGGTAAAGAATTTATTATGGAGATATCACCAAAAGAAATACAAGGATCATATAATGCTATTAAATATGCAAGAGGTAAAGTTGGAGTTGTTGGCCTTGGATTTGGATATGTTGTTCAAGAGATGGCAAAGAAAGATAGTGTTGAAGAAATACTTGTATATGAGATTAGTAAAGAAATAATAGAAATTTATAAAAAGCATTTTAAAGATAACCATAAAATAAAAATAATAAATATTGATGCTTATAAAGCTAAAAAAGAAAAATTTGATTTTTTCTTTGTAGATACATATGGGTATGAATTGACATTAAAAGTTGTTGAAGATTATAAAAAGTTTAATACTTTACATGAAATTGAAGAATATTCTTTTTGGGGAGTAGAACATTTTTTGCTCAGTTGTAAATATGAAGATTTACTTTGGATATTTGTACCAGAAAATTGGGTTGAAATGAGCAAAAAGCTTTATGAAGCTCTAGATATGTCTGGAAATATTGGAAATTATAGGCCGCTTAATGAAGATTTGGTAACTAATGTACTTATGCAGTTTAAATCAATATTAAATGATTAATTTATATGCTAAAATTGTATGAAAACTTTAGGAGGACAATATATGATACTTTCAGGAAAAGAAATATTGAAGAATATTGGTGATAATATAATTATTGAACCATTTGATGAAAAAAAGGTTAATCCAAATAGCTATAATTTATCATTACATAATGAATTATTAGTTTATGAGAATAATCTATTAGATATGAAAAAACCTAATGAAACAAAGAAGATAATAATACCAGAAGATGGTTTAGTATTAGAGCCAGGTAAATTATATTTAGGAAGAACAAATGAATTCACAAAAACAGAGAAATTTGTGCCAATGCTTGAAGGTCGATCTTCAACAGGAAGGCTTGGACTATTTATACATGTTACAGCAGGATTTGGAGATATAGGATTTGCAGGGTATTGGACTTTAGAAATATTCTGCGTACAGCCAATAAAAATCTATCCAAATGTTGATATATGTCAAATTTATTACCATGACATACATGGAGAATATGACCTATATAATAGTGGGAAATATCAAAATAATACAGGGGTTCAACCTAGTTTAATGTATAAAGATTTTGAAAATTAAATAAGTATGTAAAATAAGAAAAGGGCTTAGGCCCTTTTCTTATTTTACAACTATATTAACAAGTCTTCCTTTGATAACAATAACCTTTATTATATTCTTACCTTCAGTATTTTGTTTAATAATTTCATTTTCTAATGAAGCAGTTTTAATTCCTTCCTCATCTAAATTAGAAGCTACCATAATTTTTGCTTTTATTTTACCATTAACTTGGATAGCTATTTCAACTTCATCCTTAACTAATGCATTTGGATCGAATTCTGGTAATCTTTCATTAAATACAGTTGTATTGTATCCAAGTAAGCTCCATTGTTCTTCACTAAAGTGAGGTGCAAATGATGCTAATAATTTTATGAAATCAACAACAGTTTCTTTTAAGAATGTTGGATTTTTAACACTTTCTTGAAGATATTTATTAAGAGCATTTGTAAGCTCCATAAGTCTTGCAATTGCAGTATTGAATTGCATTTTATTACCATCTTCAGTGACACCTTTGATTGCAGTATGTTTCCAAAAGTTTAATTCTTTTTCAGCAGCATCTACTGTAGTTTTAATATTTTTAGATGAATTTATAGCTTCTCTAGAAAGATCTAAGATTCTCTCAATTCTATCAACAAATTTTCCAACAGACTTGATTCCTTCATCACTCCAAGCTCCACCTTCAGTGTATCCAAAACCAAACATTAAGTACATTCTAAATACGTCTGCACCATATTGCTTGATATAATCATCAGGAGAAATAGTATTTCCTTTTGATTTACTCATTTTAAGACCATCTGGTCCTAAGATTAAACCTTGGTGAGTTAGGCTTAAGAACGGTTCATCAAAGTTTAAGTATCCCATATCTCTTAATGCTTTAGTTATAAATCTTGCATATAATAAATGCATGCAGGCATGTTCTGGTCCACCAACGTATTTATCTACTGGTAGAATCTTATTGATTTTTTCAGGATCAAAAGGTGCATCAGCATTTTTATTATCTGGGTATCTTAAATAATACCAAGAAGAGCATACAAATGTATCTAAAGTATCAGCTTCTCTCTTGGCTGGCTTACCACAACATGGGCAAGTAGTGTTTATAAAGCTTTCACATTTGCTAAGTGGTGATTTACCATCTGGAGTAAATTCAACATCATATGGAAGTTTTACTGGTAAATCTTTTTCTGGAACTGGAACTATACCACAATCGTCACAGTGGATAACAGGAATTGGAGCGCCCCAGTATCTTTGTCTTGATACAAGCCAATCTCTTAATCTGAAGTTAACTTTCATTTCACCAAGTTTATCTTTTTCAAGTTCAGTAACTATGGCTTTTTTAGCTTCGTCAGTAGTTAAACCATTAAATTTTCCAGAGTTAACAAGAATACCATGTTCACAGAATGGGAGTTCAGGTTCATTTAATTCTTTATCTGTAATAACTCTTTCTATTGGTAAGTTAAACTTTGTAGCAAAAGCAAAGTCTCTTTCATCATGAGCAGGAACTGCCATAACGCATCCAGTACCATATGTAGCTAATACATAATCAGCAATCCAGATTGGAACTACTTTTCCGTTTATAGGATTAATAGCATACGAACCAGTGAATACACCAGTCTTTTCTTTAGAAGATGATTGTCTTTCAATATCAGATTGCTTAGCAGCAGCTTCTTTGTATTCTTCAACTGCAGCTTTATTTTCTGGAGTTGTAAGTTCATCGAGTAATTTATTTTCTGGAGCTAAAACAACATAAGTTACACCATTTAAAGTATCAACTCTTGTTGTAAATACATCAAATTGTAAATCTGAATCTTTAACTTTAAATGTAACTTGTGCACCATAAGATCTACCAATCCAATGCTTTTGCATAGATTTAGTTTTTTCAGGCCAGTCTAAACCATCTAATTTATCTAATAATTCATCAGCATAGTCAGTTATTTTAAAGAACCATTGAGTTAGGTCTTTCTTTTTAACTTCAGTTCCACATCTTTCACATTCACCATCAAGAACTTGCTCGTTAGCTAAAACTGTATTACAAGATGGACACCAGTTAACAGGTGCTTTCTTTCTATAAGCTAATCCTTTTTCATATAATTTTAAGAATAACCATTGAGTCCATTTATAATAATCAGGAAGACAAGTAACTAATTCATTTTCCCAATTGAACATAGCACCCATTGATTTTAATTGTTTTTCCATTGTTTTAATGTTTTTTAAAGTAGAATCCTCAGGATGTATCCCTGTTTTTATGGCATAGTTTTCAGCTGGTAAGCCAAAAGCATCAAATCCCATTGGTTGGAATACATTGTATCCTTGCATTCTTTTAAGTCTTGCCCAAGTATCTGTTGGTCCATAATTAAACCAATGGCCAGCATGTAATTGAGCACCTGATGGGTAAGAGAACATTTCAAGAGTATAAAGCTTTTTATCTAGCTTTGTATCATCAAATTTGTATGTTTCGTTTTCTTCCCAAATCTTTTGCCATTTTTCATCGATTTTAGTACTATAATTTGACATTAATAAACCTCCATGACAATGGACAATGGACAATGGACAATGAACAATGAAGGTAGAAATAGCTTTAGCTATTTAATCCATCATTTTCAATTGTTAATTGTCAACTGTCAATTGAATTTTTATAAATAAAAAAAGCCTTCATCTCTTAATATTTAAGAGACGAAAGCATAATTTCCGTGGTACCACTCTTATTAAAAGAAATAGATAAACTAAATCTTTTCACTCGATATTATAACGGGATTTTCCGTACTTGCTTTTAACAAGTAAGCTCATAGACAAGTTCATAATAACATAACACTATTTTACACCAAACAATAGCTCTCTTAAGATATATTAATTATTACTACTTCTAATCAACGCTAATATGCAATTTTAAAATCATTATATATTAAAATTTGTAAAAAATCAATATACCTCAAAAAACAATGAAGTTTTAAGTGGTATATTGATTTTTGAAAAAATATATTATCTAAATTAATATATTTTAGAATTCAATAAGGTTAGAATCACCCTTTATTTCTAAGTTTTCTTTTCTATTATCTAATGGATTTAGATTTATATGATGAACTTTTTCATTTTCAGAAGCTCCCATAATTACTGTATCTAAACGAACTCTACCATTTGGAGTATTTGCAACTACACACTGCTCTCCATTTAATTTATGATTAACCCAAACATATTCATTTGTTACAACATCATTTAAATCTTCTGCAGAAATTAGAGCTTTTGAATGTACATTACCATATTTATCTTTTAATAGTATAGCAATTGTATTATCATCAACTTTCTCGGTTTCATTTTTTTCATTTCTATTAAATAGAGTTAAATTAGACTTTCTATTATCTAATGTATCCTTATTAATATGTATAATGGGTGAAGATACATTTGCATCCATAACAAAATTTTGCAAGCTTTGCTTTAATGGTTTGGATTTTTTATTAACTGCAGTTGAGCTTATGTTTTGAACTGTATAACTGTTAGAATCTTTATTCCATTCAGCAAACCACACTCCAGCACTTTTAACTTTATTTAAATCAGTGGTATCTATTTTAGTAGTAAGCTCACCTCCATTTTTCTTTAATATGGTCATAAAGGTAATGTTATTTTTAACCTCAAATTTATTTTCTGTGTTCTTATAATTAGTATTTATAATGTATCACTTCTTTCTTTAAAATTTATATTCTTGTTAATTTATGTGGAATTAATTGTAATATTAAATATAGATAAGAATTTAGTAGTCGCTGACGCGCTATATTAATAGGTGCACTTCTTCTTTAAAGTTTATATGTAACTTATAGAAAATTAATTGTAATATTGAAACAAATAAGAATTCAGTAGCTACAGGCGCGCTATATTAATAGGTGCACTTCTTTATTTAAAATTTATATGCCACTAATTTATAGAAAAATTGATTGTTATATTAAAACAAATAAGAATTTAGTAGCCGCTAATGTGCTATATTAATAGGTGCATTTCTTTCTTTTAAATTTCATAATAAATTAATTCATTAAATCATTATAACAAATTAATAGAAGAAAAGGAAACTATTTTAGAAATCTTTAAAGAATAATATCTATTAATTTAATTAAATATGTAATATTTTCTGAAAATTTTAAATTTTATATTGGATATTAGATTAATAAGAGTTAGAATAAAAGTAAGATAATAAATATTTATGAGGGAGGAATTAGTATGGCTAAGATTATTATTTCACCAAGCAAATATGTACAAGCAAGTGGAGAACTTGCAAATTTATCAAAATACGTTTCTGATTTAGGAAAAAAGGCGTTGTGTCTAGTGACAGAAGGCGGACTTAAAAGAGTAAAAGAAACAATAGATAATAGTTTTAATGAAAACGAGTGCAGTGTTGTTTATGAGAAATTTAATGGAGAGTGCTGTACTACAGAAATTAATCGTATAATAGAAATTTGTAACAAAAATGCAATAGACATTATAATTGGAATTGGTGGTGGAAAGATACTTGATACGGCTAAAAGTGTTGGATATTATAAAGAAATACCAGTTGTTATAGTTCCAACTATAGCTTCAACTGATGCACCATGTAGTGCTTTATCTGTTATTTATACAGAAGATGGAGTATTTGAAAAATATTTATTCTTAAAACAAAACCCAAACTTGGTATTAGTAGATACAGATATCATCGCAAAAGCACCAACTAGATTATTGGTATCTGGAATGGGAGATGCACTTGCAACTTATTTTGAAGCAAGAGCATGTGAAGCGTCTGGTTCAAAAACTTGTGCTGGAGGAACAACAACACTTGCAGCCATTGCACTAGCAGAACTTTGTTATGACACTTTAATAACAGAGGGAGAACTTGCAATGAAGGCTGTAGAAAAAAATGTATGTACTAAAGCAGTAGAAAAAGTTATAGAAGCTAATACTTTACTTAGTGGAATTGGATTCGAAAGTGGTGGACTTGCAGGGGCACATGCTATTCATAATGGTTTTACTGTGCTTCCACAATGTCATCATATGTATCATGGAGAAAAGGTAGCATTTGGTACATTAGTTCAGCTTGTATTAGAAGATGCACCAGAAGAAGAAATTGATGAAGTTATAGATTTCTGCTGTAGAGTAGGACTTCCTGTAACGCTAAGACAATTAGGTATTACAGAAATAAAAGAAGAAGAAATAATGGAAGTAGCTAAAGCTGCAACAGTAGATGAGGAGTCAATACATAATATGCCATTCCCAGTTACTGCAAAGGATGTTTATGCAGCAATTTTAACAGCTGATTCTATTGGAAGTGACTATATAGACTAATTTATCAATTAATGATAGATATTGATTTTTAGAATATATTTTTAAATAATAAGTGTAGTTAACTTATACAACAATGAATATGTAACGTTACTAAAAGAAAATTAGTAACGTTACAATGTTATTTGGATTCTAGAATTAATATAATGTTACTTTTGAGTAAATGCAACAAGGAGGCAAATATAATGAAATTGATAGTAAATGCAGACGACTTTGGTATATCAAAAGGCGTAACACTTGGAATAATAGAAGCTCATAAGAATGGGATTGTTAAATCAACTACGCTTATGTGTAATATGGAAGATGCAGAATATGCTGCTAATTTATCAAAAGAGTATGATGAATTAGGAGTAGGAATACATTTTGTATTAACTTGTGGAAAACCATTATCAAAAGATGTACTATCTTTAATTGATGAAAATGGGAATTTTAAAAAGAATAATTTAATAATGAATACAGCTAAAATTGAAGATGTAAGAAAGGAATTTTATGCTCAATTTGAAAGATTTCTTTCTTTTGGTATAAAGCCTACTCATATTGATAGTCATCATCATGTACATAAGGAACCAATGGTTTTGGAAGTAGTAATGGAATTTGCAAATAAGTATAATATACCTATAAGAAAATTTAATGATATGAATGTGGAAAATTTTAAAGAACTAAATAAGAAAGTGATATTTACAGAAGAGTTTTATGGAAGAGATAATATAGAAGCTAAAAATTTAATAGATATATTTAGCAAGAATGCGGAAAGAGAATTTTTGGAGATAATGTGTCATCCAGCATATTTAGATGAAAAAATATTAAATTTAAGTTCATATTCAATAGAAAGAGCCAAAGAGATGTCAACTTTAACAAGTGAACAAGTAAAGCAGTATATAAAAGAAAACAAAATTGAACTAATAAATTTCACACAACTTGTATAAAGGACGTACTAAGTTTAGTGGATAACAACCGAAATAAAGCTAATATTTTATGAATGTTAGAAGGAATATCTTTAAAGAAAACATCTTCATAGTTTATTATAATTTATTAAAAAATATATTTAGGCTATATGGTATTCTAAAAAATATAAATTACATTGAATAATGAGATTAGAGAAACACAAAGAAATTCAATATATGAATACCCGACTCATATTCATTCGCTGGGTAAGCGATTCACACCAAATCAAAGATTTGGGTTCTCTGCTTAGGCGTAGTATTGTATTAAAAATTTGATGCTTTAAACCTGCTAATAAAAATCAAGTCTTTTTTAACTATTTTTTTCATATATTTTTTTGCATTATAAATAAACCC
>SVCF01000013.1:47009-72058 GCA_015058475.1 Clostridium butyricum | reverse complement strand
GATTTTTTTGAGGGAAATTATGTACAGGGCTCCTTTGCAGCAAATGCATGTACAGATGAAATTGATGTTAGAGAATTCTATGATATTTTTAAAGAGATAGAGAAAAAAGACAATGTAAAAGAAGTATATATAGAGATATGTGATGTAGATATTGAAGAAGAATGGCCATATTCAGATACTGCTTTTGTTGTTACAACTGCAAATGAAGAAGAAATAAGAGATTGGTTTAAAGATGCATTTCCAAGTGAAATAGATGAGCACATATCTATTGAAAAACTTGAAGATGGTTATAAATCATATTGCTTATGGTGGGATTAAAACTTATTACATATTTTAGTGGAGATGATAATAATGAAAGTAAATGTTTTATTATTTAATGATTTTGAGATATTAGACATTTTTGGACCAATAGGCTAATCATATTGAATATGTTTGGAACTCTGATAGTAAAAATGATTTATTTTCAAAATAGATATTTATAGACAAGTATCCATGATATAAATAAGGACATGGTGCTTGTCTATATTTGGGGTTAGAAATTTTAAGCTATACAAATCAGATATTATTTGGATTTTTTGTAGAACATGGAACACCAACTAAGCATTTACCGCAGACATCAACAAGTCCAAGATCAGAATGAAATTTATCATTAATTAAGCACATTTCATAGCATTTATGCCTATCAAAAGAATCAATTTTAAGGGCATCATTTACACATTTATAAACACATTTCTTGCATATATTCAGACTTTTATATAAGCAGTTTTCAATGTCCTTTTTCTTTGTGGGGGCTATTTGTAAATCTGTTATGAAGCTGCAAACATGTCCACAACATCCTTTATCAGTAATAAGCATATTATTAATGGTTCTTTCCATGAACTAGTGGTATTAAGGATTTCAGAATATTTTTTAATAAAAGTTTTTATAAGATTTTCTAATTTTTCTTTCATAGAATTCACCCATTTTTAAATAATTATTTTGCTTTCAATATTACTTCCGTGAGCATAAGTTTCTAAAAGATGTGCAGCAAAGTTTAAATATCCATTAATTTCACTAGAATCAAATGAAAAAATTATCATTAATATATGTTTGGCATCTCTAGTAATCATAGCTCTTTCTGAATCACTTGTAGGACTTCCAAAAGGCCCCAAAGTATCACAGAAAACAGGAAGGTTTTCTATATTAATAAGGTCTTTGCCAATTCCTTTGTATTTCTCATTTTCCTCACCGATAGATAAGGTTATTGGTTCTTTTAAATTATTTATATTATATGATCCAACGGGAAGTTTAGATTTGATTGATATTAAATTATTTATTTCAACAATGTTATTTATTTTATAAATTCCCTTACATTGAAGTATTCTTCTAAGTAATGCTTCGGATGACATTCTGCATTTGCCAGGTGACTTTCCTAAAGCTTTATATAATTCACGTCCACATTTGATCTGCATAACTGAAGATAAATCTTCTAATTTAATTTCATTAATTATGGTTTTGCAGTAATCATTTATTTCGTTTAATAAAGAAATATTACTGTTTTCTACTTTTACATGTGCTTCAATGCATCCAAGTTTTAAAGGTGGACATAATTCTTTTAATTTTTTATTAATTTGAATATTTATCATAATATAAAAATCTCCTTACAATTCAGTATTTATTAAAAAATTTAATTTTATAAAAAATATATATTTTTGCTATAATTATATCTTTTTTTAGAAATTATACTTTTCATAAAAAAAGATTTTTTTATCTTATATTTAGATTTTTTCTTTTAAACTGCAAAGGTGATATATTTTCTAAATCTTTAAATAATCGTGTAAGAGAAGAATTATGATTATATCCAACTATTTGAGCAATTTGCAAAATTGTATAGTCTGTATTTAATAAAAGTTCTTTAGCTTTTTTTAACCTTAAATGCTGTATATACTCAGTTGGCGACATATTCATATTGTTTTTAAACCATTCAGTATAATATGTAGGATTATAATGCTCAATTTCTGCTAAAGTTTTCAAATTAATTTCTTCACAAAAATGGTTCTTTATATATTGAATAGAAGCAGGTAAGCTTTTGTTGCTGATTAAATCATAACAGTATAGAAATAAATTATTAATAGCAGATGAAGAATTCGCATTTTTAGCTTCATTTAACAATAAAAACCTCAATGCTTTCCATTTTTCATCAAAAAGAAATTCACATCCTCCATTCAATTTACACATATCAGGTTTATTAATCATGGATTCAGACACATCTAATACTAAAAATTCATTATTGTCATTAACAGAAAATTTATGTGTACATTCTGGTGGAAGAAAAAAGATTTTGTCATCATTTAAAGTTAATTCCCTATAATCAGTTTCTATATGCATTGAACCATGAAGTGGAAGAATTAACTGAGCATATTCATGAGAATGAGTATTTATGTTATTATCATAAATTCTGCGCTCACATTTTATAGCAGTCATAGACATTCCTCTTTTCTAAAACAAAAAATAAATATTTATATAAGTATACCATATTTTGCAAACAGTGGTGACAGTCACCTCCAGAAAAATGTCGCTAAAAATAAAAAGAAAGAGTATGATATAATGATGTTTATGAATATTAACCAAAAGAAGTTAAAAAATAATATTTGCAAGTAACATAATGTGTATAAAGGAATATAAGTAAAAGTATCAAATAGAGATATTGGACATTAAGTTAAGATATTTTATATATTTTTTAATATTTTTATCACGAGGAACTAGTGAGAGCAAAAGTAGAACGTGAAAAGCTAAATCGAATATAATTAATTTGATTATATTCTAATTTATTGTGAAGAGAAGATATGATATGTATAATTATGTAAAGGAAATCAGTCCTGTAAGCTGTTGGCTTTCTGAAGAAAAAGAAGTTATTAGTAAAAACATAGGATAGAGATAGGGGTAAAAAGATGAATGATATTAGAAAAACAGATTATGAAAATAAGTTGGATAAAGAAATTGAGAAGCGAATTAATGTAATGGAAAGCTCAGATTATTTATTTCCAAGAAGATTTTCAAAAACAAATTACATATTTACATTAGCAGTAATATTTTTATGCATTATAATACTGATTATTGGAGTTTATTTATAGGACTGGGGGGAATAATCATGAGTAATAATTTAGATAACGAAATAGAAAAAGAAGCAGTCTTTGGAATTATTCCTGTACTGCAAAATGAAAAATTATATGGCTTTTTAGATGCATTTTTAATATTATCAGGATACTGCATTGCAACATGGAGTTATACTCAAGGGGCATATCTTGCAACACTTGTAGGATTTAAACAATTACTTATAGGGGCATTTATAGGTGCAATACTTATGCTTGCAATATATCAGCTTCCAGTTATTCTTTCAGTTAGATATGGTATAGATATATGGATATGGTTACGTTCAGTTTTTGGAATGAGTGGAGTAAAGATAATGGCAGTTATAATAATTATAATTAATTATCCGTGGTATGCAGTATGTGCAGATTTGTTTGCTTCATCTATGACTAATTTAGCTCAGCTTTTTGGAATTTCAGTGCCATCTTTTATGCATGTAGTTTTAGGAATATTATGTGTTTTCATAGGAACTTTAATTGCATATAAAGGTATAGGTGCAATCACTTGGACAACTCGTCTTCTTGTACCACTTCTTCTTGCAGTAGGAATAATGGTTGTTATTATAGGTTTTACATCAGTACCTGGTGATGTAATATGGAATTACAAACCTAAAACTACAGGATATTCAAATAATATTATTCCATATATTATGTCTATTGAAGCTAATTTTGCCTTTGTAATTACTCTTATAGGGGGAATGGCAGAAATACCAAGGCTTACTAAAAATGAAAATGCTGGATATTGGGCAGGTGTACTGGGACAAGGATTATCAGGTTCATTTTTTGTTGTTGTAGGAGCAGTAATGTCTATTGCTATGCAGTATACAGTTGGCAAAGTAACAGAGGATCCTACAACAATGCTTGCAGCATTATCAATTCCAGCATTTGCACTTGCTTCACTGTTATTAGTAGCATTTGCTAATATAGGAACACAGGCGGTTGGTTCATACTTATATGGAGTAATGCTTAAATCTTCATTTAAAAAAGCTAATTATCATGTAATAATAACCATACTAGGAATATACGTAAGTATACTTTGTATATGGGGAAAAGTAGTGGAATACTTTGGCTCATTTTTAACTATTAGTGCATGTGTTTATGCACCTTTATCTGCACTTTTATTTGTAGATTTCTTTTTTGTGCGTAATCAGAAAATTTCACTGCGTTCTGCTTTTGGACTTAAAGGGTATCATGCTTATGAGTATAGCAGAGGCATAAACTGGATTGGATTTATATGTGTTGCAGCAGGTATTAGTGTATCACTTGCAATATATAATCCAGTTACATCTGAGGTACACAATATGTTTTTATTTCATTTTACTCCTACTGGATTTTCATTTATGGCTACAGGAGCATTATATTATATTTTAAGCAGGATACCTTTTATAAAAAAGTACCTATTGCAGGATAGAGATGAAATTACAATATAGCTATGAGGAAGATGATTATGAAAAAAAAGAAAATAGTAACAACACCATTTGATCGTAATAAAATGCCGCCAAAACAAAATCTATTAGCAATGATGTTTTTATGGCCTTATTGTTTTTTTGTAACTAAAAGAGCAAAACTGAAAATAAATAAGGTAAGAATGGAAAAGCTAAAACCACCTTATTTAGTGCTATGTACTCATCAGTCTTTTACAGATTTTTGCGTAACACCACTAACATTGTTTCCTTATACGGCTAACTACATTTCAGAGCTTGAAGGCTTTGAATACTATGGGGAATGGAAGTATCGTCAGATAGGATGTCTTGGAACAAGAAAATTTGTAAATGACATATCACTTGTTAAAAATATAAAAAGAGTTATAGATAAAGGAAGAATACTAGTGTATTATCCTGAAGCACGATATGCAAATGTAGGGACAAGTTCAAAAATTCCTGAATCTGTTGGGAAACTTGCAAAAATGCTGAAGGTTCCTGTTGTGACATTAAATATGAAAGGAAATTATCTGCAGTCACCTATATGGAATACTGCGATAAGAAAAGAAGCACGACTTGAGGCTGAAATCACGCAGATATTTACAAAGGAAGAATTGGATGAGGTTTCGCTAGATGAAGTTAATGCAAAGATACAAAAATACCTAACATATGATGAATATAAGTGGCAGTATGAAACAAAACAGGCAATCACATATAAGAAAAGAGCAGAAGGAATAGAAGGTGCATTATATAAGTGTCCAGTATGCATGAATGAATTCAATATGGAAACAGAAAATGCTGATATATTATGCAAAAAATGTGGTAGCAGATGGCATATGACAAAGTATGGGAAGATGGAAAGAGCAGGCGAAGAATTATTAGATATTTCAGATAATACAATTGATTTTTCACATATTCCTAATTGGTATGAATGGCAGCGAAAAGAGGTAATAAAAGAAATAGAAGATGGAAAATATCTACTTAATATTAAGGTGCATATTGAATCGCTTCCTAATGCAGTAAATTTTATTGATTTAGGTGAAGGAATACTTAGACATGATATGAATGGATTTGCACTTACATTTAAAGATTATGGTGAAGAAAAACAAAAAACATTAACATTTGCACCAATATGTATGTTTTCAGTTCATACAGAATATGATTATCGTGGAAAAGGTGAATGCATAACACTTTCAACGTTAGATAATACATACTTTTTATATCCTTTGGAAAAGGGATTTAATGCTACTAAAATTCAGTTTGCAACAGAATATTTATATGAGGTAGTTAAAGAAAAAATTAAATATTCTAGCAAAATTAAGTTAATATAAAGTGGCGTAATTTATTTAAAAGAAGTAAATGATTTTAAAGCAGATCAATATATTTATGAAAGAAGGAATTATTATGTCAGGCTTTTTTGAAAATGTGATGCAAAGTATTAATTTAGAAAAATATTTGAATAATGTTAATGAAAGAAAGATTGTTATATATGGAACAGATGAAAATAGGAATATTTTATCAGAGCTATTAAACTATATTTGATGTTAAGTCAGGAAATCAGATAAATACTAAGAAAGATATAATATTAGAGGAACATGTATGGGGGGAATTAAAGCTAAAATATTATCTAGTACAGAAGTTGGAGAAGCTAGTATTATAGATGCAGATAGTCTTGTTAATAAAAAATTCCCTAATAACTGTATTATAGCAGGAAATCCTGAAAAATTGGTGAGAAAAGATATTGCATAGGATAGAGAAATAACAAATAGTGGTGATATTGATAAATCAGTATATTGGAATATGACATTTAAAAATTAGATCATTTTATTTGAAAGTAATTATGTAGAGGGCTCTTTTGTAGCAATTGTACGTACTGATGAAGCATATCTCCTATTAAAGCATTTGCACATTCATCATTTACTGGAGGCAATGGAGGGGCTGTAGATGGTGGAAGCGTAGAATATAAAGTTGTAAACAATGCAGAATGTATTAAATTAAGATTTTTAGTTAATTTAATACATTCATTTTTTATCTTTTAAATATAACTTTTTATAGAATATGGTCAAAATTAATAAATTTAATATTATCAACCTTTAGGTTTAAATATCAGAGCAGCAAGAAAACCAAAAATTATTGCCGAAGAAACTCCACTACTTACTGCTTTTAACATTCCAGTAAAGATTCCTATAAAGCCCATTTGTTCTGCATCTGTTAATGCTGCGGTTACAAGAGTATTTCCAAAACTACTTATAGGTATAAAGGCTCCTGCACCTGCAAATTTAACTAAAGGATCATATAATCCAAATCCTCCGAGTATTGCTCCAATTACGACTAGTGTACAAGTTGTGTGTGCAGGAGTGATTTTTAAAATATCCATTATAAGCTGACCAACAACACAAATTAAACCACCAATTATAAATGCAAAAATAAATTTTTCCATAATTCAAAACACCTCTTTTTACATTTCTATAGAAACAGCATGAGCAACACAAGGTATGCTTTCTTTTTGCTGAAAAGATATAGGAGACATTAATGCTCCTGTTGCAACAATTAGCATTTTCTTTAATTCACCTTTTCGCATACGATTAAGTAAATGCCCATAAGTCACAGTAGCAGAGCAACCACAGCCACTACCACCAGCAAAACTTGGCTGTTCCTTCTTATATATTAATAGTCCACAGTCTGTAAATATATCTATTGGCATATTTATTCCATGCTTTTTAAATAGAGCATTGGCAAGTTCATGACCAACTTTTCCTAAATCACCTGTAGCGATAAGGTCATAATAAGTAGCATCGATATTTAAATCTCTAAAATGAGCTTTAATTGTATCCACAGCAGCTGGTGCCATAGCAGCACCAACATTATAAGGATCAGAAATGCCCATGTCTACGACTCTTCCTATAGTTGCAGAAGTTACTTTAGGACCATCACTATTTTGACCAAGGACACAGGCACCAGCGCCTGTTACGGTCCATTGAGCAGTAGGTGGTCTTTGTACTCCGTATTCTGTAGGATATCTAAATTGCTTTTCAGCAGCTGCATTATGACTGCTTGCAGCTGCTACAACATATTTTGCAGAATTACTGTCTATTAATTGAGCAGCTAATGATAAACCTTCCATGGAGCTTGAACATGCACCAAATATTCCTAAAAAAGGAACGCCTAAAGTTCTTGCTGTAAAACTACTGGATATGATTTGATTCATTAAATCTCCACTTAAAAAAAAGTTAATGTCCTCTTTCCTTAAGTTTGCTTTTTGTATTGCCCTTTGACAGGAATGCTCAAGCATAGCTTTTTCAGCTTTTTCATAGCTATCTTGACCAAGCCATAAATCTTCGCAAATTATATCAAAGTCATCAGCTAAAGCACCATTACCTTCAAATGGACCACCAACAGCAGCAGAAGATAATATTGTAGGTTTAGAATTAAAAACCCAAGATTGATGTCCTTTAAGCATTTTTACATCGCTCCTAACCAAGTTATTGTAATTTTAATTGTAGCAACTATAAAAGCTGCAAAAACTCCATAAACAACGATTGCACCTGCTAGACTAAACATATTTCCAGCTACTCCAAGTACAAAGCCTTCACTTTTATGCTCGATAGAAGCAGAAGCTATAGAATTAGCAAAACCTGTAATAGGCACTGCAGTTCCGCATCCAGCATATTGGCTTAAGTGATCAAAGATTCCAAGACCAGTAAATAAAGCAGCAAAAAATATTAAAACAACTAAAGTTGGAGATACTGAAGTTTTTTCATCAAAGTTAAAATAGTTAATGAAAATCCATTGTATTATTTGACCAATTGTGCATATTGTACCTCCTACAAGAAATGCTCTAATACAATTGATGAAAATTGGTCTTTTAGGTTCTATACTAGTTACTAATTTATCATATTCTTGCTGAGCAGCAGTCATTCTTTTCTTTTTCATATTTGACATTTAGTTCACCTTCTAACATAATAAATATGGCTTTAATTTTTTTGTGATTTCTTCTAATTTTTTGGCATTTTGTAAATACATGTTTTTTGCATCTTTATCATCACAATCTAAAGAAAATGATATAAAATCTGCTTGACTTTTCTTTATGGTAGCATAGAGCATTTCCTTAATTTGTGTTTTAGGTACCTGTATCATATCATCAAAAAGATCAACATATAAATCTCCAGAAGAATCTACTTGACCAAGAAAAACATTTTCAAGCGTAACTCCCTTTATTTCTAATTGAGTTTTAAGCCAATTATGGTTTAATCCAGCGTTAGTAAGACCTTCATTTAATATGTTTCCATCTAAAATTACTGTTTGTGGTTCAGCTTTAGAAGCTACTTGCTTTCCCAAATCATATGCAGTTACAGGTTTCTTATCAGCTTTTAAGCTAACATTTATTTCTCCATTAGTTTCCATTACAGCAAATTCTACATCTGCCAAGTTAAATGCTTTTTTTGAGCGCATTTCTTGTAAAAATTCTTGCCCTGTAATTCTTTCTTTAGATAGGTTATCTTCCATTATCTTGCCATTTTTAATTAGAACTCTTTCTTTACCATGTATCAAGTTATAGATAACCTTACTTTTCATGGAAGCATAATCTAAAACAAGTGGCATACATGCCCAGATAGCCAATGCAATTAGTCCAAAGTAAATATTATCAACCATGTCTAAAGACATTAAAGAAATTATAATAGCAATGACTGTATAAGAAATAAAATCAAATGGAGTAGCTCTTGATAATGTTTTTTTCTTTATATATTTTGTTATAACTAATGACAGAAAAAATAGAACAATTGAATTAAATAATATTATTAGCCAAGAATTCATATGACACCTCGCTTAGTTACCTTTGTATTGTGGTTCTTCAAACTCCATAAATCCTATTCTTTTTTCTAAATCACTTCTGATTTTATGTATTTCTTTAGATGTTTCATTGTAAAGAGTCTTAGCTTCTTTATCACGTTCTTGTAACGAATACATTTCTAAAGTTGCTTCAGCTCCTTTTAGTGTAGCTAATGTTTCTTTTACCTTTGAAATAGCAGTCATAGAAAAGTCTCCTTTTAGTTTAAATTGTTTACCCATCTACTTTAACCAGTAATATTGATTTTAATTCATTTGAAAATTCAAATATTTCCCTACTTTAATATAACATAAAAGAAAATTACTCAGATTATATGAATGGTTAGTGTAATGTGATTATATCTTTTTTATATACCCATATATACTTGGATTAAATAAACATAGGATAGATTTAAAAAGGAATATATTTCATTATGAATAAAATGAATATTAAAAATGATTATGTACAACAATATAGTTGCAATAAAAAATATATAGACAGTAAGGAGGAATTTTTATGCCAACAGGAACTAAACTTGAGACAGCTTTAGCTAGTGCTAAAGGATTAGCTGCAGATATGAAGACATTTTCTTTAGACACAGATAATCAAGAAGCAAAACAAATGTTCAGTCAAATTGCAAGTACAATGGACGGTGTAGAACAACAGATTCAATCAAGACTTGATTTTGTAAAGCAAGAAGAACCTCAATATAATAATTAATATAGTATTATATTGATTTTAATTTATCAAAATATTACTTGTTTTAATGGATATGACTTTACTATTACAAGAGGTTATCTATTGAAATTAGTTTTTATTGTTAAAAAAATTATAAATATATTGAATTAAATGAAAATAGAAATTGAATTTTAAAGTAGATAATATATCTAGTTTTTTTAATTTTACAAATTGTCAAGATAAGTGAAACGTTTGGCTTGACATTTGTTAAAAGTATATAACAATGTTGTAAGCCAAAGGCATTTTCTTGGTATATTAAAAATATGTGACTTACAAAGCAGAGATAAAAAAGTTTTTACATCATCTTAATAATATATTTTTTAGAATAAATGATATATTTATTATGATTAAAATGATAATTTTAATATATTTATAATAAATGATAACATAATTATTAAAAAATTAAGTATAGATAAAAGCCAGTGAAGTTAATATTCACTGGTTTTTATTGTGCTTAAGAATGCCATAGGTTTGCCCTATCCTTCAAAAAAGCTGTTGTCATGTATTAAAATTTTCTAAGAAATAGCTGTGTAGAAAAGTATATAATACTTATATTTGATGAACTTATAAATAAGTGACTAAAGATTAAAAATTATATTATTTATAATAAGTGAAACACCAGAGCACATAAGAAGTATAATAACAACTTTTTTTATGACTTTTTCACTTGTTTTATTGGACAATACAGTACCTATATATAATCCAATAGCCATAAAGGGAATAAGCAATAATGAATCTTTTAATATGTTTATATTTATAATTCCTGTTACTATATATAAAATAATTCTAAATGTATTTTCGATTAAGAAAACAATACACAAATTACCCTTAAACTCATTTTGATTGTCAGTAGTTCTGCTTATGTATGCAGCAAGAAATGCACCAATACCAAATAGTCCACAAAGAATGCCGGATATGATTCCTATTATTGTTAGTACAAACTTAGAACTTTTCTTTTTTTCTTTTTGCCTTTCTCTTGAAAACATTTCTAATGATATAGAAACTATTGATAAGCCGAAAAATATTTTTAGATATTGAGAGTTTACCATTTGTAAAAATATAGCCCCAGGAATTATTCCTGCTATAACCAAAAGTGATAATGGAAGCCATATTCTTGCTGAAAGACATTTTCGTTGTTTATAAGCAATAAATATATTTGATGGATATCCAAGTAAAAGCTCAGTTGGAGTTATATTAATATTGTTACTTGTAAAGCTCATAATTGAACTAAAAATTAATGTATTTGCAAAACCGCACATACCTTTAATGATGTAAGCAGTTATTGTAGCTATAATAGCAATTATTATCATTAAAATCCCTTCTTTCATAATTATATACTATTAAATAACATGCATGTATAATAGGAATATTGTACTATAATATAATTATAATGTGGTATAATAATCAAAACAATAAATATATTACTATATTTTATAATTATATTGAGGTTTATTATGCAGATAAAAATTAATGATGATAAAAAAGAAGTAAAATTACATGGAACTTATGAATTCCCACTAGCAGTTAATTATGAAGAATTATCAAAATATGATAGAGGATCATTTATATGGCATTGGCATCCAGAAGTTGAATTTACTCTTATTTTAAAAGGAGAAATTGAATATAGAGTTAATAATAAGGTATATTATCTTAGTGAAGGTGAAGGACTTTTTGGAAATGTTAATACTTTACATATGGGGCATATGCATAATGAAAATGAATGTATTTATGTATCAATAACATTTAATCCAAGAATAATATATGGATATGAAAATAGTATAATGAAGAGTAAATATACAGATAAAATATTTAACAATAATAACCTATCTTCCATACATTTAACTAGAGAATACGATTGGCAAAAAGAAATTTTAGAAAATTTAAAATCAATATATGAACTATATTTAGAAAAACATGATACATATGAAATTAAAATTCAAATATTATTACTTAATATATTGCTAAATATATATACAAATAATAAGATAGAATTCAATAATTCTTTAGAATTTAATATAAAAAATATAGATAGATTAAAAACAATAGTGACATATATTCATGAAAATTATAATAAGAAAATAACACTAGATGATATAGCTAGTGAAATTAGCATGTGTAAAAGTGAATGTTGTCGCTTTTTCAAAAGACATATGAATCAGTCAATTTTTGAATATTTATTAAACTATAGAATTGAAAAGAGTCTTAATCTGCTAAGTGAAAATAAATTTAATATTACAGAAATAAGTGAGATAGTTGGTTTTTCAAGTTCAGCATATTTTACTAAAATATTTAGAAGAAAAATGTTATGTTCACCAAGAGAATATAAATCAAGGAAAGAATATTAAATAATATTTATCACAAATAAGCTATTATCTGTGATAAAAATAAAGAGAGAAATGGAGTATTTATTAAAAAGATGTGTATTTATGATTATTTTTATAGTATGACAAAGTATAGTATTAATTATATAATGTAAAGATACTAAAGGATCATTCGTAGGAAAGGTTTGGAAGAATAATGAAAAGGATAAATGAAATTTTTAGCGACTATGAAGCTGGATGTAATATAAGCAATGCAATTGTAGACAGAGTTGTTTTAAAGAAAAAAAGTAAGATTTTAGAGCTTAATATTACGTCTGATAAATACATTGAATTTAATGAAATTGAAGGACTTAATAATTTTATTAAAGAGAGATTTGTCCTAAATGATTCTAAGATAACCATTATGTATACAGATGAAGTAAAGCAGAAGCCAGTAGAAGAAGCTTTTGAAAACATAATGATTAGAGTTAGTGATAAGCATCCTTTATTAAAAGCAGCGTTAAATAATTGTGAATATGAAATAAAAGATAATAAAATAAATTTTAATTTTAAGATTGTTGTATCGCATATGCTTAAGGAATTAAAGTATGACAAAGAAATCCAAGATGTTTTAAGAAGTATGTATGGAAAAACATATGGAATAAATTTTATTGATAACATAACAGATGAAGAGTTATTCAAATTAAATGAAGAAGAGCATAAAAAGAGAATTGATGTTATAAAAAATGAACTTAAATCAGATACATCATTCTCAAAAGCTCCACAATCAAAGCCCGCTGAGAAGATTATGGGTAATCCTTATTCTAAAAATACTTCATCTAAACAAGGGGATTCAAATGGTGAATCTAAAAAGGAAGGCAAAGGGAAAAAGGATAATCCATTTTTAATATTAGGCAGAAGTAGTAATATTAAAGAACCTGTTATTAAAATTACTGATATTTCACCTTATGAAGGGACTGTCGCTGTAGAAGGTGAAATTTCTAATATGGAAACAAAAGAACTTAGAAGCGGAAAAACATTAGTTTCTTTTGATTTATATGATAATTCTAGTTCTATAAGCTGTAAATCGTTCCTTAAACCAGAGCAAAGCGAGGAAGTTTTATCAAAACTAAAAAAGGCTAAAGGTGTAAGACTTTTCGGAAATTCTGGTTATAGTAAATTCTCAGGAGAAATTGAGATTATAGCTAATATTATAGTTGAAACAAATGGATTAAAGAAAACTGTAAGAAAAGACAAGTCAGATGTAAAGAGAGTAGAACTGCACATGCATACAAAAATGAGTCAGATGGATGCCATGAATAGTGCTACTGATTTAATTAAGAGAGCTATGAGTTGGGGAATGAAATCTATTGCCATAACAGATCATGGAGTTGTTCAAGCATTTCCTGAAGCACATAAGCTATTAGGAAGAGATAATCCTGACATGAAAGTTATATATGGAGTAGAAGCATATTTAGCACCAAATAAAAAGCCATCTGTAATAAATATAAAAGGACAGAGTATTGATACAACATATTGTGTATTAGACCTTGAAACTACAGGATTTTCACCCAAGTTGGAGAAAATAACTGAAATAGGAATAATGAAAATTCGAGATGGAAAAGTAATAGATAAGTTCAGTACCTTTGTAAATCCTGAAAAGCCTATTCCACAAAGAGTAGTTGAAGTTACGAATATAACTGATGATATGGTAAGAGATGCAGAAACAATCGATGATGTATTTCCTAAAATGCTAGATTTTATTAAAGATACTGTTTTAGTTGCTCATAATGCATCATTTGATATTGGATTTTTAAGACATTATGCAAAAGTTTTAGGTTATGATTTTGATTTCACATATTTAGATACTTTAACTTTAGCTCAGGAACTTTTCCCAGAGTATAAGACATATAAACTAGGAAGAATAGCTAAAAATCTTGGGATAAAGGTAGAGGTTGCACATAGAGCATTAGATGATGTTGATACTACTGTTAAGGTGTTTAATATTATGATTGACATGCTAAAAGAAAGAGGTGCGAAAACTCTTGGAGATATAGAAGAATATGCTTCAGATGAAATATCTAAAAAAATGGCATATAAAAAACTTAGAACGCATCATGCAATAATACTTGCAAAGAATTATGTTGGATTAAAAAATTTATATAAGCTTGTATCATTTTCTCATTTAGATTATTTTTATAAAAAGCCACGTATATTAAAAAGCATGTTTAAAAAATATTCTGAAGGTCTGATACTTGGAAGTGCATGTAGTGATGGGGAGCTTTATCAAGCGATATTACTTGGAAAATCTGATGAGGAAATCGAAAATATAGCAAAAGATTATGATTATTTAGAAATTCAGCCTATTGGCAATAATGATTATTTAATAAGAAATGGGAATGTGCCAGATAAAGAATATCTAAAAGAAATAAATAAACAAATAATAAGACTTGGAGAAAAGCTTAATAAGCCTGTAGTGGCAACAGGGGATGTTCATTTTATGGATCCAGAAGATGAAATATATAGGCGTATATTAGAAGCTGGACAGGGATTTAAAGATGCAGATAATCAAGCGCCATTGTATTTAAGAACGACTGAAGAAATGCTTGAAGAGTTCTCATATCTTGGAAAAGAAAAAGCATATGAAGTTGTTGTAACAAACACAAACAAAATCTCAGATATGTGTGAACAGATAAGCCCCATTTCGCCAGAAAAATGTCCACCTCATATTGATGGATGTGAGCAGACAATAAAGGATATTGCTTACGGAAAAGCACATGAACTATATGGTGATCCACTTCCTAAAGTTGTTCAGGATAGACTTGATAAGGAACTTGATTCTATTATAAAAAATGGATTCTCGGTTATGTACATTATTGCACAGAAGCTTGTATGGAAATCAAATGAAGATGGATATCTTGTTGGTTCAAGAGGATCTGTTGGTTCGTCAGTTGTAGCATATATGACAGGTATAACAGAAGTTAATGCGCTTCCAGTACACTATAGATGTCCAAATTGCAAGTATTCAGATTTTACAGATTATGGATGCAAAAATGGATTTGATTTACCTGATAAAGTATGCCCACAGTGTGGAGAAAAACTAGATAAAGACGGAATGGATATTCCATTTGAAACCTTCCTTGGGTTTAATGGAGATAAAGAACCGGATATAGATTTAAACTTCTCAGGAGAATATCAGGCAAAGGCTCATAAATATACAGAAGTTATTTTTGGAAAGGGTACAACATTTAAGGCCGGAACAATAGGTACTATAGCTGAAAAAACAGCATTTGGATATGTAAAAAAATATTTTGAAGAAAAAAATATAGCTGCTAATAAAGCTGAAATAACAAGAATATCAAAAGGATGTACAGGAATAAAGAGAACAACAGGTCAGCATCCAGGAGGAATTATAGTTGTTCCTAAGGGAAGAGAGATATATGAATTTTGTCCAGTTCAGCATCCAGCTGATGATCCAGATTCAGATATTATAACAACACATTTTGATTATCACTCAATTGATCAAAATCTATTAAAACTTGATATACTTGGCCATGATGATCCTACGGTAATAAGAATGCTTCAAGATATTACAGGGGTTGACCCTCAAAAGATACCTCTTGATGATAAAGAAACAATGTCATTATTCTCATCAACAAAAGCTCTTGGAGTGACACCGGAACAGATAAATTCAAAGGTAGGGACTTTTGGGATACCTGAATTTGGAACTAAGTTTGTTAGAGGGATGCTTTTAGATACACTTCCTAAAAGTTTTTCAGATTTGTTATGTATATCAGGGTTATCTCATGGTACAGATGTATGGCTTGGAAATGCTAAAGATTTAATTGATTCAGGAGTAGTTACAAGCATAAGTGATGCAGTTTGTTGTAGAGATGATATTATGGTTTATCTAATTAAAAAAGGTCTTCCGCCTAATACAGCTTTTAAAATCATGGAGCTTGTCCGTAAGGGTCAGGCATTAAAAAATCCAGAAAAATGGGCAGAATATGAAGCATTAATGAGGGAACATGAAGTGCCTGAATGGTATATAGATTCATGTAGAAAGATAAAATACATGTTCCCGAAAGCCCATGCTGCAGCTTATGTAATGATGGCTTTCAGAATTGCATGGTTTAAGGTTCATATGCCTAAAGCATACTATACAGCATATTTTACTATTAGGGCAAAAGCTTTTGATGCAGAATTTATGATTTTCGGAAAAGAAAAGGTTAAAGAAAAAATGAAGGAAATTAGTATTCAAGGAAACGATGCTGCGCCAAAGGATAAAGATATGTATGATGATTTAGAGATAGTTCTAGAAATGTATGAGAGAGGAATTAAATTTCTTCCAATTGATTTGTACAAATCTGATGCTACAAAATTCAAGATGGAAGAAGATGGCTTAAGGCCACCTATAAATAGTATATCTGGTATGGGAAATGTTGCAGCTGAATCTGTATTTAATGCTGTTCATGGAGAGACCCCAATAAGCTCCATTGATAACTTAAAGAAACGTGCTAAAATAGGAAATTCTGCTACAGATTTACTTAGGAAGTTTGGTTGCCTAAATGGTCTTACAGAAAGTGATCAAGTAAGCTTTTTTGATATGGTGTAGCCATGTTTATATATGATAATAACGCTTATGTAAGATAATAATTTTTCATTGAAACTATAAATTAAGAGCTATAATTTTAAAGAGGTATAAGATAAAAGAAATACCAACAATCATGATTTAATATGATTGTTGGTATTTCTTTTCTATGCATACAACTTTGTAGGGTTTTTCGTAGAGCATGGAAGATCAACTAAGCATTTTCCACAAACATCAACAAGTCCAAGGTCAGAATGAAATTTATCATTAATTAAAGACATCTCATAACATTTATGCCTATCAAAACAATCAATAATTAATTTATTTGTTTCAATATAAGCTATTGACCATTCTTTGGATGAATATTTTCTACTTAAATTACTTTTTACAATA
Organism: Clostridium butyricum; assembly: GCA_015058475.1. Lineage (GTDB taxonomy): Bacteria > Bacillota > Clostridia > Clostridiales > Clostridiaceae > Clostridium > Clostridium butyricum_B. The sequence continues at coordinate 54,659 of SVCF01000013.1, read as the reverse complement.
GCATCATCAAAAGGTATAAAATATGTAACAACTGTTTTTGCTTCTGGTAAAAAGTCATAAGGTAAAGCATGAGTTGGGCTTACTATTTCTTTTAATTTCATAAATATGGTATTATATTATTAAATATATGTAAAGATGTATACTAAATAGGGGGAATTATATGATGAAAATTAGACGAGTCTCTATCGTAGGAATGGGTGCTTTAGGTATTTTGTATGGAAATTTTTTTGCAAAAACATTGGGGAAAAATGCAGTTAATTTTATTGCAGATAAAGAACGTGTATATAAATATCAAAATGAAGATATTTTCTGTAATAATGAAAAGTGTGATTTTCACATAATAGATGGAAGTGTTTCAACAGAAAAAGCTGATTTATTAATTTTTGCTGTTAAATCAACAGCACTTTTAGATGCTATTAAAACTGTTAAAAATCAAGTTGGTGAAAATACAATAATACTTTCTGTGCTGAATGGTATTACTAGTGAAGAAATAATTGGTAACGCATTTGGAAAAGAGCACATGCTATATTGTGTAGCACAAGGAATGGATGCAGTTAAATTAGGAAATAAATTAACATATTCTCATATAGGACAGCTATGCATTGGCAATTTAGAGGATGAGGCAGAAAAGTTAGAAATGTTAGAAGCAGTTATGAACTTATTTGATGAGATATCTTTACCATACACAAGAGAAGAAAATATTAAACATCGTTTATATAGTAAATGGATGCTTAATGTAGGTGTGAATCAGGTTGTTATGGTTAATAAGGGAACTTATAAAACTGTACAAGAAGAAGGTAAGCCACGTGAAATGATGAAAGCAGCAATGAGAGAAGTGATTGCAATAGCACAAAAAGAACATGTTTCAGTTACAGAGGAGGATTTAAATAGCTATGTTGCATTAATAGATACTTTAGATCCAAGTGGCATGCCATCTATGAGACAAGATGGCGCTTTAAAAAGATATTCAGAGGTAGAACTTTTTGCAGGTACTGTAATAAAAAAAGCTGAAAAATATGGATTAGAGGTTCCTGTAAATAAAGAGCTGTATATGGAAGTACAAAAATTAGAGTCAAATTATTAATATTTACTCATAGATGACAAAAGTCACAAGAGTATATAAGTTTTAATATTTAATAAGGAGAGAGAAATGTTTAGTTTAAAAGTTGATTTAATAAGGGGAAATATATTAAAGTCATTAATAATTTTTGCAATACCAATTTTTATTTCATGTATATTTCAACAATTGTATAATACAATGGATACCATGATAGTTGGGAACTTTTTGGGAGATACATCATTAGCAGCAATAGGCGCTTGTGCAGCAGTATATGAATTACTGGTAGGTTTTGCTTTAGGTATAGGTAATGGGCTTAGTATAGTTACTGCAAGAAATTATGGTTCAAGTAACAAAGAATTACTAAAGCGTTCTGTAGCTGGATCTATAGTTATAGGAATTATGATAACTATTGCTATTATGATTATATCAAAATTATTTTTGTATCCATTATTAGAACTATTAAATACACCAGAAAGTATTATAAAAGAATCATATTCATATATTTCAAAAATTACATTATTTGTAGGTGTTATGTTTGCTTATAACTTATGTGCAGGTTTATTAAGAGCAATAGGTGACAGTTTTATGCCTTTAGTATTTCTTATTATATCTTCAATACTTAATGTAGTTTTAGATATAGTACTTATTACAGAATTTAATATGGGAATTGCAGGGGCGGCAGTTGCAACTGTTATTGCACAGGGAGTTTCAGCTATACTATGTATTATCTATATATGTAAAAAGAGTCCGATTCTTATTCCGTCAAAGGAACATTTTACTTTCGATAAGGAATTGTATAAAGAACTTTTAGGACAAGGTTTTTCAATGGGATTTATGGGGTCTATAGTATCTGCTGGAACTGTTATACTACAAACATCAATTAATAATTTAGGCTATCTAATTATTGCAGGACATACAGCAGCACGTAAACTTAATAGTTTCTGTATGATGCCAGGCATGACTATTGCAATGGCTCTTTCAACTTTTGTTTCTCAAAATAAGGGAGCAGATCAAGGATATAGAATAAGAAAAGCTATGAAGTATGCTAATATTTTAGCTATTTGCTGGGGAATTATAATATCCATAGTTTTATTCTTTTCAGCATCAACAATGGTAAAAATATTATCAGGATCTAATGAAGCTATAGTTATTGAAAATGGAGCAAAATATTTAATTATAAACGCACCATTTTATGGAGTCCTAGGAATACTCTTAAATTTAAGAAATTCATTACAAGGGTTAGGAGAGAAACTTATTCCATTGGTTTCAAGTATTATTGAACTTTGCGGAAAAATATTATTTGTTATTTTATTTATACCAGCTCTTGAATACTTTGGAGTCATTATATGTGAACCAGTTATTTGGTGCTTTATGTGTATACAACTTGCATATTCATTTTATAAAAATCCATATATTAAGCAACATAAATTTGAATAAGAATCATTTACATGAAGATAGCTCCAAATGTAATATAGGCTTATTGAGATTAAGAAAAATTTACTATTTCTAGAATAAAATCTATTTACAATATATTTTAAATGGATTATAATTCATTTAATAGAAGTTATATGCATGTAACTAAAAATAAATATTAAAATAAGCAATGATAGGGAAAAGTAATATAGAATACAGTTTTTAGAGAGGAAATGTCAAAAGGGCTGGAAGCATTTCTAAACATGACTATAAGAAAAACTACCCTGGAGCTATGACTGATTAGCCCAATTAAGTGAAATGTCATCGGTAAAAGCCGTTAAAGATATTGAGAAGAATTAAATTATTTTAATTTAATTTGGGTGGAACCACGGATATTATGCATTCGTCCCAAGGCTTGGGATGGGTGCTTTTTTTGTATAAATAATCCAATGAATTTTTAATAGGAGGCAGTAAAATGAGTATAAAAGTAAAACTTAATGATGGATCAATAAGAGAAATAAATGAGAATTTAAGTATTCTTGATCTTGCAAATTCAATAAGTAGAAATTTAGGTAAATCCGCAATAGTTGGTGAAGTTAATGGTACTTTAGTTGATTTAAGTTATAAATTAAAAGATAATGATGAGGTAAATATTCTAACAGCTAATGATGAAAAAGCAATTGAAGTGCTTAGACATTCTATTTCACATATTATGGCTCAGGCTGTAAAAAGACTTTATAAGGATGCAAAGCTTGCGATAGGACCTTCTATAGAAAATGGATTCTATTATGATTTTGATATTGAAAATCCACTAACTACAGAAGAGTTAGAAAAAATTGAAAAGGAAATGAACAATATAATAAAAGAAAACTTAGTGTTTGAAAGAATTGATGTTTCAAGAGAAGAAGCCTTGAAATTGATGAAAGAAAGAAATGAAACATATAAATTAGAATTGATTAGGGATTTACCAGAGAATGAAAAGATATCTCTATATAAACAAGGAGACTATATGGACCTTTGCAGAGGTCCACACATTCCATCTACTAAATATGCGAAAGCTTTTAAATTAACAAGTGTAGCTGGTGCATACTGGAGAGGAAATGAGAAAAACAAAATGCTTCAAAGAGTATATGGTGTAGCTTTTGCAGATAAGGCATTATTAGAAACTTATTTACATAACTTAGAAGAAGCCAAAAAAAGAGATCATAGAAAACTAGGAAAAGAATTAAAATTATTTACTTTTGTACCTGAAGGACCAGGATTCCCATTCTTTTTGCCTAAGGGAGTAGTTCTTAAAAATACTTTAATTGATTTTTGGAGAAAGCTTCATTACGAAGCAGGTTATGTTGAAGTTGAGACACCAATTATGCTTAATAAAAAGCTATGGGAAACTTCTGGACATTGGTATCATTATAAAGAAAATATGTATACTTCAATGATTGATGAAGAAGAATTTGCACTTAAGCCAATGAACTGTCCTGGTGGAATGCTTGTATATAAATCAGAAGCTCATTCATATAGAGATTTTCCAATGAGAGTTGGAGAACTTGGAAGAGTTCATAGACATGAACTTTCAGGAGCACTTCATGGACTAATGAGAGTAAGAGCATTTACTCAAGATGATGCGCATATTTTCATGCTTCCAGATCAAATAAAATCAGAAATTAAAGGTGTTGTAGAACTTATTGATAAAGTATATTCTAAATTCGGATTTAAATATCATGTTGAACTTTCTACAAGACCAGAAGATTCTATGGGTAGTAATGAAGAATGGAATTTAGCAGAGGATTCTTTAAGAGGTGCTTTAGAGGAACTTAATTTAAATTATATTGTAAATGAAGGGGATGGAGCATTTTATGGCCCTAAAATAGATTTCCACCTTGAAGATAGCATAGGCAGAACATGGCAATGCGGAACAATTCAATTAGATTTCCAATTACCTCAAAGATTTGAATTAGAGTATATTGGAAGTGATGGAGAAAAACACAGACCAATAGTTATTCATAGAGTAATATTTGGAAGTATAGAAAGATTTATAGGAATATTGATTGAGCATTTTGCAGGAAAATTCCCAACATGGCTTGCTCCAGTTCAGGTAAAAGTATTACCTATATCAGATAAATTCAATTCTTACTGCGAAGAAATCAAAAATAAATTAAATTTAAATGGAATAAGAGTTGAAATGGATTATAGAAATGAAAAGATAGGATATAAAATAAGAGAAGCAAGAAATGAAAGAGTTCCTTATATTATTGTTATTGGAGAAAAAGAAGAAAAAGAAAATACTATTTCATTACGTAGTAGAAAAAATGGTGATGAAGGAGCTTTAAAATTAGAAGAATTAATTGAAAGAATTAATTCAGAAGTTAAAAATATGGAACTATAATTTGAACGTGGTTCTACAATTAATAAATAGTTATTTTTGAAAGATTAATAAAGAAATATATACAAATTATAAATTATAAAGTTTGTATGTATTAAAAAACTCAAGGAAACCTAAAATTAGGATTTTCTTGAGTTTTTTAATATATAAATCAATACAGAAGAAATACATAAAACAAATAAAAAATGCTTATATGACCAAAAAAAGTCTGTATAATAAAGGATACTTTTTATCTGAATTAAGAAATAATAATTATATAGTGTAGCTTTAATTTTATAAATGTATATTTTAAAAAATACAGGATTTCATAAGTCCTAGATTTATTAATGATATAAATATAAATTCTTATGAATTTGCGTATTTACTGTGGGATAGATATAAATTTGTGGTGACCAAAAGTTGACTATAAATGAATTTAAAGGTATTATATTAATACTATTAATTCATATTGGAAATCAATGAAATAAGAAGGTGAAGTATGAGAGTTTCTACTAAGGGAAGATATGCATTAAGATTAATGCTTGATTTAGCAATTAATGAAAATGGAAAGCCCATAAGAATAAAAGAAATTGCTGAAAGGCAAGATATATCAGATAAATATTTAGAACAGATAATATCAATATTAACTAAAGCTGGTTATGTAAGAAGTTTAAGAGGGCCTCAGGGTGGATATCATTTGTCCAAGCCTCCAAAAGAATATACAGTAGGCAGTATTTTAAGATTAACAGAAGGTAGTTTATGTCCAGTACCTTGCTTAGAAGATGAAGTGAATATGTGTGAACATGAAAGTCAATGTGTAACAGTTATACTATGGAAAAAGATAGATAATGCTATTAAGAATGTTGTTGATAATATTACATTAGAAGATTTAATTGAATGGAATAACAACAAAATTGATAACTATGTTATATAATTACTAAAATAAAAGAAGAGTTAAAGAAATTAATTTTTTAGTTTCCTTGATTCTTCTTATTTTTTAGTTGTAAACATATAATTCATAGTATATTTCTATTACAGAAGTTGTATTTTTAACAGAAATAAATATAAATCATATAAATCCTATTGACAAACTCGGAATAGAAATACTATAATACTAATATAAGGAAAAACAAACAAAATATGAGATGATAATTCAAAGATCAAAGAAAATTAAAGGAGTACATTTATTGAACAAAGAATGTACAACCTATTTATAAATTATTAAACTTTATGTAAATATTTAAGAATATAATTTTAAATTTAGAAGGAGAGAAAATATTATGGCGAAAATAGCAAAGAAATTAACTGATTTAATTGGAAATACACCTTTACTTGAATTGAGTAATTATGAAGAAAAGAATAATTTAGAAGCAAAGGTTATTGCAAAGCTTGAATACTTTAATCCACTTGGAAGTGTTAAAGATAGAATTGCAAATGCAATGATTGAAAAAGGAATTAAAGACGGAAAGATTAATAAGGATACTATAATTATTGAACCTACAAGTGGAAACACTGGAATTGGACTAGCGTTTGTAGCAGCAGCAAAAGGACTTAAGCTTATACTCACAATGCCAGATACAATGAGTATTGAAAGAAGAAAAATCGTAGCAGCATTAGGAGCAGAAATAGTTCTTACTCCTGGTGCAGATGGTATGAAAGGTGCAATTAAAAAAGCAGAAGAATTAGTAGCGCAGTATGGAAATGCTATCATACCCCAACAGTTTGAAAATGAAGCAAATCCAGAAGTACATCGTCTTACTACAGCTGAAGAAATTTGGAATGATACAGAAGGACAAGTTGACATTTTTGTAGCAGGAGTTGGAACAGGAGGTACTATTACTGGTAATGGAGAAGCATTAAAAGCTAAAAATCCAAATATAAAAATAGTAGCAGTTGAACCAGCAAGTTCACCTGTATTATCAGGAGGAAAACCAGGCCCTCATAAGATTCAAGGGATAGGAGCAGGTTTTGTACCAGGTGTAATTAATCTTGATATTGTAGACGAAATTATTAAGGTTGAGAATGAAGATGCCTTTAATGCATCTAGAACAGTGGCAAAAACAGATGGATTATTAGTCGGAATTTCATCAGGTGCAGCTTTACATGCAGCTGCTGAGCTAGCAAAAAGACCAGAAAATAAAGGTAAGAACATTGTTGTACTATTACCAGATACAGGTGAGAGATATTTATCAACTCCTTTATTTGAATAGTATTAAAAAAATAAATTTTTAGCACTAACATAATGAAATGTTGGTGCTTCTTTTTGTATAAAGAATTAAGGATGTAATCTATATGTATTTTTGAAAAAGAAATGATTATACATTAGAAGTATGTGGTTGTTTTTATAAATATATAAAACTTTGTTTAATACATATAAATTTATTTGTTGCATATAACTTTTCATTTAATATGTAATTTTGTTTTAAATAAATGTTGTTATAAATTTGATTTTAAAAGATTTTAATTATAATAGAATTAATTAAGTTGGCACAATGTGTAGGTAAAATCTAAGCTGTTAAACTTTTTGTATACATTAAAAAGTATATAATATGAAAGATAGCTTTCTAAATATTTTGTTGCAACACCTCTAAATCCACCAAGCCATCTTTTTAAGGCAAGCCTAAAATATTTTATGCAGCATTCTAGTTTAGCATTTATAATTACTTCTTTATTATGTTTCTTTGCTATAAACATCATGTAATTATCATTATCTGGCACGATATATGAAGTGCTTTTTATTTTATTATGGATTTTGTTATAAACACCTTTCCCTCTAAACTTTCAGCCATTACATATGGCTTCATAAATTGCATAA
>SVCF01000013.1:0-46909 GCA_015058475.1 Clostridium butyricum | reverse complement strand
TTTTATTATGGATTTTGTTATAAACACCTTTCCCTCTAAACTTTCAGCCATTACATATGGCTTCATAAATTGCATAATCTTATGTCTCCATAAAAATGCTGTTTTTATATTTATATTTAATATTTTTGAACAAGTTCTTAATGATTTCTTTTGAATGAATAACTCAATAAACTGAATCCATTTTTCAGGCTGCTTTTTTGAATAAGAATATAAAGATTTTGTTGTTTTAGAAAATGTTTTCTTACATTCTCTACATCTATATCTTTGTATTCCATCATATTTTCCAAACTTAATATAATTTTTATTTTGGCAATGTGGGCAATTATTAATAGATCTATTTTCATATATATGGACTTTTAAAAGATTTCCAGAATGCTTTTTTAATTTTTCAAAATTAATATCTTCTTGTATCAAAATTATCACCTCATCTTGATGATTGACTTATTATTGATTTTTTAAACATAACAACATTTATTTTAAACATACATATACATATGCATATGATTTTAATAAAACCATACCACATAAGTATTCAGTTATTTTTCCTCGCATGTAAACTATATTTTATGAAAAACATTTGACAATAGTTTGATATCAAACTATAATTTTATTATGAGAATAGAAGATATAATATCATTAATTTCAAAAATAAGAGATCATGCAAATAAATTTATTACAGATGAAATGGATAAATATGGAGTGAATGGACTTGCAATTTCTCATGGAGATATAATTTTTGCACTTTTAAAAAATGATAAATTAACCATGAAGGAAATTTCAGAAAGGATAGAAAGAGATAAATCAACAGTAACTGCTCTTGTAAATAAATTAATAAAGCAAGGCTATGTTGAAAAAACAAAAGATATTGATGACAATCGTGTAGCATTTGTAAGTCTTACTGAAAAGGGGAAGGCACTAAAGCCTATGTTTGATACAATATCTAAAGATTTAATATCTACAGTATATGAGGGAATTTCAGAAAAGGAAAAAGAGGAGGTTTTGAGAACTTTATTAAAAATAAAAAATAATTTTTAAATTTTTTTAGATGAATAGTTTGACATCAAACTATTTAGAGCTGGATATTTGCAAAATGATTATTTATAAATGTGATGATATTATAAATTATAAAGTAGAGAAGGAGACTAAAATTTATTTGAAAATAAAAGATTCAGATGTAAACTATGAAGTTAAAGGAAATCGTAAGCCTATAGTTATTTATTTAATGACTGGCTTAAAATAAAGAAAGAACTATAAATTTTGTATGATAAATATTGGTTGATTTATAAAATATGGTATGGTGACTAATGGAGGAGTTGTAGGTTAATAAAGAATGTATTCAAGTTAATAAAAATAGATAAATAGGAATTTAAGGTATGGAGGAGACAAATAATGAAAGAAATAAAAAGGTTAGAAATAGATGAAGAATGGGCAGATTCTGGAATTGTTGAGGCAGGGGATTATGTTTTTATCGCTTATTGTATGAAGAATGAAGGGCAATCAATCAAAAATCAGATAAATGGGGCATTCGATGTTTTAGAGAAAAGACTTGAAACAGTTGGCTTGACATTAGAATCAGTTGTAAAAATGGACTGTTTATTTAAGAATATTATGGATTTATCACTTTTAGGAGAAATAATTAGAAATAGATTTGATGGAAAATATCCTGCAAGAAAAGCATTTGAAACAAAATTTATTAGAGAAGGAATAGACTTTCAAATTGATGCAATTGCATTTAAAGGGAAATAAAGACAATAAATATGCGAATGGGAATTAAGAGTATTTGTTAAGTGGTTTAGTCATTTAACAAATACTCTTATTGTTTATTTAACTTGGCATAAAGTATTATTTAATTTAAAGTTTGCTGGTATAGTGTTTGCTCCACTGTAATTGATGTTAAATCCAAATGTTTGAGTTCCTCCATTAGCAGGTATGGTATTGTTATAATCTAAATTTTTAACGAATATTGTTGAATTATTTTTTGAGTAAGCACCATTCCACATCTGGCTTATAGTTTGATTTTCTGGCTGTGTCCACGATAATGTCCAGTTGTTTATTGAAGTTGTACCATTATTTTTTATAGTTATATTTATTGTTGCACCGCTATCCCAATCATTTATGATTTCATAACTGACTTCTATATGGGAATTTGATATTTTGACATTATTAACTGTATCATGAGCATTAGAAACAGTGGAATTAGATATTGAGTCTTTAGAAGTTGTAGTATTAGATGTACTTATATTTTTCTTTACAAATAATCCAGAGGGTGTAAGATTAGAATCTGTCCAGCCACCAGTTGTGTTAGCACCTGGTTTTAAAGCAGCAGAAGTTTCGTCTTTATCACATAATGACCAGTTGCACCAACTTATTTTTTTATTATCCATATAGTCAATCCATGTTTGAGCCTCATCTATATAGGGACCATTATTTCCAGAAGCATCAGAGGTTCCCCATTCTGATACAAAGACAGCAAGATTTTTTGAAATAGCAATATCTATCTTATCTCTAAGAAACTTACCATGTGTTCCAGCATAAAAATGACAGGCATACATTATGTTAGAGTATGATAAAGGGTCACTTGCTGCAATGTCAACATCTTGGCTCCATGTACTTGTACCAACAATTATTATGTTATCAGGATCTATAGCTCTAATTGATGGAATTATATACTCTGCATATGGCTTTATATTATCTGACCAAGTAATATTTCCATTTGGTTCATTACATATTTCATATATAATATTTGGATAATTTCCATATAATTTAGCCATTTCTTCAAAAAATGATTTTGCTTGTATCTTATATGTGTTGGGATCATTGTCATATAGTATGTGCCAGTCTATAATTACATACATTTTTAAATCGATAGCAGACTGAACTATTTCCTTAACTTTTTCTTTTGCAGCTTTTGGATTTGAAATATATCCATCTTGATCAGTATACATTGCAGCACGAACAACATTAATTCCCCAATTATCTCTTAAATATTTCATACTATTGTAATTCATATAGTTACCATACCATTGAAGTCCATGTGAACTCATTCCTTTTAATTGAATAGGTTTATCATTAGAATCACATAATTGGCTTCCAATTACCTTAAGCTGGCTGATAGAGGATGGTGTAGCTGTATTATTATCTGAATTGGGTTTACTAATAGATTCTGATGCGGCATTTGTTATATGAGGTCTTAAAATTACTGCTACACATAACATAATTATAGAAACTATTGTAAATGAAAATATTATTTTAGGTAACTTAATTTTTTTAGTAAGTGAAAACAAAACTAACACCTCCATTTTTAATATATTTTAATATTCGTAATTATTAAGAGGAATATTAGGCGAAGATATTAAAATTAATTGTGTGTTTTATATTTTGGATAACAAACTAATAATAAATAAAACTCTACCAGAAAATAGATTAGTGATTCCGAGTGTGTTATAATATTACAAAACAGAATAACAGTGGAAAGGAAGAGTGGCATGAGAAAGAAAGATATGATAGTTAATGATCCAATAAAAATTGATGAAATAATTGAAAAATGTGATTGTTGCAGAATAGCTTTGATAGATGAAGATAAGCCATATATAGTACCTTTAAATTTTGCATATGTACGCAAGGGAGACAAGCAGTTTTTTTATTTTCATGGAGCTAAAGTAGGAAGAAAAATAACTTTAATAAATAAAAATAAGTATGCGGGTTTTGAACTTGATACTAATCATAAGCTTAAGATAGGAGAAAAACTTTGCAATCATTCTTTTCAATATCAAAGTGTAATTGGAACAGGAAAAATTTCATTAATTGAAGATACAGCTGAAAAGATTAGGATATTTGAACTTATGATGAACCATTATAGAGGAGAAGGCGATTGGAAATTTGATGAAAAAATTGTTAATGCTACAGCAGTTATTAAACTTGAAGTAGAAGAAATGACATGTAAGCAAAACAATTAAAGTAAATATTTGTAGTATTAGTAGGAATATGTAAACCGATTTTTGTATTTAAAAAATATGATATTGTGTTTAAAAATAAAATATCAGCTTATGTATGTGACATAAGCTGATATAAAAATATTATAAGGGGATAATAATGAAAAGAAAACAAATAAATGGGGGCATTTATCTATTACCTCTTTATGATTTTAATTATATACATAATATGTGACAAAACTATGTCAAATAAAAAAAATAAAAGAGTGAAAATCCCTTACAATATTCAAAAAGATCTGTCCATGGTAAAAAAATGTATTATTGACAAAATAAAAAAAGATTATATAATAAGTATATATAAATAAATTGAACTCAATTAAATTGGGATAAATTATCTATAGTAAAATTAATATGAGGTGAATGAAGTATGAGTATATATAATTATAAATTTAAAGATATAAGTGGAAAGGAAATATCGCTTGAAGAATATAAAGATAAAGTGTTATTGATTGTAAATATAGCAAGTAAATGTGGATTTACACCACAATTAGAAGGTCTACAAAAGCTATATGATGAATATAAAAATCAAGGATTTGAGATAATAGGATTTCCTTGCAATCAATTTGATAACCAAACACCTGAAAATAATAGTGATTTAAATAAATTTTGTAAATTAAATTATGGTGTAAATTTTAGTTTATCAGAAAAAGTTGATGTTAGAGGAGAAAAAGCAGATCCAATATTCAGTTATTTAGTGAGCAAATGTCCATTTAAGGGATTTAATAAAGAAAATGTTACTGATAAATTATTATATTCAATAACACACGAAAATTATCCAGAATATCTTATTGGTGATAGCATAAAGTGGAACTTTACAAAGTTTTTGATTGATAAAGAAGGAAAAGTTATAAATAGGTATGAATCAAGAATAGAACCTTTAGACATAGCAAAAGATATAAAACGATTATTTTAATATGATAACCTTTATGTATAGGCATATAATGGTATTATTAAAGTAAATACTTATAAAAATACAAATGAATAAATACAAATGGCTCATATAAATAGTTGAATAATATATATTTTATATGTGCTATTTTTATATTCTTAATTATATTTTCAATAAGCGGACTTTTGGCTGTAAATAGATTTAAGAAAATTGTAGAAGTTTGACTTATCCAATAAGGAATAATAAAATATATATTTTAAGGTTTGAGAATACAGAAATGTACTATTTAAATGATTCAGGTGCAATGATTAAGGGATGGCAGAAGATTAACGGACACTGGTATTATTTCAATACAAGATATGATGGTGGAGTTGAAGGTATGATGGCAAAAGATAGGCGGATATTATTACTGCTTTTATCCATAAAATGGAGTAATGGCAGCAAATACAGCAATAAATGGATATAATTTGACTTCGAGTGGTAGTATGAGAGAATAAACCATTATAATTAAAATTGTAAAATTACAGGCATTAATGAAATATATAATTTCAATTACTGCCTGTAATTTTTTTGTATAAATTTATTTTTTTAAATATTTGTTAAAAAATAATAAAGGAAATAGTTCGTTAAATTGTATTTATTAATAAAAAAATAAATATTATGTAGAAAAATGTATATAGTTATTGTATAATGTAAAAATGAACAGATAATAACAGTAAGTAAATATGTTTTTATAAATTAAAAAAGGAAAATTAATTATATAAGACTAATATCTTTTATCCTAAATTAAAAGAGATATTTTTTTATTTAGAAAAAATTTATTAATTGAGGTGTAATTAAATATGGTTAATGAAAATTTTAAGGTATTATTAAAAGAAGTAGAAAAATGTTGTGAAGGTCTGAATATATGTGAGGTGTGTGAAAAAGAAGAGTGTTTAATGGGATATATTAAAGCAATTATACATAAATCTTTAAATTGTGAATATTCAGAAATAGCGAGTAATATATGTATTCCAGTAGATGATGTGAAAATATATAGTAAGAATCATATTGACAGTATATTAAAAGAAATATTAGAATTAATAAAAAAACTAGATAAAGAAAATGACCATACATTCAGTATTATGAGAAGCTGTTGTGAAATTGCATTAGTACGAAGAGATGGGGAATATGAATTTAACTGATGGTTATTATTCACAATATAGCTTACATTTTAATCTTCCTTATATATAGTAAAAATGTGATAGTGTAGATAAGGAGAAAACTAAGTCTGAACATTTTGCAAATATGTGTATAAAATGTAATAGTTAAAGATTGTTTATAAGAAATAGAGAGTAAGCTATGTATTTTACTTAGTTTACTCTCTATTGTGTATATTTAAAGCATTTTCCACCGTATATAAATAGCTATTATATACTATCAAAATTATTCATATGTATAAGGAGCTTTTTTAAAGCGGAATTTTTTATAGAAATTATATCATAATAAGGAATATGAGTAAGATTTGAATAATTTGTAAAAGTTTTTTCTTTAAAATAAACAGCAGTAATAAGCTCTTTTTCTAAGGGAAGTGCTTATTTTATTTGAAGTAGAAGTATTTATTGCACAACTAATAGTGAGAACAGTTAGGATAAAAATTCATTAGATTAAATTAAATTAGTTTTTATATTATTATATAAATTAAGAATGAATTAATGAATTAATAAATTATATAAAGCTAAAAATAAACTGAAATTAAAAAAAGAAAAGAGGTAAAACTATGAATAAATTAATTGAGCAGGCTAAAGCAATAAAAGATGAAATTGTGAGTTATAGAAGAACTATTCATGAAAATCCAGAAGTTGGTGATAATCTACCACAAACTAAAACATTCGTTATTAATAAATTAAAAGAATTTGGATATGATCCAAAGGAAATATGTGAAAGTGGTATAGTTGCTACAATTGAAGGGAATAAATCAGGAAAAACATTTTTACTAAGAGCTGATATGGATGCATTACCAGTGGTCGAAGCTACCGAATATGATTTTAAATCAAGAAATGGCTGTATGCATGCATGTGGTCATGATATGCATACAGCAATGCTTCTAGGAGCAGCAAAATTACTTAAACAAAATCAAGAACAAATAGAAGGAACTATTAAATTAGTATTCCAGCCAAATGAAGAGGGATTTGTAGGGGCTAAAAAAATGCTAAAAACTGGGGTGTTAGAAAATCCTAAAGTAGATGCAGCCATGGCAATGCATGTACATTCTGGAACACCTTCAAATGTTGTATTATGTGGTCTTGGAACTAGCATAGCAGGATGCAATAAATTCAGAATAGTTGTAAAAGGTACAGGATGTCATGGGGCTATGCCAGAGCTTGGTGTAGATCCAATAAATATAGCTACACATATTTATTTATCTATACAAGAAATATTAGTAAGAGAAATATCGGCTACTAAATCTGCTGTTATTACAATAGGAAAATTTGTAGGAGGAGAAGCACCTAATATAATACCTGGAGAGGTTATTATGGAAGGTACTATAAGAAGTTTGGATAAAGAAGTAGGAGAATTTATATTTAATAGAATGAATGATATAGTGGTATCTACTGCTAAGATGTTTAGAGGAAATGCAGAATTAATAGAACTAGCATCAGCACCACCATTAACTAACGATACTAATTTAGTTAATGAAGTTACTTCTTACATAAAAGATTTAATAGGAGAAAAATCAGTGGTTTTATTTGAAAAAGGAGGTATGGGATCAGAGGATTTTGCTTCTTATTCATATAAAGTACCAAGTTTATATATTATGTTAGGCGCTGGTACAAAAGAGGAAAATCCTTTATATGGAGAACCTATGCACAATGAAAAAGTTGTATTTAATGAAGATATTCTAGTTACAGGTGCAGCTATACATGCATATAGTTCTATAATGTGGTTGAAAAATAATAAGTAACAGAAAATATTGAACTACTATTTAAATTATAAACTCTAATTGAGAAAATTTGTATGCAAATTTTCTCAATTAGAGGTAGAGGAAATATTTTTGAAAATATAGCTATGGGAAGAAGTGTGACTATTGAAGAAGTTAGAGATGCGGCTAATAATAAAAAATGCTGATAAGATAATAGTTGTGTCTGGTGGAAAGATAATAGAAGAAGGAAAACATGAATAACTGCTTTTGCACAAAGAAAAGTATTACAAAATGTGGAATGCTGAAAAAGAATTATATTGATATATTTGATATAGAAATGGATTTTTTATATAAAAATTAAGAAAAATTCACAAAAATATTGACAAAAATAAAATAGGAAGGTATTATTTTAAATGAGAATTGTTTTCAATTAAAATAGTATCTTTTATTTAGTGAAATATATTTTCGATAAATAAAAAAACTTCTTTGTTCTGCACACAACAAAGAAGTTATAATGGTTACTCATCGCGTAATCTTAAAAAAGCTCCTTCTTAACAAATTAATAAACGCACATTTTAATTTGTTAAAAAAAATCTTATTGTATGATTTGCACACCTCATACAGTAAGATTTTTTTTATAAATGTCAAGTGAAAGTAACTCTAAAAAATTATTAAATGCAGTAAATATTTCAATTAGAATCATTAAATAAATAAGATAAATATTATTATGGAAGAAGGAAACATAACTTTGGAGAATATAGATAATTATGAACATATTTATAAAAATTTTAAAAGTGTAATTTTTAAAAATGAAGACATAAGACATAATAGAGAAATGAAAGATATGATGATTAAATTTAACAGTCTTCCTTTGTATGGAAATGTATTAAAATTAGAAGAGTGTATTAATAACGATAGAAGTTACAATCTTAAAAATGAAAGTGGAAGTGGAAGAATTTCTATTTACAAGGTATTTCCTGGATTTGAGCTTATTTACAATGATATTCATATGGAGTATTGCAATAAGAAGCAGAAAGTTATAAAAAATTCTATTGAAATAAATCATTGTCAGATTGGAAGATATGAATGTAGTTATGTTGATGGCGGTTATTGTTACATGTCGCCGGGGGATCTTTCTATAGGTTCTTTAATGAAGAAAAAAATATCGTCAAGTTTTCCATTAAGCCATTATCATGGTATTACAATTGTAATAAAATTTGATGAAATTCCAGAAGAATTATCATATGTTTTAGAATTTTTATCAATTGATTTAGAGTATATTAGAACATTTGTATGTGATGAAAATAGATATTGTGTTGTCCGTGATAATGAATCAATAGAACATATTTTCTCAGAATTATATTTTGTGAGAGAAAAAAGAAAAGAAGGATATATGAAGATAAAGGTATTGGAACTTTTGCTGTTTTTAAGTGATTTAAATATTGAAAAAGAATTATCTGAGACTAAATATTATAATCGTAAACATGTTGAAATTATTAAAAAAGTTAGAAATTTTATAATTAAAGATATAACCAAACATTATACTATTTCACAGCTTTCAGAATATTTCAATATATCTTCAAGTACTTTAAAGATGTGTTTTAAGGGAGTGTATGGATCCACTATATATTCATATTTAAGAATGTATAGACTTCAAACAGCACAGAAATTATTGTTGGAAAATAGCAAAAATATTACTGAGATTGCGGAATGCATAGGATATGAAAATCCTAATAAGTTTTCATCTGCATTTAAAAAAGAATTTGGAGTATCGCCAAAAGAATACAGAAAAGATACCTTTTTGGATAGAAAAATGTTCATTAGGAGTGGTGAGGAATACTAAAATAAATTAAAATACATATTGGCAGATAAAAAAATAGATTTTATTTTTATATAAGCTAAAAAGAGTAATAAGTAAGGAATAATAATTCTATATGTAAGGGGGATACTTGATGAAAAAAGAAGAAACAAAAAAATATTTATCAATTAAGGATTTTGCGACTATAGGTATTTTTTGTGCAATAATGTTTGTTGTATTTATGGCGTATTCTATGATAACAGGTGCATCAATGTTTTTTTCAGCAATATTTAACGCGGCAGGTGCAGCATTTATATAGGAGTGGTGAGGAATACTAAAATAAATTAAAATACATATTGGCAGATAAAAAAATAGATTTTATTTTTATATAAGCTAAAAAGAGTAATAAGTAAGGAATAATAATTCTATATGTAAGGGGGATACTTGATGAAAAAAGAAGAAACAAAAAAATATTTATCAATTAAGGATTTTGCGACTATAGGTATTTTTTGTGCAATAATGTTTGTTGTATTTATGGCGTATTCTATGATAACAGGTGCATCAATGTTTTTTTCAGCAATATTTAACGCGGCAGGTGCAGCATTTATATTGTCTCCATTCTTTGTATATATGTCTATGAAAGTTGGAAAACATGGACCAGCATTAATTTATAATGCTATGTTTGCAGTTATTGCTGGATTAATGATGGGTTCATTTATGATTCCATGGTTTCTTGGAGGAGGAATTCTAGCTGAGCTTTGTATGATTGGAAAAGAATCTTATACAAGCATGCAGAGAATTACAGTTGCATGGATAATTACAAGTTTAACAAGAGCAGCACATGGTATGGCTGAAATATGGTTCTTTAAAGATGCATTTATAGCAACTGGAGTGAGTGAAGAACAAATTGCATTACAGACACAATATTATACTGATCCTAAATATGTTATTTTTAGTCTGGTATTTACAGTGATTTTAGCTATTTTAGGGTGCGTAGTCAGTAAAAAACTTGTGTATAAACATTTTAAAAAGAGTGGAATTATTTAAAATATGCTAAAAATTAACTTTGATTTTAGGACTAAACTAATTATTATATTTCTTACAATGTCGCTTGTATCAATTCTTACAAGCGATATTCTAATATACACACTGATTTGCGCACTTAGTGTGTATTTATTAATACAAGGATATAAAAGAAAAACTATAATTTATGATATAGTGCTTATGATTTTCATAATACTAAGATTTTTTTCAAAAGGAAATGGAATAACTTTTATTATTCCTGAAATGTTTTTATTTATGGTTTTACGCATGATTTTAATGGTCATGTCAGCTCAGCCGATTATTGGTATGGTTCCTGGAGAAGTTGTTGCAGTATTAAAAAAAATACATACTCCAGATTATTTTTCACTTCCGTTCATCTTTATGCTTCGTTTTTTTCCAACAGTAAAAAGTGAATTTAGAGATGTGTTTGCAGCTTTGAAATTACGAAAACTTTTGTCAATTAAGCATCCATTAAATTCAATTGAATACATTATTACACCTATAATATTTAGATCATCTAGAATAAGTGAAGAGCTTGCAGCTTCAGCAGAATGCAGGGGAATATCAAATCCAGGGAATCATACATGTTTAAGAAATATTAAATTTGAGCTTAAAGATTGGCTTATGTGTGTAATTTCAATTTGTATTACTGTTGTATATGTAATTATAGAAAAGATGGTGATTTAGTGGAGTATTTAGAGAATATGAGATTTAATCCAAAAGAAAGTATTATATGCCTAGAAAATGTATGCTTTTCATATAAAGCGGATACAAAACCAATCATAAATAATTTAAATTTAAATATAAAATCTGGTGAATTTATTGTACTTGCTGGGCAAAGTGGATGTGGAAAAACAACTATTACTAGAATAATAAATGGACTGGCAATGAAATTTTATGAAGGTATTTTAGAAGGAAATGTAAAAATATTAGGAAAAGATATTCAAGAATATAAATTATGGGAGATTGGAAAATTTATTGGAACAGTTTTTCAAGATCCTAAAAGTCAGTTTTTTGCAAGTATTACCGAAGATGAGATAGCCTTTGGATGCGAAAATTATGGAATTAACAGAGAAGAATTACAAAGACGTGTCAGTGATTCAATAGATAAAATAAATGGAAATAATTTAATTGGAAAAGAAATTTATCCTATGTCTAGTGGGGAAAAACAAAAAATAGCAATAGCGTCCATAAATGCTGTGAATCCTTTGATTTATGTTTTTGATGAGCCGTCTGCAAATCTTGATATGTATTCTGTTGAATCTTTGAAGATATTAATGAAATCTTTAAAAGATTCTGGTCATACTGTTATTGTATCAGAACATAGGATGTATTATTTAACTGATTTAGCAGACAAATTTATCTATTTACAGGATGGACAAATAAAAAAAGAAATGACATCTGATGAATTTTGTATGATTAGTGATGATGAAAGATGCAGCATGGGTCTTAGAAACCAAAATTTAAGCAATGTGAAATTAAATAATCTTAAGTTATCTTTAAATAAGAGAGAAACATTAACTGTAAAAAATTTAAAATTTGATTATAAAGGCAGAGAAATTTTTAATAATGTTTCATTCAAAGCTTATGAAGGAGACATTATTGCAATTTGCGGACATAATGGTATTGGAAAAACTACATTATCAAGAATTTTATCTGGAATAAAGAAGGAGAAAAGTGGAGAAATTCTATATAATGGTAGAAGAGTTTCGTATAGAAAACGCAGAAATTTTGTTTATTTTGTTATGCAAAATACGGACTGTTCTATTTTTAGTGACAGTTTAGAAGAAGAGCTACTGCTTAATAATAAAAAACTAAATAAAGTATATATTAGTGAAATTCTAAGCAGATATAATTTGGCCAGATTTAAAGAAAAACATCCAGCTTTACTATCAGGAGGACAGAAACAGAGACTATCATTGGCAGTTTCAGATATTATTGATAGAGATGTTTTGATATTGGATGAGCCTACAAGTGGATTGGATTATAGAAATATGATTGATATTTCAAATCATCTAAAAGAGCTTGCATCTAAAGGAAAAACTATTTTGATAATAACACATGATTATGAATTTGCACTTAATACTTGTAATAGAGTTTTGCATTTTATTTCAGCAGATGAATTTGAATTATTTAATATGGAAGAAAAATTATGCGAATTTTATAATTGCTTAATGGAAAAATAAATTTCTATATATAATTAGATAAAAATAAATCATACATGAGTAGCTAAAGCTTTTACTTAGTTAGTAGGATTTTTGAATGGACTTTTTAAAATTTTGCAATAATAGTTATTAAATATGAAATTTTATCAAAATATTGACAAAAATAATATAAAAATGTATTGTTTTATTGAGAATTATTTTCAAAAAACAATACATTTTTATTAATATTAAGCATATTTTCAAAAAATAAAAAACTTCTTTATCTGCACACAACAAAGAAGTAATAAAAGTTAATCATCGCGTAGCCTTGAAAAATGCTACTTTTAACAAATTAATAAACGTACATTTAATTTCTTAAAACTAAAAGTTTTATTATATGATTTTAACACTTTATATAATAAAATTTTAGTTTTTTTAAGGATAAATGTCAAGATAAAAATATGTTTTATCAATTAAATAGTATTTTTCAGAGATATTTATATGGAATATTATGATAAAAAAACAAGATTATATTGAAATAAATTAATAGAGAATAAAAAAGGAAGAAGGTATTTGAATATGGAAAATAATAAAAAATTTTGGTCAAGATATTCAAAATTGTATGAGAAATTTGTAAGGGGAAGTAAATCAGCAGATGCAGTATATTCTGAAATGGAAAAAAATATATGTGATAGTATTAATATAAACATGAATGTACTTGAGCTTGCAGCAGGGCCAGGAGTTATGTCAAGAAAAATAGCATTATCATGTAAAAATCTTGAGGTTACGGATTTTTCAGAAGAAATGATACTGAGAGCAAAAGAAAAAGATATGCCTCAAAATGTAACTTTTTCAGTAGCAGATGCAACAGACTTAAAATATAGTGATGAGATGTTTGATGCAGTAATAATAGCAAATGCACTTCATATTATGCCGTATCCAGATAAAGCACTAACTGAAATAAAAAGGGTGTTAAAGAGTGGAGGAATTTTAATTGCTCCAACATTTACAAGAGAGAAATTTTTCAAATCATTAGTAGTAGAGAAATTAATGGAGCTTATTGGATTTAAAAATTATAGTAAGTGGACAAGTGAATCTTATATAGAATATATAAAAAGTTTTGGATTTAAGATAGTTAGTCAGAAAATTATTACAGGCCATAACTTTCCTATTACATTTTTAATTTGTAAGTAATAAATGGTTGAAATATTTTGCAGATAGCTAGTCTGAACTAGAATTATTATTATCTTAGCAAACCATGCTTACAAAAACTTTGCATTTATAAAGAATATAAGAAAAGATTTTTATTTCATATAGAGAGTTTATAAAATAAATGTAAAATTTCAAGAGAAAAAAACGAACGAATAATTTTAGAAAGCACTATAATTTTATAAATTGCAGATGTATACTATATATAGAAATAAAGTAAAAAAATTGAAATATATAAATGTTATGGTTTAAAGGAGAGATATAAAATGAGAGAAAGAAAGAGTATTAAATTAAGAGTAGATATGAATGAGGATACTAAATTTAAAATAATAGATAGAAAGCCAGAAAGAGATTTAATATATTGTATATGGATAAAGCTATTGCTTTTAGCAGGAAAGGTAAATAAAGAAGGAGAATTGCATTTATCAAAAAGTATACCATATACAATAGAAACATTAGCAATAGAATTTAATAGAGATGCTAATCAAGTTAAATTAGCTTTAAATGTATTTTTAGAATTGGAAATGATTGAACTTACTAAACATAATATTTATAAAGTGAAAAACTTTGTCAAGCATCAAAATATAAAAGTAAAGGAAAAAAATAATAGTTTAGATCATATCAAAGGATATAATAAAGAAGTTGATAATACAGTTGATAGAGATAATAGTATACAGTCTGAAAATCAGAATATAGAAAATAATGCACAAGACAATTTTCAATCATTAAATAAAGAAGATGTGATACATAGGAGTTTTGAAAATAAAATAGATATGATCCTTAGTAAAAAAGAAAAATTTGAAAACAAGACAATTGATATAAGAAATGATGATGATCTTAAAGAATATGATATGAGTCTAGATATAAAAAGCATGAACCAACACAAAAAAGAATGCATAGCTAAAGAAGAAAGTAAGGAAAAGAAAGAAAAAAAATTAGAAACAAACTTTAATGTAGCAAATGATATTAAAGTTATAAAGCAAGATACAATAATTCAAGAGAAAAGAACAAGTGGTAATCCTAAAAAGAAGACTAAGGAATTTAAAGATGGGTTTCAAAATATGAAAGAAAAATTTGTATCAGAAACAGTTGAAAGATTGGGAGAATTTAAAGAAAAGAAAGATGATAAGGTTCTTTTTCAAATTGATTTTTAAGAAAAGAATAGAGGATTTATTAAAGAGAAGGAAATTTAGTTAATAGGAAATAAATTTAAGAATATTGTAGATGAATTAGTCATCTTAGGGTATTTACGTTATGATTTGTTGATTGACAAAAAATCCAATATATGCTAACATAACAAGTGTTATGCAGAATAAATCATATATAAATACATTAACAAATGAAGTACATCCAACTAAACAAAAACTCATAGATTCATCAAAAATAGAATTTTTTGAAAAAGGATATTTAAAAGCAAGTTTAAGAAATATTTGTACAAAGTGTAAAGTTACTACTGGTGCTTTTTATTTTTTCTTTCCGAGCAAAGAAGCATTATTTTGCACAATTGTTGATCCAGTTATATCAGAATGGAAAAATTTAATGAATGAACTTGTAGAAGAAGAAAAAAAGAATCCTTCATCTGCAATGGATAATGATAAAAAAATAATGGAATTTGAAATGAAGAACCGGATGGAAATTTTAATATTATTAGAAAAATGTGAAGGGAGCTGTTATGAAAATTTTAGAAGTGAAATTTTTAATATAATAAAAAAGCATTTTATAGATTATTTTACATTGTATCTTGGACATTCTCCTAAGTTGGAAGTAGTTGAAATGTTAGTGAATCTTAGAATTGAAACTAATATTAATATTTTAAAAGGAGCCTGCAATATGGAACAAGCATTATTATTAAATGAAATCATGGCATGTTATGCAGATGGCGGATTTAAAAATTTAATTAATAAACTAAAAGATAAAATATAAAACCTGATGATTGATGTCATCAGGTTTTTTTGCATAACAAAACATTACAACTGTTATGGTAAAAAGATTTTTTTAGGAGGAGATTCATTATGGAAACAAATTATGGCAATTGGGTGCCTAAAACAATGATGAAATATGGGTGGGGAGCATCAGTTTTATTACTAATTATTGATATATTATGTATTGTTGTATGGAAAAATAAAATAGTAAGTATAGCTGTCTCTGTCTTGTTTATAATAGTATTATTTCTATCAATTTATATGCAGAAATGTAGAAATGCCTTTTCTTTTAGTGGGGGAAATGTTATGGGACAGATTCACCAATTTGTCCTTAGTAAATTAAAGTGGAATGGAGAAGGAAAATTATTGGATATTGGATGTGGATCAGGAGCACTCACAATACGTTGTGCTAAAAAATATAAAAAAGCAAAAGTAACAGGTATTGATTATTGGGGAAAAGAATGGAATTATGCTAAAGAGCAGTGTGAAAAAAATGCAAGTATAGAATCTGTGCCAGGAATTACATTTATGAAAGGTGACGCAGGAAAGTTACCATTTAAAGATAGTTCATTTGATGCAGCAGTAAGTAATTTTGTATTTCATGAAGTAAAAACACAGCCAGATAAAAGAAAAGTTGTAAGAGAAGCATTAAGAATTTTAAAGAAGGGAGGAGTATTTGCATTTCATGATATGTTTGAACAAAAAAAATTATATGGAGATATGAATGAATTTATAAAAGAATTGAAAAAAGAAGGAATTACAGAAATTCATTATGAAGCACATACTGAACAGTTGTCATGTATTCCTTCCTATATAAAAGCAGCACCATGGATGTTGCAGAATATGGGGATTATATATGGTGTCAAATAAAAGCATTAAAGAATTATTATTGTAAATTGATTTTGAAGAAAAAGTGCATAAAAAATCAAGTTGTATTTGATTTTTTATGCGCTCATTTTTGATATGTTATTATGATGCTATGAGAAAAATAATCTTTTGTTTTGTGTTAAAAGAGTAAGTTGATTAAAAATAAAAAAATAATAACCAATTGGAGCATTAAATTTGTTTTGGAGTGGAAAGATAAAATCTTATGCAATATTATGTTTATAAATGATAACAATTTTCATTGTTAATGACAAGGGGGAATATAATAATGCAAAAATCACAATGTATAATCTATTATTAGATTTTAATATAGAGAAGTATATAGAATTTAATATTATATGAGGAGAAATGAAATGGGAAAAAATATGGATATAAGAACAAGAATGCTGAGTGAAGAACCTTTTAAACTTATGATGACTTTAAGTCTTCCAGCAATTATAGGTATGGTTGTTATTGGACTTTATAATTTTATGGATGCTGTGTTTGTAGGACAAATGGTAGGCCCAGAAGCTATGACAGCAGTTAAAGTCTCATATCCGTTTACTCTTATTAATAATGGTATAGCTACATTAATAGGAGTAGGCTCAGCATCAGTACTTTCACGTGCTATTGGAGAGAAAGATAAAAAAACTATAGATAAAATAATGGGCAATTTAATAATCTCAGTTCTTATACTATCAATTATTGTTACATTAATTGGAAGTGTTTTCACAAGACAGCTTTTATCTCTTTGTGGTGCAGAGGGAGAAATTATGGAACAAGCAATAATGTATTTACGAATTGTGTTTATGGGTTCTATATTTGT
Source organism: Clostridium butyricum (assembly GCA_015058475.1). Classification (GTDB taxonomy): domain Bacteria; phylum Bacillota; class Clostridia; order Clostridiales; family Clostridiaceae; genus Clostridium; species Clostridium butyricum_B. The sequence goes on along the minus strand of SVCF01000013.1, from coordinate 29,319 downwards.
TAATTTTGCACAAGCTGCAAATATGGTGATGCGTGGAGAAGGTATATTAAAGCAAGCAATGGTAATAATGGGAATTGGAGCTATGCTTAATATAGTTTTGGATCCAATAATTATTAATATTATGAATTCTCAAGATAAAGGAATATGTGGTGCAGCTTATGCCACAGTTATATCTCAAGTTATACAGGCTATGATTACAATGTGGTACTTTATAAAGAAAAGCAAAAATGTTAGAATTCATACTATAAAATTCGATGTAAACATAATGAAGCAGGTATTAGGAGTTGGAGTATCAGCTATGCTTATGCAGATAATGATGTTAGTTCAACAGACATTAATGTATAGTACAGCACAAAAGTATGGTGGGAGCGAATGGCAGACTGTATTAGGAGCTGCACTTAGTTTGCAAGCATTTGCATTTATTCCTCTTTGGGGCATAAGTCAGGGATTTCAGCCAGCAATCGGGACAAACTATGGGGCTAAAGAATATGATAGAGTTGGAAAGATAACAAAAGCTTTTGTTATAGGAGCTACAGCATTAGCTTTAATATTTTATGTACCAATTATGTCTGCGCCAAAGCAGATGTTATCATTTTTTATTACAGATTCTAATATTGTGGATTTAGGAATAGGCAGTTTGAAAATATTTTTTGTAACATATATTACATTAGGATTTGTGATTTTATCAATAACATTATTTCAAGCTTTGGGTAAAGGTGGGAAGGCGGCACTTCTTACTTTATTAAGGCAAGTTATACTGTATATACCACTAGTACTTATATTGCCTAGGATTAGTTCTATTGGCGTAAAAGGAGTTTTTATTGCAGGAACTGTTACTGATTTTGGGATATTATTATTGTCTATTGTAATGGTAGCATTTGAATTTAAGAAAATAAGAGAACAAAATGTATTACAAATGGATATTAAAAATATAAAGAAAAATGATAATATTAAAAAAATAAATGTAGGTTAGTATATAGAAAAAAGCTGTATATCAGAATTATAAATGCCATAGGAGGATGTGTTAAGTGAAATGTTGCTTAAATTAATAATGATGAAGTATTAAAATCATTAAATTTATTAGATTATATCATTAAGAATTTTTTGAATTAAATATTGGGAAGTAATTAATAGTAGATGTAACTTTATATACTGATGAAAGAAGGTAGATTATGGAGAAAAGTGAATTACAACAAAATGATGTAAAGAATAATTTAGCAGATTATTATTGTTATTGTTTAGCTATGTATTTTTTCAATTGGTTTAATTAAATAGCTTTTAATAGTAATAATAGAAGTGGAAGTAATTAACCAGAATTACAAAATAGCTAAATTGATGATTGATTCATAAATTTAGCTATTTTTAATTAAATATTATTATAAAAATTAATGAAGTTATTTTCTGCCACAACAAATAAATCTAATTTTATCAACTTTTTTCCCAGATTCGAAATTAAATCTAGTAGAAAGATATAAGGTTTTTGTTTCTTCTATATTATATACATGTACGTCACCTTTATTTGCAAAACGTAGAATAATATGATTATAAACCCAACGGATTATTTTAGAAGGAGGTTCAACATCCATAATAATTAATCTTCCACCATTTTTTAGTACTCTGTAACATTCTTTAAAGAATTTTTCTACATTTGGATAATGGTGAAAGCTTTCTTTACATATAATAACATCAAATTGATTATTGCTAAAAGGCATATTTTCTGCATCACCTGTCATAAATGAAGCATTTGATATGTTTTTCTTTTTTGCCACTTTTATCATATTTTCAGATAAATCCATACCTGTATACTTTTTATTTGGAAATTGATCATTTAATAATGAAATTGTATTTCCGGTTCCGCATCCAACATCTAATAATGAGTGGAATTGTTCTTTTTTTACTTCATCTATTAAATAGGAATAGCCTTTTTCACACATTTTATATATATTTATTTTATTTTCCTGATCAAATCTTTCAGCTTCCTTATCAAATTCATTTCTTGATAATTCTTTGTAATCTTTCATAATAAATATCCCCCTTAACTAAAGCTATCATTTATAGTTTACTAATTGACCAATTAATTTTACGCTTTTAATTATAAGTTTTCTACCAAAAAACAGTTTATTTTTAATACTTTTTATTTTATTGTGAATTATTAGCTAGAAGTGCAGCATAAAAAAGTTTTACTTTTTGTGTAAAAAATATTTACATAAGACCACATTTAAAAGTGCTATGGGAATAACGCCATTACTTTCATTCATATATAATCATAAATAAGTGTTAGAGGTATATTGACAGTTAATGAATAATATGGTAAATTTGAAAAAAGTAATTGATAAAGGTTATCAATTAAATGATGAAATCTAATATCTTAAAATAAAAAAGCCAAATTTCTATTTATTATAAACTTTTTCAATAAGCAATAATAATTTAGAATAGTAATTGGGGGATTGTGATTATATATGATAGATAAATTTGAAGTATCCAAAAAAGATTTAAACAATATTTTAAATAATATGCTATTAAATAAAAGTTATAGTAAAAGTATATTTTCTGAATGTGGTGATTTTCAAATTGATGGAAGTAAAATTGAAAAAGGAATAGGATGTTTTAAGTGGAATATGGAATTTTATAAAGATATTGAATTAAAAAGAGTATCTAAAAGCCAAGAAGAAGATATACAATTCATATTTTTTATTGATAGAGATTTATCATGGTATATAAAAGACAGAAAAGAAACTGTTCAGATGAAAAAAGGACAAGTTTGTTTATACAAAGATGATTTTTATTCAACTTCATGTTTTTATAATGGCAGTAAAAAATATACTTTTAAGAGTATACAGATTTCAAATAAATATTTTAATAATATTTTGGATAGTTATGAGAATGAAATAAAAAATATATCTAATATAAAGGAAAAGATATCTAAAGAAGTATCTAAATTTAATATTTCTTCTAAAGTGTATCATATTTTAAGCGAAATAGATGAGGCAGATAAATATAGTGGAGTTATTAAGAACATTTATTTAGAAGGAAAGATTTTGGAAATAGTAGCTATATATTTACAAGAAATATTAGAAACTAGTAAAGAAAAAGTTAATCGTAATGTATTAAGAAACAATGAGGATATAGAAGCTTTAAAAAAAGCAAAGGAAATTATTGATAATACCATTGCAGATACTCCTAGCTGTCAGGAATTAGCTAAAAGCATAAATATGAGTATATCAAAATTTACAAAAAGTTTTATGAAAATGTATGGAACTACAGTACATAAATATGTTATAGAAAAGCGATTAGAAAATGCAGCTGTTCTACTTTCTAAAGAAGATATAAATATTAGTGAAGCAGCTATTTTATCGGGTTATAATAATATGAGCCACTTTTCAGATTCTTTTAAAAAGAAATATGGAGTATTGCCGAGAGAATTTAGAAATTAAGTAATGTGAAATTTTATAAAAATTAAAGTTATAAGAATAAATTTATTTCTATAAAAAATGAAAAGTATTAAAAGTATACTTTTTTTTGGTAGAATTTCATACTTTATAAAAGATAAAATTAATGCATAAGTTAGAAGAAACTAACTTATGCATTAATTTTTTAAAGGAGCTGATTAGTAATATGTTTGAAAGAGTATTTAAATATGCTGGAAAACATAAAAAGACAACAATATTATCTGTATTTGTAATTATAGCAGGGGTATTGATGAGTGTTGTACCTTTCTTCTTTGCATCTGAAATAATATCAAATATCATGATGCACAAAAACATGACTGCAAATTATATTCTGATGAGGATAGCAGGGATTTTTATAGCTCTATTTTTAAATGCTGTTTTATATGTAAAAGGACTTTCTTTATCTCATAAGGCTGCTTATAATATACTGATGAATTTTCGTACTTCGTTGCAAAGACGTATGGAAAAATTACCTCTTGGAGTAATTCAGGAAAAAGGAATTGGAAGCTTAAAAAGATTATTTGTAGATGATGTGGAAAATTTAGAAAGTCTGCTTGCACATGCAATTCCAGAAGGAATAGGAAATATATCTGTACCGATTATTGTATATATATCTTTATTCATTGCTGACTGGAAGCTTGCTTTAATGTCTCTAGCTAATTTACCAATTGGAATATTGGTATCATGTATTATGTATAAAATAGGAATAAGTAAAATGTCAGAATATTATAAAGCAGGACAAATTATGAATAATACTATTATTAAATATGTTAATGGTATGGAAGTGCTTAAGATTTTTAATAAAGATGGAGAAGTGTATGGAAAATTCCATGATGATGTTATAAGCTACAGAGATTTAACTTTAAATTGGTATAAGGCATGCTGGCCATGGATGGCGATTTATAACAGTTTACTTCCATGTACTATTTTTCTTACATTGCCACTAGGTGCTTGGTTTGTATTGCAGGGATATTCAAATATTTCAGATTTGATTTTAGTATTGTGTTTATCTTTAAGTATAGGAATGCCTATATTAAAAGCTTTAAGTTTTATGTCTGTACTGCCACAGATCGATTATAAAATGTCTGCTATTGAAAAAGTGTTAAATGAAGCGGAATTAAAGCAGACTTCAGATAAATTTAACGGCAAAAACCATACAATAGTTTTTGAAGATGTAGATTTTGCTTATGAAGAACAAAAAGTAGTTGATAATGTAAATTTAACTATTAAGGAAGGGCAAAAAACTGCATTGGTTGGTGAGTCTGGATCAGGTAAAAGTACTTTATCAAAGCTTTTGGTACATTATTATGATGTAAACAAAGGAAGCATAAAAATAGGAGGACAGGATATTCGTGAAATGAGTCTGGAGGAATTAAATAAGCAGATTTCATATGTATCACAGGAACAATTTTTGTTTAATACTACCTTGCTTGAAAATATACGAGTGGGTAAATTAGATGCAACAGATGAAGAAGTAATGGAAGCAGCAAAAAAGGCACAGTGCTTAGAATTTATAGAAAAACTGCCTGATGGAATTAATACAATGGCAGGTGATAGTGGAAAACAATTATCAGGAGGACAGATGCAAAGAATATCTTTAGCAAGAGCTATATTAAAAAATGCACCAATTGTCGTATTAGATGAGGCGACTGCATTTACAGATGCTAATAATGAAAATAAGATTGAAGCTGTAATTTCTGAGATTGTAAAAGGAAAAACTTTACTTGTAATTGCTCATAGATTTTCTTCTATTATAAATGCAGACAAAATATGTGTAATGGCTGATGGAAAAATATCAGCAGAAGGAAAACATGAAGAGCTTCTTAAAAATAGTAAAGATTATCAAAGATTGTGGAAGTCTAATATAGAAAGTTCTGAATGGAAAGTAGATAATAGAAGGGAGGAAGCTTAGGATGATTAAATTAATAAAAAAGATATTTGATTTATCAGGAAAGTATAAACCTAGAATAATACTAGCATTTATTTTATCTATAGTAAAAGCTATGACATCTAAATCACCTATATTCTTAGGTTTTTATACATTAAGTAAATTTTATAATAATACTTTAGAAAAAAATGACTGCATAAATATATTTGTAGCAATGATATGCATACTTATAATTCAAATGGTAAGCCAGTATATGGGTGATCTTTTGCAAAGTACTGCAGGCTATAAGGTTTTTGCAGAGAAGAGAATTAAGCTTGGAGAACACTTAAGAAAGCTTCCTATGGGATATTTTACTGAAGGAAATATAGGAAAGATAAGTTCAGTAATTAGTACGGATATGATTTTTATAGAAGAAATAGTTATGACTGTAATTGCAGACAATATGGGATATATCTTTAATGCAGTGATTATGGCTGTTTTTATGATGTATTTTAATGTTCATTTGGGAATAATTGCTATAGTTATAAGCTTAATAGTTGTGTTTGTTGGAGAAAAAATGAATAAAGTATCATTGGAAGAAGGTGCAGTTAAGCAGGAACAAAGTGAAAAATTAACTGATGCAGTACTTGATTTCATTGAAGGAATCAGCATTATAAAAAGCTATAATTTACTTGGAGAAAAATCAGAAGAATTATCAAAAACTTTTAAAGATTCTAGAGATAAGAGCCTTGATTTTGAAATGAAATTAGGTCCATGGATGAAAGGACTTAATATTATATATGCAATAGGAATTACACTTATATTAGGACTGGCAATTTATTTACAGGAAAATAATTTAATGTCTCCTGAATATTTGTTTGGAATTGGATTATTTGTATTTGATATATTTGGACCAATAAAGGCTTTATATGGGCAGGCAACTAGATTTACTGTTATGAACAGCTGTATTGACAGAATAGAAGAAGTATTCAAAGTTAAAGAATTATCAGATAAAGGTAAGGAATATATACCAGAAAAAGAATTTAATAATGATGAAATTGAATTTGATAATGTGACATTTGGGTATACTGATAATAAAGATGCTGTAAAAAATGTAAGTTTTAAAGTTAAGAAAAATTCAATGTTAGCTTTGGTTGGTCCTTCTGGCGGAGGAAAATCAACAATAGCAAATTTATTAGTAAGATTTTGGGACATAAATAGTGGAAGTATTAAGGTCAGAGGAAAAGACATACGTAATGTTCCTTTATCAGATCTTATGGATAATATCAGTATGGTTTTTCAAAGAGTGTATTTATTCCAGGACACAATTTACAATAATATAAGTATGGGCAAAAAGAATGCTACAAAAGAAGAAGTTTATGAAGCTGCAAAAAAGGCAAGGTGTTATGACTTCATTATGTCACTTCCAGATAAGTTTGATACAATGATAGGAGAAGGCGGAGCTACATTATCAGGTGGTGAAAAACAACGTATTTCTATTGCAAGATGCATTTTAAAGGATGCACCTATTGTAATTCTTGATGAAGCAACAGCTAGTATAGATGCAGATAATGAAAGGTATATCCAGGAAGCTATATCAGAACTTATAAAAGATAAAACACTTATTGTAATTGCACATAGATTAAATACAATAAAGAATGCAGAAAATATAGTTGTTATTTCAGATGGACAAGTAGTTGATATGGGAACTCATGAAAAATTAATACAAAAAGAAGGGCTATATAAAGAATATGTAACTATAAGGGAACAAGCAATAAGTTAAAGTATATGAATTTATAGTATTAGTTATGTAGTTAATCGAGGGGAAAATAAAAAATGAAATTTTATAAAGAGTATTTAATACATCAATTTGGAAGTAAAGATGGAAATGCTATTTTTAAGAAAGCATATAGTGCATTAGAAAAATTAAAAAGTGAAGCTGAATATAAAGAAAAAGATCATGAAAGATATATGAACAATAGCATACTTCCAGCTATAGCTTTTTATAATGAACTTACTAAATACCTTAAAAGTAAAGAAAAAGCACTAAAACATATGGAAAGCTGTATTTGGAATAATACTAGAAATAATAGCAGAAAGCAATACGAGAAGTTGGGAAAATTTCCATTCTTTTTTGGGTTGTTTAGAAAGATGTTTTCAACTGGGCTAAAAAATAAATCATGGGATGTAGATATTACATCAAACAATAAAGAATTATTTGAATATACTATAAAAAAGTGCCTCTGGGCAGATAAATTTAAAGAGTATTCATGTCCAGAGTTATGTCATATTTTTTGTCATAATGATGAAATTAACTTTATTAATGTAAGTAAATATATGACTTTTGAAAGGACATCAACTTTAGCAAATGGAGATTGTTGTGATTTTCGATTTTATAAGAATAAGTAATATAAATAAATAAAAGAAATAAAGATCTAATGTTGCTTATTTATTGAGCAATATTAGATCTTTATTTCTTTGTTTTATCTAAACTAACAGTATTCTTATTATAGCTACAAATGCATTTTTAAATTAAAGAATAGTCATTTAAATGTGTTAAAGATCAAATTTCACTTTTAATGATTATTAAGAATTGAGCTGTGATTGTTATAATATTTAACCACAACTTCATCCCAGTTTTTAATTAAACAGCGAACAATTTCAGGATCATACATTATATTGATGTTTTTTATTATTTCTTCTTTACAAGAATCAAAACTTAGGGCATTTCTATAAGGTCTATTACTAAGCATAGCATCTATTGAATCACAAACAGCAATAATTCTTGAATAAAATGGTATTTCATTACCTTTTAAATTATGTGGATATCCTGTGCCATCAAATTTTTCATGATGATATAAAATTATTTTTGAAATATATTTTAAACTATCAGCTTTACTTAAAATATTATATCCTATTTGTGGATGTTCTTTCATTAACATCCATTCATTTTCTAAAAGCTTTTCTTTTTTCTGTAGTACATAATCAGGAACACCTATTTTACCAATATCATGAAGGTGAGCAGCCATATGTAGTAATTCTAAATCAAAATCCCTTAAGCCCAAAAAGTATCCTAATATATAAGAAGTATCTGCTACTCGTGTAGAATGCCCAGCAGTATAGAAATCTTTTGCATCTATAGTAGCAGCTAAACTTTCAATTATATCATGATACATTATATTATGTTTATAAGTCATATAAATACACCCCAATTCTATAAGTTAGAAGTAAATAATAATTTTAAGATTAATATTTTATAATAAGTTGAAGTATTTACTAAATAATTAAATTTATATTAAAAAGAAAAACTATTATTTAGAATACTCACATAATTCATTTAAAGCACGATACAATGATGATCTACTAGTGCCTAGTTCATAACAAAGTTGAATTTTACTTACTTTTTTTAAATTATCAATAGTATATATTTTTTTATCAATTAACCATTCTAAACGCTCTTTTATTGAAGGAAGTGCTAACATTTCTATTTTATTGTTAAGGAAATAAATTTTATTACTCATAAAAGTTAAAAAATTATCTAGGATTAATGGTTCTTCTAAAAAAAGTTTTTTTAGAGAATCTCTAGATAAAAATAATATATCTGCAGTTTTTATCGCTTGTACTTCTGCAGGGAATATATCATTATTTCCATAAATACAACTTGCCCCCAATAATGAATTTTGTCCTAACGTATTTAATAAAAATTTGTCTCCATTATAAAGTATTTTATAAACAAATACGTTTCCTTTTAGAATTATCCCCAGTTCATTTGAAAAATTTAATTGTGTATATATAAAATCATTCTTTTTATATTGTTTAATTGTGTGAGGGATTTTGTCTAATAGTTTATATATGTAATCTAAAGATAAACCAGAAAATAATTCACAATTATCTAAACTCATTGTAATCTCCTTTAAGTAAAAATATTTTCGAGAAATTAAAAATATGTTTCAAGTGATACATGTTCTCAATTAACTATATAGTATACTAAGTTTTGAAAAAAGACAAGAGGTGTGTAACGATGATAAAAATCGCTATTTATGGAAAAGGTGGTATAGGGAAATCTACTACCACATCAAATTTAACAGCTGCTCTTATAAAAAAAGGGTACAAGGTAATGCAAATAGGATGTGACCCAAAGGCTGATTCAACAAAGAATCTTTTAGGTGGGAAAAAAATATCTACAGTTTTAGATGTTATTAAAGAAAAAGGAAATGACATTGAGTTAAGTGATATAGTTATAGAAGGATTTGGAGGAGCTTTATGTGTTGAAGCAGGAGGCCCTACTCCAGGAATTGGATGTGCTGGAAGAGGAATAATTACAGCATTTGAAAAGCTTGAAGAACTTGATGCTTATAGTGTGTATAAACCAGATATTATTATTTATGATGTCCTTGGAGACGTAGTATGCGGTGGTTTTGCAATGCCAATTCGTGGAGGATATGCAGAACATGTATTTATTGTTTCTTCAGGAGAAATGATGGCTCTTTATGCAGCAGATAATATTTCAAGAGCTGTAAAGAATTTTGGTTCAAGAGGATATGCTAAGTTATCAGGTCTGATTTTAAATGCAAGAAACATAGAAAATGAAGATGAAATTGTACAAAAGGCTGTTACAGAGATTGGAACTACTATAGTTAAAAAAATCCCAAGAGATAAACATGTACAATTAGCAGAAGTTGATGGTAAGACTGTAATAGAAGCTTTTCCAGAATGTGAAATGGCAGATGAATACAGAAATCTTGCTGATAGGGTCTTGGAGGTTGTAAATAATGAGTAAAAGTATGTGTAAATCAAAGTCTACAGTACATTATTGTTCACCAGCTCATGGAGGCTGGGGGATAGTAAGAGTAGGGATGTTAGTGCCAGAGAGTTATCAGTTATTCGTTTCTCCTTTCGCTTGTGGAAGACATGGAGCATTAGGTGCAGTTCAGCAGGGAACAAAAAATAGATTATCATATTTATTTATTGATGAGGCAGATATAATATCAGGAAGTTATGAAGATCTTATAATTGATGGAGTTGGTGAACTTTTAAATGCTTTAAAAGAACAGCCAAAGGTAATGTTTATAGGAGTAAGCTGTCTTGATGATTTACTTGGGACAGATCATGAAGCATTATTAAGTAGATTACGAAAAAAATATCCGATGGATTTTCAAATGCTTCAAATGAATCCAATATCATCAGATTCTAAAAATCCGCCATCAATTAATATTCAAAGAAGAATATATGGGTTAATTAAAACATCTGAAAATAAACAGGATGAGTTGAATTTAATTGGTAATTATGTAATGCTTGAAGATAATCATGAACTTTTTGAAGTTCTTAAAGAAATGGGAATTAATAAAGTAAAGCATATTACTATGTGTGCTAAATATGAAGATTTTCAAGATATGGGAAATAGTAAATATAATTTAGTATTAAGGCCTGAAGCTAGAAGAGCTGCTGAGGATATGAAATTAAAGAATAATATAGAGTACAATTTTATGCCTATATCATATGATTTAGATCAGATAAAAAAAGATTATGAAGATATAAAGAACATGATTGCACCAAATGTGGAATTAAATTTAAAACAATACGAAGAAAAAGCAATTTTAGCAATAAATGAAGCAAAGAAATGTATAAACAATCTTCCTATTGTAATAGATCATTCTTCAGTTTGTAGGCCATATAGTTTAGCAAAGGCGTTAATTCAGTATGGGTTTAATGTGGAGTCAATATATCAAGAAGGATTAGCAGAATTTGAAAAAGAATCTTACGAATGGTTATTACAAAATGCGCCACAAGTGAAAATTTATTCTGCCGAAAATCATAATATGATATTAAGAAATAATACTGAAAATAAAGAAAGAATAGCAATTGGATATAATGCAGGATATATGACTGAAGCAAAATATGTAGTAGATTTAGTATTTGATGAAAAAATGTTTGGATATTCTGGAATATGCTTATTAATGAAGAAAATAATGAAAGCATACTTAGAACCAGAAGAATTAAAGAAACTTATAAATAGATATGGGTTGGTGATATAAAATGAATAAATTATGTATTTATCTACCTCCTTTAGCACCAGATTATTCAGGAGTTTGTTCAGCACTATATGAATTGAATGGAATGAGTGTAATACACGATGCATCAGGGTGTACAGGAAATTATACAGGATTTGATGAGCCAAGATGGTATGATGATCAAAGATTTGTCTATTGTTCAGGACTTAGAGAAATAGATGCCGTCCTTGGAGATGATAATAAATTGATAAACAAGCTATTAAAAGCAAATGAAGATTTGAATCCAGAGTTTATTACAGTTTTAGGAAGTCCAGTGCCAATGATAATTGGAAGTGATATGACTGGAATCGCAAAAGAATTGGAATATGCATCTAATAAGCCTTGTTTAGGATTTGATACAACAGGCCTTAATTATTATGATGTTGGGATAAAGAAAGCATATTTAAAATTAGCAGAAAGATTTGTATCAGATTCAAAGGAAAAAGTGAAAAATAGTATTAATTTGTTAGGGGTTACACCATTAGACTTTGGTATAAAGAATAATGTTTCAGATTTAAAGAATGTATTTATAAGTAATGGAATAAAAATTAACTCATGCTGGAGTATGGGAACATCTTTAAATGAAATAAAAGAAACTACAAAAGCTGAAATGAATGTAGTTGTATCAGTAAGTGGACTTGAACTTGCAAGATATTTAAAGAAAAAGTATAATATGCCTTATTGTGTAGTATTACCAGTAGGTGAGTATGGAATAAAAAAATGTTTGGATTTAATTAAAAATAATGTAGAATGTGAAGAATACTCTAAAAAGGAAACAGTAAGAAAAGATAAAGTTTTAATTATAGGTGAACAGGTCTCAAGTAATGCTATTAGAGATGTTTTAATTAACAAATATGATTTTGAAATTGTTGATGTAGCAACGTTCTTCATGTTAGATAAAGAAATTAAAGAAAAACAAGACTTTATTATTGAGAATGAGAGTTATTTAATAAAAAAATTTAGAGAAGACAACTATGAATTTATAATTGGAGATCCACTTATAAAACAATTATTACCTGATGAAAGTAAAACAAAATTTATTGAGATTCCACATGTGGCTGTATCAAGTAAAATTTGTTGGGATAATTCAGTTGATATTATAGGAAATGGGGTTTATGAGATATTAGACAAGGTTAATAGTTAATAAATATTAGAAGGGATAAATAGAAATGAAAAAAATATTTAATATTTTTACTATAATGTTAAGCTTGCTAGCATTTACTTTTTTGACTGGTTGTGGACAAAACACAAGTAGTCAATCACAAAGTAATGATGAAAGTCAAACAACAGAAGAAAATACAGGAAAGAAAGTTATAACGGATCAGGTTGGTCATGAAGTTGAAATTCCAAATGAGGTTAATCGTGTAGTTATAACTTCACTTTGGCCACTTCCATCTGTTTATTGTTTGTTTCAAGGTTCAGGAGAAGCACTAGTTGGAATGCACCCTGCATCAAAAAGTGCAGCAGAAAATTCACTGCTAACTAAAGTTGCTCCAGAAATATCAGAGGTAAGCACAGGATTTATTCAAAATGGAGAGCTTAATGTAGAAGAATTAATTAAGCTTAAACCAGATGTTGTGTTTGGATCAAGTGATACTGAATATGAAATGGTTACAAAAGCAGGAATACCATATGTTCAATTTGTAGCTAATCCAACAGGAACAGGGAACACGATAGAAGCAGTAGGACAATGGATGAAGCTTTTAGGTGATATTTTCAATAAAGAAGATAGAGCAGAAGAAGTAATGAATTATGGAAATGAGACATTAAAAGAAATTGAGGAAAAATTATCAACGGTAAGTGACGATGATAAAGTAAGAGCTCTTATGATTTACAAATATAGTGATGGAACTATGCAAGTATCAGGAAAAAACTTCTTTGGTGATTTCTGGTTAAAATCAGGTGGAGCCATAAATGTTGCAGAAGAAATAGATGGACCTAAAGAAGTTAATATGGAGCAAATATATAAGTGGAACCCAAATAAAATTTATATTACAAATTTCTCATCTTATTTACCTGAAGATTTTTATAACAATGTCATTGAAGGTGATGATTGGAGTAATGTAAAAGCTGTTCAAGATAAAGAAGTTCATAAAATACCATTAGGTATGTATAGATGGTTTCCACCTTCATCAGATACATCATTAATGCTTAAATGGGTAGCAAAGCAAAACTATCCAGAAATTTTTAGTGATGTAGATATGAATCAAGAAGTTAAGGATTATTATATGAAATTTTATGGTATAGAGCTAAATGATGAAGAAGTTGAAAAAGTATTTAATCCTAGCAGAGAAGCAGCTAATGGGGTATAGAAAATGGGAAAAATAGTTAAAAAAGATAGTCTTTTGTTAAAAGTATTATTTATAATTTCACCAATAATAATAGGAATTATAGCATTATGTATTGGAAGATATATGCTTACACCAAGTGAAGTAAAGGATGTGTTAGTAAATCAGTTTTTTAATTCATCAATAAATGTACCTGAAACTAATATTTCCGTAGTATTAAATGTTAGACTTCCAAGAATAATACTTGCAATATTAGTTGGAATGGGACTTTCAGTGGCAGGAGCGGCTTTTCAAGGATTATTCAGTAATCCTCTTGCTACGCCAGACACACTTGGTGTAGCAGCTGGAGCGAGTTTTGGTGCAGCCCTTGCTTTACTAATGACTGAAAATATGTTTGCAGTTCAAATAATTGCACTTATTTTTGGGCTTGTTGCAGTTGGATGTACATATTTAATAAGTAAAATTCAAGGAAAGACCACTATATTAATGGTTGTCTTATCTGGAATGGTAACATCATCATTTTTTCAAGCTTTAATATCTCTTATTAAATATGTTGCAGACCCAGAGACTAAACTTCCAACCATAACATACTGGCTTATGGGAAGTATGGCAAGTGTATCGTATAAGACAATTTTAACAGGAGTTCCTTTCATAATTGTAGGGATTGTTACTATTTATTTACTACGATGGAGATTAAATATACTTGCTTTAAGTGAAGATGAAGCTAAAACAATGGGGCTTAAGGTTGTTAAGCTTAGATGGTTAATAATTATAGCATCTACACTTATTACTGCATCAGCAGTTTCAATGTGTGGGCAAGTGGGATGGATAGGACTTTTAATTCCACACATATCAAGAATGCTTGTTGGAACAAATCATAAAAGAGTTATACCAGTAAGCATTAGTCTTGGAGCTTCTTATATGATTATAATTGATACATTTGCAAGAAGTATGGTAGCCACAGAAATACCATTATCAATATTAACAGCCATAGTAGGTGCTCCATTCTTTGCATATTTACTTAGAAAAACAGGAGGTGGATGGGTATGATTTTTGAAGTTAAAAATGGTTATTATGGTTATGAAAAAGGGGAAGATCTTTTTAAAGATATAAATCTTAAGATTAATGATGGAGAAGTATTAACGATTTTAGGAGCAAATGGAGTAGGAAAGACTACACTTCTTAAGTGTATGATGGGTATTTTTAAATGGCATAAAGGTGAAACCCTTATAGATAATATAAACATAAAAGATATTCCTTATCAGGAAATATGGAGACAGATAGGATATGTACCACAAGCTAAAAATTCAGCATTTGCATATACTGCTGAAGAAATGGTATTACTTGGAAGGTCTTCGCATTTAAGTTTATTTAAGCAGCCTAAAAAAGAGGACTTAGAAGTTGTAGAAGAAGCAATGAACATTGTTGGAATTAACTATTTGAAGGATAAATACTGTAACCAAATGAGTGGTGGAGAACTTCAAATGGTGCTTATAGCAAGAGCGCTTGCTTCAAAACCTAAGATGCTTGTTATGGATGAACCTGAATCAAACCTAGACTTTAAAAATCAGCTCATAATACTAGAGACAATTGAAAAATTATCAAGTGAATATAAAATATCATGTATAATAAATACTCATTATCCTGAACATGCATTAAGGGTAGGACACAAGGCTCTTATTCTATGTAAGGATCATAGTAAATTTTATGGAAATGCAAGAGAAGTTATTAATAGAGAAAATATGAAGAAAGCTTTTGGAGTAGAAGTTGCAATTGAAAATATAGAAGTTGAGAAAAAAGATTTCACTTATGTATTTCCAATAAAATTTGTAACAGATGAGCCATGTGCTTAAAATAAAAAATGAAGGGGAATAGAAATGCTTAAGAAAATACTATCGTTAAAAAAAATATTATCAATGAGTTTAGTTATGTGTTTAAGCATGATGCTTTTTGCAGGATGTAGTAATGCAAATACTGCAAATGAAGCAGCTAAAAACACATCTGTAGAAGGAGAAGGAGAAACAAGAACAATTGTAGATCAACTTGGAAATACAGTAGTTTTACCTAAAGAGGTAAATAGAGTTGTTATTGCATCAGTATGGCCACTTGCATCAGTATATTGCTTATCAATGGGATCAAGTGAAAAACTTGTTGGACTTGATCCTGCAATTATTAGTGCAGCAGAAAATTCAATGCTTATGAAAGTAGCACCAGATATTGTTAATGTAGAAAGTGGTTTTATGAATAATGGATCTATGAGTGTAGAAGAATTAATAAAATTAGATCCAGATGTTGTATTATATGCATCAGGTGTTCCAGAAGATTATGAAATAGCTACAAAGGCTGGAATTCCAGCAGTTGGATTCAGCTTAAGCATTAAAGATTACAATGCTATTGAGACAATAAAGAGCTGGATGGAACTTTTAGGCGAAGTTATGGGAAAAGAAGATATGGTTAATGAAGAATATATAAAATATGGAAATGATATACAAAATATGATTGCTGAACGTTTAAAAGATGTTAAAGAAGAAGATAAACCAGAAGTTATGTTTATCCATAAATATAGTGATTCTACATTAACAATTCCAGGAGATAAATCTTGGGCTGAGTATTGGATAAGTGCATCAGGTGGTAAGAATGTTGCTAAAGATTCTATTGAGGGAACAGTTGAAACTGATATGGAACAGATCTATAAATGGAACCCAGAAAAAATATTTATAACTAACTTTAGTGATGCTATGCCAGAAGATCTTTATAATAATACTTTAGCAAATTATGATTGGAGCAATGTTTCAGCGGTTCAAAATAATGAAGTAAGAAAAATGCCACTTGGAATGTATAGATGGTATGTATGTAATTCAGATTCACCATTAGTATTACTTTGGATGGCAAAACAAAATCAACCTGAACTTTTTGCAGATATTGATATGGATAAAGAAGTAAAAGATTTCTATAAGAAGTTCTACAATATAGATTTATCAGATTCTGATTTAGACCAAATTTATAATTCTTCACGTGAAGCAGCAGGTGGAATAAATTAGATAAAATTTACAATAAATAAAAAACAAGGACTTAAAGATTTTAGTTCTTGTTTTTTTTATTTTAAAATTATGGTTAATTAAAAAATGTCCATTTGGATTAAAAACAACTTTTTGGAGTGGAAAAATATAAAAATACTAAAGTATAATGAAATAAGTGATAATAATTATCAATAAAGAGGGGATAGAAAATGAAAGTAAATTTAACTGGTGTTTCAGAAACATTATTAATTCCGTTGTGGGCAAGGGCAAATGAGACAACTTATAGTAATTCTATTATAAAAGATAGCAAAGCAGTTGAAATAATTAATAAAATGGATTATGATTTTTCAAAATTTAAAAATTCTTGGTTAACTCAAACAGGAGTTGCTGTAAGAACTAAAATATTTGATGATCAAGTAAGAAAATTTGTTAAAAAGTATTCAAATGCTGTAGTAATAAATATTGGTTGTGGTCTAGATACTCGTTTTGAAAGAGTTGATAATGGAAGAATCACCTGGTATGATTTAGATTTACCACAAGCTATTGAAGTAAGAAAAAAGTTTTTTAAAGAAAATGATAGATACAAAATGATATCTCAATCAGTATTTGATAATTCGTGGACACAGTGTATAGAACAAGCTAATAAAAAAGTATTAGTAATAGCAGAAGGAATTTTGATGTACTTTTCTAAAGAAGAAGTAGTACATATATTAGATATACTTCAAAAAGCCTTTGATGAATGTGAGTGCTTATTTGAAGTTACATCTCCATTTATAGCTAATAATTCAAGAAAACATGAGACTGTAAAGAAAACAAATGCAGTTTTTAAATGGGGAATAAAAGATGGAACAGAAATCGAAACATATAATATATTTGTTAAGTTAATTGAAGAATGGAATTTTTTTGATTTTAATAAGGATAGATGGAGATTTATGAGACTGTTAAGTAAGATTGCATTTATAAAAAATAATTGTAACAATAGGATAATTCATCTGAGAATAACATAAATTTAAGTATTACATAGCACTAGCATATACTGGTGCTATATTTTTTGAATTATATTTAATCGAGAGAGATTATTGGATACAGATATAAAAAATGGTACAATATACAAGTGATAACTATTATCAACAATATTATTAATCTTATATAAAGAGGGGATATTATGCAAGCTACAGATAATGAAAAAATGATTTATGGAAATGGAGTAATTGTATTAGAACGTGGTAAAGATTTTAATGTTTATGAATTTAAGAATAGTACAGGTAGTGGAATAATGACAAGCTATAATGTATTGGATGGTATTGAAGTCATATATAATGATATTAATATGCAGAAAGTATCAGTAGATTTAGTTTCACCACCAAAAGGATATTTCGAAATAAATCACTGCAAAGAAGGAAGAATAGAATGTGAAGTTAATAATGAGTATTTTTATATGTCAAAAGATGATTTTTCAATTAATAACAAAAATTGTTTATGCAATTGGTCTTGCTTTCCTATAAAACATTATTATGGAATTTCCATATTTGTTAATATAGTTGAGGCACAAAAGGAGATAGAAAAGTATCTGCCTGGTAGCCATATAGAATTAGAAAAATTATTTGAAAAGCTCTGCCATGAGAATGGAGTTATGATTATGAAGTCAAACGAATCTATTGGGCATATTTTTGCAGAGTTATATTCTATTCCGGAAAAAATTAAAATGGAGTATTTTAAACTTAAAGTGTTGGAAGTAATATTGTTTTTGAGTGCATTAGAAGAAGATAAAAAAGAAAAGAGAACATATTATACAAGAAAACAGGTTGATAAAATTAAGGATATAGAAAAACAAATAACAAAAGATATTCAAAAAAAACATACATTAGAAGAATTATCAGCAGAGTATGATATTGCTTTAACTACAATGAAAAAATGCTTTAAAGGAGTCTATGGAAAGAGCATATATTCATATATTAGAGAACATAGAATGAAAAAAGCAGCACAAAAGCTTATTTCAACAGATGAGACCATATTAAAAATTGCAAATATGGTTGGATATGAAAATGGTAGTAAATTTGCAGCAGCTTTTAAAGAAGTAATTGGATTATCTCCTAAAGAATTTCGTGAACAAAAAAAACATGTCTGAATGGAGCTAAAAGCACTAATTGGAGTAGTGAAAAATAAAAATATGGTATACCCTATTAATGATAATGATTTTCATATATGAAAAGAAATATTATTGAAAGGGGAATATAAAAAATGAAAAAAGGCACAATTGCAAGCTTAATGGATTTTGCAAGCAATCATAAGAAATACTATATTATTTCTGTTATATCAGCAATAATTGGTGTTATATTCAGTATAATGCCATATTTTTTAGTTGGAAAAATTATTGTGGATTTAATAGATGGTGTAAAAGACTTCAATAATTATATAGTTATTATAGGAATATCGGTATTAGCTTGGTTTTTTAAGGTTATGTTTCATGGCATTTCAACAACTTTGTCACATAAGGCTACTTTTGCAGTAATATCAAATGTGCGAAAGAGAACCATAGAAAAGTTAAGTAAGATGCCGCTAGGAGATGTAATAAGTGTACCTTCAGGAACTATGAAATCAATAATTGTAGAAAAAATCGACAGCATAGAAACAACACTTGCTCATGCTGTTCCTGAAATGACATCTAATTTATTGGTTCCACTAGGGATTATTTTGTATTTAGTTATAATGGACTGGAGGATGGCGTTAGTATCACTTATAACACTTCCACTTGGCTTATTATGCTATGCAGCAATGATGAAAGATTATGAAAAAGATTATAATAATTATATAAATAAGAATAAAATATTAAATTCAACTGCAGTTGAATATGTAGCAGGAATCAAGGTTATAAAAGCGTTTAATCAGTCTGCTAAATCATATGAGAAATTTTCTAAAGCAGCAAATGAAGCAGCACATTCGGCTATTGGCTGGATGGATAAATGTAATATTTATTTTTCAATGGCTATGTCAGTTTTTCCATCTGTATTAATATCAGTATTACCTATTGGATCAATATTTTATATGAATGGAAGTTTAAGTGCAGATAAATTTATTTCTATTATTATTTTAGCACTTGGAGTAATGGGACCGCTAATAACTGCAATGTCATTTTCAGATGATTTAGCAAAAATAAAAACAACTATAAGTGATATTAATAGTGTACTTGAAGAGAAAGAATTAAACAGACCTAAAAATTTAGATAAAAAAATCATAAATAAAGATATCATATTAAAAGATGTATCTTTTTCATATGATACAGTTCAAGTACTAAATGATATTAATCTAAATATAAAATCTGGAACTGTAAATGCTTTAGTTGGACCTTCAGGAAGTGGAAAATCAACAATAGCAAAATTAATAGCATCTCTTTGGGATGTGGATAGTGGATCAGTAACAATAGGCGGTGTTAATATTAATGAAATTCCATTAGAAAAGCTAAATGAAATGATAGCTTATGTATCTCAAGATAATTACTTATTTAATGATACCATAATGAATAATATCCGTATGGGAAACTTAAATGCAAGTGATGAAGAAGTAAAGGAAGTCGCAAGAAAGAGTGGATGCGAAGAGTTTATTTTAAAACTTGAAAATGGATATGAAACTATTGCAGGTTCTCAAGGTGGGCATTTATCAGGGGGA
This sequence comes from Clostridium butyricum, assembly GCA_015058475.1. Lineage (GTDB taxonomy): Bacteria > Bacillota > Clostridia > Clostridiales > Clostridiaceae > Clostridium > Clostridium butyricum_B. The sequence goes on along the minus strand of SVCF01000013.1, from coordinate 8,979 downwards.
GAAAGGCAAAGAATAACAATTGCAAGAGCTATGCTTAAAGATTCTGATATTGTTATTTTAGATGAAGCAACAGCCTATACTGATCCAGAAAATGAAGCAGTGATTCAAAAGGCAGTAGCAAAACTTATAAAAGGAAAGACATTAATTGTTATAGCACATCGTCTTTCAACTATCACTGATTCACATCAAATTATTGTAGTAAATAAAGGAAAAATAGAAAAGACAGGCACACATGAAGAATTATTAAAAGATTGCAGTTTATATAATAATATGTGGGAAGCACATAATAGTTCAAAAGATATAGCAGAGGGGGCATAAAAATGTTAAAAATATTGAATAAGTTTTTTGAATTTTCAGGTGAGCATAAGAAGATGTTTTATCAATCAATTGTATTAAGTGTTTTTAATTCAATATTTGAAGCTATGAAAATACCTGCTATAGCAATTGTTATTAAAGATATGCTTGGAAATAATATGAGCATAAACACAGTGCTAATAAGTTTTTCTATTATGCTTGTAAGTATAATAGGATGTTCTATTATAAAAAATAAAATGACAATGAAACAGACAATAGGTGGATATCAATTGTGTGCTGATAAGCGTATTGAGATTGGTGAACATTTAAAATATGTACCTATGGGCTTTTTAAATACTAATAGTCTTGGATATGTTACATCAATAACCACTAACACACTAGAGAATCTTCAGGATGTAGCAACTAGAGTAGTTATGATGTCTACTCAGGGGTTTATAAATACATGTATAATAGGTGTGAGTATATTAATATATGATTATCGTATAGGAATTATAATTTTTTTAGGAATATTTATATTCTTATTTGTAAACAGCATGATGCAAAAAAAATCCAATGATCTGTCACCAGTAAAAACAGAATCAGACAGCAGACTGGTAGAGAAAATATTGGAATATGTACAAGGAATATCTGTAGTAAAATCTTATAATTTAGCACATAAGTCAGGACAAAAAGTAACAAAGGCAATAGATGATAATGAGAAAATTAATTTTAAAATGGAAAAAACATTTATTCCATATATGAGTCTGCAGACATTTGTGTTAAAGATTATGGGAATTATTGTAATGTTAGTATCAATTTATTTTTATATCAGTAACTCTATGGATTTGATTACATGTATATTAATGATAATTTCATCTTTCCTAATCTATGGACAATTGGAAAGTGCAGGGAATTATTCAGCGCTTCTTAGAATAATGGACAATTCAGTAGATAAGGTAAATGAAATATTTAAAACTCCAGTTATGGATGTTGATGGGGAGGATATTATTCCAGAAAATTATAATATCACTTTTGAAAATGTTGAATTTGGCTATGAAAATAAAAAGGTAATAAATAATGTTTCTTTTGAGATACCAGAAAAAACCACTACTGCTATTGTTGGGCCATCAGGTGGAGGAAAAACAACTCTTTGTAATTTAATAGCAAGATTCTTTGATGTTGACAAGGGAAAAGTAAGTATAGGTGGAAGAGATGTAAGGGAGTATAAGCTTGATAGTTTATTAGATAATATCAGTATGGTATTTCAAGATGTATATTTATTTCAAGATACTATAGCCAATAATATTAAATTTGGAAGTAATAATGCAAGCAGAAAAGAAATAATTGAAGCTGCTAAAAAAGCGAGCTGTCATGATTTCATAATGTCACTTCCAGATGGATATGATACAGTTATTGGAGAAGGCGGAGCATCCATTTCAGGTGGCGAAAAACAAAGAATTTCAATAGCCAGAGCAATTCTTAAAGATGCACCAATTATTATACTTGATGAAGCAACAGCAAATGTAGACCCAGAAAATGAAAAGCAGCTTCAAGAAGCAATTGATGAATTAACAAGAAATAAGACAATTATTATGATTGCCCACAGATTAAAGACAGTAAGAAAAGCAAATCAAATTTTAGTTGTAGAAGATGGGAAAATAGTTCAAAAAGGTAATCACAATAAATTGATTAAGGAAGATGGAATTTATAAGAGATTTATAGATGTAAGAAAAGAAGCAGTAGGATGGACATTATAAGAATTTGAAAAATTAAATGAATTTTATGTGAACCTTAAGTTTATCTTAAGTCACTTACCTCTTTATAAAGTGTTGTATCAAATATAAACTAATTATGTTGATACAACACTTTTTTGTATATTTAAAATTCAGAAAGATTTATTATAGAAGTTAAATTAATATTGACTAATAAATTATAGTTATAATCTATTTTGGAATAAAAACCTAGATTAATATTGATACGTAAAAGCGTCCACAAATATGGGGTCATGTTATTGATAAATAGCATGACTATTTTTCAATAGAGAATACCACCGCTACGCGGGTGGTCCTGACTACGTTAATATATAAAGCTATCTTATTTTTTCTTCCATATAAATTGCAAATTTGTAAGAAGATTTCCATTATTACTTGTGATACTATGGATGGTAGTAATATCTCCATTATCAATTACTTCAGATGAAATATGTAATGTATCTCCATCAGTTGTTTCTTTTTTAAATAGTACTTTAATATTATATAATTTATATTCATTTAAAATAGATCTTGGTAAAGTATCTATTGCCATTTCCATGTACTTTACATTATTAACGTGCCCATTAGAATCTATATCGCTATATCTAATAGGGGAGTATTTTAGATAGTCCTCTTTTTGAATTTTAGGAATATCATCTAAAGGTGGGATGTCATTTAATTCTCCATTAAGTCCATATATTTCGCTTTGGGCAGGGGATATTCTCGTAGGACGTCTTTTTTCAAAGTCTATTAATATAGCTGTTGAAAAAACTTCGCCTAAGATTTTCCCTTCAGAGTTTTTTATGGTATTTTGTCTATAACCATAGAATTTTTTTGTACCTAACACCCTAGTATCAACAGTTATTGTATCTCTATATTTAGGATATTCATATATAGTTATATCATACTTTAAAAGTACCCAGATGCATTGATTATGAACAAAGCCTTCTTTAGTTTCTCCTAAATAATCAGACTGAGATATAACTATATCCCATAAGAAATCTACTAAAGATGAAAATTTACATTTATGTTCAGAATCAACATTAAAAATATTTATTTTGTATTCTTTTTTAAAAATATCGTTCAATTATATTTCCTCCTTTTATGAAATTGGTATATATTTCATATTGAACATTGTATCATAATTTTAAAAATTATATACTATTTATGGAAAATATAAAGAGATTAGAAAAGATAAGTAATAATTATTATTCCTATAAAGTTTAAATTATAAACTTTTTCAACTCATATTATTTTTATTCTACCATATTATTAAGTGATAAAAACAATTTGTTAAAAATTGGATGCAGTGTATTTGTAAGTATGTTATAGTACTTATAATGGAATAAATATAAATTAATATTATTAAGAGTCAATTAATTAGAAAATGATTTTCTATTAAATTAGAATAATAGTAATTCAAAAGAAGAAACTAAGGATAAATCTATATAAATATAAAGGAGGACAAATGAAAAATAAGAGGATAGTTAAAAATAAAGATTTGAAATTAGAAAATACTTATATGGATCTCCCAGAAAAAATGTTTTCCGTGCAAAATCCTAGCGATGTACCATCTCCAAAGCTTATAGTATTTAATGATTCACTTGGTGATTATTTAGGGTTAGATAAGGAATTCTTTAAAAGTAATGAGGGCGTAGATTTGCTTTCAGGAAATAAAGTTTTAGAGGGAACAACACCAATTTCGCAATCATATGCAGGCCATCAATTTGGTCATTTTACAATGCTTGGTGATGGAAGAGCAGTTCTTTTAGGTGAATATATATCAAAGGATGGAGAAAGATTTGATATCCAGCTTAAAGGATCTGGTAGAACACCATATTCAAGAGGTGGAGATGGAAAAGCAGCTTTAGGCCCAATGCTTAGAGAATATATTATAAGTGAAGGGATGAATAGTCTAGGTATTAAAACAACACGTAGTTTAGCAGTTGTAACAACAGGTGAAAATGTAATAAGAGAAAGTGAACTTGAAGGTGCAGTATTAACACGTATAGCAAAAAGTCATATACGCGTTGGTACATTTCAATTTGCTGCAAATTATGGAACTATTGAAGATGTTAAAGCATTAGCTGATTATACATTAAATAGGCATTTTGAGAAAGAATATAATAATGAAAGCCCATATTTATATTTGCTTAATGAAGTAATAAAAAGACAGGCAGACCTTATTGCCAAATGGCAGCTTGTAGGTTTTATTCATGGAGTTATGAATACTGACAATATGGCTATTAGTGGAGAAAGTATTGATTATGGCCCTTGTGCATTTATGGATACTTATGATCCAAACACTGTATTTAGTTCTATTGATACTTATGGTAGATATGCATATGGTAATCAGGCTAAAATTGCTGTTTGGAATTTAGCGCGATTTGCAGAAACATTATTACCTTTATTGCATGATGATGTGAATGAAGCAGTCAAAATAGCTGAAAATTCATTATCGAAATTTGAAACTCTATATAAAAATAATTGGATTTCTGGAATGAGGAAAAAGCTTGGGGTCTTTAATCAGGAAGAAAGAGATGAACAGCTAGTTGAAACTCTTTTAGATGTTATGAAAAGATATAAAGCAGATTACACAAATACTTTTTTAAATCTAACAATAGACAATATGAATAATATTGAAATGTTTAATAAAGAGGATTTTAAAGACTGGTATAAGTTGTGGCAGGAAAGATTAAATAGACAAAATGAATCTGTGGAAGATTCAATAGAATTAATGAAAAAGAACAATCCAGTTGTAATACCACGTAATCATAGAGTAGAAGAAGCTTTAGAGGCAGCTATTAAAGATAATGATTATACGGTTATGAATAAACTTGTAGATGTTATTAATAATCCTTACGATTATTCTGATATAAATGAGTACTATTATGAGTTACCTAAACCTACAAGCTGTCCCTATAAAACTTATTGTGGAACATAAAAAAATAAAAAGTAATATAGAAAAATTATTAATCTTAGAAGAAATATATATATGAATATCTATATTTATATATTTAAATTCTTACGAATTTGCTTAATTATTGGGGAGAGAGGCATAGTGAATTACCTCTATAAAGTAGATAGAACAAATAAATAAAAATTAATGATATTAAAGTATGACTTACATATTCTATTGGAGTCATACTTTTTTGTTTTGCTATAATCTTTTTAGATTATAATTTATCTTTTGTAGATTATGTAAAATAATTTTTGAATTTAGCAAGGAAGAAGTAACAATAGTGTGTATTAATTCATATTATTAAACATACAAAAAAATATAAATTGAGGTGCAAAAGATATATGGATGCAGTTATATTATGTGGCGGAAAAGGAATGAGAATGAGAGAATATAGTGAAAAAATTCCAAAGGCACTTATTGATATAGGTGGAAGACCTATGATATGGCATATAATGAAAACTTATTATCATTATGGATATGATAATTTTATTTTATGTCTTGGTTATAAAGGGGAATTGATTAAACAATATTTTGCTAATATGCTTCTTCTTAATAGAAATTTTAAGATTGAAATGGATTCAGATGGATATAAAATAAAATATTTAGACAATGCCAAGGAAAAATGGTCTATAACTTTAATAGATACTGGTGAAGACGTGAAAACAGCAACAAGATTGAAAAAAGTTAAGGATTATATAAAAGGGCAGGAATTTTTTATGACTTATGGAGATGGATTAAGTGATATTAATATAAATAAGTTGCTTGAATATCATAAAGAGAAAGGTACCTATGTGACCTTAACAGGTATTAATCCAGCATCAAGTTATGGAGAATTAAAAATTAATAACGGTATAGTTGAAAGCTTTCAAGAAAAACCAGTAACAGATTCAATTATTAATGGAGGCTACATGGTTATAAATAAAGAAGCCTTAAACTATATTCCAAATGAAGATTGTATGTTTGAAGAAGAACCATTAAAAAATCTTGTAAAGGCTAAGCAGGTATCAGTTTTTGAGCATAGTGGATTTTGGAAAGCAATAGATACCGCTAAAGATATAGAAAGCATAAATAGTATGTATAGTGATAATGATAGAAAATGGATGGTATGGGAGTAAGGTAATATGAATTTATGTGAATATAAGAATAAAACTGTATTAGTAACTGGGCACACAGGATTTAAAGGATCATGGTTATGTATATGGCTATTAGAGCTTGGAGCCAATATAATTGGAGTATCAAAAGATCCTTATACTCAAAATGATAATTTTGTCATGAGTAAATTAAGTGATAAGATAACAGATTTAAGATGTGATATCACAGATTTAGACAAGTTAAAAAAAATATTCGATAAATATAAACCAGAGGTAGTATTTCATTTAGCAGCACAACCTTTAGTAAGACTATCTTATAAAGAGCCTGTTATGACCTATAACTCTAATATTATGGGAACAATAAATCTTCTTGAATGTATAAGGACTAGTAATAGTGTTGGTGCAGGAATAATTGTAACATCTGATAAATGTTATGAAAATGTAAATCAAATATGGCCATATAGAGAAAATGATAGATTGGGCGGATATGATCCATATAGTTCAAGTAAAGCCTGTGCAGAACTTGCTGTTTCATCATATATAAATTCTTTTTTTAATCCTAATGAATCTTCACATGGAAAATTTATTGCAAGTGTAAGAGCAGGAAATGTAATTGGTGGAGGAGACTGGAGTGAAGATAGAATTATTCCAGATATTATTAGGTCAATACAAAATAAAATTCCAGTAGAAATCAGAAATCCTAAATCTACTAGACCTTGGCAACATGTATTAGAGCCACTTAGAGGATATTTATTATTAGGCGAGAAGTTAATCCTTAATAAAAAAGAATTCATTGGAGCATGGAATTTTGGGCCAGATTCAAATGAATTTTTCTCTGTTGAGAATATTGTAGAAAAAATTATAAAAATATGGGGAAATGGAAGCTATAATATTTCTAAAAATACTGGACCACATGAAGCAAGTCTTTTAAGCATAGATTGTACTAAAGCTAAAAAATATCTTGGATGGCAGCCGCTTTTAGATATAGACCAAGCACTTAATATGACTGTTGAATGGTATAAAAATTATGAGAATACAAATGTATATGATATTTGTGTAAATCAGATAAAAAATGTGGAGAACTTAAGCTAAGGAGGAAGATAATTTTGAGAGTTTTAATTAGTGGGGGATTTGGATATTTAGGAAGTATTTGTGCTGAAAGACTAAAATCTCAAGGAAATGAAGTTACAATTATAGGAAGAAAAATACCGGATTATATGAATGAGTGGATAAAAGATTTTAATGTGATTATTGGAGATATTACAGATAAAAACTTTTATATAAAAGTTATAGATAAAAAATATGATTGTATGATACATTTTGCAGCAGCAGATGCAGTAAAGTGTAGTAAAGAGCCAAGGGAGTCTATATTAATTAATAGTTTTGGTACAGCCAATATGCTTGAAACATGTATACAAATAGGCATAAAAAGATTTATATATATTTCTACATTCCATGTATATGGTAAACCAGAATTTAATCAAGTAATAAATGAAGAAAGTAGTATTAAATCTTCTGATCTATATGGACTTACACATTATTTTGGAGAATTAATAACGAAATATTATACAACTAAAAATGATTTGATTGGATCATCAATAAGACTCTCTAATTGTTCTTTTACTCCACTTTTTAGAGAAAGTAATAAGTTCTACCTTATTCCTAATAATTTTATAAAAGAGGCATGTGAAAATAGTGAAATTGTAATAAATTCTTCTGGACTTCAAAAGAGAAATTTTTTATCAGGTAATGATTTATGTAATGCTATTAATATTATAATTAATAAACAAAACTTGAAGTATGATGTTTTTAACGTTGGATCAGAAAGCGAATATTCAATAAATGAGGTAGCAGATTTAGTAAAAAGTATAGGAGAGGAACTTATTAAGGATAAAAAGATTGAAATAATTCATAATATAAAATCTCAAATAAATGAGGAATCAAATTGGACATTTGATATATCAAAAATAAAACAAATCGGATTTAAAGCAGATGGAAATATAAGTGATGATATAAAGAAAACTTTTAATCTCTTAATTAAGGAATGAAGTGAATGATGGAAAATAAAACGGTAATAATTAATAGTATATTTAATGTAAAACCATATTTAGCGAATGGAATAGAACGTTATACACTTGAATGGATTGAGTATCGTATAAAGATCTTTCAAGAATTTACATTAAAAAGCTTGAAACTTCAAACAAATCAAAATTTTAACTTTTTTATATATTATGAGGATGCTACAGATGAAATTATAAAATCAGTTTTAAATAAGTACGATTCATTACCAGAAAATATTCATTTTATATGTAAATCTGATTATTATGATGAAGTTAAAAAGTATCTGGATGGCTATGAATATGTTTATATTGTAAGGTTAGATTCAGATGATGCATATCATAAATCGTTTATACAACAACTATACGATTATAAACCTAAAGAAGGTACAGTTTCATTAATAAATAGAAATGGGTATATATATGATTCAGTAAATAAGGAATTAGGAAAGTGTTATTGCAAAGTGGTAACATTTTATACTTTTATATATAAAGTAGAGGATTATTTAAAGGAAAATATCTATAATAAAGATTTTACAGATATTGATAATGAACAATATATAGCATTAAGGGTACCACATGAATTTATAGAGAATAGAAATTATTTATGGCATATTCATAACAAAAACACAATAACTAGTTTTGACAGCTGGTTTACAAAGATAGATGGAAGAACAAAAAATTCAAAGGTTATAGATAAAATTATAAGTGAATATATAGGAGATAAGAATTAAGAATAAGGGGCATGAAATAAAAGAGGTTAGCTGATTTAACTTGTTATTTGTTGTATATATTTGAAGGTGGTTATTAATTCATAACCACCC
>SVCF01000056.1 GCA_015058475.1 Clostridium butyricum | reverse complement strand
TCCACTAAACTCTGATTCTACATCCTTTATTTAAATTGCTTAATTATAAGTTCGGCTGTAGCTATGTTAGTAACTACAGGTACATTATGCACATCACATACTCTAAGTAATGCTGAGACATCAGGTTCATGAGGTTGGGCGGTAAGTGGGTCTCGTAAAAAAATGACTAAATCTATTTTACCTTCGGCAATACGTCCACCTAATTGTTGATCTCCACCATATGGTCCAGATAGATATCTTTTTACTTCAAGTCCTGTAGCCTCTGAAATTTTCTTTCCTGTAGTTCCTGTTGCTACTAATTCATATTTTATTAATGTTTCTTTATGCTTTTTAGAAAATTTAATAATTTCATCTTTTTTCTTATCATGAGCTATTAATGCAATTTTCATCGCTTATTCCTCCTACTAAATAATTTTATAATACGTTTTCAATACCTATATTATACCATGAATAGTCTAAATAAATTTTTATTTAGAGTAAATTTAGTGATTGAGACAATAAATTATATTATAATTATAAATTATAATATAGAATTTTATTGGCTATAATTATTATAATGGAATATATACTATTAAGTTTTATAAGTTCTGTAAAAAGAAGTGCTATAGAGCATTAGACTAATACGAATGTTCTATAAATGTTTGAAAAAATTTACATAAATTAAAGGAGATAAAAATGGCAGTAAAAATAATAACTGACAGTACCAGTTATATACCTAAAGAATTGAGTGAAAAATATGACATATCTATAGTATCGTTAAATGTTATTTTAAATGAGAAAAGCTATAAAGAGGTAGAGTTAGATAATGTAAAATTCTATGAAGAAATGAAAATAAATAAGAAAATCCCTACCTCATCGCAACCAGGAATGAATGAATTATTAGAAGTATTTAAAGAAAAAATAAATAATAATGATGAGATACTTGCTATTTTTATTTCATCTAAAATGAGTGGAACTTATTCAAGTGCTAATTTGGTTAAGAATATTGTACTAGAAGAATATAAAGGTGCAAGAATTGAAATTATGGATTCAACTACAAATTGTATGCAAATGGGATTTATAGCACTAGAAGCAGCTAAAGCAGCAAGTGAGGGAAAAAGTATGGAAGAAGTAATTGAAGTAGCTACAAATGTTATAGAAAACAGTAGGTTTCTTTTTGTTCCAGATACTCTTAAATATTTGAAAAAAGGTGGAAGAATAGGAAAAGCATCAGCACTTTTAGGAAGTATGCTTCAAATCAAACCTATACTTACAGTTAAAAATGGTGAAACTACTGTATTTGAAAAAGTAAGAACTAAAAAGAGGGCAGTAGATACAATTTTAAATAAGGTTATTAAAGATTGCGAGGAAAATGGAGTTGGAAATGTAATAGTTCATCATATTAATTGTGAAGATGAAGGATTAGAACTTGCTAAGAGATTAGAAGAAAAGTTGAAAATATCAGTACATATACAATCTATTGGACCTGTCATTGGAGTTCATGTTGGACCAGGATCTATTGGAGTTGCATATTTTAATAAATAATTAGCGTAAATAAAAAATTATATTTATATAGAGTATAGTTTTATTTGAATTATATAGTAACTATTCAATTAAAAGTAATAATTTTAGAAAAAACCTGTTTTTATATTATAATAAACAGGTTTTTTTATTATAATATAAATACTAGTTTTAAAAAAATAAAATAAATGTTTTTTATGTAATATAATAAATAAAAATACATAAAATGTTAATTAAAATAAAAAATATACGATAATAAAAAGGTGAATAGATACTTATTAATATAAAGGAGTGTGCTTTATGAATAGTATAAGGGAAGAAATAGAAGTGCTTCAAAAAAAGAGGCTTATAGAAACTGTAAATAGTGCATACAACAATGTTGAACTTTACAGAAAAAAGTTTGATAAAATTGGATTAAAACCAGAACACATTAAATCTTTAGAAGATATTAGATTATTGCCATTTACAACTAAACAGGATTTACGTGATAATTATCCATATGGAATGTTTGCAGTTCCTATGGATAAAATAGTAAGAATTCATGCTTCATCAGGGACAACAGGTACTCAAACTGTTGTAGGATATACTAAAAATGATATTGATATATGGAGTGATATATTGGTATCAACTTTAAAGAGATTTGGAGTTACATCAAAAGATATTGTTCAAAATTCTACACCTTATGGATTGTTTACTGGTGGACTAGGGCTTCATTATGGATTTGAAAAGCTTGGTGCTACTGTTATTCCTATTTCGGGAGGAAATACTGAAAAACAAATATTAGCAATGAAAAACTTTGGGGTTACGGTACTTTGTGGAACTCCGTCTTATGCTTTACGTATATATGACGTTATGAGAAAAATGGGAGTACATCCAGAAGAATTAAAATTAAGAGTTGGAATATTTGGAGCAGAGCCATGGTCTGATGAAATGAGAGAAAGAATAGAAAAATGTTTGAATATAAAAGCTTATGATATTTATGGATTAAGTGAAGTTATGGGGCCAGGAGTAGCTGGTGAATGTAAAATGAAAAATGGGCTTCATATAAATGAAGAATATTTTTTACCTGAAATAATTAATGCTGAAACTACAGAAAATCTTAGAAATGGACAAAAGGGAGAACTAGTATTAACAACTCTTACAAAAGAAGCTCTTCCAATATTAAGATATAGAACACGGGATATTACAGTTATGAGTTATGATAAATGTGAATGTGGATGTCCTTATGCAAGAATCAAACGTATTCATGGAAGAAGTGATGATATGATGATTATTAGAGGTGTTAATATATATCCAATTCAAATTGAAAAAATATTAGCAGGATATAGTTGTGATTTATCAGCTCATTATGTGCTTAATGTACAAACAGAAGGCAATATGGACAAACTTACAATTGTTATAGAGATGAATAATTATGTTGAGTTTTACAAAGAAGAATATTTAATTGCATTAAAGAAAAATATTTTAGATAGATTATATAGGGAGCTTCAAATTCATTGCTCAATAGAACTTGTCAATCCAGAAACTCTTAAGCATTCAGAGGGGAAGGTAAAGAGAGTAGTCTTTAATAGAGAATTGGTATTTTCTTAAAGAATAAAAAAGCAGTAAAAAACATTAATGGTGTTTTTTACTGCTTTTTAATATTTAAAGAGAAAAGGTCACTGTTTTTTTAAGTGGAATAAACATTATAAATATATCTAAAAAGAATACAAAAGTGAGCACATAGCAACGCCAGCACCAACAGAACAAAATACAGCTTTTGAGCCGGGTTCAATTTCCTTGGTTGTAAGAGCTTCATGAAGCGCAAAAATAGGGCTTGTAGTGCCAGTATAACCATACTTGTCTCCAATATAAGGAAACTTTTCTTTATAATTATCTATATTTAGTATTTTAGCTGTTTCTATAAGAAATTGTTTCGAATATTGAGATAAGAAATAATTATGAATATTATCTAATGAAAAATCATATTCCTTACTAAAATCATGTATTGCTTTACTCCATTCAGGTGCAAAGAAATCAAGTGGAAAAGGAGTCCATTGTTGCTTTTTATCATATTCTGGTACTTCGTTTGAACGTGATTTTGAAAGTCCGCATTTAGGTGAAACAATAGTATTATAATATTCTGATCTTGTACAATATTTTGAATCTATGATACCTCTTAATTGAGGTTCATCTACACATTCTAAAATTACTGCAGCAGCACCATCACCAGAAGCTGGATAAGTGTATTTACAGTCGGTTCTTGCAATTGATGTAGCAAAAACACTTCCCACTATAAGAGCATATTTAATGTTCTTAGATGTTTTCATATAACGGCTTATTTGATCTAAAGCAACTACCATTCCGACACAGTTTGAATTTAAATCATAGACTGTATGAGCATTAACTGCATTTAAATGATGGTTAATTATTAATGCATTTGATGGACATAAATATTCTGGAGTATCAGATGAATAAATTATTGCATCAAGTTGCTCTGGTGATATGTTTGCAGCTTTCAATGCTTTTTTTGCAGCTTCTAATGCCATAGTTAAAGCATTTTCATTGCTATTATCGATAACATATCGTTCCTTTCTACCAAGTTTATCAAGAAATACTGAAATATCCTTCCCTAATTCTTTAAAATGATTAATATAATAATCATTAGTTACTTTTTTATTTGGATGATATATACCTGTTGCTAGTATATTAACATTTCTGTTCATAAACTTTAATACCTCCTATAAATTCACATTTATTATATGTAATTATTTTAAAATTGAAAAATATGAAACAAAATGTAGAATTTTTTTCTAATTATGATATAATTAACTATATTATAACATAAATTAGAAAAAAATTAAAATATATGTTAGGAGGTCAATTATGAGAAAAAAAGATAGTTCTATTATTGATTTTAATCAAAAAACACTAAAATTTGTTTTACTTATTTATTTAGTAAGCTGTATAGCATCTTTAATAAGTTCAATTATGATGAAGGTTACTGGTATCAATGATTCTTTAACTACATCTGCAATTATAATTCTTACAGCTGCTATAATTACATATGGAATTGTATTTAGAATTTGTTATGTATGGACTGTTAGAAAAGATGGATTTAATACGAAAGCATTTAATGTGACAAAAGGGATAATATTATTTATTACATATTTTCATTATATACTTCTGGATGTTATATCTTATTCGAATTCTCAGTGGATGGTTATTTTTTACTTTATAATATTAGGAGCTTTATTTTTTGATTTAAAAATGGTATCCATATCTATGATATTAGGGATTATATCCATGGGAGTAGTATTCAAAAGAAACCCTACTAGTTTAACTGGTGGGGAATTATCTCAGTCAGAAATAATGATAAAGATAATAGCAATAACATTAACTTTAATTGGTATATTTTTAATTGTATATTTTTCATCAAAACTTATGAAGGAAATAGTAAATAAAGAAGAAGAATTAGAAATTGAAAATAAAAAACTTGTTGACTTATTTAAAAATATGTCTGAAATATCAGAAAGTATTTTAGAAACAAGTGAAAATTTATCATGTGCAATTGAAGAACAAAGTAGCTCGCTTCAAGAAGTTACAACTATAAGCCAAAGTGTTAATAGTGAATCAAAGGATATGCTTAATAAAGCAAATAAAAATAAAAATATCTTGGATTCGTTATTGAAAGCAAATGAAATAGTGGTAGATAAAACTAATGATTGTCAAGATAAAATCGAAAGCTTTATAAGTACTATTGATGTAAACTTAAAAGATTTAAATAATACTCTAACAATTATTGATGATATAAGCAATAACATAAGTACTACTTTTGAATCAGCAAAAGAATTGGATAGAAAGTCAAGCCAAGTAGACAATATTTTGAATTTGATAGGTGATATTTCAGAACAGACAAATCTTCTTGCTTTAAATGCATCTATTGAAGCAGCAAGAGCTGGTGAATATGGAAAAGGATTTGCAGTTGTTGCAGAAGAAATTAGAAAACTTGCAGAGGGAACAAAACAATCATTAGATCAAGTAAGTGGTATAGTAGGCGAGTTAAAAGATAATATTAATATATTAGAACATGAAATGGAAAATAATAATGAAAAATCACAAGCAAGTAACAGCATAATTAATAAAACTGCAGAAGGTCTAAGTACAATAGGAATTGAATTAAAAGGCTTCAGTAATAATATTATTGAAATAAGTAATGCATCACAAACACTTCTTAAAGAAACAAAATCAGTAATAAGTTTTAATAAAGAAGTATCAGATAAAACTGAAAATATTATAGGAAAATATGAAGAAGTTAATTCAAGAATAGAACGTAATACAGGTGCTAATGAAGAGATAGAGGCAAATGTTAATGAACTTGGTAATGTTGTTAAATCATTGAATGAACTTATAAAATAGTGTTTTTTGGACATAGTTATAAAAATGAAAACTTCAAGCAATATAATGTTATGGTTGCTTGAAGTTTTTTTGTTGGGTTAAATATATATTATAATATTATTCAATAAATTTAATGACGCTTTCATTTTTAGGCTTGATTTCATTTGGCGTTTTAGAATATCCAAGAGTAGCTATTCCCCATACAATATGATTTTCTGGAATACCATAACTATTTAATAATTCTCTGATTTCTTTTTCATCACAAATATTTTTTAATTGATTAATCCAACAAGAACCTATTCCAAGTTCATTTGCCATTAAAAATATATTTTGAAGAGCACAGGAACAATCAGCTAGTCCATTTGTATTGTCTTTATCATTAGATAAAAGAATTATAGTATCTGGTCCATAAAAATTATAGTTAGCATCTCTTTCTAAAGATTCTCTAACTGCTTTGGCTAATTCTTGAATTTTATCTTGATTTTGAATAACAGTAAACTGCCATGATTGTTTGTTCATTCCACTTGGAGCATAAATACCTGCTTTTAGAATTAAATCTAAATCTTTACGAGTGATTTTTTTATTAGTAAAAGCTCGTACACTTCTTCTTGTTAATATGTTTTGTAAAACTGGATTCATGTTAGACACTTCCTTATCTTATATTTTATAAAGTAATTTTAACATATTTTGATAAATACAACATATTAAGTTTGTTTAAAAGAATAAAATTAATACCTTACTATGCTACAATTAGTATTATTTCAATAAAGGAAACAT
>SVCF01000055.1 GCA_015058475.1 Clostridium butyricum | reverse complement strand
GAGCCAGGATCAAACTCTCAATAAAAAGTTTAATCTTTGCTCTTACTCTTATAAAAGAATTGCTGGTTTACTAAATTATTTATTATATTCTGTTCAATTTTCAAAGATCATCTATCGCTCTCAAGCGACTTTTTTATCTTATCACCACTCTGAATTTCTGTCAACACTTTTTTTCATTTTTTTTAAGTGTTCTAACATTCATCTCTCTTGATGACAAAAACTATTCTATCACAACTTTTATTCTACAAAATATTAAATACATCAATTTTACGGATTTATTTTTTTAATTCTCTTATTTTCTCTTATTTTCTCTATTATTTACATATTGATACACTAGGATATGTTTAAGTTATATTTTAAATATTTTCTACCATATTCCTATTCTATTCTCAGGTTTTACATGCATTTTATCTTCTTCTTTTATATTGTATGTTTTATAAAACTCATTAAATTGTGATAAAACTTCATTAACTCTTATCTTTTTGGGTGCATGACAATCATTATTTAGTAAAAATTCTTTCATTTCTTCAGTTGATTCTTCTCTCCATACCTTCGCATAATTTTCAAATAATTCTTTATAATTTGGTTCTTCCAACTTATTAGCTATATCTATAATACATGCCATGCCCCCTAAGTCACTTATATTTTCTCCTACAGTTAATTCTCCGTTAATATGCTTTCCATTATCCATAAAAACTTTAGAATAATAGTTTATTATTTGATTACTTCTTTTTGAAAACTCCTCATAGTCTTTTTCACACCACCAGTTTTTCAATTTCCCATTTTCATCAAATTGAGATCCAATATTATCAAATGCATGTGTTAATTCATGTCCTATAACAGCACCTATTCCACCAAGATTTTTTTCTTTACTTGCAAATTTATCATAAAAAGGAGCTTGTAGTATACCTGCTGGAAACACAATTTCATTATTAACTGGATTATAGTATGCATTGACTACACATGCTCCCATACTCCATTCATCTTTATCAACTGACTTATTAATTTTCGAGAATTCTTTATTAATCTCAAAGTCATATATAGAAAGTAAATTATTTACTAAATCATCTTTATTATTATAAGATTCTATTTTTAAATTTGAATAATCATCCCATGTATCTGGATATCCTATCTTTACGTTTAGTTTTTCCAACTTTTTTATTGCCTCTTTTTTAGTACTGTCACTCATCCAAGTATTTTCTTCTAATCTCTTTTTAAAGTTTTCTATGATTTCATTTGTCATTTTTTCTACATCTTTTTTGCATTCATCGTCAAAGTGTTTATCAACATAAAATTTGCTCACTATATCTTCTAATTGACACATAGTAAATCTAACAGCATTATCTTCATTTAAATTCACTACTTCTGCTCCATATAATTTTTTCTTTAAATTCGAACTTGCTTCTCTGAATTCTTCTGTTAATAAATTATCAGCTCGTAGCAATATACTTGTTCTGAAGTACACTTTCATATCATTGATATTATCTTGATCCATCAAATCGTTTACTGCTTTTAACACTTTTGGATTCTCTACAACAATCTTATTCGCCTTATTTAATTTATATTCTTTAAGTAGCTTCGAGAATTCTATACTAGGATATGATTTATCTAATTTTTTTAGAGTATAAACATTATAGCTCTTCTCAATTCTATCCTCTTCCAAAGCTTCTTCCTCTCTTGTTGGAATATTATCTGCTATCTTCCTTTCAATTTCATAAAAGATTTCTGCATCTTTTATTGCTATTTTTGCATCTAATCCAGATAATATATTAAGTCTAGTTATATAATCTAAATAAACATCTTTTAAAGTATTATTTTTATAATAATGCGAATTTCCTAAACCCAATTTACTATTGCCTATATATAATATATTTTTACTACTATCTTTACAATCTGCTCCAACTCCTAAATTAATTAGAAATTGAAAATATGAAAAATCCTTATCTCTAAGCACCTTTCTTATATCTTGTTCATCTTGAATACTATTAATTCTATTAATATATTTTTCTATAGGCTGTAGTCCTAGTTTATTTCTCATATCCATATCTAAATAATTATCATATAATTTTACTACTTTTAATTCATCACTATCATCATCATAATCATTTATATTTCCTTTTATATCTTGAATGATTTTTTTTATATCATAGGTGACTTTATTTGAAACTTCTTGAAATGTACCATAACTAACACAGCCACTATCAAGTTTAGTTTTATCAAGCCACTCTTTATTAATAGCTTCATAAAAATCATCTTCTATTCTTACTTCAGCACATTCTTCCCTATTTGCAGCATATACTATATTTATTGAATTATTATCTAATACTAACTTGGGCACTAACGAAACATTAAGAGAAAAAATTAATAATAAAATTATCACCTTAAATCCAATTTTTTTACTCATATAAAATTCCTCCTAAGTTTCTTAATAAAATAATATACTTCTATTATTCATTTTTTTATATGATATAATACATAAATTCACTTAGTTTACTTCTTGTAATATTTGCTAGTAGTATCATCTTGATTTATTATATTTTTGTACAAAAAAAGAACAGTTCTATACAGAACTGTTCTTTGGAGCGGGTAGTGGGAATCGAACCCACCTTGCCAGCTTGGAAGGCTGGAGTATTACCGATATACGATACCCGCATATTATTACCCATAATTTATATTTTAAATGGAGCGCGAGACGGGACTCGAACCCGCAACTTCCACCTTGGCAAGGTGGCACTCTACCATTGAGTCACTCACGCTTAAATTTGGTGGCTCACCCGGGAATCGAACCCGGGACACCATGATTAAAAGTCATGTGCTCTACCGACTGAGCTAGTGAACCAAGTTTTGTTCGTTTACTGCTCCCAATTACTTCGTCAGCTACATAATTTGTTCATTCATGTACATAAGTACTTCTCATTTCACAAATTATTTGCTTCCTCGTACTTGAAATCATTAAACTTCACAAATGTTATATATTTATAAAACATAAATGGCTGGGATGGCAGGATTCGAACCTACGCATAATGGAGTCAAAGTCCATTGCCTTACCGCTTGGCGACATCCCAATTTTATGGGGTGAACGATGGGACTCGAACCCACGACAACCAGTGCCACAAACTGGCGCTCTACCAACTGAACTACGTTCACCATCAAATGGTGCGTTTTAAGGGATTCGAACCCCTGACCCACGCCTTAGAAGGGCGTTGCTCTATCCAGCTGAGCTAAAAACGCATATCATCTTTTGTTTTTTTATTTTGTGTGATTTGTTTCTCACAACGAATGTTATTGTATCGTATTTATTCTTTATTGTCAAAGATTTTTTTATACTTTTTTATTTTTTTATTTTGATCACAATGTTATTCACAATTTATCATTATAACTCCACTATTATTAATAATTTATCTTTAATAAGTTGATTCCATTTCTTTTTCTTCTTTTGTTATATTCATCATCCATTTTTTTCTTTTAACCACAACAAGAGAAATAATAAACCTGACAAGTTCTTCAAAAGAAATTGCTAAGTATACTATAGGAAGATCAACATCTAATAAAAATGCACAAATAAATCCTAATGGTATACCCAACACCCATGTACCAAGTAGGTCCATATACAATGTTATTTTAGTTTCTCCACCACTTCGAATTATTCCACCTCCTGCTATCATATTGCTAATTTTAATCCATGCAATAAAAGCATAAACAATTATCATAGTATATGTCATATTTCTTACTTCTAAATCTACAGCATATAGGTTAACATACAGCTTATTTATAGCAGCTAAAAGAATACCTAATATTATTCCTCCAATTATTCCTAGTTTAATAAACCATATACTATAATCATAAGCCTCTTCTTTCTTATCAGCACCTAAAAAATTTCCTACAACTATTGCAGCAGCTGCAGATACTCCTCCAAACAGACCAATACATGCATTTTGTATAGGATATGTTAAAGCCATAGATGCCATTTCCTTTATACCAATTCTGCTATAAATCAAACTGTATAATGTATCACCAAGTCCCCATAAAAATTCAGTCACTAATAAAGGAACTAATATTAATCTTATTGTTTTAAAAAATTTCTTATCAACTTTATTCTCAACAAAAATATTAAATCCATATTCTGTTATTTCTTTTCTAAATGCAATTATCAAAATAATACACTCAACATAAATGCTAATAACTGTTGCTACTGCTGCTCCCACGTATGTCAATTTAGGAAATCCCATCTTTCCAAAGATTAATATATAATTTAAGATGGTATTAGTTATTACCGATATTATAGATGCTACTACAACTATCTTTATTTTTTTAATGCTTCTCATATATGAACTTACCAGAGCTCTTACTGCTATAGGCAGAAATGATATTAATATAATTCTAAAGTAGGAATTTGCAATATTTATTACATCCTTTTCTTGTGTAAATAAATTTATTAGGCTTTTTGAAAACAGTACTGATGGGAACAAAAATGCACATAATAGTAATAATGCAAAAATTCCATTTCCCTTTAAAGCCTTTATCATTCCTCTTTTATTATTTGCTCCATAATACTGGCTTACTATAATGCTTGTTGATGTTGCCACAGCTGTAATAGTTATTACAAATAAATTAGGTATCTTATATCCTATTCCAGTTCCAGCAACATATATGGTTCCCAATTTACCAATCATAATCTGATCTACTGCACTTAAACTTGCCATAAGAAGATTTTGCATAGAAATTGGAATTGCAATATCAAGAAGAGTCTTCCACTTTTTATTCATATTTTCCATTTTAACCCCTCCTGTTAAAACTTAATTTCTATTTTTCTCCATCCACTTTACAGACCAATCAACCAATGCTCTCTGTTCTAAATATCTTACCTCAGCTTTACCTATCTTATAAACATTAATATTATTTTCATCTTCATATACTTGTCCCATCAAAATAAAGTCTGAATCATCCACATCCTGAGTTTTATACTTTACCCATTCACGTTTTCCATTAATCATTACTGCACTGCTCTCTTCAGTAAACTTTTTAGACTTAAATTCTGCTTTTGTTTCTGCTAGATGAAATGATGTATTTTTATTATATCCAACCCCTAATAAAAGAATATATCCATTTAATTTATATAACTTATCTATAGGTGAATCATCACCAAAAATATTGCTTAAATCGTGACCTTTTGTTATATACTCTGCATTTTTTCCCACTGCTGCTACAGACCTTGCAGGATGATCAGAACGTTTTACTCCGGGCCATTTTGCAAATAGCTCTGCAACTACTCCCATACCAATTGCTGGAGTAACATACTTATCATATGCAGGCCAATTCTCCCGTATAATATCATACCATTCTTTTGGTTCCTCCCAATGTACACCTTTATCCGGATCTAAGTTCTTCCATGTTTGTGATGGCATAACTATCGTACCTTCTTCACCTACAATTTCCAATAAAGCCCTTATTACTGTTTCAGCTCCTCCAACAACAAATCCTAAACTGCTAAGAGATGTATGGACAATAATATTATCTCCTTTCTTCATTCCGCATTTTTTTAATCCATCTAATAAGTCCTTTTGAGTTAATATAATTCTTTCTTTTTCGCACATTGTAAATACCTCCATTTTTATATTTATTTACTTGTAATCCAATAAATTTGTGCTATCTAAAAGAGTATGTAATCTAATTTCATCATCAATTATTTCTTTATTGTCTTTCTGCTTAAGTTTCAATAAATATATATCATGATGTATGTGTTCTGCCACAATTCTTGCAAGTAGTTTATCTTTTGTGAATGTTCCATTCATTTCTATCTTTCCCTTAATTCCTGAGCATATTAATGTATTTTTCAAGTCAACAGCCATCATAAATCTTATTTCTTGTTCTTCTTCATATACTTTTTCATCTAAAGGATGTTTATATAATTCAATTGGCAATCCATCTGAATTTATTTCATTGTAGGTAAATACAATAACCCTTACGCCCTTTTCAGCTAACATATGTATTTCTTCTTTAAATACTTGAAGATCTATACAAGTATTAATATATACCTCACGTTCTGCCATAATAAGAAATTCTTTAGCTTTACTTAAAAAGTTTTTGTCCCCATTTAAGTTATAGTATCTATTTTCTTCACTCTTATCTTGTATCTTCAATAATTCATCCTTCAAGTTTCTAATGTTTTCTTCAAAGTTACTCTTCATATTGTCTACCAATGTTTCTGGATTTTCTGCTTTATATGTATTTGTATCGCCAGGTACTAAATATACGACTCCTTTATTTGATAAATTATTAAGAGCAGAATAAACAGAAGATCTAGATATATTCAACTTTTTAGCTATTTGAGAGCCATTAAGCTCATTATACTTAACCAACATAATATATACTTTTGATTCTATATTATTAAAATTTAAATTTTCAAGTTTTCTTATTAAATCATCATACATAAATATCACTCCAATCATGTTGTACATATTGTACAACATTTTTATACTATATTCAATATAATTCCAATTGTGAAATATTACAAAAATAATCATACTAATAGTATCTTCGTACCACAACTCTAATATTATGGACTTTTCTAGTTTTTTCCATAATAAAAAGCAGATAACCTAATATAACTTAAATTATCTGCCATAATATAATAAATACCGAGCTTTCACTCACTGTGAATCATCGGTATTTCTCAATTTTGGTACACCCAGTGAGAATCGAACTCACAGCCTCTGGATTCGAAGTCCAACGCTCTATCCAATTGAGCTATAGGTGCATGTACATATTAAATTTTATATTATGTTTTTATATAAAAATAAAAACAACTGATTTCAGTTGTTTTTGGAGCGGGTAGTGGGAATCGAACCCACCTTGCCAGCTTGGAAGGCTGGAGTATTACCGATATACGATACCCGCAT
>SVCF01000012.1 GCA_015058475.1 Clostridium butyricum | reverse complement strand
ATGTTATAATACAAAGTCACATTCTTTATTACCTAGCTTTTCATTTTCTAGGCTAGCAAAGTAATCTTCTGTTTCTTTTATAACAACTTTTCTTAATCCTATAAGTCCAACTAAATTTGGGAATGCCATACATCCATTAACTATATCTGCAATTATAAATATTAATTCTAATGGTAAGAAAGGTCCTATTGCAACAAGTATTATATATATTATTCTATATGGCATTATAGACTTAGTTCCGCATAAATATTGCATACATTTCTCACCATAATAGTTCCAACCAAGTATTGTAGTGAATGCAAAGAATACTAATCCTATATTAACTATGTATTTTCCAATTGCCGCAATAGGTAATCCTGCTTCAAAAGCTGCTGATGTAAGTCCCGCTCCTTCTATTGCTGCTCCTACTTCAAAAACACCAGTGTTTCCACTTGTTATTACTATTACAAGTCCTGTCATTGTACAAATTATTATTGTATCAAAAAATGTTCCTGTCATAGAAATTAAGCCTTGTCTTGCTGGTGAATTAGTTTTTGCTGCTGCTGCTGCTATTGGAGCACTTCCAAGTCCTGATTCGTTTGAAAATACGCCTCTTGCAACTCCACTTCTAAGGGCTACAGCTACAGTCACACCTGCAATAGCACCGCCTACTGCTTTAGGATTAAAAGCACCAGTTAATATTAAACCTAATGCCTCAGGTATTGCTTTAAAGTTACATGAAAGTACTATAACAGCTCCAATAATATATGCCGCTGCCATAAATGGTACTACTGCTTCAGATACTTTCGATATTCTTTTAATCCCACCTAATGTTACTAAAGCTACTAATGCTGTTATAACTACAGCGGTTGCAATTTTAGGAATATTAAAATTTTCTGCCGCAGCTGCTATTGAATTTACTTGTCCAAATGTTCCTATTCCAAAGAATGCAACTCCAACACCAAAAAGTGCAAACAATTTAGCCAACCATTTCATACCTAACCCATTTTGAATATAATACATAGGTCCACCACACATTTGTCCGTTTTCATCTAATTCTCTATATTTTATGGCAAGTACACCTTCTGCATACTTAGTTGCCATTCCAAAGAAAGCTGCCATCCACATCCAAAATAGTGCTCCTGGCCCTCCTGCTTTTACTGCTGTAGCAACACCAACTATATTTCCTGTTCCAATTGTTGCTGATAGCGCTGTACATAATGCTCCAAAGCTTGATACATCCCCATGTGCATCATCATCTTCAGCTTCTTCATCTTTTCCAAAAACATATTTTATTGCCAATGGTAGTTTAAAGATTTGTAGTAGTTTCAAGCGA
Source organism: Clostridium butyricum (assembly GCA_015058475.1). GTDB lineage: Bacteria > Bacillota > Clostridia > Clostridiales > Clostridiaceae > Clostridium > Clostridium butyricum_B. The sequence goes on along the minus strand of SVCF01000012.1, from coordinate 78,580 downwards.
AGTGTAAGGTAGATACCAGTTCCCACTAAAAGTATTAATAATGGTGGCCCCCACACAATATCATCGATTTTTTGAAATAAATTTTGAATTGCAGATGTGTTTCCTGCTAATAAGAAATTTGAAAATAACATAAAAAAATTCCCCCTAATATTTTTTTATCTTGGAGGAGAATAAGACACTGTACAATTTACAATAAATAATTTACAATGAGAAATTTAAAATAAAACTCACTTATAATTTCTTTAAAGTTCTTTCGTAGTAAAATTTTTATTCTTTCATTCTCTAATGTTTAACCATCAACTGTTAACTGTATGTTTCCTATCCTCTGTCCTTTTACCTGAGAGTTTCAATACTTAAGATTACTATTATTTTTTCATTTTATAAGCAAAAATAATCTTCTCTTAAATATTTTGCTCCTTCGGTGCTCATATACTCATGAGTCTCTCCAGAGGCTCGTCCAGCAACGGTCCTAATACCTGAAAGATTTGCTTCTTCGGTGCATTATGATGAACATAAAAAAATTATTTCATAATGACTCTCCCACTGCCTTCATCCGAACATTCATATTTAATTTACTCTTACGATTATATAATCATTATTTTGTTATTTCAAGTATTTTTAATTATTTTTTGATAATTTTATATTTTTTTCAATTTTAATATGTCATTTAATAAGATTTTTAGTAATCTAAAAATTATATATAGTATTATTTCCATTATTCCTAATATAAATTTCAAATAAAAAACTGCCTCAATAATAGTGAAGCAGTTTTTTATCTATATCATCAAAATAAATTTCTATATTTCCAAATCTTTTAGTTTTCCTTTATTTTTTAATTTCTTCAATAACTTTTCAGGCTCAGAATTTATAATAAACTCATCAGGAAAATTTATAGAAGTAAGCATATTTATCGCTTCTTCAAATTCTCCTATTTTTGTGCAAAAATGAGCATCACTATCTATAACTATTGTAGCATTATATTTCTTACATAATTCAGCTATTTTAGTACAGTTCCCCAAACTTCCAACTCGAGAAGTAGTAAAAGAACTGTTATTAATCTCTATTAACACATCATTTTCTACAGCACATTTGACTATTTCTTCATAGTTAACTGGAATCATTGGATTTCCTGGATGTCCTACAATATCAATTTTTCCACTTTTTATCGCATTAACATATGCTTTTGTATTTTCTTCAACTGATCCCATCTTATATATTGGTTCATGTATACTTCCAATCACTATATCTACCTTATCTAAAGTTTCATCATCCATATCTAGTTTACCATCATGATCTAATATGTTTGCTTCAACTCCATATAGCATAGTCACACCATACATTTCTCTTGGTAGTACCTTATAATTATTAAAATACCAGATATGAGGTGCATTAGGCATCATGCATCCATGTTCAGTAGTTCCAAGTACCTTGATACCTTTTTCTGATGCAGCTTTTGCATTTTCCATTAAAGTTGAATAAGCATGACCGCTAACTATAGTATGGGTATGTACATCTAATGCATATTTCATAAAAACATTCCTCTTTTCTTTAATCTTATGATTCTACATCTATATTATCACAGTAATAATTTAAATTAAATATAATATAACTGTTAAATATAAGTAAAATACTAATATTATTATTTTATGTTCCTAAATTAGTCTATATAAAATTGAACTATATCACTAAAACAAATTATTATTTACCTTAATGATATAGTTCAAGTCTTATCTTATAAACTAAATATCTACTCTATTCCTTTTTTCTTCTTTATTAAAGGCTCGTATATTTTCTAACAAATCGTTAAATAACCTATTTCTAGCTTCTTCACTTGCCCACGCTATATGTGGTGTAAGAATCAATTTCTCCTTATTCCTAACCTTTAGCAATGGGTTTTCTTTTGGTATTGGCTCTACTTCAAATACATCCAATGCTGCTCCACCAATTATTTCTTCATCTATAGCTCTTGCTAAATCTTCATCTACGACTATAGGACCTCTTCCAACATTGATTACTATTGCATTCTTTTTCATCATAGTTAATGCTTCATAATTAATCAATCCTTTTGTTTTATCATTTAAAGGTGCATGAATAGAAATAACATCACATGTTTTTAATAATTCTTCAAATTCAACCCTAACAAAATTAGAATCTGAATTCTTCCCTGATGTAGAATAATAAATAACTCTCGCTCCAAAAGCCTGAGCTATTTTTGCTACTCTTTTTCCTATATTTCCAAGTCCAATTATCCCCCAAACCTTCCCTGATAAATCATTATATGTTTTATTTAAGTTAGTAAACATACCACTTTTCGAATATTCCCCACTTTTTACAAAATTATCAAAATAGTTTATATTGTCATACAAAGTAAGCAATAGTGCAAAAGTATGTTGTGCAACTGTTCCTGTTGAGTATCCAGCAACATTTGTAACTGCTATACCTTTTCTCTTAGCATATTCAATATCTATATTATTGTATCCTGTAGCCATTTCACATATTAATTCCAAGTTAGATGCATGTTTTAAATTTTCTTCATTTAAAACAACTTTATTAGTTAAAACAATATTTGCTTCCTTTATTCGTTCCTTAACTTCTTCTTTTTCTGTTTGCTCATAATAAGTAACCTGTCCAAATTCATTTAGTTTAATATAATCAACATTTCCCAGAGTGTTTCCATCTAAAACAACTATATTCTTCATATATTATATCGTTCTAAAAATATCATTATTATAGTCTTAAGAACGACTTTAACCTCCCATCATTTCGTAAATTATAATACGTTATAATAAAATAATAGCTCAAATATAGAAGAATGTAAATATAACAACTTTAATATTGATAAAGTTATAATAACAATAATTTCAAAAGAAGAAATGCACCAAAGCATTTCTTCCTTAATTCTTTATATTATTGTACTTTAGCAGATTTAATATTCCAAACTTCATCACAATATTGTTTTATAGTTCTATCACTTGAGAATTCTCCTGAATTGCTCAAATTCGCTAAACACTTTTGAGCCCATTTCTTTTTATCCTTGTAATCTTCAAATACATTATCTTGAGCCTTCTTAAATAAATCAAAGTCTGCAAGTACAAAATATTGATCGCCTTCTTCTAACAATGCATTGTATAAATCTTCAAAATATCCTGTACCTCCATCATCTAACATTCCATTAATTAATGTATCAACAACTCTCTTTATACATGGATTATTTTTATAATATTCTCTTGGATTATAATTATTTTTTAATTTTCCAATCTCTTCAACTCTTAATCCAAATATATAGTTATTTTCTTCACCACTAGCTTTTACAATCTCAATATTTGCACCATCATATGTTCCGAATGTTGGAGTAGCATTTAACATGAACTTCATATTTCCAGTTCCTGAAGCTTCTTTTCCTGCCATAGAAATTTGCTTAGATAAATCTGAGCCTGGGAATAATTTTTGAGCATATGATACTCTATAATTATGAACAAACACAACCTTAATTCTTCCAATAGCAATTGGATCGCTATCAATAAGTTTTGCTATTTCATTTATAAATTTAACTATTCCTTTTGCTCTTCTATATCCCGGAAATGCTTTAGCTCCAAATATAAATGTTGTTTTTGGTATTTCTATATTAGGATTTTCCTTAATTCTATAATATAAATCTAATATATATAAAGCATTTAATAATTGCCTCTTATATTCATGTAGTCTTTTTATTTGAATATCAAAGAATGAATCTGGATCTACTTCTACCCCTTCTTCTTGTCTTATATACGCTGATAGTTGCGCTTTCTTTTCTCTTTTGATTTCCATAAGGTTGTTTAAAACTTTTTCATCATCTTTAAATTCATCTAATTTCTTAAGTAGAGATAAGTCTTTAACCCAATCTTCACTACCTAATAACTTAGTAATAAATTCAGATAATTCTGGGTTACAAAGTCTAAGCCATCTTCTTGGTGTAATACCATTAGTCTTATTTTGAAATTTATCTGGATATAAATTATACCAGCTATTAAGTTCCTGTGTTTTAAGAAGTTGTGTATGAAGTTCTGCAACCCCATTAACAACACTACCTACATATATGGCTAAGTGAGCCATTCTTATTTGGTTATTTGCTACAATTCTAAGATTCCAAATTGCTCCTTCATCATATCCTTTTTGTCTTAATTCATTCATTAATACATCATCAATTTGATATGCAAGTTGTAATATTCTTGGGAACAATCTTTCTATTAATCTTATATCCCATTTTTCTAAAGCTTCTGCAAGTATAGTATGATTAGTATAGTTAAAGAATTTCTTCGCAATATCTAAAGCTTTATTAAATTCTACATTCTCCTCATCAACTAATATTCTTACAAATTCAAGTATAGATATAGTTGGATGTGTATCATTTAATTGTGCTACATTATATTTTGCAAAGTCTGAAAAATCTTCTCCATAAGTAGCTTTATATTTTTTAATTATATCTTTCATAGATGCACTAGAAAAGAAATATTGTTGTCTGAGTCTTAGTATTTTCCCTGCTTCAGCAGTATCATTTGGATATAAAACCCTTGATATATCTTCTGCTTTATTTCTTGCAGACACTGCTTCTATATACTGTTGATTATTAAACAAATTGAAATCAAATTCCCTTAACGCTTCACATTGCCATAATCTTAGTGTATTTATATTTTTTGTATCATAACCTATTATAGGTACGTCATAAGGAACAGCTTTTACTTGCATATCTGAGAAAGTTATTATTTGTATCTCATCATCTTTTCTTATACTCCAGCTATCGCCATGTTTTAACCAATTATCTTCGCACTCAGTCTGAAAACCATTCTCTATATTTTGCTTAAATAACCCATTACTATATCTAATTCCATATCCAACTAATGGCATGTCCATAGTTGCTGCTGATTCAATAAAGCAAGCTGCAAGCCTTCCAAGTCCACCATTTCCCAGACCAGCATCTTCTTCTATTTCCTCAATTTTATTCAAATCTAAATTTAATTCTTCGAATACTTCCTTAACTTCATCATATAATCCTAAATTTATTAAGTTATTGCCTAAAGCTCTCCCCATTAAGTACTCTGCTGACAAATAATAAGCCATTCTTCCTTCATTATATCTCTTACTTGTAGCATTCCAATTATCAATTATACATTCCATAATTGTTAATGAAATTGCATTAAATACTTCATAATCTTTGGCATCTTCTAAAGACACACCATGCTTTACTTTAAGATACCTTTTTATGCCGTCCTTTATTATTTGTTTTTCCATTTTATTTGTTCACACCTTTCATAAACCTTATTTAACTCTAATATTTTATTAGCTATTATAGCTGTAAATTATTATCTTTTGCTCCTCAATACCATATTTTTTTCTAATGTTTACGGCAATTTTTCATTTTATTGTATATTTTAATGAATTTTACATCAAAATTTTATAAATATTAATGGATATTTTAATATACTGCCTAATATGAAATATATAATCCTATTTATAAAATTTTCTAATTATTAGATTTTACCTTAAAGAATTTATCGCCTTATTTAAAATTTTAACATTTTTTTATAATCATGCAACTAACTTATTCTAATTTTTTAATATTTTTCTTAATATACAAATTTAAACTATATTCATAAAAAGATGATCAAGATTTACAAATCTAAGTTATAACAAAAAAGATCACCCACTATAATAACTATATATTGGTTGATCTTTTTATGTATATAAACATTATTTTTTTATTTGTTAATTGAACTAATTGTGCTTCGCACTATTTTTATTTGTGAATTGAATTAATTGTGCTTCGCACTATTTTTATTTGTGAATTGAATTAATTGTGCTTCGCACTATTTTTATTTGTGTACATCTTTTGTTTCCAAATTGAAAATGCTATTTTAAACAAACATGCATCATTAAATTTTCTGATATCACACTCTGTATACTTTTCAATTTTATCTAATCTATATATTAGTGTATTTCTATGAACATACAATTGCTTTGCTGATTCACTTAAGTTAAGGTCAAGTTTCAAAAATGTTTCAATAGTTTTAATCATATCCTCATCCATCTGTGAGAATACTTCATCAAATTTTTCAGTAATTTGAAATATTATATCATCACCCAGACTATCTAACATTTCCTCAAAAAGTAAAGATTCTTGACTATAAATATTATTAACTATTTTATATTTTTTACCTAACTCTATTCTATTTATGCATTTTAAATATATATAAGATAATTTTTCATAATCATTAATTTTATTATAACTAATATAACACTTTTCATAAACAGAAGTATTTATAGTCTCGCTTATACTCGATACATGTTCCTCAATATCTTCAAATATACCTATCAAATTTATACTTTCATTATATTTTAATATTAGAATGCCTGTATCTTTATAAATATCTCTAAGCGTTTGCATGGCATCTTCTAATTTCTGATCTATACTTATTGAAATCAAATATGTAAAATCTTCAGTATATGGCAATTCCTTAATCTTTTCTTTTGATACAAATGTATTACTTAATAGATCTACTATAACCTTTTCTTTATCATTATAACTTTCTTTATATCTAGTTTTAATACAAAATTCAATAAGTTTTAAAATATCTTTATGCTTTTTTTCTACTTGTAAAACAACTTTATTTCTATGTATTAAAAATGTAGCTTCGACTAATTCTTCTGAAGTATCTAAGGGATTAGTCTCAAATACAATTTTTCCGTCTACATACACATTAAATGATAATTTACAATTATCATATATCTCTTTAAGATAGTTTACTAACCCCTGCATAAAATCACCTCGCGTATTTAAATATGCTACTAAACATTATATTTAGTAGCATATTTAAAATATTTCTATATTATTATATTAACATATTCTAAGTTCTGATTCTTTATCAAATACATGAATATTTTCTCTTTCTACAAATAATTTTATAGTATCCTTTGGCTCGAACTTTGTACTTCCATCAACTCTTGCAGTCATGCTGTTTTCTCCACATTTAAAGTAAATATAACTCTCTGATCCCATACGTTCAACAACTTCTACATTTCCACCAAGAGTTGCTGTAGGGTTTTCTTTAATAAGTTCTTCATTGTCATCTAAATGTTCTGGTCTAATACCAAACACAACATTTTTTCCAACATAGCCTTTATCCTTTAATGTTTTTGCTTTTTCTCCTGGTATTTCTATATTATCTCCTTCAATACTTGCAAATATTTTTCCGTCTTTCTCAACAACTGTTCCATTAAGTAAATTCATCTGTGGACTTCCTATGAATCCAGCAACAAATAAATTATTTGGTGTGTTATATATGTTAAGAGGAGTATCTACTTGTTGAATAATACCATCCTTCATTACAACGATTCTAGTTCCCATTGTTAGTGCTTCTATTTGGTCATGTGTAACATATATAAATGTTGTTTGTAAGTCTTGATATAATTTAGAAATTACAGTTCTCATTTGAACTCTTAATTTAGCATCAAGATTTGATAAAGGTTCATCCATTAAGAATACTTTTGGTTCTCTGACAATAGCACGTCCAAGTGCAACTCTTTGTCTTTGACCTCCTGATAATGCTTTTGGCTTTCTATCTAATAAATGTTCTATATCTAATTTTTTAGCTGCATCTCTAACTTTTCTATCTATTTCTTCCTTAGGTGCTTTTCTTAATTTCAATGCAAAAGCCATATTATCATAAACTGTCATATGTGGATATAGTGCGTAATTTTGGAAAACCATTGCTATATCTCTTTCCTTAGGTTCTACATCATTAACTAATTTTCCACCTATATATAATTCACCTTTTGATATTTCTTCAAGACCTGCTATCATTCTTAAAGTAGTTGATTTACCACATCCTGATGGTCCAACAAAAACTATAAATTCTTTATCTTCAATTTCTAAATTAAAATCCTTTACTGCTGTAACGTCTCCTGAATATATTTTGTAAATATGTCTTAATGATAAATCTGCCATATTTATTTCCTCCCTTTATTTCAATAAAACTTTTTTTATTCTAAATTTCTTTCTTGCTACAAGTTTATTTTACTACATGTAATCCTTTAAATTCTATATTCAAATATCACAAAAGTAATCTTACTTTTTTGTGAAATGATATAAACGATTATTTATCATTGTATTTTTAACTGTTTAACTCTATTATATTAGAGCTTAATGCAATTTATATATATTTACCTTAGTTATTACTTATATAAAATAATCATAAAAAAATCCTTTAATAATCTTTAAATTTATACTTGACAGTTTTACTCATATAATATATTATTTTATTGAGAATGATTTTCAAATTTGTTCAGTATGATTTTTAAATAAATTAATACATATGATCAAATAAAAATCATTAATCATGTTAACTTTTTTTATGAAATGCATAATAAATGACTCCATACAAAATAGCATAAGATATAACTCATCGTATATCTTTATACTAAATATATTAAACTCCTTTTATAATAAATATATAATGCTCCAGATTATATATATTTAATAAAGAATATCTATAATATTTTGTAATTAACCAATTTGTTCTTATATATCCACACTATTTAAGAACAACAAAAAAATAAATTTATAATTTAGAACAGCACACATCTAAATTATAAATTCTATACATTTCATAAAATTATTGAGACTGAACAGATTTATCTGCACAGTTTCTTTTTTTATTCTCAAAGTAAAAGTCTTAATTAATAATCACTTGAAATTCATCTCTAAAATTTCATTTTCTCTTATCTTTTTATAATTTAAAATAAAAAAAATAGCTGTCGAAAGAATGCCAAAGAAATATCTCAGTACATACTTACAACTGCCTATTTTTAATGCAAGATAAACCATAAGCCGAGTTCTGTATTAAGCAATCATCTATCTAGGCTTATTGTTACCAATAAGCTCAAGCGACACACCCAGAGGCGGGACGGGCAGCCCCTATAATGCCTCTCTATTCGGTCTTGCTCCAAGTGGGGTTTACATAGCCGTGAAGTCGCCATCACGCTGGTGAGCTCTTACCTCGCCTTTCCACCCTTACCTAATAATAGGCGGTATATCTCTGTTGCACTCTCCTTCAAGTCACCTTGACTGGACGTTATCCAGCACCCTGCCCTGCGGAGCTCGGACTTTCCTCTCCTAGATCAAGTCTAGCAGCGATTGCACGTTTTACTTGCAAAATATATATTATCATACATTTAATAATTATACAAATAAAATTTTAATGTAATATTTGTAAATTGTATTTATATTAATAAAAAAATTATCATTAATAGCACTATGATTATTAATCCATATAAACTCACACCACAAAATAGTAATGTTAATAATATTATACATCCAACAATAATTTTAGGATAAAAAAATATTACCCACGGTGATCTAAAAGGTATAAATGGTGGAATTCCCCCATTAGGTCTCCTTCCACAACCATTATTTCTACCTCTAAAAAGTCCTTGCACTACCTGCTTTCCATGCTTAAACATATTTTTAAAGTCCTTTTTTAAACCATCTCCTGCGTCCCCCATATTTTCCTCCATGCAATAAATTCCTATAATAATTATATGCTATTGCTATCACTTTAATTCTTTAAATGCAATCTAAATAAATTCATATGGATCATCATTTGCTTTTGATTCTATAAATTCAACTTCTTTAAATTTTTCCTTTAAAAATTCTAGTGTCTTTAAAAATGCTAGATATTCTGTTTTAAAATGTCCAGCATCAATTATACTTATATTCATTTCTTTGAAATCAGAAACAAAGTGATAAGTTGTATCTCCTGTTATTATACAATCTGCCCCTAAACTTTTTGCACTATAAAACAAATCTTGCCCATTTCCATTAATTACTGCTATTGTATTTACTTCTTTATTACCTTTTACAACTCTTAGACTTTTTATATTTAATTTTTCTTTTATTACTTTTACTAAATCTTCTAAAAGCAAAGGCTTATTTAGTTTCACTATTCTACCTATTCCACATTCACTATTTTCACCTTCTTTAGGCTCAATAATATTATTTGAATGAAATCCAAGCATACTTACTACAGTATCATTAATACCATTTTTAGCACTATCCAAGTTTGTATGACATGAATATAAACTTATATCATTTTTTATTAGCCTTATTATTTTATTTCCTAGAAGATCATCTGCAGTTATATTCCTAGGCTTTTTAAACAAAAGCGGATGATGTGTTATAATCATATCAACTTGATTATCTATGGCCTCATCTAGTACATCATTTGTACAATCCAAAGCTAATAACACTTTTTTTATTATCTGATCTTTATCTCCTACCATCAATCCTACATTATCATAATCTTCTTTTAATGCTTTAGGTGCTAATTCTTCTATTTGAATTGCAATATTTTTTACTTTAACCATATAAATTCAATTCCTCCTAAAAATCTTCTATTAAGTCTTTGAGTATTTTATTTTTACTAACTAACTGTTCTTTTCTTTGTTTAGCATGCTCTGTATCTTCATTAATAAAATTAATTATTTTTTTGTTTTTATCAATCTTATTTTTAATATACAATTTAAATACATCTGATTTTTTTTCTAATAATAATGGGCTTATTTCATAATCTAAAGCCTCAAATGAATTTTTATTTTTATTTTTATTGTATCTTATTTTAAATAGTTCGTAGTATTTACCCTCATCTAAACAAATATCTTCTTCAATTATTTCATAGTCATGCGTATAGAGATATTCCCTAAGTACTTCAGGATTCTGAGCTGGTTGTAATATTAAATAATTAACTTTCTTTACTTTATCTAAATCTTCTTCTAGAATATCTCTAATTAGATTACCTCCCATACCAGCTATTATTATTCCTTCTGCTTCTCCTTTCTTAAGTGGTACTAATCCTCCACCCAATCTTAAATCTATATTTTTTAATACTCCATCTAAACTCGCATTAATTCTTGCTTTTTCTAAAGGATCCTTATTTATATCTGATGCAATAACTTTCTTAGAAATATTTCTTTTTATTAATTGTATTGGAATATAACCGTGATCTGTACCAACATCCATTATAACTTCACACTTATCTACTTTTTCTAATATCCAATTTAATCTTTTACTTAATTCCATATATATCACCATTTTCACTTATTTTTATTCATAATGTTTATAATTGAAAGAAGCACCTTCTTTCAAAGGTGCTTAATCTAAATAATCTTTTAGTTTTTTACTTCTTGATGGATGTCTTAGCTTTCTTAAGGCTTTTGCTTCAATTTGTCTAATTCTTTCTCTTGTTACGTTAAATTCTTTACCAACTTCTTCAAGAGTCCTAGCTCTTCCATCATCAAGTCCAAATCTTAATCTTAATACTTTCTCTTCTCTTGGAGTTAGAGTATCTAATACATTTATTAATTGTTCTTTAAGCATCGTAAATGCTGCAGCTTCTGCTGGTGCTGGAGCTTCATCATCTGGTATAAAATCTCCTAGATGAGAATCTTCTTCTTCACCTATTGGAGTTTCCAATGAAACTGGTTCTTGTGCTATCTTTTGTATTTCACGTACCTTATCTACCGGTAAATCCATAACTTTTGAAATTTCTTCTGGAAAAGGATCTCTGCCCAATTCCTGTAATAATTGCCTTTGAACTCTTATAAGTTTATTTATAGTTTCAACCATATGAACAGGTATTCTAATTGTTCTTGCCTGATCTGCAATAGCTCTTGTTATCGCCTGTCTAATCCACCATGTAGCATAAGTTGAAAATTTATATCCTTTTCTATAATCAAATTTTTCAACGGCCTTTATAAGTCCTAAATTTCCTTCTTGAATTAAATCTAGGAATAACATCCCTCTTCCTACATATCTTTTAGCAATGCTTACAACTAACCTTAAATTTGCCTCTGCTAATTTCTTTTTAGCTTTTTGATTACCTTCTTCAATTTGTTTAGCATATTCTATTTCTTGTTCTGAAGACAATAGTGGTACTTTCCCTATTTCCTTTAAATACATTCTAACAGGATCATCTATTGCTATCCCTTCTGGAACAGATAAATCTAATTCTTCTGTTAGATCTTCACCTTCGTTAACTTCATCTCCAATTATTTCTACACCCATAGCTTCTAATGCTTCATATATTTTTTCTATTTGTTCTGGAGTTAAGTCAATATGATCCATTGCCTCCATTATTTCTTTATATGTTAATGAACCATTCTTTTTTCCTTTATCAAGAAGTTCCTTTACTTGATTCATTTTTGCATTCTTATCTTTTTCATCTTTTCCCTTTAATGATTTACCTTTTACTTTTTGTTGCATTAAATTTGCCTCCTTCCGTCACAACCTATTAACCTCATCATCTCAAATTAAGTTGTTTTGACAACCTGATCAGCTCCATAGCAATATTTATAGACCCCTCAACATCCCCTTCTTTTTCCAGCAAGCTTTGTTTTCTTTTTAAATTATCAATCTGTATTTTTAATTTAAAATTTTTTATTTTTTCTATGTAATCTTTGATTAGTTTATTTGAATCGCTTAAATTCAATACTTCTTCCTCTTTTATCTTTATATATTCTTTAGAACTTTCAATATCATCACACCTACTATCAATATAAGAGGATATATTACTAATATTATTATTTTTACATTCTATTATTAATGAATATATTTTCTTGTGAGAATCTAAAATAAAATCATCTTCATTTAAATTATCAACTATTTCATCATAAAGATCATAATCTATCATTAATTTAATTAATGCTCTTTCTGCTTTTAAATATGCGGGTTCTACATATAATTTTGTTCCAAAATATCCCTTTTTATTCATAAATTCATTTTCTTTTTGATTTTTGGACAATACTTGTGAAAGTAAATCATATAACGCCTGTTCTTTGATAGATGTTTCCTCTGATACCTTTTTTATATAAACATCTTTTTCTATAGGATTTACATTGGCTAAAATTTCTGCGAAACGCTCACCAAATTTAATAAGGTCATTCCCATCTTTCAAATTAATACCTTGAGCTGCACTTTTTATCCTATATTCAACTAGCGGCACTGCTTCCTCAATCAAACGAAAAAATGCTTCTTTCCCATTATTTCTCACAAATTCGTCTGGATCTTTTCCTTGTGGTACAGTTAATACTTTTACATCAAAACCAGCATTTTTTAAAATTTCAAGACCTCTTAAAGTTGCTGTCTGCCCTGCGACATCAGCATCATATGATATTATTACTTTACTTACATATCTCTTTAAAAGTCGTGCTTGATTTACTGTTAAAGCTGTTCCAAGGGAAGCTACTACATTAGTTATACCAGCTTGATGTAATGCTATTAAATCCATATATCCCTCTACTATTATTATATAATCTTCTTTTAGATTATTTTTTATCGCAAAGTTTAATCCATAAAGATTAATCCCTTTTTGGAAAATTATTGTTTCTGGAGAATTTAGATACTTCGGCTTAGAGTCATCTAAAACTCTACCTCCAAATCCAATTACATTTCCTTTTACATCAAATACAGGAAACATTACTCTATTTCTAAATCTATCATATAAATTTCCTTTTTTTTCACTTCTTAAAACAAGACCTGCCTCTAAAAGCATCTCTTCTTTATATCCTTTTAATTTGAGATAATTCATTAAACTATGCCAGCTATCTAATGAGTACCCTAATCCAAAACGCTTTATCGTATCTTCTTTTATGCCTCTGTTTAAGAAATAATCTTTTGATTGTTTGGTCTTCTGCAAATTAGCAAAAAAATACCTAGCACTATCTACATTAATTTTATACATTAGTTGCTTTTTCTTAAATAAAGCACTATTCTCTTTACTTCCAATATCAAGTGTAATGTTGGTCTTATCTGCTAAATACCTTACAGCTTCCAAAAAATTCAGCTTTTTATATTTCATAACAAATGTAAATACATTTCCTGCTTCTCCACAAGAAAAACATTTATATATTTGTTTTTCTTGAGATACACTAAAAGATGGACTTTTATCATTATGAAATGGGCACAATCCAATATAGTTTCTTCCTGTTTTTTTTAATCTTATTTCTTCTGAAATTATTTCCACTATATCGCTTTGCTCTTTTATTTTTTCAATTAGTTCTTGTGATATTTGCAAGGAGTATTCCTCCCTCCTCACTATTTTTTCAACAATTATTTAATATTCGACATTTTATTGAATATTCCTTTTTATTTTCTTTTAAAAAAATAAATTTAAATTACAACAATAATTTAATATATCCTATCATTATTAAATATTCTTTCTTTAATTTCAAAATCCTCTTTTCATAACCTAAAATTAAATAAAATAATTAATTCACAACTAATTTAGGAACAAAAAGTTTATTAAAAAGCAACAAACAATAATCATCACTCATCCCTGCAATATAATCTGCAACCCCGCGTTCTAAGCCCTCATTTTCTACTATTTCTCTATACATATCTGGCATTTTCTCATAATTATTAGTAAAATATTTTATGAGTTCATTTAACACAAATTTTGCTTTTGTTCTTTCATTTTTTAATGTTTCTCCTAAATATATATTCTTAAACATATAACTTCTTAGCTCATTCATCGCTTCACTTATTTCTTTACTTAATCCTATCGTACTCACTCCATTAGCAATATTCTCATTTGAAGTCTTTACAAAATCATAAATCAATGTTCTAAGCCTCTCATCAGAATTGTTACCTAAAACTTTTACTATTTCTTTTGGTATATCATTTTTATTTAATAATCCTGCCCTTATAGAATCATCTATATCATGGTTTAAATATGCCATTTTATCACTAAACTTAACCACAATACCTTCTAATGTTATTATATCTTTAATAGTTCCTAGTCCACTATGATGTAATATTCCATTAATAACTTCTTTACTCAAATTGAGTCCTTTTCCATCATTTTCTAATTTAGTAACCACTCTCACGCTTTGCTCATTATGTCTAAATCCTTCTTTCAAATATTCATTTAATACTTCTTCACCATTATGTGCAAATGCAACGTGACCCAAATCGTGACCTAAAGCTATTGCTTCAATTAAATTCTCATTTAATCCAATTCCAACTCCTATCGTTCTAGCAACTTGAGAAACTTCTAGCGTATGTGTAAGCCTTGTTCTATAATGATCGCCTTGGGTTTTAATATATACTTGAGTTTTATGCTTTAGGCGCCTAAAAGATTTGCTTTGAATAATTCTATCTCTATCAATCATGTAACAAGTTCTAAGATTATCTTCTTTCTCTATCTTATCTCTTCCTAGCGAATTATCAGAAAATGATGCCTCTTTTATTAATGTCAAGCGTTCAAATTGTTGAATTTTTTCTTTTATATTCATATATCATCCCCCTTAATTATATATTCTATCCCTATCTCCATATTCCTTTATTTATTACCAATACTTATTATTTGCAAAAATCAAAAAATTAATATCTGTAATAAAATTTTTTATATTTTATTGAATTATTTATGTATATTGATTGAATTTAATTAATATTATTAATAATGAAGATTTTTATTAAAGTGATAACTGTGCAAAGGAGAGTATATATGAATACTGAAATTCCATTTTCATCAAATTATAATTTATCACCTGAGTTTGTTAAACAAAAAATTCTACCTCAATATAATCTACAGAATTCAAAAGTTTCAATGGTAAAATTTAAAGATACCGATAAACAAAGAGCCGTTTATAAGGTAAAAGGTGATGAAGAAAATTACTGTTTAAAAAAGGTTTATTATGATACAAATGATTTGCTATATATATATTCTGCTATTGAATGGCTTTATCAACATAATATAAATGTTCCTAAATTACTTCCTACCACTACTAAGAGCAGATTTGTTTTATATGATAATATGCTTTTTATTTTAACACCTTGGATCGATGGAGAAAAATGTAGCTTTGATAATAGACAACATGTAGATCTTTCAATAAAAACACTAGCAAATATTCATTTAGTATCTAAAAATTTTTACCCTATAAACAGTAGTTCTTCAAAAATAGGTTTTGATGATTATTACATATCTACTCTAAAACATTTTAAAGATTTACTTAAAGCTTCTAACGAAGCATTTAAATATAAAGATAACTTTTCAAAAGATTTTTTAGATAGCTTTGATCTTAATATTAAACTTGCAAAAATATCTCTATATATATCTAGTAAAATAGATAATACTGATTTGTCAATATCTTTATGTCATGGAGATTATGTAAATAAAAATATTATTTTTACTAATGAAGATAATGTATGGATTATAGATTTTGATAAATGTAAAAAAGACTATTGTGCCCGCGATTTATCATATTTTATGAGAAGAATACTTAAAAGAGAAAATACTAACTGGGATTCAAATTTAGCTCTGTCTATCCTAAAAAATTATTCTTCAATAAAAGCACTTTCCTCTTCTGATTTAAGATATATAACTGCATACATTTGTTTTCCCCAAAAATATTGGAAAATATCCCGAGATTATTACAGAAACGTAATAAAATGTAATAAACCTGCTTTTAGAAAGTTATTATTAACCGCAACATCAAAAAGTCAAGAACAATATAAATTTACTTTAGAAATAATAGACAAGATTCAAAAACAATTCAATATCCAGCTTTTTTAAAAACATTCTTAAGCTACAAAAAAATCCTCATTGAGACTAATCAATGAGGATTTTTAATTAGCTATCTTTTATTTTTTACTTGAGCTTGTGCTGCTGCAAGTCTTGCAAGTGGCACTCTAAATGGTGAACATGATACATAATCAAGACCTATGTTATGACAGAATTCAATTGATGATGCATCACCACCATGTTCTCCACATATTCCAAGATGAATATCTGGACGAGTAGATTTTCCTTTTTCTACTGCTATCTTAATCAACGAACCAACACCTGTTTGATCTAATTTACCAAACGGATCTTGTTCATAAATTTTCTTTTCATAATATGAATTTAAGAACTTAGCAGCATCATCCCTTGAGAATCCAAATGTCATTTGAGTTAAATCATTTGTTCCAAATGAGAAGAATTCTGCTTCTTTAGCTATTTCATCTGCTGTCAATGCAGCTCTTGGAATTTCTATCATTGTTCCTATTTTATAATTTAGAGTTACACCTTTTTCTGACATAACTTCTTTAACTGTTCTTAAAATTACATCCTTAACATATTTTAATTCTTTAATTTCACCAACAAGTGGAATCATAATTTCAGGTACTATATCATAACCTTTATTTTGTTTTACTTCTATAGCAGCTTCTATAATTGCTCTTGCTTGCATTTCTGCTATTTCAGGATATGAAACTGCAAGACGACAACCTCTATGACCCATCATTGGGTTAAATTCATGTAAACTTTGTACTGTAGCCTTTAGTTCATCAAAAGTAACTCCCATTTCAGTAGCTAATTCTTTAATGTCAACATCTGTATTTGGCAAGAATTCATGTAGTGGTGGATCTAGTAATCTTATTGTTACTGGTTTTCCTTCAAGTGCTTCATAAATTCCCACAAAGTCTTCCTTTTGCATTGGAAGTATCTTTTCTAATGCTTCTTTTCTTTGTTCAACATCTTTTGATATAATCATTTGTCTAACTGCCATTATTCTATCTTCTGCGAAGAACATATGCTCTGTTCTACAAAGACCTATACCTTGTGCTCCAAATTCAACAGCTTGTCTAGCATCCCTTGGACTATCTGCATTTGCTCTAACCTTTAAACTTCTTATCTCATCTGCCCATGCCATAAATGTCGCAAAATGCCCTGTTATTTCTGGTGTAACAGTTTTAATTTTCTCTCCATATACATTTCCTGTTGCTCCATCTATTGAAATATAATCATCTGCAGTATAAACCTTTCCATCAACTTCAACAGTTCTCTTTTCCTCATCTACTTTTAAACTTCCACAACCAGCTACACAGCAAGTTCCCATTCCTCTTGCAACAACAGCTGCATGTGATGTCATACCACCTCTTACTGTAAGTATACCTTTAGCAGCAATCATACCTTCAATATCTTCTGGTGAAGTTTCAAGTCTTACAAGTACTACATATTCACCAAGTGCCGCTCTTTCTTTTGCCTCATCAGCAGTAAATGCAATCTTACCACATGCTGCTCCTGGTGATGCTGGAAGTCCTTTAGCTATTGGTGTTGCTTGCTTTAAATCTTCAGTATAGAAAGCTGGGTGTAATAATGAATCTAATTGTTTAGGCTCAACCTTCAATATTGCTTCTTCTTTTGTAATCATTCCTTCTTCAACCAAATCAACTGCGATCTTTAATGCAGATTGTGCTGTTCTTTTACCATTTCTAGTTTGTAAGAAATATAGCTTTCCTTCTTCTATAGTTATTTCCATATCTTGCATATCCTTGTAATGTCTTTCTAATTTATTAACAATGCCTTCGAATTCTTCATATATTTTAGGATCTTGTTCTTGTAATTTAGATATTGGAAGTGGAGTTCTAATACCCGCAACAACATCTTCGCCTTGTGCATTCATCAAATATTCACCATAAATAACATTTTCTCCTGTAGCAGGATCTCTTGAGAATACAACTCCAGTTCCTGATGTTTCTCCTTTATTACCAAATACCATTTGTTGTACATTAACTGCTGTACCCCATTCACCTGGTATATCATTCAATCTTCTATATACTATAGCTCTTGGATTATCCCATGATCTAAACACAGCTGTTATAGATTCTATTAATTGAACCTTAGGATCTGTTGGGAAATCCTCACCCTTTTCTTTCTTATAAATCTCTTTAAAACTCACCACTAGTGATTTTAAATCATCAGCAGTTAAATCTGTATCAAATTCTATTCCTTTTTCTTCCTTCAATTCATCTATCTTATTTTCAAATAATCGTTTTTCAATCCCCATAACAACATCTGAAAACATTTGAATAAATCTTCTATATGAATCATAAGCAAATCTTGGATTATTTGTAAGATTTGCTAAAGCTTCAACTGCAACATCATTTAGTCCCAAGTTTAGGATTGTATCCATCATACCCGGCATAGACACTCTAGCTCCTGATCTAACTGAAACTAATAACGGATTTGAGTTATCACCAAATCTCTTTCCTGTTTGTTCTTCAAGCTTACTTAAGCATCCATAAATTTGATTAATTATTTCATCTGCAATAATCTTTCCATCTTCATAATACTTATTACAAGCTTCAGTACTAACCGTGAATCCGCCTGGAACTGGTATTCCTAAATTGGTCATTTCGGCCAAATTAGCGCCTTTTCCTCCAAGTAAATTCTTCATTGAAGCATTTCCTTCACTAAATAGATAAACGTACTTTTTTGTCATTTCAATACTCCCTCTCTTATTTTAAATTTCTCAATATAAGTTTATATATTACTATCGATACCTTTTTGGATCGTAGTTATCTAATTAATATTAATTACTTGTTTACTTCCCCTAGTCTAACAAATAATTTGGTTATATTAGTTTTTGAAACTTTGCCTACTATTTGTATTATATTTTTTCCATCATTATTCATAAAATTTTTAACTACTGGAATGCTATCAATTTCATGTTCAATGATTTTTTTAGCTAAATCATAAGCATTATCATTTTCATTAGCACAAATTATATTAGGCATTCTTGTCATTATGACACCTACTGGTACCTTATGAATGTCAGTTCCACCTATTGAAATTTTAAGAAAGTCTTTTCTTGAAACCGCACCTGTAAGTATCCCATTATTTTCCACAAATAGTGTTCCCACATCATTTAAAAATAAGAATACGATTGCATCATATACCATTGTATCTTCACTAACAGTTATTGGTTTAGACATTATTTCTGATACTTTTATCTTACTAATATATTCATGAACCAATCCTGCTGATGATTCTCCTAGGTATATATACCCAACCCTAGGCCTAGCCGCCAACGTCCCTATCATTGTAAGAACAGCTAAATCTGCTCTAAGAGCAGCTCTTGTAACACCTAATGTTTCAGCCAAAGCTTCACTAGTTATTGGTTGATTTTCTTTAACTAAACTTATAATTGCTTCTTGTCTAGATGATAAATTCATCTTATACCTCTTTCTATAAGCACAAGAAATATTTAGCTTTTATACATAAATTTCTTAGTACAATTTAATTATACCATTTAATTTTATTTTGACTAGACTAAATTTTCAGAAAAATCAAATAAATTCACCAAATATTTCTTATATACTTATTTAAAACTAACTTTAATCTCATTTTTACTTATATTACTACATATTAATTATTTACTATGATCTTCTTCATCAAAATTTACTGTATAGCTATATATTGTTTCATTACCAGTATATTTTTTTTGTTTGCTATCATCAGTAAATACTGTATTTTCCTTTTTAACTTCATCAACTTTATTTTTAACTTTTCCAGCTATATTACTGGCTTTTTCTTTCATATCACTTGCGACTTTAGAAACATACTTATTAACAACTTCAACAGTTCCATCTTCTTTTGTAATTTCTATTGTTATTTTAGTTGCTATTGCTGCGATTACAACTGTAGCAAGTATTGGTGGTATTATAATTCCTATCATTGTTGCTGCAATACCTGCATTTACTGGAATATCAGCTAATTCTTTTTCATCCTTTTTTATTTTTATCCTTGTAATATTTCCCTTTGCAATCAATTCTTTTATATAAGTTTTTAGTTCGTCTACTGAAAGCGAATTTTTGCAATTTTCTTCAAAATTAGTATCTTCTTTATAAGCTTCTTCTTGATTTTTTTCTATATATATTAGTGCTTCTAAAACATCTCCATCACAAGCTTCTAATGCTTCTTTAGCTTCTTCATAAGTAACATTTGTTCTTTCTTTGACCATATCCACTTTTTCTAGTGTTATTTTTTCCATAACTCATCACTCCTTAATATATTTTAACATTTCTAAACTCTTTGGCTTCTTAGAATAATTATTTGATATTAAAAAAGTTGTTACTTTCTCTATTTCATCTTTTATTTCAGAATTTAAGTTTAATCTATACAATTTACTAATATGCATATTTTTTAAGAATCTTAAAGCATTATATCCACCTTTTGATATATATGTCCCATTTTCTTTAATACATTCATTACAGACGCCTCCGTGATTAGGTAAATTAATATAATTTGATGTATTTATCTTATTTCCACATATACTGCAATTATCTAAATTTATATTATACCCAGTATTTCTTAGCATCTTTATTTCAAACGCTCTAACTAATAATTCATAATCTAATGCATCTGTATTTAATAAATATAGAGTTGTTACTAAATCTTTAAAAATTTCTTTATTCACTTCTTCATCAGAACATGCAATATCAACTAATTCACATAAATATGATGAATATGTAAGTTTATCCAAATTATTCAAAAGACCTTGAAATGAATTCAAAATTCTTCCTTCTTGAAGTGTATATAAATTTTTTCCCTTATATAATAAATATTCTCCGTAACACAACGGCAATGTTAATGATAAAAATTTACTTTTACTCTTTTTAGCCCCTCTAACAATTGCCGTAATTTTTCCTATATTCTCTGAATAAAACCAAACCAATTTATCATTTTCTTTAAAGTCTTGAGTTTTGATTACCACAGCTCTAGTTGTAATTAACGTTTGATTTCCCATAATTTATTTACTTTTTTTATATCCTAATTCTCTTAATAAATTTTGGTTATCTCTCCACTCTTTTCTAACTTTAACCCAAATCTTTAAATTAACTTTTGTTCTTAAAAATCTTTCTAATTCATATCTTGCAGTTTGACCAATTCTTTTTAAACATTGACCATTTTTTCCTATTATGATTCCTTTATGAGAATCTTTTTCACATATCAGATCAACTTCTATATGATATGTCCCCTTTTCATTTTGCTTCATCTGAATTATATCTACTGCTATTCCATGAGGCACTTCATCTCTAAGGGTTCTTAAGGCCTTCTCTCTTATTATTTCTGATACAACAAATTTTTCTTGAACATCAGTAATCATATCTTCTGGATAATATTTAGGTCCTTCTGGCATGGCTTCCTTCATTAAATTAAGTAATGTGTCAACATTTTTTCCTTTTATAGCCGAAATAGGAACTATTTCAGCAAATTCAAATTCATCATTAAACATTTGTAATGTTTTTGCTACTCTGTCTTGTGTGCTTTCATCTACCTTATTTAAAACTAAAAAAACTGGACATTTTTTATCTCTTAGACTTTCTAATATAAATTTATCCCCTCTACCAATTTCATCACATGGATTTGTTAGAAATAAGACTAGATCTACATCTTTAGTTGATTCCTTAGCTGCATTTACCATGTACTCACCTAATTTATGTTTAGGTTTATGTATCCCTGGAGTATCAACAAAAATCATTTGAAAATCATCTTGTGTTAATATTGTTTGTATATTATTTCTAGTTGTTTGAGGTTTATTGGAAACTATTGATAACTTCTCTCCCATTATATAATTTAATAAAGTTGACTTTCCAACATTAGGTCTTCCAACTATTGAAACAAAACCTGATTTAAACATATTTCCTCCTTAATTTTGCTTAACAATAAACATTAAGCCTTCACCTATTGTTAAAACAATCTAATTATTCTTCTTAAATATTATACTCTAATGTATAAATAGTATAGCATTAAGTTATACAATTCACAATGTAGAATACGTGGTTCACAGTTGTTAATAAGCCTTCTTAAAATAATATTTTAACACTTATATATTTTCTTTTACACTTTCCTTTAATCAAAGCCTAAATACAGTAAAAATAATAAGCGTAAGTAATACTCCAAATACGCCTCCTACAATTACCTCAAGAATACTATGGACCTCAGAATCCACTCTACTTTGTGCTGTAATAAATGCTAATAAAAAACTAAGTAGTATACATATAGGTTCTTCTGTTATTAATGATATTGCAGTTGCTATTGAAAAACCTAATGCACTATGCCCACTCGGCATCCCACCTTTTAATGGTGTTCCTTCTCCAAATATAGCTTTAACTATTATAGTCACTATGCAGACTATAAAAAGCACTATCAACATGGTGTATGGTTCTGAATTTTTAACTTTATTTATTAAAGTATATGAAATGTTAGATACTTTATCCCAAAATATAACATATCCTACTACCAAAGCATTAATTGCAGTCACAAGTACTGCTCCTGCTGCTGCATTTTTAGCAACCTTTGCTAATGGGTGATAATAATTAGTAGTCATATCTATTGTTGCTTCTATTGCTGTATTTGTTAATTCAGCAGCTACTACCATTGATATAGTAACAGCTAATATAAGAAACTCTACTTTGCTTATATCAAAACAAAAGCAAGCCACTAATACTCCCAAAGCAGCAAGTAAATGAATCCTCATATTTCTTTGTGTTCTCACTGTATCAATAATCCCGTTTATAGCATTATTAAAACTATCTAATGTCTTCTTTATTTTCATTAATAACAGCCCCTTTTATAAATCAACACCATAGGTTTATTAATTTATCATTATGTCTACTAAAAACTTCTTTTTATATATATCAAATATTTTTCACTTTTTATACCTATCTTGATATATTAAGTTTATTCAATATTTCTTCTTCTCTTGTTCTCATAATAACTTTTTCGTCCTCCTGCATATGATCATAACCAAGTAGATGCAATACAGAATGTACAACTAGATATGAAGCTTCTCTTTCAAATGAATGATTATATTCTTTACTTTGTTCTAATGCTTTTTCTAAGGAAAGGACAATATCGCCAAGTACAAGTTCTTCTCCATCTAAATCACTAGCTGAAAATTCATAATTTTTGTATTGTTCCTTAAATACTCTCTTGTTTTCATAATCTAACATTGGAAATGATAATACGTCTGTTTCTTTATCAATATTTCTTGTTTCGTTATTAATTTCCTTTATTTCTTCATTATCTACAAACAATAGTGATACTTCTGATTTTATATTTACATCTTCTTCTTTTAGTGCAAACTCTATAACATTAATTAATTGATTCACTAATTTTTCACTTACCTCAATCTTCGTTTGTCTATTATCTACATAAATCATAATTTACTACTCCTTAGTCTCTATTTCTTTTTTCTTTTCTTTAGGATATTCTACTCTTTGATGATATATTCCATTTAAACTAGCCATGAAACATTTTCTTATCTTTTCAATATCCTTTAAAGTTAACTCACAATTATTTAATTGTCCTGTTGATAACTTATCATTTATGATATTATTTATCATCTCACTAACCTTTTCTTTAGTAGGCTCTTTGATAGATCTTACTGCTGCTTCTGTACTATCTGCAAGCATTACAATCCCAGCTTCTTTGGAACTAGGTATTGGACCAGGATACATATAATCTTCTTTTTTTATTTCTTCTGGATTATCAGAATTATTTTTCATAGTATAATAAAAATATTTTACCACTGTTTTTCCATGATGTTGCCCAATAATTTCTTGAATAATTCTAGGAAGCTTATGCTTTTTAGCTAATTCCAACCCATCTTTAACATGAGAAATTATAATTGATGCACTTAAACTAGGTGGTATCTTATTATGTGGATTCTCCATTCCCATTAGATTTTCGCCAAAGAAATATGGTCTTTCTACTTTACCAACATCATGGTAATATGAACCAACCCTTGCTATTACAGCATTTGCTCCTATTTCTTCTGCTGCTAATTCTGCTAAATTCGCCACTAAAATACTATGATGATATGTTCCAGGTGCTTCCATTAGTAATCTTTTTAGCAAAGGTGAGTTTGGGTTAGATAACTCTAAAAGTTTCAATACTGTAACTTCATTAAATGTGCTTTCCAGAAATGGTAATATTCCTATAGCAAACACACCTGATAATACCCCCCCAATAAAAGTCATTCCACTTTTAATTAGTATATCCATAAAATCACTTGATATTAGTATCCCTGTAGTTAATGTAATTATTGCACTTATAACTGCAATATATACAGTAGTATAAAGAAGCTCATTTCTCTGCTGCATTCTCTTTAGCAATGTTGAACTTAATAGAGAACAAATAACACCTATCATCATCACTTGAATATCAAATCCATTTAATGCAGTTATAAGAATTATATTCAAGCAACTTAATACAAGTGATATTTTATAATTAATAAGTAGCGAAAGTAACATAGGTGCACATGCAAATGGTATTAAAAACGGCGATATAAGCCCAAATACTCTTGCAAATATTAACGATATTAAATTCACTACACTTATTAAAGCCAATTTCTTAGTATCTTTATATATTACTTCATAATTAGATTTTACATAAATAACTTGTAAAAACATTATCGTAGCTAAGAATACACCTAATATCAAATATACATACAAATACTCTTTAACATTTTCATCATCTAACATACCAAGATCTGATAATATAGATAGTTGTTCTGCTGTTACAGGTTCACCTTCTTTTACTATTATTTGATTTTGCTTTATAATAACCTTTGATACACTTTTTTGTGCCTCTTTTACTTTCTCTTCTGTCTTATCTATATCATAAAAAAAATTTGGTTTTATTTGATTGGTTACAACAGTTCCTAATATATTTGATATATCTTCACTAAATCCTAAAGATTTTATATCATCTATTGCAGTCTCCTTTGCTTGCTTAATTGCTTCTTCATCATTTTCTTCTAAATTTTTTTCGTATGCAGAATTTATTATGTTAAGAATATTTTTTTGTAACCCATCTAAATCCTTTTGCGGAATATCCAGCAAAATCTGATATTCGCTTTGTGTCAGAGTAACACTTATGATTTTCTTTAGTTCTAAGATTTTCTCATATTCAGTTTTTGAATTAACATTATCTTTTTTCTCTTCATCATCGTTCAAATTAGCTTTATTTTCTTCAGCATACTCATTTAACTTTTCAAACAATATTTTTATATTATTTTCTGCTTGACTTTTAATTTCACTTTTTAGTGTATATTGCTTACCCACTTTCTCAATTGCCTGAGTTTCTTTTTCTAAAGTTGCTTTCTCATCAACAATATCTCTTGTGGCTTTTATATCTACCCTAGGTATATCACCTTCTCTTAAATTATATTGTTTAGGTGTTATTGCACTAATTAACAATAGATATCCAATTATATATACTACAAAAAATAATATTATTCGCTTAGCTCTCAAATTCTTATATTGTTCTTTTTTATTCTGTCCACCCTTCATGTATATCACCTTCTCATCTTATAATAAAGCAATCACCATATGTTTTCTGCTATATCTTGCTCTACAGTAAAAGTCACTTTAACAAGGATTTTTCCCTCACCTAAATCTTCATCTTCTAATTTACTATCTATAATTTTGGCATCTTTATTTAAACTCTTCTCTAATGACTTCTTCAACTTTTCAGTACATTCATGTATTACATTATCTTTGTCTAAATTAATTTGCTCGCCTTTCTTTTCAAAATATACAGTTTTATTAATAATTCCTTTTCTTTCTTCTATTTTATCATAATATTTAAACTCATTTATAGCTTTTTTCAAGTAAATTTTTTTATTATAAATACTTATATAAATATCACTATCTTTATTTCCTGTTCTTTTAAGTTTCTCTCCACTTATTTGAGTCTCCATAAATTTTTCGTAAAATGTATTAGCTATTACAGTCCCTCTTGGCTTAACATCTTTTTCAAATCCTTCTCTTCCTTCTTTCGGCAATATTAGTACATCACCTTTTTTTACTATGTCTCCCGGAATAACAGCAGAATTTCCCGACATTGTAAATACCCTTTTAATCTCCCCATCCATTTTTGCTAATACTTCATTAGGTAATTCTTTCTCTATTGATGGTGGATTAATTTTTTCTTTTATAACAACTCTTAGAGTAGATCCCTCAATTCTAACTCTAATCCACATAATCTGATCATCTAAATCTTCCATTTTTTTCTCTATATTATATACATTAATATCGCTTTTTTTAATTCCAGGTGTAATTCCAATAGCCATTAATTCCTTCCGTACTTCAAAAGGTGTTAGATTATTCTTTGTTTCGATATCTATTGCCCAGATATTATTAGATAACAAGTATAATACTATGAAAAATACTATGAACCCAATAGCTAAAGAAATTCTTCTTTTTACTTTAAGCATCAAGACTACTATGCCACTTACTCCAGTAGCCCTAATCTTCCCCTTAATTTTTTTCACTATTTCCACAGTTTCTTTATAGTCAGAATACATTATTGAACATCTAATTGTTGATAAATCTATTCTTGTAATATTTAAAGTTTTGATATTATTACGCCATAAAGCATTTAGTATTTTTTCTATTGATAAAGCACTTATTTCTATTGTTATTTTTCCAGATTTTAATTTTTCTAAATTCATAACTTCTGCCCCTCATATGAAATCCCTTTAAATATTCCACTTATAGTCATTGTGGTATCCCCAATAAAAAGTATTTCGAAGTTTTTTCCACTTATTGATATACTTCCAATTCTAGAATTTATTTTAACCTGCTCACTTTCGAACAATAATATCCCTTTATGATTTTCAATTGTTATTTCTCTATCTCCTGTTACTATTATTTTGGGTAAATTTAAAGAAATATCATTTGGAAAATCAAGTTTATTTAAAATTCTTTCTCTTCCTTTTTGGAATCTTCCTTCCATAATTTTCTCCTCCACTATAAAGTTCTTCATTTTTAATTTATGATACATGATGAAAATTAATGCTATAAAAGTGGAGTCTTTTTATATTATAGTAATAAAGTAAAAAAAGTTGTTATAAACAACTTTTTTAAATATATACCCTATAAATAATAAAAGAACTCAAGTATCCTTGAGTTCTTTTATTATTTATTATTTAAATATTCTTTAACAATTTGACTAACAAGTTTGCCATCTGCTCTACCTAAAACCTTAGGTCTAACCACTGCCATAACTTTTCCCATGTCTTTAATGTTATTTGCACCCACTTCTTCAGCTGATTTTTTTACTATTTCTTTTATTTCTTCTTCGCTTAACTGCTGAGGAAGGTATTTTAAAAGGATTTCTATTTCAGCCTTATTTTGCTCAACTAGATCGTCTCTGTTCCCTTTTTCAAAATCAACCAAAGCTTCTCTTCTTTGTTTGATTTCTTTTGCTAATATACTAATAACATCATCGTCTGCAAGTACTTTGTTCTCAGTTTTTTCAACTAATAATACCGCCGCCTTAGCTGTGCTAAGTACATTAGCTGTGAACTTATCTTTAGTCTTTAAAGCAGTTTTCCAATCATTTTGTAATTGTTCTTTAATTGTTGGCATATCCGTACCCTCTTTCAAAAGAAATAATTCTACTTGAACTTTCTCTTTCTAGCAGCTTCTGATTTCTTCTTCTTCTTAACGCTTGGCTTTTCATAATGTTCTCTCTTCCTTACTTCCGAAAGAACTCCAGCTCTAGCACATTTTCTTTTAAATCTTCTTAACGCACTTTCAAGTGTTTCATTTTCTCCAACTTTGATTTCTGACATTGATATCCCTCCCTCCGCTAGCTAAAATTAATCAGCTATGGGCTTAATAACACATGATATATTATACAATATTTTTATAAACTATGTCAAGAATTAAGTAAAAAAATCTAAACTATATATCTAGAAATAAAGACAGTTTAAGTCAATTTCATCGGTAAAGTTTTTCCACCAATTACATGGAAATGAATATGGTTTACTGTTTGCCCACCATCTTTACCACAATTATTAATAATTCTATAACCTGAATCAGCTATATTTTCTTCTTTGACTAACTTATTAATAACTTTAAATATATGTGCTATTACATTAAAATTATCTTCATTTAATGAATTAGCACTCTCTATATGTTCCTTAGGTACCACTAAAAAGTGAATTGGTGCTTCTGGATTTATATCACGAAAAGCTATTACTTTATCATCTTCATATAATTTGCTACTTGGTATTTCACCATTTACTATTTTACAGAAAATACATTCCTCCATAATCTCACCCCCTAATAATATATACTACCATTAATTATAACAACTTACTTATCAAATTTCTACAAAATCTGGTTAAACTTAATTATATATTATAATATAAATGCTTTTCAGATATATTCTTTGAATTTTTATTCTGATTTATTCCTATAAAAAATCACACTTTCTTTAAACTATCATGCCTAATACATAGTCTCCGCAAGCCTCATATATTCTACATTTAATAATTTTTCCAATAAGAGTCTTATCACCATTTGTTATTTCTACTTTAACATAATTTTTAGTATAACCTTCAAAGTGTCCCTGATTCTTAGTCACTTCTTTTTCAACCAATACATCTAATTCTCTACCAACTAAAGATTGACTAAACTCAGCTTCATTTTTATCATTAAGTTCAATCAATGCCTTGCTGCGCTTTTCTTTAATTGTTCCATCTATTTGATCAGGCATATGTTCTGCTTTAGTTCCTTTTCTAGGACTAAATTTAAATATATGAGTTTTTGTTAGTTTTATTCTCTTCAAAAATTTGTAGGTTTCATCGAATTCCTCTTCTGTTTCACCTGGAAAACCTACAATAACATCTGTTGTTATAGATGCATCCTTTAAATTTTCTCGTATGTTATTAACTGCATCTTCATATTCCTTAGCTGTATATCTTCTATTCATTCTCTTTAAAGTTTCATCACATCCACTTTGAAGTGATAAATGGAATTGTGGACATAATTTTTTCATATGTTTTATTTTATTTATTACATCATCTGTAAAAAAGCATGGTTCTATTGAACCAATTCTAACTCTTTCAATTCCATCCATCTTTTCTATTTCTTCAAGAAGGCTTACAAGAGTTATATCCCCTTCTAAATCCACTCCATATGATGCTGTATGAATACCTGATAATATTATCTCTTTAAATCCATGCTCTTCTAATCTTCTTATTTCATCCAAAACTTTTTTAGGATCTTTAGAACAAGTTCTACCTCTTGTATATGGTATTAAACAATATGTACAAAATCTATTACAGCCATCTTGTATCTTTAAAAATGCTCTAGTCTTATCTTGATATTCTTCTATATTAAGCTCTTCAAATGTCTTGTTTTTAAGCACTTCTCCAACTGCAACTTGCATTTTGCCTTCATCTTTAGCTTTATTTACATAGTAAACAATGTCACCTTTATTCCTAGTTCCAAGTACAACATCAACACCATCTATCTTAGAAACTTCATCTGGTGATACTTGTGAATAACATCCTACAGCTGCAATAATTGCATCTTCATTTTTTCTTCTCGCTCTACCTATTATCTGTCTTGATTTCTTATCACTCATATTAGTTACTGAACATGTGTTTATTACATAAACATCTGCAAAATTTTCGAATTCAGCTATTTCATATCCTTCTCTAAGAAATTTTTCTGTCATAGCCTCTGTTTCATAATGATTTACTCTACATCCAAGTGTTGCAAAAGCTACACTTGGCCTTCTATTTTTCTTTAGTTCATCTCTGTTCTTTTCTTGAACTATCTTAATTTGGCTTTCTACCATCTTAGTTTAAATCCCTCCTAAGTCTCCTAATTCATATTGTATTAAAGCAGTAGCTGTAAAACCCGCTGTTTCTGTTCTAAGTATTCTATTTCCTAAAGTTATAATCTTTGCACCATTTTCTTTTAAAATATTAATTTCTTCTTCTTCGAATCCACCTTCTGGCCCTATTAATATCCCAACATCCACTATACTTTTTAAATCAACATTATTTTCTTTAAGTTCTCTTATAAGACTTTTTACCCCAAAATTTTCTGCATTTTCATATGGTATTAAGATCAAATCCATCTCTCTCAATTGCAATAAAGCTTCATCAAAATTTATAACTTCTTTAACCCTAGGAATAAGGCTTCTTTTTGATTGTTTACATGCCTCAAGTGCTATTCTATTTAATCTATCAAGTTTTTTAAAGTCACCTTTCAGTTTTACATCAACTCTTGAAGTAATAGTTGGAATAAATTCAAAAATTCCAAGTTCAGTCCCCTTTTGAACAATTAAATCCATCTTTTGTCCTTTAGGAAGTCCTTGAAATAGATGAACTCTCAAATTGCTTTCATTATTTTTATCTAACTTTTCTATTATTCTTACAATAACTTCAGATTTGGTTATATCTGCTACTTCACATAAATACTCAATTCCTTCACAATTGTTTAGAATTATTCTCTCACCCTCACTTAGCCTTAGAACTTTATATATATGCTTAACATCATCACCAATTATTTTACCTTCATTACTTGTAATATTACAAGGTTCTGTAAAAAATTTATGCATATTCTTCTCCTTTTAAATAAAACCTGAAAATTACTGATATTTTTTATACTATACCAAAGTACTTATAAATAAAATTATAATTATTTTATCAATTTAGCAACTATGCAATTCCATTCACCATCTTTATTTATTTCTATAATTTCAAATCCACATTCTTTTAATTTATATGTAACCATTTCAACTCTGTCATGAATTATTCCTGATGTGATAAATAATCCATTATCATTAAGTGCTTTCTTAACATCTTCAGTTAATACACAAATAATTTCAGCAATTATATTTGCTACAACAATATCAGCCTTTCCCTCTACAACATCTAAAAGATTACCTTCTAATACTTCTATATTATTTAAATCATTAAAACTTATGTTTTCTTTAGAAGAATCAACAGCAACTGGATCTAAATCAACACCAACAACATGCTTTGCTCCAAGCTTTGCTGCTGCTATTGCAAGTATTCCAGAACCACAACCAACATCAAACACAGTAGTATTAGGCTTTACATATTTATCTAAAGCTTTTATACACATTCTTGTTGTTTCATGTGTTCCTGTTCCAAAAGCCATCCCTGGGTCTAACTCTATTAATAACTCACCTTCACCCACTTCATACTCTTCCCAAATCGGCTTAATAACAATCTTATCAGTAATCTTAACAGGCTTATAATACTTTTTCCAATTATTTGCCCAGTCTTCTTCATGCATTGTTTTTGCCTCAACTATCCCTTCTCCAATGTCTAATCCCATTTCTTTTATCTCTTTCAGCTTTTCTTTTGTATACTCTACTATTTCATTAACTTTATCATCTTGCGAGAAGTAGGCTTTAACTACTGCTGCATTTCCTTTATGTTCTAATATATTTATATCCGCAAAATCCCATGTTAGAGGTCCTTGATCTCTTCCTAGTAAATCTTCAGGATCTTCAATCGCAACATTTGGACATCCTAATCCATAAAATATTCCTGATATAGGTTCTAAAGCCTCACTTTTTGTTATTACACTAATTTCTATCCATATTCCATCCATTTTTATATCATCCCTTCTATTTTTATTAAAACACTTAATTTTATTTTCTTTAAACATTTTAGAAAACCTACTCCTATATGAGCAAATGTCTCTTTACCTCAAGCATCCCCATCAAATAAGCATATTCCTATATTCTTATATTCTTATATTCTTATATTCTTATATTCTTATATTCTTATATTCTTATATTCTTATATTCTTATATTCTTAGTATTTTAATTTATAAAATATATTTATGCAAACATTTATTTTTTTAAGTTCCGAATTGTGGCATAGCCACTCCTTTTATATGTGAAAACCTAATCTTCCTTAACAGCTATTAAAAATTTAGTTTTTATTCCTTTTTCCGTAAACATCTTTTCATGTTCTGTTTCAACATTGCCTACAAAATCACTATTATGTAAATCATACGTTATATATTTAATTCTAAACTTACTTTCTTTAAAATATTCAAGTGATTCTTCAAAAAGCTCATCATCATCTGTTTTGAAGTAAATCTCTCCAGTTTCACTTAAAAATGTTCTATATTGATTTAATTGTCTTGTATGAGTTAATCTTCTCTTTTTATGTTTCTCTCTTGGCCATGGGTTACAAAAGTTTATGTATATTCTATCAACAACATCATTTTCATCAAATATATTGCTGATAAGACTTATTTCCTGAGCCATTAATTTGATGTTATTAAGTGACATATTTTTTTCTTCATATGCTTTCACAATATTTCTCTTTGCAAGCCCTAATACCTCATCTTTTATGTCAATTGCTATATAGTTTATATTCGGATTCTCTGAACCATGTACCGCCATAAATGTTCCTTTTCCACACCCCAGTTCTAAATATATAGGCTGATTTCTTTCAAAGACACTTTTCCACTTTCCCTTATTCTCTTTAGGATTTATAATGAAAAAGCCGCAAGCTTCTAATTCAGGTCTTGCCCATGGTTTTTTTCTCATTCTCATAGTTATTCACTCCATCTTTCATCATTCATAATAAATTATACATATATAAAAATATATTGCAATTTTTTGTTGTGTTATATTTTAACTTAAAACAAAATTAAATAGGAGCACCTACTATTTTTAAAGTAAATACTCCTATTTTTTATTTATTTTTTTCCAAACAATTTTTTCTTATGGGTTCCAGTACCTGCATCTGGTTCTTCACCACTTGCCACCATAAATGCATGAAGAGCTTCTTCTTGAGCTTTTGTTAGCGACTTTGGAATATCAACTATAACTTTAACATATTGATCTCCACGTCCTGATGAATTTACTCTTGGAATACCCTTGCCTTTTAATCTAAACATAGTTCCAGATTGAGTACCTGCTGGAATTGTATATTTAACATTTCCATCAACAGTATTAACAGTAATTTCTGTACCAAGTGCTGCCTTAGCCATAGAAATATGAGTATCTATATAAACATCATTTCCTTTTCTAGTGAACACCTTAGATGGTGCAACATTAATTCTAACGTATAAGTCACCTGGACTTCCACCCTTTAATCCATGTTCTCCTTGTCCTCTTAGTGGCATTACATTTCCTGTATCAACACCTGCTGGAATATTAACAGTTATCTTTCTTGATTTTCTAATATGTCCTTTTCCTCTACACTCTTTACATGGTGTATCGATTATTTCACCTGTTCCATTACATTTGTCACAAGTTGATTGTGATACAAAATTTCCAAACGGAGTTTGTCTTTGAACTCTCATTTGCCCTGTTCCATTACATGTTGGACATGTCTTTTTATTAGTTCCAGGCTCTGCTCCAGCTCCATGACAATGATCGCAGTTTTCACTTCTAGTAATTGTTATTTCTTTTTCAACACCAAATATAGCTTCTTCAAATGTTAAATTTAAACTATATTCAATATCATTACCTCTTACTGGACCATTTCTTCTTCTTGAGCTTCCTCCGCCTCCAAAGAACGAATCAAATATATCACCGAATCCACCCATATCGAATCCATCAAATCCGCCGAATCCACCACCGCTGAATCCACCTGTTCCATCAAAAGCTGCTGATCCAAACTGATCATATTTAGCTCTTTTTTCCGAATCTGAAAGGATTTGATAAGCTTCATTGATTTCTTTAAATTTAGCTTCTGCTTCTTTATCACCTTGATTTCTATCTGGATGATATTTAACAGCCAGTTTTCTAAAAGCCCTTTTTATCTCATCATCACTTGCACCTTTTTCAACTCCAAGGACTTCATAATAGTCTTTACTTGCCATTTCTTATATTCACCACCTAGTTTTATTTAACTTGTATGTATTATAAATTATATTTAATAATATATACAATTACTCAAATATATGAACCATTTTTTACTCATAAACTTGTTTTTAGTATATGCTTCAACCAAACACATTTATTTTACTGAATTTTTGCTTATATATCAATTAAAAATTTAGTAATAAATATATTTTTATTAAAACACTTTAATACTTTATAAAAAGGGAAGACTCAAGTGTTGCCTTCCCTTATAGAATATTATTTTTAAAACTTAATATTATTTATCTTCATCTACTTTAAAATCTGCATCTACAACATTCTCATCATGTGGTGCACTTTGTGCTCCAGCTGCATTAGGATCCATTCCTTGAGCCGCAGGGTCTTGTTGATACATCTTAGCAGCTATTGGATAAAATGCTTGATTAGCAGCTTCTATAGCAGCTTTAATTGCTTCTATATCTTCTCCATCTTTAATCTTCTTAAGTTCATCAAGCTTATCTTGAACTGCTTTCTTTTCATCTTCAGTAGCCTTATCACCAATTTCACTTAATGTTTTTTCTAATTGGTAAACTGTTTGATCAGCATTATTTGAAACTTCTATCTTTTCTTTTCTCTTCTTATCTTCTTCTGCAAATTTTTCTGCTTCTTTTACAGCCTTTTCTACTTCATCATCGCTTAAGTTAGTTGAAGCTGTAATTGTGATATTTGCTTCTTTTCCAGTTCCTTTATCTAAAGCAGATACTTTAACAATACCATTTGCATCTATATCAAATGTAACTTCGATTTGAGGAATTCCTCTTGGAGCTGGAGCTATTCCTGAAAGTGTAAATCTACCTAATGACTTATTGTCTACAGCCATTTGTCTTTCACCTTGAACTACATTGATTTCAACTGAAGTTTGGTTATCAGCATAAGTTGAGAATACTTGACTTTTCTTTGTAGGAATAGTTGTATTTCTTTCTATTAATGGAGTAGCTATTCCACCAGCTGTTTCAATACCAAGTGTTAGTGGAGTAACATCAAGTAATACTACATCTTTTACTTCTCCTGTAAGTACTCCTGCTTGAATAGCAGCACCAACTGCAACACATTCATCTGGATTAACTCCCTTTGAAGGTTCTTTTCCAGTAAAGTTCTTAACTGCTTCAACAACAGCTGGAATTCTTGTAGATCCTCCAACTAATATTACTTTATCTATATCACTTAATGAAAGTTTAGCATCAGCTAAAGCTTTTTTCATTGGTTCTATACTTCTTTGAACTAAATCACTAGTAATTTCATTAAATTTAGCTCTTGTTAATGTCATATCAATATGCTTTGGACCAGTGCTATCCGCAGTGATAAACGGTAAGTTTATATTAGTTTGCATTGAAGATGATAACTCAATCTTAGCTTTTTCAGCTGCTTCTTTTAATCTTTGAAGAGCCATTTTATCTTGCATTAAATCAATTCCATTTGATGCTTTGAAATCATCAGCTATATATTGCATGATTTTTTCATCAAAATCATCTCCACCAAGTTTTGTATCACCATTTGTAGATAATACTTCAAATACTCCATCACCTAAATCTAAAATAGATACATCGAAAGTACCACCACCTAAGTCATAAACTAAAATCTTCTGTGCTGAATCAGTTTTATCTAATCCATAAGCAAGAGAGGCTGCTGTTGGTTCGTTGATTATTCTTAATACTTCAAGACCTGCAATTTTACCTGCATCTTTAGTCGCTTGTCTTTCACTATCATTAAAGTAAGCAGGAACTGTTATAACTGCTTGAGATACAGTTTCACCCAAATAAGCTTCTGCATCAGCTTTGATTTTTTGAAGAACCATAGCTGAAATTTCTTGTGGTGAAAGATCTTTTCCATCTATATTAACCTTGTAATTTGTTCCCATATGTCTCTTTATTGATATAACTGTTTTATCTGGATTAGTTATTGATTGTCTTTTAGCAACTTGACCTACAAGTCTTGATCCATCTGCTTGGAATGATACTACTGATGGAGTAGTTCTAGCACCTTCTGAGTTAGTAATAACTACTGGTTCTCCACCTTCCATAACTGCTACACATGAATTTGTAGTTCCTAAATCAATACCTATAATTTTTCCCATGATATATTCCTCCTAAAACTAAATAGTTTATTTTCTTTATTTTTAATTGCTATAATATATTTAATTATATTAATTAGCTACTTTTACCATTGTATGTCTTATTATTTTTTCGCCCTTTTTATATCCTTTTTGGAATACTTCAGCTACTACATTTTTACCTAAATTTTCGTCTTCAACATGCATAACTGCATTGTGGAAGTTTGGATCAAATTCACCACTTGCATCAATTTCCTCAATCCCAAGTTTTGTAAATGAATCTTGACAACCTTTCATTGTCATTTCAACACCTTTTTTAAGGTCATCTATGTTTCCTTCTGCTGCCATAGCTCTTTCTAAGTTATCTATAATAGGAATAATTTCTTTAACTACATCTACATATGCATCAGTATATATTCCTTCCTTTTCCTTTGCTGTTCTTTTTCTATAATTATCATATTCAGCTGTTAATCTAAGGAACTTATCTTTTACAGAATCTAATTCTTCTTGTAATTTCTTATTTGCTTCCTTAAGTTTCTTGCTCATGTTAAGTTCATCCTCTTCTTCAACTTCATTTGTTTCTTCTGGAACAGTTTCAGTTGTTTTTTCATCATCTTTTAACTCAGTATCTTTAGTTACTTCTTCAGTTAAGTTTTCTTCTTTAATTTCTTCATTTTTTAAATTTTTATTTTCTTCCATTATTTTTAAATACACCTCGTCTCTGATCTATAACATCCAAATTTTATTTAACATGATTATTTAATATATTGTTTAGCTCTTTAACAACTTCACTCATGATAGCTATTACTTTAGAGTAATTTATTCTCCTTGGTCCAATAAGTCCTATTTTTCCTATAGGTCTATTTCCAAAAGAATATTCAGCTGATATT
Source organism: Clostridium butyricum (assembly GCA_015058475.1). Classification (GTDB taxonomy): domain Bacteria; phylum Bacillota; class Clostridia; order Clostridiales; family Clostridiaceae; genus Clostridium; species Clostridium butyricum_B. Next base: position 41,116 of record SVCF01000012.1, on the reverse strand, counting down.
ATGCTACAATCTTTTGCTTGTGGCTCATAGTTTTCATCCCCAATACTGATAGTAATATCGTCTTGTGGATTAAACAATTCCATAACTGTTTTTTTATCATTTAATAATGACAATATTTCTTTTGCTTTATCTATATCATGATATTCAGGATAGTTAAGTATATTAGTTGCTCCATCCATGAATACTTCTGACGAATCAGAATCTTTTAAAGTTTCATATAGAGTTGGTAATATGGCATTGAATATTTCTTCATATTCAATCAAATCTTTTTTTAAATTATTTATTACTTCAAGATTAATTTCTGCTATAGACAGATTAACCAATCGATTATTTAACACTTCATTAATTTTATTTAATGTTGTTACTTCTGGTATCCTAGTTAATCTCATAACATGATTTTTTATAAGACCTGTATCTGTTAAAAATATAGTTACTATATTTTTTTCATCAACTTTGATAAGCTGTATTGATTTTATAAAACTTTTTCTAACTGATGGTGCTTCAATAATACAAGTCAAATTTGTCAATTCTGATAGTAATGTACTTGTTTGTCTTACGACTTTATCCACTTCAAGCATTGCAGAATCTATAATATACTGCTTTATTTTTAAATTTTCTTCAGGCGTAAGTCTTTGATTCCCCATAAGTTTATCAACATACAATCGATAACCCTTACTTGATGGAATTCTTCCTGCTGAAGCATGAGGTTGTTCTAGGTATCCCATAGCTTCAAGATCTGACATCTCATTTCTTATTGTTGCAGAACCAATGCCTAAATCATAATTTTTAGCAATGGTTCTTGATCCTACAGGATCTCCAGTACGAATATAATCATTGATAATAGCTTGAAGTATTTTTATTTTCCTATCATCAATCCTCATAATCTCACCTCTTTTTTGTTAGCACTCATTATCGTCGAGTGCTAATGACTATGGTTTTAATATATTCTTTCTTAAGTTTTTTGTCAATCCTGTTTATTTTCAAAAATATTAAATATAAGTTATACTGTATTGATTTCTTGAATTTATCTTTTATTTTCTCCCTTTTTCTTTCATTTTCTATAATTTTTATTTTTACAATTATTCCCTCTCGTTAAGTCAATATAAAATCACTCATTACATAATTACTTAACTCTATTCCTTTTGAAGTTAAATATAGCTTTCCCTCTTTACTAGCTAATAATTCTTTATTAATGTATTTTTCTATTACTCCTCCATATACCTTATATATATCTTCATCAAATCTTTTTGCAAATTCATTAATGTCTATACCTTCAGTCATTCTAAGTCCCATAAACATAAACTCTTCCATACTATCTTTTATATTATTTTCATGAACTTCTTCAACTATACTTTCATCTCTACTAATATTTTTTATATATTTATCTATATCATCAATATTTTTAATTCTAGCATTATTTATAAATGAACTTGCTGAAGCTCCAACACCCAGATATTCTTTGCAACTCCAATATATCTTGTTATGCAAACACTCCTTATTGGGTTTAGAATAATTTGAAATTTCATATTGATTATAACCATGTTTATTTAATACTTCTTTTGTGCATATATACATTTCTCTTTCAATTTCCTCAGATGGAAGATTTAATTTATCTGCATTATATAAATTATAGAAGCATGTTCCTTCTTCAATTATTAAACTATATGCAGATATATGTTCTGGACTTAATTTAGCAATTTCTAATAGAGTGTTTCTCCACTCCTCCAAACTCTGATTAGGTAATCCAAACATTAGATCTACATTAATGTTTTCAAACCCTACTTGCCTAGCTAATAAAAAATTATTTTTAAAGATTTCATATGTATGAATTCTTCCTATATCTTTTAATAGCATATTATTTGTAGATTGCAATCCAATACTAAGTCTATTAATATTATATTTTTTCATAATCTCTAACTTTTCTCTCGTTAATGTTCCAGGATTACATTCTATTGTAAACTCGACATTTTCTTTGAAATTTAATTTATTTAAAGTTAAAAGTAAGCTTTCTAAATTTTTTTCATCAAGATATGATGGTGTTCCACCACCAATAAATATACTTCTTATTAAATAATGTTCTCTTTTTTTCAATAGTTCTTCATTTAATGCTTCTATATAATCATCCATATATTTTTCTTTTCCTGCATAAGATGGAAAATCACAATACATACACTTTTGTTTACAAAAAGGTATATGAACATATAAAGATATTTCTTTCATAAACACTCCTCCAATTTCTTAAAACATGCATTTTAATCTATTCTAAATCTCAATTACTATAATAAAATATCTTTCTATTATTTTTAATAAGGTATTAGTATTATAGTCTATATAAATATTTTTAAATTAAAAGTACATATTTATTTTCATAATCAAAAACAAATATGTACCCTTAAGTTTTACTTATTAAAATATAGTCTACATAGATATAAGTTTTTCTGCCTGCTCTTTTAATAATTCTATCTTGTTATCTGCATCAACTACAGAAAAATTATATACATCTATGAAATTATAAAAATAATTTGCAAATGCTATCTTCTTGCTACGTGCTATGCCTAATTTATCACCAACATTTTCTAAAAATTCAACTTCTTTTTCTTCATATTCACCGTCAATAAGTGCTAATCCTACTAGCTCAAAATAAAGAATTTCTTTACATCTAACAGATGATTTATTTAGAATCTCAAATACAGTATCCATTTTCATTTTTTCAACTTCATTTTCTTTTAAATTTAATTCTTTTAAATAATCAATATATAATTCTTTTTCTTCATTTGAAAATGTTTTATCTATATTGGCAAGTTCTTGAACTAGTGCAATAAATGCTATTCCCTCATTTTTTTCTAATTCATTTAAAAACATATATTAAGCCTCCCATTTTATTAATAATATTAATTTATTTTTCATTTCAATAAAAAACTATAATTTAACACATTTTACTATATTAATTTTAATGCACAATAAGCATTTTATAAATATCTTTTTAATAATTTATAAAAGTTTATTGTGCATAGTGTTATTTTTAATACTATTAGTCTACTTTAAGTACTGCCATAAATGCTTCTTGTGGAACTTCAACAGATCCTACTTGCCTCATTCTCTTTTTACCTTCTTTTTGCTTTTCAAGGAGCTTCTTCTTTCTAGAGATATCTCCACCATAACATTTAGCGAGTACATCTTTTCTCATAGCTTTTACAGTTTCTCTTGCTATAATCTTCGATCCAACTGCTGCTTGAATCGGAATTTCAAATAGCTGTCTTGGAATAATCTCTTTTAGTTTTTCAGCTATACCTCTTCCTTTATGATATGCTCTTTCCTCTGGTACTATCATAGATAATGCATCAACTACATCCCCATTTAATAGTATATCTAACTTAACTAACTTAGTTGTAATATATCCCTTCATTTCATAATCTAAAGATGCATAGCCTCTTGTTCTAGATTTTAATGTATCAAAGAAATCATATATAATTTCATTAAGAGGTATATCGTAATTGATAACAGCTCTAGTTTCTTCTATATACTGCATATCAATATACGTACCTCTACGATCTTGACATAATTCCATTACAGCTCCTACATAATCTTTTGGAGTTATTATAGATGCTTTAACTATTGGTTCTTCCATATAATCTATTTCAGTCATTGCTGGTAAATTTGTTGGATTTGTTATTTCTAGTACTTCTCCATCTGTTTTTATTACCTTGTAGATAACTGATGGTGCTGTTGTAATTATGTCTAAATTAAATTCTCTTTCAACTCTTTCTTGAATTATTTCCATATGTAATAATCCTAAAAATCCGCATCTAAATCCAAACCCTAGCGCAATTGATGTTTCTGGCTCAAAACTTAATGCTGCATCATTTATTTGCAATTTTTCTAACGCTTCTCTTAATTCGTCATATTTTGATCCATCAACCGGGTATATTCCTGAATATACCATTGGAATAGCTGGTTTATATCCTGGAAGTGCTTTTTCTGTTGGCCTAGTTGCTCCAGTTATTGTGTCTCCAACTCTAGCATCTCTTACATTTTTTATTGATGCTGTAATGTATCCAACATCTCCAGCACTTAGTTCTTTTATTGGGAGAACTCCTGGTGTAAATACCCCCACTTCAGTAACATCATATATCTTGTTTGTAGCCATCAATTTAATTTTATCACCGATTTTTATTCTTCCATCCCTAACTCTTACTATACATACTACACCTTTATAACTGTCATAATAAGAATCAAAAATTAAAGCTTGTAGAGGTGCTTCTTCATCACCTTCTGGTGCTGGTATATTTTTAACAATTGTTTCTAGTACATCTTTTATATTTAATCCAGTCTTGGCTGAAATCATTGGTGCTTCTTCTGCCTCTATTCCAATAACATCTTCAATTTCTTGTTTCACTTCGCTAGGTCTTGCAGATGGTAGATCTATTTTATTTATTACCGGTGCAATTTCAAGGTCATTATCTAATGCCAAGTAACAATTAGCTAATGTTTGAGCTTGAATACCTTGTGTTGCATCAACAACTAGCAGAGCACCTTCACAAGCTGCTAAACTTCTTGAAACTTCATAATTAAAATCTACATGTCCTGGAGTATCAATTAAATTAAGAATATATTCATGTCCGTCATCTCTTTTGTATACAAGCCTGGCCGCCTGTGATTTTATTGTAATTCCTCTTTCTTTTTCTATCTCCATATTATCTAGAACTTGTTCTTGCATTTCCCTTTCTGTTAAGGTTCCTGTAGTTTCAAGTAATCTATCCGCAAGGGTTGACTTACCATGATCAATATGAGCTACTATTGAAAAATTTCGAATATATTTTTGCCTTTCATTTTTCATATAAACAAACTTAAGCAATATACAATTTACAATGTACAATTATAGATGAAATCATAAAATGATTTCCGAAATTTCTATAAAACTTCTTATCTTTAATTGTCAATTGTCAATTGTCAATTGTCTCAGTTTTCTCACCCCCGTTTAATTAAATCAGCTAAATTATATCATACATACCTTTAAAAAGGCTATAATTTTATATTTATTATTATCCGCTAAAGTCTTTATCAGCTAAATTGTATTATTCTTTTTATTTATTAGGCTAATTGTCTCTTACATAATCATTTTTTTCTTTCACGGAATCAATTAATTCATTTACTTGTTTTATAATATTAGATTCATTAGTTATTCTAAAATTATTTTCACTTATTCTTACTAAAATATCACTATCTTCTTTATAAATTTTCAAAAAAGAGTTGTCTTTTATAAAATTAGAAAATTCTTCACCAAATTCCTCACTTACCAGCTCATAATTTTCATTAGTATTACCAAGTGGAGATAATGCATTAGTATTTTTTATATTTATAGATAAAACTGCACTCAACATCAATACTATAATTATCGCTGATGGTATAATTTTTTTTAAAATATATTTTTTATTCATAGTTCCATATTTCCTTTCTAAAATAAATTACCGAGAAATAGATTTTATTTATTAGTATTTCCATTCTTATAGTTCACTATTCAACAAAAATTAAGCTATGTCTTTTTTGATATAGCTTAATTTCTTTATTACTTAACTTTCACTCTTTTTTATTTAATATCTCAGCAATTACCCTAGCCATGCATTCACCTGTTACTTGTGATTCTTCTGGTGTATTATAGTGTGATCCTATTTCAAAAAGCACACTATTATCGCTCTTACTTTGATTAAATGCATTTTTACCTCTAGGATAAGTTGTTATTTCTCTAGGTAAGGTTGGAAATAGCTCTTTTGTTTTATTAAAAATATTTTCTGTTATTGCAGCATTCTGCGAATATCTTTCACTATTCTTAGCAGTTACAAAAGATATTCTTGACGCACTTTTTCCATAAATCTCAGTTGTAGTAATATTTTTATTAGTAATGGAATCTCTATGAATATCTATTATAAGCTTAAAATCTCCATACTTATTTAGGTACTTATCTACAGTTTCACTAGATCGAGCATAACTATCATTATATGATATGCAATGGTCTGTCTTATCATGAATTACTGCTATCCCATACCTTTCTTCTAGATCTTTAGCTAACACCTCTCCTACACCTACAACATTTGTTTCTTGATTCACACTATCTGGTTCATCAACGGAATAATTTTCATGGGTATGTGTATGGTAAATTAATATTTCTGGCTTTGAAACATCAATCTGTTTCTTTAATGCTGGATTATAAATCTGATCTCCTATTGTAGATTCGCTTAGATTTATTTTAGATATACTATCTTCATTTATTGTATAACTATTAAATGTTATTGTATTATTCTCATCTTTTCCATAGGTAGGAAACATATTAAATAAACTCATCTCTTTATTTAATATATTTTTAGAAGTAATATAATTAACCCCTATAGCCTCCATAACTATATACTTTAAGGAAGTCTTATTTTCTGCATAACTTCCTTCATCATAGACCTGTGTTTCTATAATTGGGACTCCTAAATTTAATAGCTGTACATATGCAAATGCTCCTCTTTCATTATTATTTTTTAATACCTCATATACTCTAACAAAAAACATAGTCGTAATTATTAGTAAGATTACTATTAATATATTAGGCACTTCCTTTGTTTTATTATTGCTCTTTTGTTTAATTCTTTTTTTTCCTATTTGGTTCATATAAAACACCTCAATTTTCATTGAACTCTTTTATATGTATATTAAGTAATTTACATAATTATTCTATGAAAAATTTATAGAATATAAATAGAGAATGCATAACTAACATTTTTAAATAACAACCGATATGGAAATGATCTTAATTGCGGCATAGCTGCTCTTTGGCATATAATGCTTGGTGAGGCACGAGCCTAGCAATATAGCCCATCTTCATTTGCTGATGAAGATGTTTCCTTTATGTAAAAGATCTTAATTGCGGCATAGCTGCTTTTTTCATCAGTGAGAAGATCTTAATTGCGGCATAGCCGCTTTTTTCATCAGTGCATAAATTTATTTATATCATCCATTTCCATGTTTGGTTGAAGAGCAATATTAATTCCATCAGATATTATTTTTGAAAGAGAGTCTATTACTAAATCAATATCTTTTGGTGTAACAAACATATCTCCTAATGATTTTGAGTATAATACTTCTTTTATCAAATTTTCCTTCTCATTCCTGTTCAAATTTTTTAACATATTATAAAACTCGCCCCCTGATTCTGTAGAGTTTATTAACGAATCTAAAACTAAGTCGATTGTATCATTAGCAATTGTAACTGCATCTACGACAGTTGGAACTCCAATAGCAATAACTTTTACCCCTAATGTCTCTTCATTTATTTGCTTTCTATTATTTCCAACACCTGCCCCTGGTGATATTCCAGTATCACCAATTTGTATTGTTCTATTTACTCTTTCAACCCTTCTAGCTGCTAGTGCATCAATACATATAACTAATTCAGGTTTAATTTTTTCTACAAGTCCTTTAACTATTTCTACTGTTTCTATACCAGTTATCCCAAGTACTCCAGGTGCTATAGATGATACTGGCCTTACACTTTCATCAATCACCTCTGGCATAACAGATTTTAAATGCCTAGTCACCATAATCTTCTCTGCTACTTTAGGACCTAATGCATCTGGTGTCACATGCCAATTTCCTAAACCTACAACAAGAGCATTTTTAGTATAGTCTACGTCTACTAATTTTGATACTGAACTTCCAACAACCTTTGCTACTTTATCCATGGTTTCTCCATCATATACTGTAAAATCTGGTATATCTATAGTGATATAATTTCCCACAGGTTTTCCTATTTTCTGCGCTCCTTCTTTATTTTTCACTTTTACTGTCGTAATATTTATTTCGTCATCTTTCTCTTTTATAATTTCTATTCCTTCAATTTCATTTTCACTTTTATTTTTTTGCTTATAAATTTCTCTGGCTTCTAAAGCCAAATCCGTCCTTACATTTGTCATAATTTCACCTCACAAAATATAATCTATTTTATTTTTCCTCTATCTTTTAAATTTAATACTTGAATTACATAACTTTCGGTGCTATAATAAAGTTTGTTAAATATGAACTCGTACGCAGATTTCCCCAAAAACTGCAGAGACCCTATAAAATTTTAAGGGGGTGAATGAAGAATGGCAAATATTAAATCAGCAAAAAAGAGAATTAAAGTTATCGAAACTAAGACTTTAAATAACAGAATGATTAAATCAGCTTTAAAAACTACTATAAAGAAGTTTGAAGTTGCGTTAGAAGCTAAAAACGTTGAAGACGCAAAAGCTTTATTTACAGCTGTTACTAAGTCATTAGACATGGCTGCTTCTAAAGGAGTAATCCATAAGAACATGGCTGCTAGAAAGAAATCAAGATTAGCTGCAAAATTAAATGCAATGGCATAATCTATAACCCACCTTCATGGTGGGTATTTTTCTGCCTCAAATAATAGTTAAAAGAATTGTATTAAACAATTCCTTTAACTATTTAGGTACTGTTAATGTATTTATTAGTAAAAACTCCATCTCCATATCTTTATCATAACCTGTTGATTTTAACTTTCTTTCAGAATTAACACAAAGCTTTATCAATTCTGTTAATTGCTTTTCAGAAAAATTTTTACTCTGAACTATTAATTTTTCACAAACAAATTGAGGTATTCTAAATTTTGAAACAAAGTCTTCAGCTCTTTTTCCATTTACAATCCCAATCTTTATTTCATATAGCCTATAAAAATGTTTTTCTATTGCACTAATAATAAGCATATGTTGATCATATTTATATAAAATATCTTTCATTATATCTATTGCTTTATCTATCTTCCTTTGTGCAATAAGTTCAATTAAATCAAATACATCATCTTCATTTGTATTTGCAATTAATAAATCAATGTCATCTTTTCTTATTTCACGTCCATCTGTATATGAAACAAGTTTATCTACTTCTGATTTTATTACATTAAAATTATTCTGAACCTTTTCACAAAAATAACTTAACTCTGTTCTTCCTATTATTTTTTTATTATCTTTGAAAATCTCATTAACTTTTTTTAGGTATTTATCTCTTCTTAACTTATCACAAAATACTACTGATATATATTTACCTAACTGAGTCAATTTTTTATTTTTATTTGGTTTCTCTCTCTTATCTTTGAATAGATAATACATTATTAATACTGTATGTGGCGGTATATTTTCCACATACTTTTTCATTTCATTATAAATTTTAGTTCCTGATGAGTCACTTTTTTCTTGAAGAAAATTAGCTCTATAAACAATAACCACCTTTTTTTCACTCATAAATGGCATGGTTTCACAAGCATTAAAAATATCATCAAATGTAGTATTCATCCCATCTATTTTTAACAAATTTAATTCTTTTAATTCCTCTTCAATGTTTTTCTTTACAATTAAGTCTATTCCATCTTTTATTAATTCTTCGTCTAATCCACAAAACACATATCCATTTTTGATATTTCCTTTTTGCACTTCTTGCTCATAAAATTCATAATTAATCACTTTATTTCCCTCATTCTATCTTCATTTCATCAGTTTTCTTATTAATTCAATATTAAATTATATCAAATAATCTATTAAAATACTTTATATATTTTATTATCAAAAATAATCAATTTTGTTATTTTTCCTTCTTTAAAGTTTATTATATCATAATCTTCATCTTCATATTTATTCCCACTTAATTTTAAAAAGTATTTTTCATTATTAACACTTAAAATATAATTTGGACCATTAGCTTCAATTTGACAAACATTTTTTATTGATATTTGTTTTATATCTCTATACAAATGTGTTGCATATGATATCTTTGATAGTCTTTGAATATCTACTGGATTTTTGTTAGTAATTAAAATATTTTTGCCCTTATTGCTAATAACTATAGCTCCTTCCCTATAATATTCTATACAAGGTATCGGACTATACATTTGCACTAATATTATTAATATAGATACAATAGGTAAATACATAAACTTTTTATATCCTTTATGAAAAAAGTAAAGACTAAATAATAATATTGAATAAAAGAATGCTATATACTCATTACCATAAAACATAGGAAGTGTAAAATTTTCAAATTGATTTACTGCATAATCAAAGATATTAACTAGTTTAAGCATTATATAACAAATAAAATCAAATATAGGAGTACACCAATATGTCAATATCAATAAATTTCCTGATATAACAATAACATTAATAAATGGGGCTAAAAATAAATTTCCCAAGATAAAATTCAAAGAAAAATCTTTAAAAATTATCATCAAATATGGTGTAGTAAAAATTTGTGCACTTAATGTTATACACAACGATTCTCTCACATTATTGGGGATTTTATATAATTTTTCATTTAGTTTTTTATTAAACAATATAATTCCAATTGTTGCTAAATACGATAAATGAAATGATATCTGAAACGCAGCATATGGTGTCATTATTAAAACTATGATTCCAGACAAGCTTATTGATGACAATGAATTATTATTTCTTTTAAAAACTTCTGCTCCTTCAATAGCTGCAAGCATTATGAATGCTCTTATTGAAGAATATTCATTTCCAGTTAATATTACATATAAAATTGTTCCTAAAAGCCCTATCCTACTTCCCACAATTTTCTTTAAAAAGGCATATACTATTGCTACATGTAAACCAGACACACTAATACTATGTATTATTCCAAAGTTCTTCATATCATTTTCATCTTCTTCATCAAGATACTCTTTATATCCAAATGAAATAGACGATATTAAAGATGATTTTCTCTCACCTAAATTTTCTTTTAATAATTCATATACTTTTATTTTCACTTCAAATATTTTACTAAGTAAATCATCTTCTATTGGTATATATTCTTCTACTTCTATTTCTCCTACAATACCACTTTGTTTATCTACATTATTTTTTATTTTTCCTTTAACTATATATCTCTTAGCAATTTTTAAATTTTCGTCTTCTAAATTTAATATTACTTTTTTACCATTTAAGCTTGCAATTATATTATAAGAATTTATCTGTTTTATTCTAACTGTACCATTAATCTCATTGGGAATATAATAATATACACTATTAATACACACTCCAATAATAAAAAATATTATCATTAAAATGGAGAAATGAATTCCACAATAATAAAATAACATAATAAAAAAGAAGACCACAATAAAAATTGCAAGCCTTCTATAATCATCATTAAATTTATAACAAATACAACTTATTAATAATGTCACAAAAATATATACTATTGGGTTTCCTATATCCTTCACTTTTCTTAGAGTCATTAGCTCACCTCATTTATTATGAGTTTTGCCACTTTTCCGCTAAAATTTCATATATAAATAAAATAAATAATGAAATTAAGATTTCAATCATTATTATATTTCTTAATACAACACCATATACAAACATTATTCCAAAGATTGAAAGTAGTATTATAAAAAACGTAACTATTCCAAGTATTAATTCATTTGATATTTTTTTTATAGAAATATTACTATTTACTAGTGTAAAAATCAAAGAATCAATACCCAACAGTGCTATAGGTATTATCTGTCCTTCTAAATACTCAACCTTATAAACTGATATTAATGTTATTACACTGAGTACTATGGATCTTATTATCATTCCAATTATGGAAACTTCATTCCCACTTCGTAATATAGTAATAATTGATAGTGGAATCATTAATATTGCATTAATGATAAGTATATTCCAAAAATTCATTATATCTGTCTGTCCAATAATCAAACATCCAGATAAGATTATAAGTTCTGATAAAACAATCATAAAAAATAATTTTAAGCTTCTTTGAATATTTATTTTCAATTCTTTAGAGTATTTTCTTATATTAAACAAACCCTCTAAATAATTTTCTTTGATATACACATCTGATATCTTTTTAACCATTGGCGTTGCTTCACCTTTACTAATTCCAGTATTAGCTAAATTTAACACTGGCAAATCGCTTAAATTTTCTCCAACAGTTGCAACCTTATATCCATCTTTAACAAATAGCGCAACAATTTTAGCTTTAATTTCTGGTGTGATTCTACAAAATACTCTAACTCTTCCAACAAGCTCTTTAAGTTCATCTTGATTTAATGAATCTAATTCTATACCAGCAACTACCTGATTCTTATTTCTTATTATTTCACATTTTAAGCAATTAGTAATTGCACTCAACTTACTTTCGTCGGTAAATAATATAGGTACAATACCTCTATCTTTTATATTTCTGACTTCATTTTTTATATTATGCTTAAGTGGATTTTCTAGTCCAACTACTCCCACAAATACCATATTACTTTCAATGTTTTCTGATTTAGATGGTTGATAGTTGAAATTTCTATAAGCAAATCCTTGAGTTACTAGCCCTTCACTTGAAAAGCTCATATCTAGAAGTTTTATTCTATTTCTTATTTCATCTGTAAGTTCTCTTTCAATACCTTCCATCATTACATATGTACATTTATCTAATACAGAATCTAAATTGCCCCTTGTATTAGCTCTATATCTACCTTTAATCTTAGTAACTACAGTTGAAAATTTTTTATCTGAATCTATTGGTATTTCAAATAATCTAGGATTATTAATATCAACAGCTGATTTATATACCTTTTTTCTAGCTGCATATCTAAGAAATGCAATCTCTGTTAAATCTCCAACACCGGTATCGTCTGCTATATTATATGTAGAACTATTACAAATTAAAGAAATTTCAAGTAATCGATCAGAAGTTATTTCTTTTTTATACACATCATCTTTGCTTATTATGTTTTCATTAATATATATTCTATCAACAACCATTTCTTCTTCACTTATTGCACCAATTTTATCTAAAAATAATATATTTATATCATTTACTAAATTGAATACAGAAAAATTAACAATTTCAATATTATCTTTAGCATATTTATTAATTATTAAATTATAAGATAATATGGCAATTGTTGATAACGGCATACATCCTATTGCAAATAATCCTTTAGTAATAAACTCTTTATCTACATCTTGTCCTGATATTATAAAAAATACTCCTAATACAACTATCGAAATAAAAAACGTCAATGTATATTTTTCTACACTACCAATTATCATTCTTTTAAAGTTATGTTTCCTATTGTTAGCCGATTTAAACATTGCTAACAGCTTTCCTATTTGCGTTGAATTACCTACTTCAACAACTACTCCTAGTCCGCTTCCCTCACATATTTTAGAACCTTTAAATAATACATTTTTCATATCTGATATTGATAAATTATTACTTAATATCTTATTTTCATACTTTTCTTTTAAGAAGTTTTCTCCAGTAATATCTTTTTCGTTAACTTTTAAGTCATCTGATTTTATTATTCGTATATCTGCTGGTACTATAGAATCTCTAGAAAACCTAACAATATCTCCAATTACAAGTTCTTCACTTTTTATTATTTGCTCCATTCCATCTCTAATTACAACAGTCTCAGTTGAATTTAATTTTTCTAAATTTGCTACTTCCTTATCACGTTTTATAGCATGTAAAATATTTATAACTAAATTACATATTAGTATTGCTACAACTATGGCTCCTAATAAATACTTTTGAAGAATAAATAATAATATCGCAATAATTATATTTATAAGTGCATATTTTTCTTTTATAGAGCTCAATATATATTTATGCATCCTTGCCTTATCTGGTAAATCAACTCTATTTGAACCTTTTCTTCTTCTTATTAATTCACAATCCTTTTCGCTTAGTCCCATTTCAATATCGCTATTTAAGAGCTGTACAATTTGCAGCCAGGAACTTTTGCAATATCTTTCCAAAATAACCCCACCATCCTACTTCAATCTTTAAATTAGTCCTATAATTAATTATCATGCCATTTCAATACAAAAACCTTAACATTCCACAATTTTTATTGTTTCTTGTATTTTATTACAATTCATTATACATTATAAGGCCTTGTTACAAAAAAGGCAAAAACTAATATATCTTCTACTAGTATAATTTAACTAAAAATATTGATTTTTGTCCATTTATTTTTTAGTTTTAGGATTAAATATTAGTGCTGCTAAATATCCGAAGAATATAGATGCAGTTATTCCTGCTGCTCCTCCTTTAATTCCACCTGTAAATGCTCCCCAAAATCCAACTTCTTTTACTTCTTTTATTGCGGCTTTTGCTAAAGCATTACCAAAACTAGGTAACGGAATTGTTGCTCCTGCACCTCCAATTTCTATTAACTTATCATACCATCCAAAAGCACCGCAAATAGCACCAATTGTAACAAATATAACCAATATTCTTCCTGGACTTAATTTAGTAGTATCTATCAATATCTGTCCTATTACACATATAATACCACCGACTATAAAAGCATTTATGTAATCCATCTTTACGCTCCTTTCAATTAATTCATTTCAATAGCAACTGCATGAGCTATTGCTGGTATACTTTCTCCTTGAAGTGATGATGTTGTACTCATTAATGCTCCTGTTGAAACTAGTAATACTTTTTTTATCTCTTTTTTCATTAATTTTTTATATAAATATCCTGAAAACACTACTGCAGAGCATCCACACCCACTACCTCCTGAATCAGTGTTTTGTTTTACATTATCAAATATGATTTCTCCACAATCTATATGTTGATCTTTCATATTATATCCAAATTCTTCAATTAGTTTATCTGCTAACTCTCTACCTACAATCCCTAGATCTCCCGTTGCAATAACATCATAATCACTTGGCTTTCTTCCGGTATCTTTAAAATGCTTTACTATTGTATCAACTGCCGCTGGAGCCATTGCTGCTCCCATATTATTAGGGTTCTTCTGATCAAAATCTTTTACTTTGCCAGTAGTAACATATGTTATTTCAGGATAATTCCCTTCATGCCCTAAAACTAATGCACCAGAACCTGTTACTGTCCATTGAGCTGTTTGAGGTCTTTGTGATCCATAATCTAAAGGAAATCTAAATTGCCTTTCTGCTGAACTGAAATGTGATGATGTAGCTGCCACAACATATTTAGCAAATCCTCCATCCATTATAAGAGATGCCAAACTTAATGATTCTGACATTGTTGAACACGCTCCATATAACCCAAAAAATGGAATGCTAAATTCTCTTGCTGCAAAGCTTGATGAAATAATTTGATTTAACAAATCTCCTGAAAATAAATAATTAATATCTCCTTCTTTAAGATTTGCCTTTTTTATAGTTTCTGATATAGCAGTAAACATCATTTGACTTTCTGCTTTTTCATAGCTATTTTCTCCATAAGTATCATCATTTAATATCTGATCAAAATATCCACTTAATGGCCCTTGGCCTTCTTTAGGTCCAACAATTGAATGTGTTGCTATTATTTTAGGAGGATGTTCTAATTTTACAGTCTGCTCTCCTACTCTTTTGTTTATTGTCATATTGTACACTCCTTTTATAATAGTATTATTTTCATATGTACTCTTAGAATAGACCTATTAAATAATATACTATTCCTATTATTACAGATGTACCGATTCCATATACTAATACAGGACCAGCAATTGTAAACATCTTTGCTGCAACACCAAAAATGAATCCTTCTTTTTTAAATTCTATTGCCGGTGCAACTACAGCATTAGAGAAACCTGTTATTGGAACTACAGTACCAGCTCCCCCAAAACTTGCTAATTTACTATAAGTTCCTGTTCCAGTTAATAATGCCCCTAAAAATACCATTATTATTGGAACAATATTCATTACTTGCTCCTTAGGATAACCAAAATTTTCAATAATATTCATTATTAACTGCCCAATATCACATATTACTCCTCCCACTAAAAAAGCTTGCAAACAATCCTTAAACACTTTTGATTTAGGAGTTATTTCTTTAGCCATTGTTTTATATTTATTTTT
The DNA here is from genome assembly GCA_015058475.1 of Clostridium butyricum. Taxonomy (GTDB): domain Bacteria; phylum Bacillota; class Clostridia; order Clostridiales; family Clostridiaceae; genus Clostridium; species Clostridium butyricum_B. The sequence goes on along the minus strand of SVCF01000012.1, from coordinate 25,235 downwards.
AATTTGCTCTTCTCTTCTTTGACTATTACTACTCATATTTTTCACTCTCCTTTTTTACTACATAATTATTATTCACATTTTTTCTAAAATTAATTATGTTATATAATTAATTTTTATTGTTTTCATTTTTTAAATAAAAAAATGAAGTCAATTAGAATTGCTTTCTAATTAACCTCAAATTTTATTCTTCCAACCTTTTTTTCATTTGAGCCAGAACCTTCTTTTCTATTCTAGATACCTGAACCTGACTTATACCTAGCATTTTAGCAACTTGAACTTGCGTTTTGTCTTTAAAATATCTAAGCATTATAATTTGTCTAGCTTTTTCATCCAAACTTCTTAGTGCTTCTTTCAGTGCTATTCTTTCAATTATATTATCATCACACTTCTTTTCTTCACTTAATTTATCTATTAGTAAAACTGGTGCTCCATCATCCTGATGTATGGTATCATACAAATATTGAAGACTGTTGGCTGATTCAATAGCAAATACAATTTCTTCTCTCTCTACCCCAGCATATTCTGCTAGTTCCTCAATTGTTGGGCTTCTTTTTAATGTCTTGCTTAACTGTTCCTTATATATACTAATCTTTCTAGCTAAGCTTTTCACATTTCTGCTAACCTTTATCATTCCATCATCTCTTAGGAATCTTTTTATTTCTCCTATTATCATTGGAACTGCATATGTTGAAAATTTCACATTATAATCTAAATTAAAATTATTAATTGCCTTAACTAAACCAATAGAACCTATTTGGAATATATCTTCATACTCATATCCTCTATTTAAAAATTTTTTACTAATGGACATAACTAGCGGTAAATTCATTTCTATGAGTCTATTCATAGCTTCTGAATCACCTTCTCTTGCTAAAGCTAATAGTTCTGGATTACGATCGTAATTGTATACCTCTCTTTTTATATCCTCATTTCCCATATCTTTCACCTAACTTACTATGTTAAATTTTTTCTTAATTACAACCCTTGTTCCAATCCCCTTTTCACTTTCAACATGTAATTCATCCATAAAAGTTTCCATTACTGTAAATCCCATTCCAGAACGTTCTAAATCAGGTCTAGATGTATATAATGGTTCCATAGCTTGCTTAATATCATCAATTCCTTTTCCATTATCCGAAATTGATATTACCACTTCATTTCCTATTATTTCTGTTTCTATTCTAATTATTTTATCGTGTTCATTTTCATATCCATGTATTATTGAATTAGTTACAGCCTCTGATACAGCTGTTTTTACATCACTTAATTCATCTATTGTTGGATCTAATTGAGAAATAAATGCTGCTACTGCAACTCTTGCAAATGCTTCATTTTCAGCTTTACTAATAAACTCCAAACTCATTTTATTATCAGACATGATAACCCCTCCATCTAAATGCACCCTACTGCTTCTTCTACAGTCTTGTATTTTTTTATAATTTTATATAAACCAGCAAGTTCAAAAATTTTATCTACATTCCTATTAACATTGCTTACAAAAACCTTTCCACCTCTCTGTGAAATTTTTTTATATCTTCCAATTACCGCTCCAATTCCAGAGCTGTCCATAAATGACACACCTGAAAAATCTAAAATTATATTTTTCACTTCATTCATATCAATTTTATTATCAATTTTAACTCTAACTTCTTCTGCACTATTATGATCTAATTCACCTTTAAGAGTTACAATTAAAATATCTTTTTTTATTTTTAAATCTAAAAACATATCTTTTACGAGATTACCTTGAATAATTTATGTTAACTTATAAGGCACTCTCTTCCCTCCCATCTATGTATTTATATTTTCTATCATCTTTACCATATTTTAACATAAGAGTTTATCATTAGTCAATTCTTTCTTATATAAATCAAATATTATTTTTGTAAATAAAAAAGTTATATCAAAATCTATCTTGATATAACTTTTTTATTCTTCTATATTATACTTTTTTATTATTTCTTCTTCTACTACTTTTATATTTAGATAGTTCTTCTTCAATTTCCTTAAAGAAGCTTTTCATTGTATCTCCTTCATTAAAAACAAGAACTTTAAGGGCATCTTCTAAAGTATCCATAGAATAAATATGAAATTTATTATTTTTAATGTCTTCTTCTACATCATACCTTAAAATAAGTTCATCCTTGTTAGAACCTGGAATTAAAACTCCTTTTCCTTCAGCTGTATCTAAGATACTACACACTTTATGAAATCCCTCTATTTTTTCATTTACTCCGCCAATCGGCTGAACTTCTCCGAATTGATTTATTGATCCAGTTACTGCTATATTTTGTTTTATAGGCTTTTTACTTAATGCAGATAAAATACATATAATCTCAGCAACTGACGCACTATCTCCTTCAATCATTCCATAAGTTTGCTCAAAGCTTAACTGAAAATCCACTGGAAGCTTTTCATATGGCGTTATTATTGTGCTTAAAATTCCTCTTAATATACTAATTGATTTTTCATGAATACTACCACTCATTCTACATTCTTTATGAATATCAATTATATTACCACTTCCTTGAAGTGCTAGACAAGTTATTCGCATTGGCTTCCCAAAGCTGTAAAATTCCGTTCCTACAACCGCTAATGCATTAACTACCCCTATTTTTGCTCCATTTGTAGTAATTAATATCTTTCTATTCTTATAACTCTCCATAACTTCTTTTAAAATTCCTTCATCTTCATAAGCAACTTCTAAAATGTCTTCTGTATCAATAACTGATTTCTCTTTTATCTTTGCATTATTGTCAGCTAGATATAAAATTCTATTTATATAATAATCGTCTATAGAAATCTTACTTCTCTTTCCAGATATTCGTGTTAGAAATTTTATTATTTCTTTTTGTGCTCCCTCATTTAATTCTAATAAATTATCTTTTTTTACTTTTGATTTAATATTTGATAATATATAATTTTTAGAATCATCTGCATATTCTAATTCTCTCTCTGCTTCTATTCTAATTGGGAATATTCTCTTAAAATCCTCATCCTTATCATATAGTATTTCAAAACTCTCATAATCTCCAATTAAAATAACTTTAGCATTAACTAATATAGGCTCTGGTTTCAGCCCTGCAATAGTAAGCATTTCTAAATAACTTTTTGAATAATTATAATCAACTTTTCCATGAATTAAAGCTTTCTTTAAATAATAATAACTTATACCACTTCCACTATTTATTAGTGAACTCAGCCTTAATATTAAACAACCTTCATTAGCTTTAACTAAGCTTCCTGCACTTATTAAAGATATATCTGTAACATATCCACCATTGTGATTCTTATATTCAATATTTCCCATTAAATTAATTAAATTAGGATCATCCTCATAAATAACTCTCGGATGTTCAACATTTAAGTTATCTACTATTACATTGACCTGATATTTATCAAATATTTCTTTAATTTCTTCTTCATCTTCTTCTAAATTTATCGTATAGCAGTCTACTATATCATCTTCAATACAATCAAACATCTCTATTAAATATTTATAGACATTATCCTCAGCCAAAAATTCTAGTAATAAATCATCTTTATACTGTTGCATAGTATATTTTAAATAATTTCTATATATCACTTTTAATTTTTCTATAGATAAAATTTCTATATCTTTTAGTTTTTCTAGGATTTCTTCTGCCTGAATTTTCAATTTTGACGCTTGCTTTTCTATAGTTTCCTGTGTATCCTCTTCTAATTCATCATATTCTTCTTGAGTCATTTCATTTCCACAATCTTTTAATGGAATAAAAACAAATCCACCACTTGTAGCTTTAACATCAAAGTTTTCTCCTTTTGCCATTTTCATAAGTTTAGTAATATAGTTATTTCTTTCTTCGTTTATCTTTTCAATTATAGATTCCTTTTCATTTAATGAAGATGTGCTATAAAATTTATTTATAGCATCAGAATAATTTTCCTTAACTTCTTCAATCAAGTCTTTTAACAACATTCCTTTTCCATTTTTTAAAAACATAACTCTAGGCGAAATAGAATGTTGAGAATTAACATAGCAGATGTCTTTAGGCGCTTCATATTTTTCATAAATTTTAGAAATCTGATCTACTAACACTTCAACCTTTTCTTTTGAAAATGAATCCACATAATATATATTGAACCCATCTTTTTTAATGCTTAATGCCTTTTTTATTTTATCTAATCCTATATAGCTTTTTAATGTTGAATCATCACTTATCTGTTCCATTGAATTTTTACAAGAAGAACAAAAAATTATTTCATTTGGAGTTAACTCTTCCTTCATATATCATTCCACTTTGAAGTTATGATTATAAATTACACCAAACATTACAAAGTAGTTACCTCCTTATTTTAATTTAGGCACTTATTATTTTAAAACGCACCTTATTATTATATTAATATTCCTTAAGAGGTAATTTAGATATACTTTTTTATAAAATATATCTAATAATTAAAATAAACTTATCTGTTCTATTTCATTTTCTTTAAATGATGATATACTTAGGCCTATTAATCTTACTAGCATATTAAGATTTTCTGTTTCTAATAGTTCTTTAGCAACCTTAAATATTTCTTCATGATCACATATATATTTATTTATAGTCTTACTTCTAGTATGATTTTCAAAATTTTCTGTTTTATATTTCAAAGTCACAGTCTTACCTAATAAATTTCTTCTTAATAAATGATTTTCTATTTCATATGAAAATTCTCTTAAATATTCAAGTAGTTCTTCACTATTATTTGTGTTGAATTTTAAAGTACGTTCTTTTCCTATAGATTTGCATTCATGAGATACTTCAATTTTTCTCATATCAATACCTCTAATTCTTTCATATATGTCAATTCCATTTTTCCCTAAATACTCTATAAAAAATTCCTTTGGCATATTATATAACTCCCTTATATAATATATACCCATATTATTTAGCTTGCTCACTGATATTTTACCTAATCCATGAACCCTCTCTATCTTCAATGGAAATAATATTTCTGGTATCATTTCCTTACTTATTTCTTTAATTCCATTTGGTTTATTCCAATCCGATGCAAGCTTAGCTAAAAATTTATTATACGATATTCCAATTGATAGAGTTAGATTTAATTCTCTAAAAACTCTATTCTTTATGTGTCGTGCTGCTTCCATACCATCTTTTATTTTGCCTTCACTTAAATCAAGATACGCTTCATCTATTGATACTGCTTCAACTAAAGGTGTAATTTCATTAAATATTTTAAATATTTCCTGGGAAATTTGAACGTATCTACCGTATCTACCTGAAATATATATACCTGCTGGACATTTCTCCTTTGCCATAAAAATAGGCATGGCTGAATGTACTCCAAATTTTCTCGCTTCATATGAACATGTGGATACCACTCCTCTTTCACTAGTTCCACCAACAATGACTGGCTTTCCCTTTAGGCTTGGATTATCTCTTTGTTCAACTGATGCAAAAAAAGCATCCATATCTACATGAAGTATATTATTTTTCACCTTATTTTCCACCTTTCTTGAAAAAAATCAATTTTGATACATAAAAAAGAAGAAATTCATCTAGAATTTCCTCAAAATTTTATCATATATTTATCCAAGTACTTCATTAAGTATTCCTTGATTCTTACTCACTAAAAATGAATAAACTCCAAACGCTAATATTTCATCTACATACTTAATATCTTTTTTATTATTATACATAAATACAACTATTAGTGCAATCATATTTCTAAAATCCTTATCTATATAATAATAGTATTCAGTTTCTTCATTGGATAAGTACTTAAGAACTTCTTTAACTTCATTAATAATATTATGTACATTGTATTCTTTATCGCAAAAGCCTAATAGTTGTAGAAATTGTTGCCCTATTTTTAAATCATTTCTTTCTAATTCAATTATTAAAGTTCCTATATTTTCTAATGAGTCTTTATTATCATTTACTAAAATTGAATTAGTTAATCCTTGAATTTCATTATTATTAAATATATCCAATTCTTTTATATATTTCGATATTACTTCCATATTTTCGAAAATAATATTATCTTCTGTATCCTTTAATGATAGTAATGCACATAAAACATAGTCATCCTGCTTTGTACATGAACCATATTTTTCTTTTAGCGTAATAAATATATTTTTCATTCTCTTACATACTGCTCTTCTATTATCTTTATTAGAATATTTAGCAATTGAATATGAAGCTATTACTAGATGTCCACATTCAATAAAATGTTCTTCTGTAAGTTCATCAAATGTATTTAATAATTCCTCAATAAATATCTCATTATCCAACTTATCTTCTACTAACAAAAATGAAATTATGTACAAAGTATCACCTCTAAATGGTGACATATTACTTGTCTTATTTTTTATTAAACTTCTAACTATTTTTATCCGTTCATCTTCAATCCTATTTTTTTTATATCCATTAATCAATGCTGAAAAATGATTTATATAATCACCGTCATATCTTAAATTTTGAATCGTATATCTATAATTTTCTATAATTACATCACAAATATTTTGCATATTATTATCCATGCTAATTTATCTCCCCTTTAGCGTGTATCACCATCTTATTATACTATAAAATAAGATATTTAATAACTTATTTTATATAATACTTTGCAATATTTTATTATCCTCTCTTCTATATAATATATTAAAAGATCATTATGACAAATATATGGCAGAAGATATTCATTAATTAACATCAATAGTATTCTTTAATTAAATATTGTGGTATAATAAGATGATATTATTAGTATAATAGAATTATTATCCATATTATTTATGCAAAGGAGTAATTGATTATGGGCTTTAAAGATAAAGTAAGTGGTAAGCTAGGTAAATACTTTCAAGATGCGTATATGCAAAAGTATGGCGATAGAATAACTAGTGTTTCTGGAACAATTTTATCTGTAAAATTAGTTGAGAAAAGCTATTTAATATTTCATAAGTTAACAGTTGAAGTAATCGTTAAACCAGAAATTGGTAAGAAAGTTATTAAATGTTGGTACAAAAAGAATAAATGGTTTAAGAAACCTGAATTTATAAACGTAAAACAAGGTCATAGAGTTATGATTATGGGTGTTAATGGAGAAAAAGATAGTAAGAAAGAAAATTCTCAAGAAGTTCAAATTATGAATTTGCTAAATCTTACTACAAAGAAAGATTTAGTTCCTGTAGATCATAGTCAAATAAAAAAAGTGCGCCAACAACAGTCAAACATGATGAGACGCTAATTTACTTAACAGTTGACAATTTATAATTAAATTGTCAACTATTTTTTATTTATAGTATTAATTATTTGGATTTTATTAATAAGTATATACTATTAATAAATGCTATTATTCCTGAGAAAAATAAGACGATTAGCCATTGCCTAAAATCTAATGCTACTGTATGGAATACCCCTCTCAAAAACGGTAGATATAATACTGAGCATATTAATATTATAGAAATCATAACTGCTCCAACTAACCATAAATTGGTAAATAATTTCATTTCAAATATAGAATGTCTTTCTGACCTACATTCAAATACGTGAATAAGCTGAGACATAACTAAAGTGCATAATGCTAAAGTTCTACAAGTTTCTAAGTCCATCCTATAATATCTACCAACCATAAACGCTAATAATGTACATAATCCAATTAAAGTTCCCCTAACTACAATTTTCTCAACCAATCCCCTAGAAAATATACTTTCATCTTTCTCTCTTGGTGTCTGTCTCATTATATCACTATTAGCAGGATCTACCCCTAAAGCAATTGCCGGAAGCCCATCTGTTGCCAAATTAACCAAAAGAATCTGTATTGGGCTTAAAGGATTAGGTAAGTAAAATACTGTTGCTAAAAACATTGTAAGTACTTCACCTAAATTACATGATAATAAATATCTAATAAACTTTCTTATATTATCATATATTATTCTACCTTCCTCAACAGCAGCTACTATTGTAGAAAAATTATCATCCATAAGAATCATAGATGATGCCTCTTTAGTTACATCTGTCCCTGATATCCCCATTGCTATTCCTATATCAGCTTCTTTTATTGCTGGTGCATCATTAACACCATCACCAGTCATTGCAACAATATTTTTATTCTTCTTAAAAGCTCTTACAATTCTTAATTTATGACTTGGTGATACTCTTGCAAATACTCTTATTTTATTTACCTTATTTTCTAATTCCTCATCACTCATCTTTTCAAGTTCTGCTCCTGTCATAACTTGTGAGTCTGTATTACATATGTTTAAAGATTTCGCTATTGCAAGTGCAGTATTTTGATGATCACCAGTTATCATAATTGGTTTTATTCCAGCGAGTTTACATTTTAGTACAGCATCTCCAGCTTCCTTTCTTGGAGGATCTATACTTCCAGTTACCCCTAAGAATATCAAACCTCCTTCTAATTTATCACTCCTTGTTAAATTGTCTTCTTTATAAGCTGCCGCTAAGCATCTAAGGGCTCTAGAAGACATAGCTGAAATAAAATCCATAACTTGCTTTTTCTTTTGATATGTGAATGGCTTAATCTTATTATTTTCTAATATATAATTACACTTATCTATCAGCCTTTCTGGTGCTCCTTTAACATAGCAAGTTTCCTTTCCATTTTCATTCATTATAACTGACATCATTTTTCTAGTTGAATCAAAAGGAATATCATATATTCTATGAGCCTTTGAAATATATTCTTCAAGTACAGGTACCTCTTTAAAAAACATATTAATTAGTGCAAGCTCTGTTGGATCTCCATGAAGTGCTTCACTCAGTTTCTTTTTAGTAAAGTCGTAATTACAATCATTGCAGTAGGTTAAACATTTCATAAATTTTGTATAATCACTAATACCATGCTTTTCTATATCCGTAATTTTTCCATTTAAATAGACTTCTTTTACAGTCATTTTATTTTGAGTCAAAGTTCCCGTTTTATCAGAACAAATAATAGATGTACATCCAAGTGTCTCTACTGCCGGTAATTTTCTTATTAATGCATTTCTTTTAAGCATTCTAGAAACACCTAGGGCTAATGCAACAGTCACTATAGCAGCTAATCCTTCTGGAATTGCTGCAACCGCAAGACTTACCCCAAGCAAAAACATTTCAGTTACATCATTACCTCGTATTATCCCCATTACAGTAACCATAGCACATATAACTAAGCATATTACTACCAATATTTTTCCTAATGAGTCTAATCTTTTATTAAGCGGGGATTTCTCCTCTTCAATATTTTGAAGTAAATGAGCTATCTTCCCCATTTCTGTTTTCATTCCAATGCTATCAACTTTTAAAATTCCCTTGCCTTTTACTATTGTTGTTCCCATGAATGCTGTTTTCTTCTTACTATGTGCTTCTTTATTTACACCAACAGATTCGCCAGTTAATAATGATTCATCAACAACTAACCCAGAACATTCAATAAAATCTCCATCAGCAGGAATTCTATCTCCTGCTTCTAATATTACTATATCTCCTATTGTTAAATATATAGAATTTATAATTTTTATACTTGAATCTCTTAATACCTTGCAAGTAGGTGCAGCTAATTCTTTTAATGCTTCTAAAGACTTTTCTGTCTTAAATTCTTGCACAAACCCTAAAATTGCATTAATAATAACAATTATGAGTATAGTTATTGCATCTGCCTTATCTCCTATAAAACCCGAAATTATTGTAGCAGCAATTAGAACCCAAACAATAAAATCATTAAATTGAGATAAAAATATTTTTATTGTAGATGTTCTTCCTTTATGCTGTAGTTCATTAAGACCAAAATCTTTCATTCTCCTCTCTGCCTCTTTTGTACTAAGACCACTAGTAAGCTCTTTTTCCTGTATCACAACTTTCTCCTCCCACATAAAGCTCTATATACTATATATATTTTCCTTTTTGAAAGTTATGCACATATAAAAAAAGCAGCTATGCTGCAATTAAGATCTTCTCACCTTTAAAAAAAGTGCGTCAGCACAATTAAGATCTTCTCACATATAAAAAAGTGTGTTAGCACAATTAAAATCTTCCCATATCTATACTCATTCATCTTCTAATAAATTAGTATATAAAATAAAAAATAGAACTAAGAGTTACATTAAAATATATAAACTCTCAGTTCTATCTTATTTATCATATACTATATTTAATTACTTCATTGAATTAATTGCAGATGTTAATGGTGGTACTACTTGTTTCTTTCTTGATAATACACCTGGTAAAAATGCCATTTTATCTTGAAGCTTAACATTGAATGTCGCTTCAACATAGTCAGGTCTATTACCTGCCACTAGTATTTGAGAACCCTCTTTTAAAATATCTGTCAAAAGAAGCATTACTGTATCATAGCTTTCTTTCTCAGCTTTTGAATTCATATACTCTAGCATTTCATCTTTCAATGGCATAAATCCATCTATATCCATAGTATTAACTTGTGCTACTCCAACTTTAACATCACCCATTTTAAAAGGCTTAAAATCTTGATTAAATATTTCTTCCACAGTCTTGCCTTTTAAAGAAGTTCCTGCCCTAAACATTTTTGTAGCAAATTCTTCTACATCATCAATTCCCGCTATTTTAGCAAGCTTTAAGCATATTTCCTTATCTTGTTCTGTACATGTTGGACTTCTAAATAATAATGTATCTGAAATTATTGCACCACATAAAAGTCCAGCTGCTTCTTTAGATGGTTGAATTTCTCTTTCAAAAAAACATTTAGCTACTATACTAGATGTACTTCCTATTGGTTCACTTCTAAAGAATAATGGATTGCTTGTTTGGAAATCTGCAACTCTATGATGATCAATAACTTCAAGAATATCTGCTTCTTCTAATCCATCAACAGATTGGCCTTTTTCATTATGATCCATTAAAATAACTTTTTTCTTATGATTTGAAATTAAATGATATCTAGAAATTGTACCAATAACTTTTCCATCTTCATCAGTTACTGGGTAGCTATGATATCTTGTTTCAGCCATTACAGATTTTATATCATCAACTAATTCATCTGTAGAGAAAGAAATCAGCTTATCTGTAGCCATTACATATCCTACTGGAATACTTTGAAGTAATAATCTTGATGCAGTAAATGAATCATGTGGTGTACTTATTATTGTCACACCATTAGCCTTAGCTTTTTCAAGTAATTTTGAATCAATTTCATGAGAACCTGTTATTATCATTAATGATATTTTAATGTCAATTAAAGCTTGTTGAACATCTGGTCTATCTCCAACAAGTACAACATCACCTTCATCTATTATTTCTTTTAAACTTTCAGGCTGCATTGCAGTAACTGCAATCTTACCCTTAAATGTCTTAACTGAATCATTTATATATATAGATTTAGCCTCAAGAGTATCTAATATATTTTCTATAGATGTATTACTTTTAGATAAAATTTTATTATCTAAAATATCCATAAAAGAAGATGTTAAGTTCGAAATTGATACAATCCCCTTCAATCTATTATTTTCATCAACTATTGGCAATGATTTTAAATGATTATCTCTCATTATATTCCAAGCATTTTTTAGTGATAATTCTGGTAATACTGGTTCAACATTATCTATTTCTAAATCTTCCACTTTTAACTTAACAGTCTCTAATAATTGTGGAGCTTCTACACCAAAGTAATCTAAAATAAATTGCGTTTCCTGACTAACATTACCTAATCTTACTGGTATAACTGGAAGATTAGTTGTTTTTTTCTTAAACTCTGAATAAGAAATTGCAGAACAAATAGAATCTGAATCTGGATTTTTATGACCAGTTACATAAACTAAATCCTTCAAAATAGTCCCTCCTTATGATATATTCCATTTTATGTATTTACATAATTAATACATAATTAATTGTACTTGTAAACTTCTCTTATGTAAAGTTATTTTTCGCTATTATAATACAATTTATCTAACATTATTCTTAATAAAAAAAATAGAGGCTATGCCTCTATTTTCTTATTAAACATTAAAGTATCAACTTTTATCTCATTGAGTTTATCATTCCCCATAAATCGTCTGCAACAGTAATTGCTTTAGAATTCAATTGAAATGCTCTCTGTGACAAAATTATTTCTGTAAAGGTTTCTCCAGAATCTACATTAGATGCTTCTAAAAATCCCTGTCTTACACTATAATCATTACTTAATACAACTTCTGCATCATCACTTGGAACAAAATAGTTATTTCCTATTTGGATAAAGCTCTTATCTCCAACTGCTGTGAAAACAGGTATAGTACCTATTTTTACAGATTGCTCATCTACCATCATACTTATTCCACCTTCTTGATCGATAGATAAATTATCTGCTATAAGTTCTGGACTGCCTTGTGCAAATCCTGGCTCATAATTTATTAATACTCGATTACCACTTGTATCTACTAAATCGCCTTGTGAATCAATCTTAAAACTCCCATCTCTAGTATATGCTATACTACCATCTGATTGGTATGCTGCAAAGTATCCTTTTCCATCTATAGCAAGATCAGTATTATTACCTGTAGTTATTAAATTTCCTTGCTTATCTTTTATATAATTCATTCCAAGTCTAACACCAGTTCCATTTACTGCCGTTTTATCCTTTAATGGAGTTCCTTTTCTGTCTAATGTTTCAGTTAAAAGATCCTTAAAACCTATATCAGTACTTTTATATCCTGTTGTTGTACTATTTACTAAGTCATTTGATAAATAATCTAATTTTTCTTGGTATGCGTTCATTCCACTTTTAGCTGTTGCAAAAACATTAATCATTTCTCATACCTCCTTATACACGTCCAATTTGATTTGCAGCTTTTTCTAATGTTTCATCCTGCATTTTTATGAACTTTTGATTAGTTTCAAACTGCCTTTTTATTTCCATAAGCTTAGTCATTTGTTCTGTTGCATCAATGTTTGAATTTTCAATAACAAATTGTCTAACCTTTACCTGTGCATCATATATTGGTGGATCTGATGTAATATAATTCTCACCTAAAACTTCAAGTGAATCGTAATTTTCAAAATCAGCTGTGAGCAATTTATGAGTTGCCCCAACATCATTAATATCTAAATTATTTTCTCCATCTAAAGAAAATTTATTATTTCCTACATATATAGGTTCTATTGTATTTGTTGCAAGATTTCTCCCTAAAACATCCGATCCATCACTAGTAATTAGATATCCTTGATTATTAACTTTAAAATTCCCATCTCTAGTGAACACTCTTTGATTTCCATTTTGTGCCACAAAAAATCCTCTTCCATCAATTCCAAAGTCAGTCATATTCTCAGTCGATTTAAAAGAACCTTGAGTAAAAACTGTTTTTACATCATCTGTCATTACTCCTAAATTTAAATTTCCAATTTCATTTGATACATATTTATTTCCAACTAATTTTTGTCTATTAGCAATCAACACATCATCAAAACTTTGCTTAACAAGTACTGATTTTTTAAAACCATTATTGTTTACATTTGCTATATTGTTAGTTACCGTTTCCTGTTCTTGTTGTAAAGTTATTAACCCTGATACAGAAGTATATAATCCTCTTATCATTTTTCTTCCACTCCTTTTAATATAGCCTTTTGTTCATTTTCATAAATCATCCCTAATTCTCTTGCGCGTTCTTCTATCTCATAATCTGAAAGGGAATTGTTATATTGATAATTAAACATAAATATAACACCTAAAATTAATCCTATACCTATTCCCATTAAGATTTTATTATCTTTAAAAAACTCCATTTTTTTTATTGTTGTTTGTATAAACCTTTTACTAATAGTATCTCCCCCTTGCTAACAGATAACTTTCTACTTATTTCTTCATCTGTTAACCCTTCTTCTAAAAGAACTCTTATACTTGAAGTTTTACTACTTTTATTGTCATACTCTTCATGTAAATTATTATGATCTTTAATATCACTTTTATTTTCGTGTATCCCATCTTTTTCTTTAATCATATTCAAGGTAACTTTTATATCTAATATTTCCTGTTGTAATTCATTTAGGCTTTCACCAATATCTTTTCTTAAAACTCCAAGTTCAAACTTATAGTCTGTAAGACCACTTTTATTATCTCTTAATATATCTTGAAATGAAGCAAACTCACTTTGTTCATTATTGTTATGTAGTGTTTTTTCCCTTTTCATAGATAAATAGCTATATATTATTAAAATAAACCCTACAAGTATCAAAATTATTGGCATAATACTTCCCTCATTATACATTATTAAATTTAATCCATATAATGCAACTTTTTCATACAATCTCTTAAATTTTTAATTGCTCTACTATGTAATTGGCAAACTCTAGATTCTGATACACTTAATACCGAACCAATTTCTTTTAATGTTAATCCTTCATAATAATATAGGTTTAAAACCAGTCTATCTTTTTCTTTTAACAATTCAATTGCTTTTGTTAATATCTCTAATTGCTCTTTTTCTTGCAATACCGCATCAGGACTTGGACTATTCTTATCTTCTATAATTCCCATAAGATTCATATCTTCATCATCTGAAAAAATTACATTTTCCAAAGAAATCATAGAAATATAGTTAATATAGTTTTCTATTTCAGCAACTTCATTTGTTGTCATTTCTAAATAATCAGCTATTTCCTTATTATTAGGTTCTCTAAGTAATTTCACTTGTAACTCATCTATAGCTTTATTGTATTTATTAAGTTTATCCATAGCACCTTTAGATATAGGTCTATTTTTTCTTAATTCATCTATCATTGAACCTTTTATTCTTATTGATGCATACGAAGAAAACTTCATTCCTTTTGTGCTATCGTATTTTTTTATAGCATCCATTAATCCAATCATTCCATAACTTACTAGATCCTCATATTCCATGTACTTATTTTTTTCAAACATAACTCTAGAGGCAATATACTTTACTAATGGAATATATTCTTCTACTATTTGTTTTTTTCCATCAATCTCTTTCACCATATTCATACCATTACCCCTTCACCCATAATTTCTTATATTCTTGCTCTTTGTTTTCTTGAAATTTCAAAAATTTCTCTTATTATTCTATCGGATTGCACATCTGTTATATCTAAAAATTTAACGCCGCATACCATCTCATTATCATCAGCTAATTCCCCTCTAACTATTTCACCCTTTAACTTGACTTCAATTCCTGTCATATTTATTCTAAGAACTATCACATTTCCATTTTTTAGCTTCTCTTTTGTTTTTACTCTCAATCCACCACCGCTCAAATCCACCATTGTAGCATTGATATATGGCATTTCTTCAATTTCTTTTTCTGTTTTATTTGTAATATTCTTGTAACTAATATCTTCCAATAACTGAACTCTAAAAAAGTTTCGTCTTTGTATTTTTCTAACATCATAAGGTTTTGTTAATTTGTAGTAAATAACATTATTATCTTTTCCCTTAGATACAACATCACAATAATAATTAAAACATTGTCCACCTTCTAAATACGAATTAATTTCTATAGTATCTCCTCTATATAACATTAAATATTCGTCATTACACACAGGTATATTTATTTTTATGCCATCATCACTAATATCAACTATTAAGGCTTTGTAATGTTTTTCATCAACTACAACTTCTA
Organism: Clostridium butyricum; assembly: GCA_015058475.1. Classification (GTDB taxonomy): domain Bacteria; phylum Bacillota; class Clostridia; order Clostridiales; family Clostridiaceae; genus Clostridium; species Clostridium butyricum_B. The sequence goes on along the minus strand of SVCF01000012.1, from coordinate 9,667 downwards.
TCCTATCATTAACTTTAAGTTTCAAATTTGCCACTATAACTCCCCCTATGAAAATACATTAAATATCTTTTTAAATAAACCTTTTACGCCCTCTGACGAGCTTTCACATTCCCCAATAATTTTCTTTGCAATTTCTTCTATATTTTTAGTCGCATCACAATTAGGATATAATAAAACAAATGGTTTCTGAGCCCGTACACTTTGTACCAGTTTTCGATCATCTAAAATACATCCTAAATAATCTATGTCTATTTCTAGAAATCTGCTAACTGCTCGAAGCATTTTGTTAAATGTTTCCTGTCCCTCTTCTTTTGTAAAAGCTCTATTTACTACGATTTTCGCTTTTGTTTGTAACTTAAAATGATCAGTAGCCTTTATCAAACTATATGCATCTGTTAATGAAGTCGGTTCTGGAGTTGTAATTACTATTAATTCCTCACTTGCTGAGATAAAAGAAAGAATATCTTTGCTAACACCAGCCCCTGTATCCATTAATAAATAATCATATTCCTCTATACTATCTAGTTCTTTCAAAAACAATTGTTTTTCTTTTTCATCTAATTCTTGAACCTTATTTAACCCAGACCCTCCAGGTATTAAACTAATCCCACATGGCCCTTCTATAATTATATCCTCTATTTTCTTAGTAGTAAATATAATATCAAATATATTATATTTAGGATATAACCCTAATAAAACATCATCATTCCCCATACCTAAGTCTGCATCAAAAATCAATACTTTTTTACCCTTTTTTTGCAATGTAACAGCTAAGTTAACAACAAAATTACTTTTTCCAACGCCTCCCTTACCAGAAGTGACTGTAATAATCTTCATTGAAGAAGTCTGTTTTTTACTTAATTCATTATTTTTATTACTAACTAACTTTCTTAGTGACTCAGCCTGATCTAACATAAAGTTTCCTCTCCTAAAATAAATCTAGCTATATCTTCTTTTGTTGGTGATTTTATATCATCTGGTACATTTTGTCCTATTGTTATATAATTTATAGGTTTATTGGAAATTTTAGCTATATTATATAGAGATCCATATGATGTTGTTTCATCTAATTTGGTTATGATAACATTATTATAATTTAACTCTGAATAACCATCTAAAATAGTTCTAATATCCTTATTTTTAGTTGTTGCACTTATTACCATATTTACTATATCAGGATTAGCCTTTTGAACAAAAGCTCTAAGCTCTGAAATTTGCATAGCATTTTTACTACTTCTACCTGTAGTGTCAATTAAAATCACATCACATTCTTCCATTTCTGCTATAGCACTTTCCATCTCTTTTGTTGTGATTACCACTTGAAATGGAATGTTCATTATCTCTGCATATGTCTTTAATTGCTCGATTGCTCCTATTCTATATGTATCTACAGTTATTAAACCTATTTTTTTCTTTTCAACAAGAGCAAGCCTTCCAGCAAGCTTAGCTATTGTAGTAGTTTTTCCAACACCAGTTGGTCCAACTAATACTACTCTTCCAGATAATTCTTTAGCTGAAACCAAAATATCTCTTTCAAAAATATCTCTTAAAATTTCATTTATATCTTCATCTTCTTTTAAATTCTCATTAACTTCCGAAATAATTTCATCATATAAACTTTCATCAATATCAAATAACTCTAATTTTTCCTTCACTAACTCATTTTCATCTTTTGTTACTACCACTTCATCTTTTGAAGTATTTTCAATAACTTTATTTATGAGATTTTTAAGTTCATTCACTTCTTTTCTTACAGTTTCTACGCCATCAGAACTTTCTATTTTAGCAACATCAGAATCATCTGAATCATTATTCGTTGAATTTTCTATAAACTTTTTATTATGCTCTAGTATTCTCTTTTCCATAATTGATAATTCATTCTTATTATCTTCTATAATCTTATTTTCTGACAATAATTTTTCTTTTTCCATGATTCTTTTTATATCTTCAATTGATTTTTTAAATTCATCCTCTTCTGTTTCTACTTTTTTCTTCTCTATTATATCATCTGAAGTAACTGTATTTTCTATAGCAGCAGTTACTTCTATTATTTTCCTCGATAAAAGTCCCAAGAATCCATTTTTTCTTATTTTCCTTTGACTTATTATTATAGCATCTTTTCCCATCTCATATTTTATTCTAGTCATCGCTTCATTAATGTCTTTAGCAACATACTTCTTGATAATCATCTAAATACTTACAACTCCTTCACTATTAATTTGAACGTCATTTGGTACCTCATTTAAAGATATTATCATTATATGTGGAAATACCATCTCTATTAGTTTTCTAAATACTCCCCTTATATTTGGAGAAACCAAAATAACTGGTTGATTGTTGTAGAAATAAACTGATTCAACAGTATTTCTAATACTTGTAAGTATTCGTGTTGTTGTCTCTGGATCTACTGTCGGGAATGATCCTTGAACAGATTTTTGTATATTCGAACTAATTATCTCTTCAATATCTGGACTCAATGTTATAACATTAATTGTTTTATTTTCATCCACAATTTGATTACATATAGTTCTTGCAAGTGAAAATCTAACATATTCTGTTAATACTTCTAAATCCCTTGTATTTCTAGAATTATCCGCTAAAGATTCTAATATTGTTACTATATCCTTGATAGGAACTTTTTCTCTAAGTAAGCTTTGTAGTATTTTTTGAATTTCACCAATTGTCATTAAATCTGGTATAAGTTCTTCTACAACAGCACTATATTTTTCTTTTATGTTATCAATAATAAGTTTAACTTCTTGTCTACCAAGTAATTCATATGAATGTGTTTTTATTGTTTCTGTTAAATGTGTTACCATAACAGTTGTTGGGTCAACTACCGTTAATCCCTTGATTTCTGCTTCTTCTCTTTGATCTTTATTTATCCAAACTGCTGGTAGACCAAATGTCGGTTCTATTGTTTTTATTCCTTGAATATCTGAATTATCCCCCGTAGGATCCATACATAATAACATGCTAGGCATAAGTTCTGAAGAAACAACTACTGTACCTCTTATTTTTATTACATATTCATTAGTTTTAAGCTGTAAATTATCTCTGATTCTTATTGGCTGAACAACAATCCCCATTTCAATAGCACATTGTCTCCTTACAGATGCAATTCTTTGAAGTAAATCTCCACCTGTACTTTCATCTGCAAGAGGAATAAGACCATACCCAATTTCAACTTCCATTGGTTCAACATTTATTAAGTTCATAACATTTTCTGGCTCTTTACGCTCTGCTTCTATTATCTCATCTTCTTCAGAAATTGTTTCACTTATAAGTTTATTATTTTCTTCTTTATATAAAATATATGCTAAAGCTCCTGCTGCACCAGAGGCCATTAAAAAGGGTAACTTTGGCATATTAGGTACCATTGCCAAGAATAACATTATTCCACTAGCTACAGCTGAAACTACTGGGAATGCTGTTAATTGCTTCGTTAATGTATTACCTAAGTTTTCTTTACTACCTGAAGTAGTAACTAATATACCTGCAGCAGTAGAAATCAACAATGCTGGAATCTGACTTACAAGTCCATCCCCTACAGTTAATCTAACATATGTTTGTGCTGCATCTCCTATAGACATATCTTTTTGAAGAACTCCTATAACTATTCCACCAATAATATTTATAGCTGTAATAATTAATCCTGCTGTAGCATCTCCCTTTACAAACTTAGAGGCACCGTCCATAGCTCCAAATATATCTGCTTCAGCTTGTAAATCTTCTCTTCTTTTTATAGCTTCTCTCTCATCAATTAATCCGGAGTTAAGGTCTGCATCAATACTCATCTGTTTACCTGGCATAGCATCTAATGTAAATCTTGCAGAAACTTCTGCAACTCTACCAGAACCTGCTGTAATAACCATAAAATTTATTACTATTAGTATTAAGAATATAATAATACCAACTACATAATTTCCACCTATAACAAACTCTCCAAAAGCTTCTATTATAGCTCCTGCCTTAGCTTCACTCAATATTAATCTTGTTGATGATATATTTAACGCTAATCTAAATAATGTTGTTATAAGTAATAATGACGGAAAGATTGAAAGTTGAAGTACATTAGTAGTAAACATAGTTATTAATATAATTACTATTGAAATTGTAATATTAAATGCCAATAACAAGTCTAATACTATTTCTGGTAATGGAACTATCATCATAACTATTATACATATAATTCCAATGGCTACCATTACATCAAAGTTATCTTTTATGTTCATTCTTTTTCCTAACTCCAAATTAACTCATCCCCTCTATTTTTTCAGCTTCATAACTACAGCTAAAATTTCTGCTACCCCTTGATACAAATCTTGAGGGATTTCTTGATCTATTTCTACTTTTTCGTACATAAGCCTTGCGAGAGGCTTATTTTCAATTATTGGAACATCATTTTCCTTTGCAATATTCTTAATTTTCAATGCAATATAATCTGCACCCTTTCCCACTACTATTGGTGCTCCTGATGTACCTTCTTCATATTTTAAAGCAATTGCTAAATGTGTAGGGTTTGTAATAACAACTGTCGCATCCGCTACTGATTGCATCATTCTTTGCATACCTATTTCTCTTTGCTTTTGCTTTTGTTTTGCTTTAATTTTAGGATCACCTTCCATGTTCTTATATTCATCTTTTACTTCTTGTTTGGTCATCCTCATTTCTTTCTTATGTAACTTTTTTTGAAAATAAAAATCTGTAGCACCAATTACAATAAGTACTAAACATATTTTTTTAAAAATATCTACAACTAGATTTTTTATTTCTAATGCAATAGAAATAAAATTCAAGTTATAAATTGCAAGTATGTCATTATAATTATCTTTTATAAAGTCATAGGCCATATAACTTACTATTATTACAACAGCAATATTCTTGCCCAGATTTAACCAACTTCTTTTTGAGAAAATTTGCTTAAATCCATTTCTAGGCTTCAATTTTCCAAGAGAAAACTTTATTGGTTCTTTTGTGAAAATAAATCCTGTTTGTAATATACTTGCTACAACTCCTGCAATTAATATTGGAACTGCAAAGATCAATATTATTTTTCCCGCATTTATTAGTGCAGTCATCATCCAATTACTGATCATTAATTCATTAAAACTATTAAATTTTTCAAATGATAAAAAATTAATAGTTACTTCTTTCAGTGTTCTGCCCAATATATTAGAAAATGCTGCAACTACAAATGTACAAACTACCATTGTAATTGCTACATTTACATCTTTACTTCTAGCAACTTGACCTTTTTTCTTTGCATCTGATAATTTCTTTGGAGTTGCTTCTTCAGTTTTTCCATCTTTATCATCTGCAAATATAAAAACCATTGGTAATATCTGAAATACACTAATTAAGCTTTCAAATATATTTGGTAAATTAGTTATTGCATTAGCCATAATTTTAAATATCATTGGCAGTAGAAGTACATATGTGAATATCCCTAATAAAAATTTAATAGGTAGTCCAAAAAGCATTACTGGGATTGTTGGCACTGTCCTAGTTATTAATGCTAAACATAAATCAGTAATTAATATCACTAAAACTAATGGTATAGCCATCTTAGTTCCTAATGCAAAACATTTAATTATGATTTCTATAACCTGCATTATATTATCTTGGAAAATTATACTTGAACCAATTGATAAAATATCAAAACTCTTTATTAAAGAATTAATAACTAAATGATGCCCATCTACTATAAAAAAGATTAAAGTAGCAATCATGTAAGTAAGATTTCCAAGTAATGTGGATTGAGTCTCAGTTGCTGGATCTATCATTGAAGTCATCATAAATCCAACATGAAAGTCCATCCATGCCCCTGCAAATTTTGCGGCCATAAAAATCATATTAGTAACTACACCAAATACAATTCCAGTCATGACCTCGTTTACTCCAAACAAAGCCAATTGATAATTACTGATTACGCTTGCATTTAAACCACTATAGTCAACCCCACCAAGGACAGATAAACTGATAAGCAAAGATAAAATACCTTTTAACATTTTAGGTGTTCCTGTTGGGAAAAAGATATCAACAACTAAAAAATAAGCTGATAATCTTAATGATATATAAAATAAAGCAAGAAAGTAGGCTGTATCAATCATGCTCTACCTCCTACGTTGTAATCTTAGTTATTATTTCAAAAATCCTTGTTGTGTATGAAGTTATTGCTTCCAACATCCAACTTCCCAAAAATATTCCAACACATGCAGCCACAAATATTTTAGGGAGAAAAGTCAAGGTTTGTTCTTGTATCTGTGTCGTTGCTTGTATAAGACTTATTATTAAACCAACAGCTAACATACTTATCAGTATTGGCCCTGAAACTTTAGCTGCTGTTATCATTCCATCTTTAATTACTGTGTTAAGTAGTGCTTGACTCATTTTCTCTCACCTCATTATGTAAAACTTATTACTAAAGATTTAATTAATAAATACCATCCATCTACCATTACAAATAATAATATTTTAAATGGCAACGAAACCATTGCTGGAGGTAACATCATCATTCCCATTGACATAAGAATACTTCCTATTACCATATCCATTATTATAAATGGTAAATATATCAAAAATCCTATTTCAAAAGCTGTCGTTAATTCGCTTATAGCGAATGCTGGTATTAAGGTTGTAAATGGTATGTTGTCTCTTGTTACTTCATTCTCATTTAATCCACTAATCTCCACAAATAATTTTAAGTCCTTTTCTCTTGTTTGCTTTAACATAAACTCTTTTAAAGGCTTTGATCCTATATCAATGGCCTCTTCCTGTGTTATCTGTTCCTGCAAATATGGTTTAATTGCATTATTATTAATTTCAGTATACACAGGTGTCATTATAAATAATGTCAAAAATAATGCTAATCCAGTAGTTACTTGTGCTGGTAATGCTTGTGTAGCACCTAATGCATTCTTAAGAAAAGAAAAAACTACAACTATTCGCGTAAATGATGTAAGCATTATCATTATAGATGGCATTAGTGAAAGTATTGTAAAAAATATAAGTATCTTTATACTACTGACATAATCTTGTGGTGTATTATTGCCATCACCTATCGATACATTTACCTGTGGTATATCTACAGCATTTGGAGCAGCATATGCATCTATTTTAAAAAATGCTATAATTATAAAAGCCATTAACAATACTAATATTGTCTTCTTTTTATTATTTTTCATGCTTATCTCCTTTAATTTCTTTTAATTTTATAAAAGCCCTATCATAAAAAGACTGCATTTCATTAAATGATTGCTTTTTTATATCCTCAATTTTTTCCAATTCTTCTTCTTCTAATTCTTCAATTTTTTCAATATTATGTGCAGAACTAGACATTACGTATCCTTTTTTTCCAATTCTCACAATAACAATACTATTATCTTTTGTTATTTGTAGTCTATCAACTATTTTCATATATTTCTTATTATTAATATCATTAACTTTATTACCTAAAACTCTAAAAACTAAAAATATTAATAATAAAACTGTAGTTAGTGATAAAACTAATTTTCCACATACCTTTAAAAATTCAAACATATTTTTCACTTTCTTATTGAACTATAAAATTAGAAAATCTAATATCTGTTATTTTTCCCTTTACAAGTTCCTTATTAATGTTTTCAATTAATTCTTTTTTCATAATTTCTTCATTTGCTATATCATTTACAAATTCAGAATCATGATTTCTTAAATAAAATATTATTGCATCTTTAACAACTACGGCATTAGTTGTTAATTCTGCTGGTGTTTTTTTATCTTTTTTCTCATAGCCAACAGCAACTTGACATTTTACGTATTTTTTTCCACCTTCATCATTTAAGTTTACTGTAAATTCACCTAAATCAGTATATAAATTCTCTATTACTACTTGTTGTGCTGATACACTATTATTTGTTTTCATAAATAAATATACACCACCAAAAGTAGCTGCCCCCAGTACAAATAATCCTAAAATAAATAAAACGACCAATACTCCCTTATTACTCTTCCCTGAATTTTCTTTTTTTACATCCTGTTTTTCTGCCATTATTCTCACTCCTCATTATTTGCAACAATTAAAATATTTACCCTTCTATTTTCAGCTCTATTTTCATCAGTAGTATTTTCAACAACTGGTTTATATTCTCCATATCCTGCTGCACTAATCCTTGCAGGATCTTGACCACAAGTTTCTGTAAAATATCTAACAACGGTTGTAGCTCTTATGGTAGATAATTCCCAGTTGCTTGGAAATTGTGAATTACTTATAGGAACATTATCAGTATGACCTTCAACTATAATATTGTTAGGTAATGTTGATATTAAGGCATTAATTTTATCCAGTACTTCTGTACTTTCAGGTATTAATGTTGCCCTTCCTGTATCAAAAAGTACATTGTCTCTAAGTTCTATAATTACACCTCTTTCATCAGATGTAACATCAGCTATGCTGGCATTCAATTGATTTTCTTCTAGGTATTCTTTTACCTTATCATACATTTTACTTTGTACTTCCTCTTCTGGACTTTCTTCACCTAAATTTTCGTACTTTGTTTCTCCACCTATTACTGGCTGATTTCCATTATACTGTTCAAATTCTAAAATACTATCTGCTTCTCTTCCTGTCATTATTGAAAATGCTTCTGATATCGCTTGTACTTTTTGAGCATCAACTGTTGACATAGAATATAATAAAATAAAAAATGTTAAAAGTAAAGTTACACAGTCAGAATATGTTCCTAACCATTCATCACCTGTTAACCCACCATCTTCTTGTTTCTTTTTTCTCGCCATATATTATGCAACTCCTTCACTTGAATTTGCATTAGCTGCTAAATATTCGCTTCTTTCTTGTGGAGATAAATATGATATAAGTTTATCTTCAACAATTCTTGGATTAACTCCTGATTGTATTGCGAGTATCCCTTCTACCATCATTTCTTTTAGTGTTACCTCTTTACCACTTTTAATTAGTAAATTTTGCGATATAGGTGATGCAAAAATGTTTGCAATAAATGAACCATAATAAGTAGTTATTAAGGCTTTTGCCATACCTGAGGCAATTGTTGATGAATCCTGAAGATTTGCAAGCATTTGTATAAGACCTATAAGAGTACCTAGCATACCATACGCTGGAGCAAATCCCCCCCATGTTTTAAATATATCAGAACCGCTTTTATGTCTTGCTTCCATTTCACTTATGTCAAGTTCTAATATTTCTCTAATTGATTCCGGTTCAATACCATCTACAACCATTTGAAGGCCTTTCTTTAAAAATGCGTCATCAAGATTATTAATAGCATCTTCTAAAGATAGTAAGCCTTCTCTTCTAGCTTTTTTTGAAAGTTCACTAAATTGCACTATAGTTTCACCCTTAGATATCTTAGGTTCCTTTAATGCTTGAAGAAATAACTGCCCAACTTTTTTAAATTCAGACATTGGAGTTACAATCATTACTGATGCTATTGAACCTCCTAATGTAATCGCTACAGATGGAGCATCCCAGAATAGTTTTAAATCAGCAAAACCATTTTGTCCCATCATTCCGTAGAACATCATCCCTATTCCTACGACTAATCCAATCATAGTCAATGTATCGTTTCTTTTCATTACTTAATGCCCCCTATATGTTGTATGTAAAGATTTTATTTTTATATTTTATCACTTCATTCTTTACTTCATC